>JBMZAX010000035.1:0-587 GCA_049611805.1 Parvibaculales bacterium | reverse complement strand
ATTCCATAAAACAGTTCCGTCTTTATTCGTGATACTGAATTTCTTTTTACCGTTACAGAACGGACAGTCGATTGTTTTCGATTCACCTTCTCGAACTTTTATCGATTGAATGATTTCGATTTGTTCCTGCCGGTTATACATACGCCCCCTTAAAACGAGTATTAGGGGTAGCTCGGCCCCGGAGCGGCCTCGCTTTTTTATCATGGTTTTGCACGTCCGTCAACAGTTTAACTATAGTTTAACTATTACATTAGTTATGAGCTTAACCAAAAATACCCCTGTAACCCTTTGTTTTTGTTGATTTTCTACCTAACCTGAAGGTCGTAGGTTCAAATCCTACTCCCGCAACCAAAATCTAGCCAAGTAGCTGTTTTCATTGAATTAACCATCTCTCTTGTTAGGCTCAAGTGGAGTGGAGTGATCGTTTTTGGTCGTTTTTCAATTCGCCATTAACCACTACACTAGTACTTACCTTAGTTAATTCCATCTTGCATGAGTCGCATTTTACCGAATCAGGCTGCTCTGGATAGATGGTTCCGTGCGTGTGTCGCCCACAAAAATCACAGATAATTAGCTCAGGGTAATGA
>JBMZAX010000034.1:0-738 GCA_049611805.1 Parvibaculales bacterium | reverse complement strand
AAGCAGAAGAAATCTTTACAGATATACCCGGTGATGACAAAAACATCAATATGAAAATACCTGATGAAATAATGGAGTCACAAGGATGGAAACCAGGCGATACTATTAGAGTAGAAATAGGGGACAAGGGTACTATCATTATAACTAAAGTAGACGAAAAGGAGTAATATTGGCAAAGAATTCAGACTTATTAGAAGTCGAAGGTATAATAGTAGACGTTTTACCTAATCAAATGTTCAAAGTAAAGATACATAATGAACATATTATAACTTGTTATACAGGTGGCAAAATGCGCCAGTTTAGAATTAGACTAATATTAGGCGACAAAGTACGAGTAGAAATGACACCATATGATCTCACAAAAGGACGTATAACATATAGACTTTAATTTGTAAGTCATTGATTTTGCTAATCTTTTAGTTCTTGACAACCTAGCCTTTTGAGTGTATTATATACATATACACTAAAAAAGCAGAGGCACAATATGAACATTACTATTAAAGGCGGTTCAGTAACACAAAAGAAATACACAAAAAGTATTGTAGAATTCTGTGTGAAAAAAATGATGCCTCGCATCAATAACTTAGATATCACTGTACGATTGAAAAATATCAAAGAAGATGCGTATGGATACTGTCATGCTGATCCTGAAGGCGGAGCAGAAAGACTAGATCGTCCTCGTGAATTTGAGTTAGAAATCCACAACAAAATGAAGTTACGTAAGTTGTTGCTAACTGT
>JBMZAX010000033.1:257-884 GCA_049611805.1 Parvibaculales bacterium | reverse complement strand
TTCGGAAAGTCTCGACATCGTTGCAGAGGTCGCTTCCAACAATATCTCTACGCAAGGCGGATATTGGATTGTGAACCCGACAGACGCGGCGACTATTGGAGCCACCTCCAAGGATTCCGGCTCTGGTACGTTTGTTTATGAAAACGGACGGATCGCTGGCTTCCCAGTAATCGAAAGCAACCACGCAACGGCTGGCACAGCTTTCTTTGGAGTGTTCGAACACTGCTATATCGGCTTTTTTGGAGGCTTGGATATCGTTGTGGATCCGTACAGCTCAAGCCGCAATGCGGTTGTCCATATTACGGCTACTCAGTTGGTCGATGTTGCTGTGGCTCATGCCGGAGCATTTTCGAAAGTCACGCTGACGTCGTAACGCTAGGCGACGGCTCTCCACCCTCTGTCAGTCATTGCCGTCAGCTTTACCTAGCCAATAGCCCCCTGCCCGTCTCCGTTCTGGGTGGGGGGTTATTTTTTGCATGGAAATATTTGCTTTAAACCATAGACTGCAAGCAAACTTATTGGCATGTCAGCCGCGCCTTCAGGGGTAACGTCGTAAACATGTTCGATAGCTGTCTCTAAGAGAGGCACAGTCATATCCAAATCAAGTGGCATGCAAAAAATTTTTTC
>JBMZAX010000033.1:0-247 GCA_049611805.1 Parvibaculales bacterium | reverse complement strand
GTTCCCAACACCCTCAAGATAGAAGTTCGATACTTCGGGAGCTTTTTCTTTTAAGTCTTTGTATTTTTCATAAGTAAAATAGTTGTCCGCCCAAGCTGGCGTGACAAACAGCAATGAAAAGATGATGGCTAGGCGGGTCATGTTGAGAGCTCCGGTTTAAGTTAATCGATTTCCGCCTAGACGATAGCAGGCCTTTTAAGAGTAAACAAAAGTCGGTCATGCCGATCGATGACCGAAATGACTTCCC
>JBMZAX010000032.1:0-2519 GCA_049611805.1 Parvibaculales bacterium | reverse complement strand
TTTTGTTACTTCCGACCAGGCGCGATATGTGCGCAATGAGGGCGTTTTGCGCTTCGACCCGCGCCTGCAAATCAATGGCCGCAGCATCAGCTGGTCGATGACGATGTTTGCCACTCTCCGGCGCACGCAAGCCCCACGCTATTTGAGGGGGGTTTCAACCCCGCTCTTCATCGGCACGGCCGGGCGCGATGTGATTGTCGACAATGCGGCGCAAGCCCATATCGTCGCCCATGTGCGCGACGGGTGCGCCAAAACCTATGCCGACGCAATGCATGAAATCATGATGGAAAAGGACGGCGTCCGGCAGTCCTTTCTGGATGATGTGGATGCGTTTTTCGCTGAAAAAACCGGTGCCTGAATTTCAAGAGCCTGATTTTCAAGCCCCTAATTCTTAAGACAGGCGAGATATGATATCGGCGTGAAGTCGGGCATCGCCGCACGCCACCACCTGCCCGCCCTCATGGGCCGGCCCGCCCTGCCAATTCGTAACAATGCCGCCCGCCTGCTCGACAATCGGAATAAGCGCCTGAATGTCATAAGGCTTCAGACCCTCTTCAATCACAATATCGACAAAGCCGGCCGCCAGCAGCGCATAATTATAGCAATCCCCGCCATAGCGGATGAGGCGCGCGCGCGTTGATATCTCATCCCAGGCGGCACTTGCGCCAGGGCTGACCAGAAATTCGGGCCCTGTGGTTACCGCCGTAGCCTGTTCCAGCGCGGGGCAGGCCCGTGTTGTAATCGGCGTCGTTTTTCCCGCGCGCACATGCAGTGCCGGCCCGTCGCGCATGGCGCAAAACCGCTCGCCGACATAAGGCTGGTCCATAATGCCCAGAACCGGTACACCATTTTGCGACAGCGCAATCAGCGTGCCCCAGCTCGCCATGCCGGAAATAAAGGCGCGTGTGCCGTCAACCGGATCGATGACCCAGCAAAAATCATCGCCCGAAGACGCAGGCTTTTTGTCGTCAAACTCTTCGCCCAGAATGCCGTGATCGGGAAACTCTTGGCCGATAAGCCCGCGTATGGCGGCTTCGGCATTGCGGTCGGCTTGGGTCACGGGGTCAAACCCGTCTTCGCCCAGCTTGTTGTCAATTTCCAGTGCGGCGCGAAAAAGCGGCACGGTCTCGTGCGCGGCGGCATCGGCAAGCCGATGGGCAAAGGCCAGAAGCGCGCTCAAATCCGACATGTTCTATCCAGTTCTATCCGGCCATTCACTCAGCTGCCGATTTTTCCTGCGACGGGCTTGCCAATTGTGCCGCGAGATCGGGCATTGCGGCGAGATGGGCAACCAGCTTGTGCATGGTCTCGGACAGACGGTCAAATCCGGCATGGCGCTGATAGCTGCGTTCGTCCATGTAAATCGCGCGGTTAATCTCGATCTGAATGGCGTGGACCCCTGCGTTCGGGCGTCCGTAATGTTCGGTGATATAGCCGCCTGCATAAGGCCGGTTGCGGGCAACGCTCAGACCGCGCGCCTTCAGAAAGTTCTCGACAATATCGGTCAGGGTCGCGTGGCAGGCGCGCCCGTGGCGCGTGCCCAAAACAATATCAATATGGGGTTGCTTCGGACGGCCATCATTTTGCCGCGCGGCTTGCGAGGGCATGGAGTGGGCGTCGATCAAAATGGCCGCGCCGAATTGCCTTTGTAAGGCGTCGAGTGTGCCGGCAAGGGTGGTGTGGAACGGCGTGTAGAATTTTTCAATACGATGCTCGGCCTCGGCAAAGGCAAGCTTGCCGCTGTAAATCGGCGTATTTTCGGCAACAAGGCGCGGCACAATGCCAAGCCCGGCGCGTGCGCGCAATGATTTCGAATTGAATTGCGAGGGCAAATCATCTTCGAACAATTCCTGCTCAAGCTCGAACGGGGCGCGGTTCAAATCGAGATAGGCGCGCGGCAGACGCGCCGCCAGAAGGCTGGCCCCCAGCGTTTCGACACCGGCAAAAAGATCGGCCACAAACATGTCTTCCGACTGGCGGATGGCATGGGCGTCAAGCCTGCTGGCAGTCAGAAAATCTTGCGGATAATGCGACCCGCTATGGGGCGATGTGATGAGCAGGGGCTGTGCCGGCGTTTCCGGCGCCGGCTCGAAAAAATCAAAAACCCGATTTTCTGTTTCCATGGTCAAAAACTATCACACTTCACCGCGCAAACATATCCGTTAAACTTCGGATTTAATGTCGCGGCGCGCGGGCGCGCCGACCGGTTCAAAAGGGCTTGCTTTTAAGCGGGATTGCTGGAATATACCTGCGCATAACGTGGCACGGGCGATTAGCTCAGCGGGAGAGCACTACCTTGACATGGTAGGGGTCACTGGTTCAATCCCAGTATCGCCCACCACCGGCTGCGACAAAATCAATGCTAACTAACTGTCTTCACAACATTAATGAAATTATAGACAGATGCACCTATTTTCAACCTACAAGCATTCCTTTCTTTAAGTTGAGGTTTCAGACGCCCTCATTGTGACCTGAGTGTGACCGATGCACTAGCCTGCTCTGCACCTGTTCTAACGCAT
>JBMZAX010000031.1:0-2690 GCA_049611805.1 Parvibaculales bacterium | reverse complement strand
GCACGACGGATGTGACGGGTGTTGTGCATCTGCCGTCGGGCACGGAAATGGTGATGCCGGGGGATAATATCGAAATGGAGGTCGAGCTGATTGTGCCGATCGCCATGGAAGAAAAACTCCGCTTCGCCATCCGCGAAGGCGGGCGCACCGTCGGCGCCGGCGTCGTCGCAGCTATTATTGAGTAGGAAGTGATATCAGAGCGCATCAAGGTGATGCGCTCTTTTTTGTGGGAACAGGAAGCAAGATGGTACAGAGCCAAAATATCCGCATTCGCCTGAAGGCGTTCGACCACCGTGTGTTGGACAATTCGGCGCGTGAAATTCTCAATACCGCCAAGCGGACGGGCGCCGATGTGCGTGGTCCTATTCCGCTGCCCACGCATATTGAAAAATTCACCGTATTGCGGGGACCGCATATCGACAAAAAGAGCCGCGAGCAGTTCGAAATTCGGACGCATAAGCGCATGCTCGATATTGTCGATCCGACCCCACAAACGGTTGATGCACTGATGAAACTTGATCTGCCCGCCGGTGTCGACGTGCAGATCAAGCTGTAAGAATTTGGGAGAACTGAACATGCGTTCCGGATTGATTGTACAGAAAGTGGGCATGACGCGCCTGTTTACCGATGCCGGCCAGCACGTGCCGGTAACGGTGCTGAAGCTTGACGGCTGTCAGGTCGTGGCCCAGCGCACCGAAGACAAGGACGGCTACACCGCCGTTCAGCTGGGTGCCGGTTTTGCCAAGGTCAAGCGCACCACCAAGGCCGCGCGCGGGCATTTTGCGCGCGCCAAGGTTGAGCCGAAGCGCCGTCTGGCGGAGTTTCGCGTGTCGCCCGAAAATATGATTGATGTCGGCGCAAAGCTGGCCGCCAATCATTTCGTGGAAGGCCAGCATGTCGACGCCACCGGCGTTTCCATCGGTAAGGGCTTTGCCGGTGCCATGAAGCGGCATAATTTTGGCGGTCTTCGCGCCTCGCATGGTGTTTCTATCTCGCACCGTAGCCACGGTTCGACCGGGCAGTGTCAGGATCCGGGCAAGGTTTTCAAGGGCAAGAAAATGGCCGGCCATATGGGTGATGTGCGGGTGACAGCGCAAAACCTCACCGTGGTCAAAACCGATATTGAGCGCGGTCTGGTAATGGTTAAAGGCGCGGTACCGGGTGCCAAGGGCGGCTGGGTGTTGCTGCGCGATGCGGTCAAGCGTCCGCTGCCGGCCGATGTGCCTTTGCCTGCGGCTTTGTTTGAAGAGCCGCAAGCCGAAGAACCCGAAATCGTTGAAGAGGCCGAGGCTGAAACCGCAGTTGAAGCAGAGGCCGAAGCAGAAGTAGAAGCCGAGGCACCCGTTGAGGCAGAAGCTTCAGCCGAAACTTCAGCCGAGGCTGAAAGCGACACCGAAGCACCTGCAGAAGAAACCGACACGCCGGACGGCGAAAAGGATGGTGAGTGATGAAGGCCGATGTAACAACGCTTGATGCCAAAACAAACGGCTCGGTCGATCTGAACGAGGCCGTGTTCGGCATTGCCCCGCGCGCGGATATTCTGCAGCGCATGGTGACCTATCAGCTTGCCGCACGTCAGGCGGGAACGCATAAAACCAAACCGCGCGGTGAGATCACCGGCACAACCAAAAAGTTTGGCCGCCAGAAAGGCGGCGGCGGGGCGCGTCACGGTAACCGCAAGTCGAATATTTTCGTCGGCGGCGGCAAGGCGCACGGGCCCGTGCCGCGCAGCCATGCGATTGGCATGCCGAAAAAAGTGCGCGCCTTGGCGCTGAAAATGGCACTGTCCAGCAAAACCGCATCCGAGCAACTTGTTGTGCTGGAAGATGCGAAGTCGAAAGACGGCAAAACCGCAGGTCTTCGCCAACAGCTTGCCAAGCTGGGCATTGACAATGCGTTGATTATTGACGGGCCGGAGCTTGACGATAACTTTGCCCGCGCCGCGCGCAACATTGCCTGTGTCGATGTGCTGCCGGCGCAAGGCATTAATGTGTATGACATTTTGCGTCGCGACAAGCTGGTGCTGACAAAGGCCGCGCTGTCGAGCCTTGAGGAGCGTTTCAAATGAGCACTGAGCAATATTACGACGTCATTCGCGCACCGGTCATCACGGAAAAAGCGACACTTGCATCGGAAAACAACCAAATCGTTTTCCGCGTTGCCATTAATGCCGACAAAAAAGCGATCAAGGATGCGGTCGAGGCCTTGTTCGACGTCAAGGTCAAGGCCGTGAACACTTTGCGCCGCAAGGGCAAGGCAAAGCGCTTTCGGGGCATTCCGGGGCGCCAAAACGAGATGAAGAAAGCGATTGTCACGCTGGAAGACGGTCATTCGATCGACGTGACAACGGGTCTTTAGGACGGGGAAAGCAAGCTATGGCACTGAAAAAATACAAGCCGACGACCCCCGGACAGCGTGGTCTCATTCAGGTTGACCGTTCGGGTCTGCACACCGGCAAGCCGGTGAAGCATCTGACCGAAGGGTTGACGAAATCGGGCGGGCGCAACAATACCGGTCGCATCACGGCGCGTCGGCGCGGTGGCGGGCACAAGCGCAGCTACCGGATTATTGATTTCAAGCGCACGAAATTTGACATGCGCGCCACGGTCGAGCGTCTGGAATATGACCCGAACCGCTCGGCTTTCATTGCGCTGATTAAATATGAAGACGGCGAACTGGCCTATATTCTG
>JBMZAX010000030.1:0-6709 GCA_049611805.1 Parvibaculales bacterium | reverse complement strand
GGACACGTCTCGAAAACTCAGAACGTGCATCATGCAGTCAAATCTTCGTCGGAAGGCTGTTCTGTATCCGGCAAATCCATTTCCAGCGGATCCAGAAACTCATCATCTGCATCCAGCGGGTCTTCTTCCGGGTCATTGTCAGGGTCGGGGTCGGGCACGCTGAAACCGGGCGGCAGGCGGTCATCGAGCAATCCGGCGGCTTTCAATTCTTCAAGCCCCGGCAAATCTTTCAGGCTTTCCAGCCCGAAATGGTCAAGAAACATCTGGCTCGTGCCATAGGTGACCGGTCGACCGGGAACACGGCGGCGGCCACGCATACGCACCCATTCGCTTTCCAGCAACACATCCAATGTGCCCTTGGAAACCGAGACACCGCGAATATCTTCAATCTCGGCGCGCGTCACCGGCTGGTGATAGGTGATAATCGCCAATGTTTCGAGCGCGGCTTTGGAGAGCCGGCGCTGCTGAACCACATGCTTTTGCAAAACATGCGACAAATCGGGGGCCGAGCGGAAAGCATATTTTTTGTCGATTTTGACAAGATGAAACCCGGCCTGCTCATATTTGGCGCGCACCGCTTCCAGCACGGTTTCCACCTCGACATCTTGCGGCAAACGCTCGGCAATGCTGGCCGCATCCAGCGGTTCCTCGGCGGCAAAAAGAACCGCCTCCACCATACGGATATGTTCCGCGTCAAGCGCTGTCATTCTGCTCACCCTCCCCCAGCATCACACTGGTTGTCGCCGATTTTGGCCGCGCGCGGCGTACCAGAATTTCCTTGAAATTCGCCGCCTGCTGAATTTCCAAACGCCCGTCGCGCACATATTCAAGTGTCGCACCGAACATGCTTGCCATTGTCGTGCGCCGCTTTTGCGGGTCTTTTATTTGCTCGATCACCAACGCATCAAGCCGACCCCAGTCTTCCAGATCTCCCAGCAATCTTTCAATGCGCGTGCGGGCGCGCTCCAAGGTCAGCACATCCATTTTCGGCGGCGACCATTCGGCATAATAATTGCGCAGACGCTGGGTCGAATAGGATGTCAGCAGGTCATACAGGCTCGCCTGATATTTGCTCGACCGCGTAACCCGAATGCCCTCAGGCATGCCATGCACAAACACTTCGCGCCCCAAAAGGTCGCGCGCCATCAGCTTGGCGGCACTGTCACGCATGGCTTCCAGACATTGCAGACGGAACACCAACCGCGCGGCCAGCTCTTCGGGGTCAACCTCGCCGTCATCATGCGGCGGCGGCAGCAAAAGTCGCGATTTCAAATAGGCAAGCCACGCCGCCATAACAAGGTAGTCGGCGGCAACTTCCAGTTTGAGATCCTGCAATTCGCGAATAAAGGCCAGATATTGCTCGGACAGTTGCAAAATGGATATCTGTTTCAGGTCGACCTTCTGCGTGCGCGCCAGCACCAGCAAAACATCAAGCGGGCCTTCATAGCCCTCAAGATTGACCGCCATGCCTTCGCGTATTTCCGGCTGATATGCCGGTGCGTCATCAAATTCGCTTATCGCGGAGGTAGAATCAGAACTGTCAGATGTCATAAGCGCGTTATACCGTGTTCTGCGCCTCAGGGAAAACATGGCCGACAAGTTCTCCCCAACGCTTTTGTGTTTTCTCATCGACGCGGCTCGACAGACCGGCAATCTCCGCTTCAACACGGGCCGCGCGTTCCGCCGTTTTTCCGCTCATATTTTGCGGCAAGGCACCGGCAATGGCGGCCATCTCATCGCGGTCGCCATTGCAATGCAGAATAATATCACAGCCCGCCGCGAGCGCTTTTTCCGTGCGTTCGGCAAAATCGCCCGACAATGCCTTCATGCTCAAATCATCCGTCATCAGCAATCCGTCAAAGCCAATGCGGTCGCGGATGATATCCCCCACCACGACCCGCGACAGCGTGCTGACATGGGCCCCATCAAGCGCCGAATAGGTGATATGGGCGGTCATGCCCATCAAAGCGCCGTTCAGCGCGCGGAAAGGCACGAAATCAGTGGCCGCAAGCGTATTGAGGTCAGTATCAACATCCGGCAAGGCATGGTGGCTGTCCACCTTGGCGCGACCATGGCCCGGCAAATGCTTGATGACGGGCACCACACCACCGGCGCGCAAGCCCTCATAAAACGCGCCGCCCAATTGGATTATGCTTTCGCCATTATCGCCATAGGCGCGGTCGCCAATAACATCCGACATGCCGGCAAGACCCAAATCCAGACATGGCGCACAATTTGCCGTGATGCCCAGTTCATGAAGGTCATGCGCCAGCAACATGGCTCCAAGATGGGCGGCCTCGGTGCCCGCTTCGGGATTTTGTGCAAATAATTCGGCATAGGCGCGCGCCGGCGGATAGGCCCGCACCAGAGGCGGCTTCAGGCGCGCCACGCGCCCGCCTTCCTGATCGATAAAAATCGGCAGATGGGCATTGCCGGATTTTTCGCGCAAATCATCGGTCAGCGCGCGCAGCTGTTCGCGGGTTTCGATATTGCGCGCGAATAAAATAATGCCCCAGGGGCGGGTTTCGCGAAAAAAAGCGGCTTCCTCGGCGGTCAGCGCGGTTCCTTCAAGGCCAAAAATAACTGGACGGGCTTCACGGTTGGCGACGGACAAGACAGTCCTGACCCCGCTTTTTCAAATCGGCGCAAAAACTGTCAGCCGCCGCTTTGGTCGCAAAACCGGCAACATTAACCCGGTAGAAAATGCCCCGATCGCCCAGATCAACCCGCAAGATGAACGGGTCGCGGCGTCCCAACAGGTCATCATATTCCCCTTGCAGGCGCGTATAAACGCTGCGCGCAAGGGCACGACTGCGCGAAGCGGCCAGTTGCACCATATAGTCCTGCCGTGCCGCGGGAACGGCATCCGGTGCAGGGGCCGGGGCCGGAGTCGTTGTCGGTTCGGGAGCGGGCGTGGCTTGCGCAACCGGTTCAGCTGCCGGTTCAGGTTTTGGTTCAGCTGCCGGTTTCGGCATTGGTCGGGCGATGGCCTGTGCGGGCGCAGGCGGCTCGGAAGATGTTTCGGCTTTCGGGGCGCGGTTCAAATCGGGCCGCGGCGGTGACACCTGAACGCCGGTTTCAGGCCGGTTTGCAAGCCGCTCACCGACCGATGCTTCTTCATTTTTCGCAATACTCTCGGTAATCAGACTTTCAATGGTGCCGGTCGCATTATCGGCGGGCCCCGCCTCGACAATTTCACCGCCCAAAGCCGGCATATCGGCCTTGCCATTGGCGACATCGTGAATGTTTAACGGGCGCGGCTCTTCAATCTGGCCTTCGGGCAATTGCTCTGCCGGAACCTTAATCGGGTCGCTTTCAGCCAGTACGACCGGCGGCAGGCTGCGCTGGCCTTCCTGCAACCCCTGCTGATAGGCATAGAAATATACCCCGCCCGCAAATATGGCAAACAGCGCAAAACCTGCGACCAGCAATGGCGCAGGCGGCAGGCGCGATGAGGACGTGCGGGTGTAAATCTCCGCATTGGGAGACGGATGAGCGATTTCCAGATCTACGTTTTCGTTCAGAAAATCGTTGTCATAAGAACCACGGGGCGGATTTTGCGACATTGCACCCTCTTATTCAATTGGGAATCAATCTTACCGCATTTCGGTCTCAGGTTCCACGCCGATCACATCCAAACCATTTGCCAGAACAATCGCCGTGGCGCGCAACAAAGCCAGACGCGCCGTCGTCAACTCGCGATTATCGTCCTGAATGAACCGCAAGGAGGGTTCTTCCTTGCCGCGCGTCCACAGGCCGTGAAAGGCGGCGGCCAAATCCTGCAGGTAAAATGCCAAACGATGCGGCTCCAGCGCGGTCGCGGCGGCCAGAAGACTGCGCGGATAAACCCCCAGCACTTTGGCGAGCGCAATTTCCTCCGGCGCGCGCAATAAGCCTGCATCCGCATTGCCAAGGGCTTCGGTCGACAAATCATCCGGCGTGAAACCCACATCTTCGGCATTGCGCAATACCGAATGAATGCGGGCATGGGCGTATTGCACATAAAACACCGGATTGTCGCGGCTTTGCTGTTTGACCAAATCAAAGTCAAAATCCAGCGCGGCATCATTGCGCCGTGTCAGCATCATGAAGCGAACGGCATTGCGACCAACTTCATCCACTACTTCGCGCAATGTAATGAAATCCCCTGATCTCTTTGACATTTTTACCGGTTCGCCGCCGCGCTGCAGCTTGACGAGATTGCACACTTTCACGTCCAATTGGCCCGCGCCTTGCGTGATGGCCGAAACCGCCGCCTGCATACGCTTGATATAGCCGATATGGTCAGCCCCCCAGACATCGATCATGCGCGTAAACCCGCGCTGAAATTTATCAAAATGGCAGGCAATATCCGGGGCAAAATACGTCCAGCTGCCGTCCGATTTTTTCAATGCGCGGTCGCTGTCATCGCCAAATTGCTGCGCGCGGAACAACCATTGCGGCTGGGGCTCCCAATCGGGCGGCGGCTCTTTGCCCTTGGGCGGCTCTAGCACGCCGTGATAAATCAGGTCCTGCGCCTGCAATGTTTCAAAGGCGGCATCAACCGCGCCGCTATCATGCAGGCTTTGCTCGGACAGAAAATGCGCATGGGCCACCCCCAGCGCCGCCAAATCATCGCGAATTCTGTCCATCATCATGGGCAGCGCAACTTGTTTGGCAATCGCGATTTGTGCCGCCTCGTCTTTGTCGAACAGGCCCGCCCCCTCGGCCTCGGCCAGCGCCTTGCCGACGGGCACCAGATAGTCACCCGGATAAAGCCCCGCAGGAATCTCGCCAATATCCTCGCCCAGTGCTTCGCGCGCGCGCAACAGGGCCGAGCGCGCCAGCACATCCACCTGCGCGCCCGCATCATTGATATAATATTCGCGCAACACCGTATAACCTGCGCGCTCAAGCAAGCGCGCCAGCGCATCACCAAACACCGCACCGCGCGCATGGCCGACATGCATCGGCCCCGTCGGGTTGGCCGACACATATTCCAGATTGACCGCCAAGCCCTTGCCGATATCGGCCACACCATAAGCCTCGCCCGCCGCGAGAATGGCGGGCACAAGCCCCGACCAGATTTCTGTTTTGAACGTCACATTGACAAAGCCCGGCCCGGCAATATCGGCGCTTTCAATATCGGCTTCGGCGGCCAGCCTGTCGACAATCTGCGCCGCCAAATCACGCGGCGGCAGTCCGGCCTGCTTGCACAAAACCATGGCCGCATTGGTGGCAATATCGCCATGGGTGGCGTCGCGCGGCGGCTCGACGGTCACATTGTCGAAGCCCGCTTCGGGCGGCAACACGCCGGCGCTTTGCAAATCGGCAAGAATGGCGTGAAGCCGGGTTTCAAATTGGGCAAACAGGTTCATCGCGCGCGCTTTCAATATCCGGGCTTCAGGCCAGACTGTCGGTTATGTCGAACAGACGGTGGTGTTCTTCAATGGCAAATTTGTCGGTCATGCCGGCAATATAATCGCAAATATGGCGCGCTTGGTCGCGCGGTTCCTTGCTCATGAGATGTTCGGCATCGGGCAGAAGATTCGGCTCACGAATGAGCAAATCAAACATTTCGCGGATAATGCGCCGCGCTTTGCTCATTGAGCGGTTCACCGTATGGTGCTTGTAGACATGCTCCATCAAAAACGCCTTCACTTCCATAAGGTCTTTGTGAAGCGCATCTGAAAACGCCGCCGTGGCGCGCCCGGCATGGCGCACATCATCGCACGTTTGCAACCCACCATCGGCCAGCCGCGTGCGGGTTTCGGTGACCAGATCGCCGATCATCACCGAAATCATCTCGCGCACCAGCTCATGGCGCTGAAGGTCAGTGCTGATATCGCCATATTTTTTGCTGATGGCCTTCATAATCTTGCCGGTCATTTTCAGTTCGGCCAAATCTTCAAGCCGAATGAGCTCGGCGCGCAACCCGTCGTCAATATCATGGTTGTTATAGGCGATATCGTCGGACAGCGCGGCGATTTGCGCTTCAAGCGAGGGCCAGGTGCCAAGCTGCAAATCCTGATGCTCGGCATAGGCCTGAATGGCAAATGGCAGGTCGGCAAGCGTGGTGTCGCCCACCAAAAGCGGGCCATTGTGCTTGACGAGCCCTTCCAGCGTTTCCCATGTCAGGTTCAGCCCGTTAAACGGCACATAACGCGCTTCAAGCTCGGTCAAAATGCGCAAAGTCTGCGCGTTATGGTCAAACCCGCCATAGGGCTGCATGGCCTCGTGCAGAGCATCTTCTCCGGCATGGCCGAAGGGCGTATGCCCCAAATCATGCGCCAGCGACAGTGTTTCGGTCAGGTCTTCATCAATTTCCAATTCGCGCGCAATCGAGCGGCCGATTTGCGCCACCTCAAGCGAATGCGTCAGCCGCGTGCGGTAATAATCGCCCACATGCGCGACGAAAACTTGCGTTTTGTGCTTCAGCCGCCGAAACGCACTGCAATGCAGCACGCGGTCGCGGTCGCGCTGAAACGGGGTGCGCGTTTTGCTTTCGGTTTCGGCGTGCAACCGCCCGCGCGACTTGTCGGGGTGGCTGGCATAGCCGGCATGTGCCTGACCATATTTCATGCCTGATATGTAGGCGGTTTCGCACAGATTTGGAAGAGTGCTAAAGCTCAACCCGCAGCCGCACCATATCGCGGCAGGCAATGCCGTTTTCGACAATCGGTTCGGGGTAGTCGTCAAAAAAGCCAGCCACAATGCCGGTGATGCGAAA
>JBMZAX010000029.1:0-7242 GCA_049611805.1 Parvibaculales bacterium | reverse complement strand
GGTCAGGTGATTATCATTGACGAATTTACCGGCCGCATGATGGAAGGCCGCCGCTTCTCAGACGGTCTGCATCAGGCGCTGGAGGCCAAGGAAGGCGCCCCCATTCAGCCGGAAAACCAGACGCTCGCCTCCGTCACATTTCAAAATTATTTCCGCCTCTATGACAAGCTGTCGGGCATGACCGGCACGGCGCTGACCGAGGCGGAAGAATTCATGGATATTTACGGGCTGGACGTGGTTGAAATTCCGACCAATACGGATATTGCAAGGCTCGATGAAGACGATGCGATTTACCGCACGGCGGCGGAAAAAAATGACGCCATTATCGAGCTTGTCACCGAGTGCCAGACGCGCGGCCAACCGGTGCTGGTCGGCACAACGAGCATTGAAAAATCCGAAACGCTGTCGGCGGCGCTGAAGCAGAAAAAAATCAAACATAATGTGCTGAACGCGCGCTATCACGAGCAGGAAGCGCAGATTATCAGCCTGGCCGGTGTGCCCGGCGCGGTCACCATTGCCACCAATATGGCCGGACGCGGCACGGATATTCAGCTTGGCGGCAATCTCGACATGCGGCTGGACAAGGAATTGGAAAATCTTGACGGCACGGCACGCGACGCGCGCAAACACGACATTGAGGCGGAAGTTTCGGCGCTGAAAGAAAAGGCGCTTGAGGCGGGCGGGCTTTGCGTCATCGGCACCGAACGCCATGAAAGCCGCCGCATTGACAATCAGTTGCGCGGCCGGTCGGGGCGTCAGGGCGATCCGGGTCTGTCGTGTTTTTTCCTGAGTCTGGAAGACGATCTGATGCGGATTTTCGGCACCGACCGCATGGACGGCATGTTGCAAAGGCTGGGCCTCAAAGACGGCGAGGCCATTGTGCACCCATGGATCAACAAGGCATTGGAACGCGCGCAGCAAAAGGTTGAGGCGCGCAATTTCGACATTCGCAAAAACATTCTGAAATATGACGATGTGATGAACGAACAGCGCAAAGTGGTGTTCGAGCAACGCATTGATTTCATGCGCGCCGAATCCGTCAATGACAATGTGCGCGACATGCGCCACCAGATTGTCGACGATCTGGTGCCCCGCTATGTGCCGCCGAAAGCCTATCCCGACCAATGGGACATGGAGGGCTTGCGCGAAGAGATTGGCGAAATTTACAATCTCGACATGCCGCTTTCCGACTGGGCCGACGAAGAAGGCATTGCCGATGAGGAAATTGTCGCACGGCTTCACGATGCCGTTGACCGCGCGGCGGCGGCACGCGCCACCGAAATTGGGCCGGATATTATGCGCCAGGTCGAAAAATCGGTTCTGCTGCAAACGCTCGACCAGCACTGGCGCGACCATTTGGTGACGCTGGAACATTTGCGCCAGATTGTCGGGCTTCGCGGCTTCGGCCAACGCGACCCGCTAAGCGAGTTTAAGCTGGAAGCGTTTTCGCTGTTTTCCGATCTCCTGTCGGCCCTGCGCCAAGACGTTGTGCGCTATATTATGCGGGTGCAGGTGGAAACGCCGCCGCCCATGCCGGAAATGCCGGAGGTTGCCCCAACCCTGCCGGCAGACGGGGCCGTTCAGCCCTCGCAAGCGCCGCCTGCGGGAACGCCACTTGGCAATACGGCAGGAAATACGGCCGGAAATGCAGCAGGTGCTTTTGATCCGAATAATCCCGCAACATGGGGCAAGATCGCGCGCAATGCGCCATGCCCGTGCGGGTCGGGCAAAAAATACAAGCACTGCCACGGTGCCGTGCGCTAGACGATACCTGAGCGCCCCATATCAAGAAATTTCTGACGCCGATTGTCGCGCAATTCCTGCGGCGACAGGCTGGCAAGCTTTGCCAGTTCACCGGCAACCGCAAGGCCGACATCGGACATCATTTGCGCGCGGTCACGATGGGCACCACCCACCGGTTCGGTCAAAATGCGGTCGATAACCCCAAGCTGTTCCAGATCCTGCGCCGTGACTTTCAGCGCCGTCGCCGCCGTGTTGGCGTGTTCGGATGAGCGCCACAAAATCGACGCGCAGGCTTCCGGAGACGCCACGGTATAAATCGAATGTTCGAGCATCAAAATGCGGCTGGCCGTTGCCAGCGCCAGCGCGCCGCCGGAGCCGCCTTCGCCGATAATGACGGATACAAACGGCACGCCCAATTGCAGGCACTTATCCGTACACCGCGCAATGGCTTCGGATTGTCCGCGCTCTTCGGCACCGATACCGGGATAAGCCCCGGCCGTATCGACCAGCGTGACGACGGGCAGGTTGAAACGCTCGGCCATATCCATAATGCGAATGGCCTTGCGATATCCTTCGGGCCGCGCCATGCCGAAATTATGCTTGAGGCGGCTTTGCGTGTTTGAACCTTTTTCATGGCCCAATATGGCAACGGACTGGCCCTGCCACCGGCCGATACCCGCAATCACCGCATAGTCTTCGGAATAGAGCCGGTCGCCCGCCAGCGGCGTAAAATCATCGACCAGCGTTTCGATATAATCCATGCAATGCGGGCGCGCGGGATGGCGCGCCACTTGGGTTTTCTGCCAGGCATCCAGATTTTTATAAAGCCGCTCCACCTGCTCGGCGACCTTGACCTCAAGCTTCTGGATCTCGTCAAAAATATCCACCGCGCCCTCGGTTTGCCCGACACTGCGCAATTCGTGAATTTTGCCTTCCAACTCGGCTATCGGTTTTTCGAACTCCAAATAGGTTTGCATTGGCTCCTCGCTCCTTTGCCCGCAATTTGGCTCACATTCGCATGCCGCGCAAGGGGTAAGCCCCCGATACGGCACGATTATCCGTCATCTTCAGCCATTATCTTCGCGCATGGTAAATTTCGCCTGCGCCGCCAGCGGGTGGCCGGCTTCGACCAGACGGCGTTTTCGTTCATCCATCACATGGGTGTAAATCTGCGTGGTGGAAATATCGGCGTGCCCCAGCATTTGCTGCACCGCGCGCAAATCTGCGCCGTTTTCCACCAAATGCGTGGCAAAGGCATGGCGCAGCACATGCGGCGAAATGCGGTGTTTTTCCAGCCCGGCGCGCGCGGCGAGCAGGTGCAGAATTTGGGTAAATCGCTGGCGCGTCAGATGCCCCAACCGCCCCCCGGCGGGAAACATGAAGGGCGAATTTGCCGCCTTGGGCTGCGCGTCACGCATGGCCGTCCATGCGCGCACCGCTTGGCGCGCCGGTTCGGACAGCGGCACCAGCCGCTCGCGCCCGCCTTTGCCCTGCACAATAAGCGCCGCCATATCGCTGTCACACGCCCTGCGCGGCAGGCTCATCAATTCGCTGACCCGCAGACCCGTCGCATACAGAATTTCGATGAGACACACGGCCCGCGCTTTCGCCAGCTTTTCCGCCGGGCCGGTCTCGGCAAGCCCATAGGCCGCATCAATCAGCCTTTGGGTTTCGTCAATGCTCAATATTTTCGGCAATGGGCGTTGCGTTTGCGGGCGCGCCAGATTTTCAGCCGGATTGTCGTCGCGGATCGCATCGGTTTGCAAAAAAGTGAAAAACCGCCTTATCGCCGAAAGATGCCGCGCCACGGTCGAGGCCGCCAGCGCGCGCTTGTTCAGTTCCCCCAAATAGGCGCGCAAATCATCTTCTCCCGCCGCGCGCATGGCCAAAGCGCGCTTTTCGAGAAATTTTTGCAAGCCCTCAAGGTCGCGTCGATAGGCCGACAAAGTGTGGTTCGCAGCCCCTCTTTCGGCTGCCATCATATCGAGAAACAGGTCGATATCCCTATCCATCCGGCTGATCCGTGCGCCCATTATCGGGCGGGTCTGCCGAAAAATATATGCCGTCTTCAGCCGCAGGCAGTTCGGCGGGTGATGCGTCAGGTGATGCGGCAGTGGAAACATCCGGAGCGCTTGGCTCCAAACCGGCTTCGGGCGGCAAGGCGTCAAATTCGCGTGCGGGGTCAAGAAAGGCGATATCTTCCGGGCCCAATGCGGCCAGATGGCGGGTCAGCACTTCGCGCGCCAGATCGCGCGCCGCTTTTTCCTGATCCGCCATAACCAAAGCATTGAGCATATAGCTCAAATCCGCGCCCGAAAGCCGCGCCGGTGGCATTTCCGCAAAATCGGCAACCAGCGCCAAAACCAAATCGCCGAGCCAGCCATTGGCGGCCAGCTTGCCATAGCGTTGCTGGCGCGGCGTCGGGGCATCAAGCCCAAGCTTGGCGGCAAAGGCCGGCGGCAGTTCGGGGCTTCGCCCGTCAGGGTCAAACACCTGCCAGACGCCGACCTGCTGGCCCAGATAGGCCTGCGCGGCAGGCGACGCCGCCGCGTGGCGCTGCCGGAAACCGGCCCAGTCAAAACCGCTTAAATTCATATATTCGGGGATGAAGAGATTATTCGCGGGCCGCGCGATATCCGCCATGCCGTCACCATTCGGCATTTGCGCCGTGTCGGGCGCAGCCGTTGCTTCAACAGAACCGACAGAAGCGGGCAATGCAAGCGCGGCCAATTGTGTCGAGGCGGTGATTGAGCCGTCATCAATATTTGCGGCAAATCGAGCAAGCGCGGTTATTTCCGGCAAGCCCGCATGTTGGGACAACAGATTTTCCGCGGCGATAAAATCGTTCAGATATAAAAGCCCCAATGTCACCGAGCGCAGCGGGTCAATTTCCAAAGAGGCCAGACCCGATGCGCCGCCATGACCGGCAAAAGCGACCGCGCGCAAATGCTCGGCCAGAATATGCACCGCCGCCGCCCAGGTGCCGTCGGCTCCGGCCTGCTGTAGAGCCATATGCAAAAGCTGCGGCTTTTCGGCCGGTGCCGCATCATCCAGAGCGCGCACGAAAATTGCGAGGCCGACTTCTCCTGCCTGCCGGCTGTTTGGTGCCTGCCGGCTGTTTGGTGCTTGCAGGCTGTTTGGCGTCGACGGGGGTGCTGCATCCATGACGGGCAAATCGGCGGGCGTATCAAGAGCGGGCAAATCGGCGCGCAAGGCTATTTCGGTAAATTTCTCCGGCGGCAAAAGACCGTCGGCAATCACTTGCAGGGCCGCGTCGAGTTGGGTTTGTGCGGGCTGGCCGAAATCTGCCGCCAGTGCCGGAACAATCGCCCGCGGCAGCGCATGCACCCCGGCAGGGATGGAAATTTTGCCGTGGCGCGCCAGTGCGAGGTCAAGATAATCGACCCGCGCGGGCGGCGGCGGCATATCGGCAAGCGCGGTGCCGACAGAAAGCCGATAGGCAAGGTCGGCAAACCATTTATGCGCGTCGAGAGATTTTTCATTCAACTCGACCGCAAGGGCCACTTTTTCAACCTGACCGGCGCGCATTTGGCAAAAAATCTGCAATCGCAAAAAATAGGGTTTGGTGGTGCGAAAGCCGCGCATGTTTTTTTTCGGCAGCTTTTGCGCGCATGCCTTTTCATCGTCGCGCCGCGCCAGATGCGCATCGACAACAGCCGCGCCGACATAAGCGTCAATATTGGCCGCGCCGGTCAATTGCGCCAGCGCCAGAACCGAAGCGGTATCTCCGAGCGACAAAAAACGATTGAGCCGTGCCCCGAACCAGCTCATGCCCTCCATCGTACCGGCGGGGGCACCGGCCTGCCCGCGATGCAATTGCAATTCGAGCGCGCGCAAGGTCTGAAGTTCGAATTTTTCCGGCAGGCGGCTCATCTGCCCGACAACATAAGTCAGGCGTGCGCCCGACCAGACATCGGGCCCAAGACCGGGCTCAAGCCCCACCGGAGCATCCTGCAATGCGCCAAGCTGGCCGATTTGCACAATGTCGGAAGCAGACCCCGGCACGGAAGCGACCGCCCTGACCGCGCGGTTCATTTGCCGCGCTGCAGCGCGCGGCGCAAGCTTCGCGTCTCCGGCAACGGGTTTTTGCAGCGCCATGCCAAATTGGGTGCGCGCCGCTTCGGGAATAATGCTTAAGGGCGCCCGCATCGCGACCGGTTCCGCCAAAGCGGGTGTCAACAACGCAAAAAACGCAAAAAAACAGCTAGCGCGCAAACCGTTCACTGTCGAGCACCTCAACCGCCGTCTCGCGGGTCGGTTCAACGGCCTGGGCGAGAAAAATTACGCCGCCGCCGAGCAACACCAGCCCAATTGTGGCTATTACCGGCCAGTTCAACTGCATGGCTACCTCCGTTTAGCTTGTCACAGTCTTATAATACATCAATACGGCAGAAACGGGGCACATGCGACAAATATTATGGCAAAACTGGACGCAAACCCGCATAGTCGTTACATAATTGCCGGAAACCATCCGGAAACCATGAAGCCGTTATGACGGGAATGTATAATTATGACGGAAATCCGCATAACAAAGCCAATTGTACTCATCGGCATGATGGGGGCCGGTAAGTCCAGCCTCGGCACGCGTCTGGCCGACCGGCTCAAACTGGCTTTTGTCGATGCCGATGCCGAAATTGAGGCCGCAGCGGGCATGAGCATTGCCGAAATATTCGAAGCCCATGGCGAGGCCGCCTTTAGAGACGGTGAGCGGCGCGTGATTGCCCGGCTTTTGAAAGCGGGCCCGCAGGTGCTGGCTCTGGGCGGCGGGGCGTTTTGCGATGCCGACACGCGCGCCGAAATTTCCGACAAGGCGATATCCATATGGCTCGATGTACCGGTCGATGAACTTGTCGAGCGGGTCAAGCGCAAGCCAGGCAAACGCCCGCTGCTGGCAAATACGGATGTACATGAGAAAATATCTTCGCTGATGCGCGAACGCGGACCGCTTTATGCCCAAGCCGATATTCGCGCCGATATCAGCCGCAAATCGCATGACGCCGCCGTCAGGCGGCTGGTCGATCTGTTGCAGGCGCATGATCAATAGAAACCGGACGCCGCGCCAAGCTAAACCGCTAGACAAAGACCGCCGCTTTCGCGTAAAGCACAATCTATGAACCAGAAAACCACCGAGCAGACGCACCAGACCGTTCGGGTCGCGCTTGACGCGCGCAGTTATGACATCGAAATCGGTGCCGGCCTGCTGGCGCGCGCCGGCGATTTCATCAAGCCGCTTTTGAAGCGCCCGCGCGTCGCCATTGTGACCGACAATCATGTCGCCAAGCACCATCTTGCAACCTTGCAGGACGGGCTTGAGGGGCTGGGGATTGCCTCGACCACAACCATTATTCCGGCCGGCGAAAACAGCAAATCTTTCGGGCGGCTGGAACAGCTTTGCGGCTGGTTGCTGGATGAAAAAATCGAGCGCGATGACTGCATTATTGCGCTGGGCGGCGGCGTTATCGGCGATCTGACCGGATT
>JBMZAX010000028.1:7396-7651 GCA_049611805.1 Parvibaculales bacterium | reverse complement strand
GCGCGGTTCAATCTCGTCAATCGTGAAACCGGATACGGGGCAGGCAAAGCGCGCTGAAAAAATCAGACGTTCGGGCTCTTCGTCTTCCGCCTTGGCATCCGCCATTTCCGCAACGGCAATGCCGTCGGTCAGCCCAAGCGCCACTTCGAGGCTGTCGGCCAGACGGTTGCCGAGATCGTCTTTGATAACCAGCCGGTCAACCACCGCGTCGATATCGTGTTTCAGCTTTTTGTCGAGTGCCGGCACTTCCGTGAT
>JBMZAX010000028.1:0-7386 GCA_049611805.1 Parvibaculales bacterium | reverse complement strand
GCCGCGCTTTTGCAGTTCGGCAAAGTCGCGCTTATATTCGCCCTTGCGCCCGCGCACAATGGGCGCCAGCAGATAAAGCCGGGTGCCGCTTTCCAAAGCCATGAGCCGGTCAACCATCTGGCTGACGGTCTGGCTTTCAATCGGCAGGCCGGTGGCGGGCGAATAGGGCACGCCAATGCGCGCATAGAGCAGGCGCAAATAGTCATAAATCTCCGTCACCGTTCCGACGGTGGAGCGCGGATTGCGCGAGGTTGTCTTCTGTTCGATGGAAATTGCCGGTGACAGCCCGTCAATCTGGTCGACATCGGGCTTTTGCATCATTTCGAGGAATTGCCGGGCATAGGCCGACAGGCTTTCGACGTAACGGCGCTGGCCCTCGGCGTAAATCGTGTCAAAGGCAAGCGAGCTTTTGCCCGACCCCGACAGTCCGGTAATGACAATCAATTCGTCTCTGGGCAGATCCAGCGAGACGTTTTTGAGATTGTGCTCGCGCGCGCCGACAATGCGTATTTTTCGTGCCTGCGGCGTGTGCTTTTTATTGGGCGTGGGCATGAGTGTCCTGACTGTTTATCGATAACTTAGCCCTGTTGGGGCCGGTGTCCAAACCGCAACAGCGAAAAATCTGAAAGCGCGACAATCGCGCGCGGTGTTTTTCCACAGCTAACCCGTAAATCGGAGAATCTTGGTTATGTGAATGAAGCATGGTCGGATAGTCTAGCGCAATAACAAGGAGACGAATCATGGCAGGAAGCGTGAATAAGGTCATTTTGGTAGGAAATCTTGGGGCTGACCCTGATGTCAGAAGCACCAAAGACGGGCGTCCGGTAGTGAATTTGAGTGTGGCAACCAGCGAAAGCTGGCGTGACAAAAATTCCGGCGAGCGCCGCGAAAAAACCGAATGGCATCGCGTTGTCCTGTTTTCCGAAGGGCTGTGCCGCATCGCCGAGCAATATTTGAAAAAAGGCTCGAAAGTCTATGTCGAAGGGCAATTGCAAACCCGCAAATGGCAGGATGACAGCGGCAATGACCGCTATTCGACCGAGGTTGTCTTACAAAATTATGGCGGCACGCTGACCATGCTGGACTCGCGCAATTCGGGCGGCGGTTTCGAGGCTGTCGGCGGCGATTCGGGCGGTCCGGCGCTGGCGCAGGGCGGCGGCGGCGAGATCGACGACGAAATCCCGTTCTAAGCCAAAAAATAATAATATTTCAATAGCTTGTGCCCCGTGCGGATGGGGTTGTTTTTGTGTTCTTTGCCACAAAATTATGGTAACTTCTGAGTTATATCAGCACATATTCGTGCCGCAACCGAAAGTACCAAATTGAGCGACAATAACGACGATAATACGCCCGTTGATACCGAAGATGTCGATGAAGACATTGCTGCTTCTGAAGAGGAAGTTACCTCCGAAGAAGGCGGCGAAGGCACACCGCCCGGAGCCGGTGCGCGTCCCCCCGGCGGCGATGATGACGGCAGCGATATCAGCCCGGTAAATATCGAAGAAGAGATGCGAACCTCGTATCTCGATTACGCCATGAGCGTCATCGTCTCAAGGGCGCTGCCGGATGTGCGCGACGGGTTGAAGCCCGTGCATCGGCGCATTCTCCATTCAATGAATGAAAACGGCTATGACTACAACAAGCCGTATCGCAAATCGGCCCGCGTGGTGGGTGATGTTATCGGTAAATATCACCCGCATGGCGACCAGTCGATTTATGACGCGCTGGTGCGCATGGCGCAGGATTTTTCCATGCGCCTGCCCTTGCTTGACGGGCAGGGCAATTTCGGCTCGGTCGACGGCGACCCGCCCGCCGCCATGCGGTATACCGAAGTGCGTATGGCGAAGCCCGCCCATGCGCTGCTTGACGATATCGACAAGGACACGATTGATTTTCAGGACAATTATGACAATTCCGAGCGCGAGCCGGTTGTCTTGCCCGCGCGGTTTCCGAACCTGCTGGTCAATGGCGCAAACGGCATTGCTGTCGGCATGGCGACCAATGTCCCGCCGCATAATCTGGGCGAGGTGGTGGACGGGTGTCTGGCGCTCATCGACAATGATGATATTTCCGATGCCGATTTGCTGGAGATTGTGCCGGGGCCGGATTTTCCGACCGGAGGGCTCATATTGGGGTCTGCGGGCGCGCGGTCTGCGGTAACGACGGGGCGCGGGTCGATTATCATGCGCGGGCGCGTCAGCATTGAAGAGATCAAGAAAGACCGCGAAGTGATTATCATTCACGAAATTCCCTATCAGGTGAACAAGGCGTCGATGATAGAGAAAATCGCCGATTTGGTGCGCGAAAAAACCATTGAGGGCATATCGGATTTGCGCGATGAATCCGACCGCCACGGCATGCGTGTTGTTGTTGAGTTGAAGCGCGACGCCGTGTCGGATGTGGTGCTCAACCAACTTTACCGCTATTCGCAATTGCAGACGTCTTTCGGGGCCAACATGCTGGCGCTGAACGGTGGCCGCCCGCAATTGATGAATTTGCGCGACATGCTGGAGGCCTTCATCGCTTTCCGCGAGGAAGTTGTCACCCGCCGGTCGAAATTCGAACTGGGCAAGGCCCGCGACCGCGCGCATGTGCTTGTCGGGCTGGCGATTGCGGTTGCGAATATTGATGAGGTTATCGGGCTTATCCGCAAGGCGCCGTCTCCGGCCGAGGCGCGGGTGCAGCTTATGGGGCGCGACTGGCCGGCGGCTGATGTTGCCGATCTGGTGGCATTGATTGACGACCCGTTGCATAAGGTGGGCGATGGTGGCACTTACCGGCTGAGCGAAACGCAAGCCCGCGCCATTCTTGAACTGCGCCTGCAACGCCTGACGGCAATGGGGCGAGACGAAATAGGGGATGAGTTAAAGCAATTGGGCGCGCAAATCTTTGACCTTCTCGATATTTTACGCAGTCGCACGCGTGTGATGGGCATTATTCGCGACGAGTTGGTGGAAACACGCGACGAATTTGCCACCCCGCGCCGCTCGGAATTTATCGAACATGACGGCGAAGTGGATGATGAAGCCCTGATACCGCAGGAAGATATGGTCGTTACCGTGTCGCATGCGGGCTATATCAAGCGTGTGCCGCTTTCGACCTATCGCGCGCAGCGGCGCGGCGGCAAGGGGCGTTCGGGCATGACGACCAAGGACGAGGATTTCGTTACCCGCATATTTGTCGCCAATACCCACCAGCCGGTGCTGTTTTTCTCGACCACCGGCATGGTTTACAAAATGAAAGTGTGGAAATTGCCGCTCGGCAGTCCGCAATCGCGCGGCAAGGCTCTGGTCAATCTGCTGCCGCTCGACAGTGGCGAAGGCATTGCCGACATTATGGCTCTGCCGGAAGACGAGACGCAATGGTCGGCGCTCAATGTCATGTTTGCCACGAGTTTCGGCAATATTCGCCGCAATGAGTTGTCGGATTTTGTCCAGATTAACCGGGGCGGCAAAATTGCCATGAAACCGGATGAGGATGAACGCATTATCGGCGTTGAAACCTGCGGGAGCGACGATGATGTGTTGCTGACGACATCTGACGGCCGCGCCATTCGTTTTCCGGTCGAGGCTGTGCGGGTGTTCCGCAGTCGTAATTCGACCGGCGTGCGCGGCATCAAGCTGGCCGAGGGGGCCGCGGTGATATCGCTGGCAATTTTACGCCACAGCGACGCAACGCCTGCCGAGCGCAACACCTATTTGCGCCAGGCGGCGGCCATTCGACGCGCGGCAGCCGAAGAGGGTGAGGCCGAAGTCGAAGAAGTCGCGACAGATGATGAAGATGCAGAAGAAACCACCGCGCTGTCTGCCGAGCGTTATGCCGAACTGGGTGCGGCCGAGCAGTTTATTCTGACAATCAGCGCCAATGGCTATGGCAAGCGGTCATCGGCCTATGAATATCGGGTGTCGGGGCGCGGCGGTAAGGGCATTATCGCCATGACGCTGACCGAGCGTAACGGCGATTTGCTGGCGGCGTTTCCGGTTGAAGACAGCGATCAGGTCATGCTGGTATCGGATAATGGCACATTGATCCGGTGTCCGGTCGATGATGTGCGCATTGCCGGGCGCAACACGCAAGGCGTGACCATATTCAAGACGGAAGAGGACGCAACCGTGGTTTCGGTTGCCCGTTTGGGCGAGACCAGCGATGATGAGGATGGAGAAGCCGGTGATGAGGCGGGTGAAGAAGCAAGCGGCGAAGCGGGCGATGATGATAATGGCGCCGCCGCACCGCAAGCGGGAGATGAATAGTTTATGCGTGTAGGACTGTATCCCGGAAGTTTTGACCCGATTACCGTCGGCCATATGGATATTATCGAGCGGGCTTTCGCCATTGTTGACCATCTGGTGATCGCCATTGGCAAAAACGCAACCAAAACGCCCCTGTTCGAGCTGGATAAGCGCCTCACCATGATTGAGGAAGAGGTGGGCCCGAAAGCGGCGGCGCGCAATGTGCGTCTGGAAGTCATCAGTTTCGATACGCTGCTGGTTGATGTTGCGCGGCAATATAAGGCAAATCTCATTATTCGCGGGCTGCGCTCTGCCGGTGATTTTGAATATGAAACGCAAATGACCGCGATGAACCGCGCCATGGCACCCGAAATTGAGACGATTTTTCTGCCCGCATCACCGGAGGTCGGCTTTGTTTCATCGACGCTTGTGCGCCAGATTGTCGGCATGGGCGGGGTTGTTGACCTCTTTGTGCCTGCCTCAGTTCTTAAAAAGATTAATGAATTAAAATAGATATTTAACCGGAGTATATCATGCGTTACTTAATATCCGCCTTTTTCGCCACCATGGTTGTTTTTGGTTCGGTTTCCGCATGGGCAAACACCAGCAGTAAGGAGTCACATATGTTGATGGAACTCAAAAGCGGAACGGTCAAAATTGCCTTGCGCGACGACCTCGCCCCCAATCATGTCGAACGTATCAAGCAATTGGTCGGCGAAAAATTCTATGACGGCATTATTTTCCACCGTGTGATCGACGGGTTCATGGCGCAAACCGGCGACCCGACCGGCACCGGCATGGGCGGGTCGGACTATCCGGATTTGCGCGCCGAATTTTCCAGCGAACCCTTTAAGCGCGGCACTTTGGGCATGGCACGCTCACAGCACCCTGACAGTGCCAACAGCCAGTTCTTCATCTGCTTTCAGGATGCTTCGTGGCTGGACGGCCAATACACCGTGTTCGGTGAGGTTGTTGAGGGCATGGAGCATATCGACGCCATCACGCGCGGCGAGCCGCCGGCGGAGCCCGACCAAATTATCAGCCTGACACTGGACGATTAATCCGAATGCAGGTCGATCTGTTTGATTTTGACCTGCCGGAAGAGCTGATTGCCCTGCGCCCTGCTGTGCCGCGCGACAGTGCGCGCCTGTTGCATGTCGGCGCGGCGGGGCAGGCAGACCATCATGTGGTTTCGGAGTTGCCGACGTTTCTGGGCGCGGGCGATGTGCTGGTCGTCAACACCACCAAAGTCATCCCCGCGCGCCTTGTCGGTCGGCGCGTGCGCGTAGGCAGTGCGGGAGGCACCGATACGGGCGCAAAAGTCGAACTGACCCTGACCGAAAGGCTGGGGCCGGTAGCTTGGGCGTGCATGTTGAAGCCTGCCCGTCGGGTCAGGGCGGGTGATGAAATTTTGTTCGACAGCGGTGATGACATGACGGTGGCGGCGCGCGTAACCGCGCGTGACGGGGCCACTGCCGAACTGGAATTTGACCTTGAACCGGACGCGATGGAGCCGGTTTTGGCGCGTATCGGGGCGATGCCCTTGCCGCCTTATATCGCCGGAAAACGCGCGCCCGATGCGCGCGATAATGATGATTACCAGACGCTTTTTGCCGCCCATGCCGGTGCGGTGGCGGCACCCACGGCGGGGCTGCATTTTACGCCTGAACTGGTTGCGCGCCTCAAAGACAAGGGGGTAAAACCGGTCGAGGTGACATTGCATGTCGGGCCCGGCACGTTTTTGCCCGTCAAGGTGAGCGATACAGCCTCTCATGTGATGTACAGCGAGTGGGGCGAGGTGACGCAAAAAGCGGCGGATGCGATTAATGCGGCGCGCGCCCAAGGTGGGCGCATTGTTTGTGTCGGCACAACGGCACTGCGCTTGGTGGAAAGCGCGTGTCCGGAGGCGGGGCGCATTGCCGCGTTTCGCGGGGATACGGATATTTTCATCACGCCCGGATATCAATTCAGAATATGCGATTTGCTGCTCACGAATTTTCATCTGCCGCGCTCCACTTTGTTTATGCTGGTGTCGGCCTTTTCGGGGCTTTCGGTGATGCAGGCCGCCTATGCCGAGGCGGTTGCCAAAGGCTATCGGTTTTATTCTTATGGTGATGCGTGCCTTTTGACGCGGGCCGGGGCAACGCAGAGTGAAGAAACGGGCACGGAGAATGCCGGTGAAATTTGAACTTCTGAAAACAGACGGCACGGCCAGATTGGGGCGCATTGATACGCCCAGAGGGGCCATCAGAACGCCCGCTTTCATGCCCGTGGGCACGGCCGGCACGGTCAAGGCCATGTATCCAACCCAGGTGCGCGAACTGGGTGCCGATATTGTGCTGGGCAATACCTATCATCTGATGTTGCGGCCGGGCGCGGAAGAAGTTGCCGCGCTGGGGGGCTTGCAAAACTTCATGCAATGGGACGGCCCGATTTTAACCGATAGTGGCGGTTTTCAGGTTATGTCATTGGCAAAGCTTGCAAAAATGAGCGAAGACGGCGTGCGCTTTCAGAGCCATATTGACGGCCGCGAACATATGCTGACGCCCGAACGAAGTATCGAAATCCAAACGCTTCTGGGCGCGAATATCGCCATGGTGCTGGATGAATGCACCTCTTTTCCGGCCACGCATGAGGTCGCGCAAAGCTCAATGCATTTGTCGACGCGCTGGGCGGCGCGGTCAAAAACCGCGTTTGAAAAATACGATGCCGGAAAAGGCGACGCTCTGTTCGGCATTGTTCAGGGCGGCGTTTACGAAGATTTGCGCCATGAAAGCGCAAGAGCGCTGATTGATATCGGCTTTGACGGCTATGCCGTGGGTGGTTTGGCCGTGGGCGAGGGGCATGAAGAAATGTTGCGCGTGCTTGATTTTACCGTGCCCGCGCTGCCTGCCGATGCGCCGCGCTATCTGATGGGTGTCGGCACGCCGCACGATCTGGTGCAGGCGGTCGCGCGCGGCATTGATATGTTTGATTGCGTGATGCCGACCCGCGCGGGCCGTCACGGGCTGGCCTATACGCGCCGCGGCAAGGTCAATCTCCGCAATGCCCGCCATGCCCATGACCCGCGGCCTCTGGATGATGAAAGCGCGTGCCCCGCCGCCAGCCAATATAGCCGCGCTTACCTGCATCATCTGTTCAAATGCAATGAATATCT
>JBMZAX010000027.1:0-8333 GCA_049611805.1 Parvibaculales bacterium | reverse complement strand
TAACCAGAGCCTCGCGTTCGGGCAGGGTGGTGAGCGCTTCTTTGAGGATATTGCGCATGTCTTTGTCGGAAAGCGATTCCTCCGGACTGTCGCCCGGCGTTGCGAACAGAACCGAAAAATCATCATAAACACCTTCGAGCGAGTCATGCACATTGGCGGCAAAAGCGTGTTGCCATTCGGTCAATTCCTCAATGGTGATGTTCATATCGGCGGCGATTTCATTGTGATGCGGCGTCCGGTTCAGCTTGCGGGTGAGTTTTTCCTCGCTGGCTGTGAAGCGTTTGCGCATCTGAATTGTTGTGCGGCACAAATTCGAACTTTTGCGCAAATGGTCAACCATGGCGCCGCGAATGCGCAAGCTGGCATAGCTGGCAAAGGCCACGCCTTCCTGTTTGGAATATTTCTGCGCTGCGGTAATCAGGCCGACATAGCCAATTTGCAGCAAATCATCAATTTCAATCGCCGAGTGAACGCGCCCGTGAAGATGCCAGGCAATACGCTTGACGAGATCCATATGTGTGCTGATCAGCGTTTCCGTCTCAAATTGCGCGTCTGTGTAGTCAGCTCTCATGAATCGGTCTCTTGCACATCGGGTGCGCCCAGATAACGAATGCCGTTGGTTTCATTGACGGGGCCGGTCAGCAGGCCTTTTGAAATTTTCTGAAAGGCGATGGTTTCGCGGCTCGGTTCGGGTCGGGTCATGATGGGCTTGCGCTCGATAACGGATTTGCGCAGCGCATTTGAATAGGGAACATGCCCGACATAAGTCAGCTGGACATCGAGAAAACGATTGGTGATTTCACGGAAGCGGGAAAAATGGTCTTGCGCCTGCGTTTCGCTGTTGGACATGTTCACCGCAACATAGAAATGCTTGATATCGGCTTCCAGAAACGCCGCCTTGATCAGTGAATAGGCATCCATGAAGCTGGTCGGCTCGCCGACAAGCACAATCAGCGGGCGGTCTGCGGCGGAAACAAAATTGAGTGTTGCATCCGACGCACCGGCGGGCACATCTACAATCAGAACATCGGTACTTTGCGCCAGGGCTTCGGTTGACCGGACAATCTGAAAGCGCGCGGCACTGTCGAGGTTCAAAATATCGACCATGCCGCTGCCGCCCGAAATAAATTTGAGGCCGAAAGGTGCCGGCGTGCACAGGTCAGGCAAGGAGGCCTGATTGTGCAGCATGTCGCTCATATTCTGTTTCGGGTCGATGCCGAGCAGAATATGGGCATTGGCGACACCAAAATCAGTGTCCAGCAAACAGGTGCGATATCCCATTTTGGCAAGCGACAAGGCCACATTGATTGCAATGCTTGTCTTGCCGACCCCGCCTTTACCGCTCGCAACTGCTACTGAAAACGACATGTTAAAATCTCTCTAACTACCTTGCCGCGCCCGTTTCAAAAGTTTTCGGCAATATAATCTGCCACCGGACGCACATCGGCGAAACTTAAGGAATCAATCATAGCGCGGGAACCGGTTAACAGGCCAAGTTTTTCTCCGCCCTGTGCGATTTGTGAAAACTCGGCCGGACCGGCGGCGCATTCATCCAGCTTGGTCAGGCATATCATCGGCTCCAATTTGCCGAACGCGCCCGTTTGCTGGCGAATGAGCCGCGTGCTGCTGGCACCGGCCAATGCCAACACAACCGTCATGCGTGCGCCGGGCAGGGCGTCGCGCACCTGGGCAATGGCATCATTGGCAATGTCGGGCGCGCATGACACATCGACGACATAGCGTTCACCGACGGCTGTCATTTGCTCGGCAATTTCGTCGGACCGGAACTTGCACGCCGGCACGTTAAGCAGGCGTGCGAGTTGTAGAAGGGAATCGTCCGGATTGGTCTGCGTGTCGGCCATCTCCGCCAATGTTACCGGTTTTTTGGCACCGCCCTCCAGCATGTGCGCCGCAATTTTACCGGCCAGAGAAGTTTTGCCGACCCCGTGGCCGCCGACAACAAAAATCACATCCGCCTGCAATGCGTTTTGCGGGTTTTCATGGACGAGCCTGTCGGCAAGTGACGCAAGAAAGTTGCGTTGGCCGGTTTCATAATCAACATCGACGAAGCTGTGTTTCAATTCTTGAACAATGACATCGCTGAACCCCAATTGGCGCAATTGCACCGGCGTTGACATGCCGATATCATTGCGCAAAGCCGCATCATCGGTCAGCACCATGCCGTTGAGCATGGATTTCATTTCCACCAAATGCGCCTGCAAATCGGCAATATAGGCGGGTATCTGATAGCCCGAAATCGACCGTTCACCGCCGGCTTCCAGTGCCCCCGCATCATCTCCCCGATTGCCAGCCCGGGTGTTTCCGGCCATTTGCGAGCTGGTCTCGGTGAAAATATCGGCAAATTGCTTGCGCGGTTTCGCCTTGCGCTTGCCCCAGCCGGCTTCGGCCGGATTATCGGTTGCGCTGATCTCATATTGATTGCCGCGCTTGGTCGTCGACAGAATGAAGCAGTTCTCGCCCAGTTGATCCGCCATTTTCTCCATGGCGGTGGCGCTGTCTTCGCCGGTAAATGTCAAAATAGTCATGGCCGTTTCCTTTCTAAGCGGTCATCAGGCAATATTCGGATCAGTGTTCTGATCAGTGTTCGGGTCAGTGTTCGCATCAGTGTTCGGGCCGGCCTCGTTGCCAATCGTTGCAACGACATCAACCTTGCGGGTCTCCGGCAGTTCGGAAAACGCGATGACGACCATATCGTCAATATGCTGGCGTATAATGCGCGCCAGCGAACGCCTTATGACAGGCGACACCACAACAACAGCCTGGCGGCCTTCGGCGGATAATTGCTCGTTGACGCGCGTGAGGTTTTCCAAAAGCCGCTGTGCCAATTCAGTGTCGAGGATCAGGTCACCCTCCGGCGACTGGCGCTGCATATTGATGAGCATATGTTCCAATTCGCCGTCAAAAGTGACGACCGGCAAGGGCGTGTTGAGCGGGGCGACTTGTTGAATAAGCAGGCTCGCAAGTTCCGGGCGCAGCGCCTCGGCGGTTTCTTCGATCGACAGATTGCGCGCTTTCAACGGCGGCAGGGCCTCAAGGATGCGCCGCAGGTCACTCACCGGCACGCGCTCTTTGAGCAGCAGGCGCAAAATGCCCGTCAGATCGTGCAGCGGGACAATTTTGGGCACAACGGACTCGACCAGATTGGGGTTTGTTTGCGCCAGATTGTCGAGCAATGATTGCACATCGTCCTGACCGACCAATTCGCCGGCATATTTATAGACAAGCGAACTTAAATGCGTCGCAATCACGGCTTCGGGTGCCACGACAACATAATTATTGGCTTCGGCTTCGGCTTCCTGCTCATTGCGAATCCAGATGGCATCCATGCCGAATGTCGGGTCTTTGACCGGCTGGCCGTCAAGCTGGACATGCGAGTTTTCACCCGGAATGGCGAGTTTGCGATTGGGGAAGGCTTCGTCTTCGCCGACAATCGTCTGCCCGATGCGAATGCGATATTGGTTGGCCTTCAGGGAAAGATCGTCACGAATACGCACCGGCGGCACCACAAACCCAAGGGTTTTCGACACCTGCTTGCGGATGCTGGTGATGCGGTTGACCAGCGGCCCGCCGGCGTCCTCATCAACCATTTCGACAAGCCCGTAGCCGATTTGAACCGAAATCGGCGCATTGTCGGTGACATCTGAAAGCTCGATTTTATCGGGCGCTTTTTCTTCCACCTCTTCTTCGGTTTCAACCGGTTGCGCCTCTGTTTTCTGCTCCGACAAATGCACGAAATAAGCCGCCGATGCGGCGATAAGGGCGGCGATTAAAAACAGAAAATTCGGCATGCCGGGCATGAACCCGATAAGCAAAAGCACGCCGGAAACAGGAATCCATGCGCTTGAAATGCTGACCTGACGCCCGATATGGGCGGCCATGTTCTGCGTCGAAGAAACGCGTGTGACAATAATCGCCGTTGCGATGGCAAGCAGAAGCGAAGGAATTTGCGCAACCAGCCCGTCACCGACCGAAAGCAGAAGATAAATCTCGGCAGCTTGGCCGACACCCATATCGTGCTGGCTCAGACCGATAATCAGCCCGCCTATAATATTGACTGCCAAAATCAGCAGGGCGGCAATGGCGTCGCCTTTGACAAATTTGGAGGCACCGTCCATGGCACCGTAAAAATCGGCCTCGCTGGAAATTTCCTCGCGGCGCTTGGCGGCTTCTTCGGAAGTCAGCACACCGGCATTCAAATCGGCATCAATGGCCATTTGCTTGCCGGGCATGGCATCGAGTGTGAAACGCGCCGAAACTTCGGACACACGACCGGCACCGCGCGTGATCACCACCAGATTGATAATAATGAGAATGATAAAGACAAAAATACCAACCGCGAAATTGCCGGAAATAACAAACTCGCCAAACGCCTCAATAACCTGACCCGCCGCATCCGTGCCTTCGTGACCGCGGCTCAGCACAATGCGGGTGGAGGCGACGTTCAGCCCCAGCCGCAAAACCGTGGCAATCAGCAAAAGCGAGGGAAAACTTGAAAAATCAAGCGGGCGAAACGTGTTGATCGCAACCATAAGAATAAGAAGCGACACCAAAATATTGCCGACGAAGAAAATATCGAGCAAAAACGCCGGAAGTGGCAGAACCATCATGGCAATCAGGGCAAGGATACCGATTGGCAAAACCGTGCTGGTCAAAACAGCCCGCATATCCGTCAGGCCCAGTCGTGATAATGTCATTTCCATGACAAATTCCTCGTGTCAAACTTCCGTTTCTTTTCCCGCCATTTGCGGCCCCGTTCGGCTTGATTGCCCTTTAAGCTATTGAAAGAATTAATAAAACCTTTCAACTGCGCCGGGCTGCCGGTTTCGCGACCATGCATGGCACCTTTCAAATAGGCAAAAACCGTGCCATTTGCGCCTTATGCCCTGTAAACAGCTGATATGACGGGGAAATTTTCCAATTGCCTTGGGTTCCACGGGTAAAACCGGTGGCAATGTCCGGCTTGGCATGATTTATGCAACCCCTGTCCCTGATGGTTTTATTCTGCATGCACTGGAGAGAAACATGTTCAAAGCCTGCTCACCTGTAATTATCAGCGCCCTATTGGGTGTAAGCCTCGCCGCGTGTTCGGATTATCGGGTTGCCGTGGTTCCTGCCGAGGAACTGGCCCCGATCATGTCCGAAGCCAGTGTCGAGAAAATCCCGACAATCACGGCCATTGGTTATGCCGTTGTGTCCAGCCAGCCCGGTAAATCGGTGGCCCAGCGACGCCTGATGGCCATTCGCGCCGCCCGCATGGCCGCCATGCGCGAACTGGCCGAGCAAATTCACGGACTGAAAGTCAATGGCAACACCACGGTTGTTGACCTGATGGTTAATAATGACACGTTTCGCGGTGTCGTCAGCGGCGTCATTCGCGGTGCCCGCACGGTTCGGATCAACCCGACCGGCGAGGACACATATGAAATTGTGCTGGAAATTGACCGCACCACGATTTCACAGCTGATGCAGTCGGCAACCCGGTCGAGCTAATCGGTTTCGGGTTAGAAAGCCGGTTTCGTCATGGTTTGTGTGTTTCCCAGTCATTTGCTGAAGGGCGCTTTGGCGCTGTGTCTGTCGGTGTTCATCGCATCGACCGGCCCCACTATGGCTGCCGATGCGTCACTGTCAGGGCAGGCATCGGTGCATGAGGTGACGGGGCAGGCAGCCGTCACGGCCGAAATATCGCCCGACCGCGCACGTCGGCTTGCGCTGGAAGATGCGCTTTATCTGGCCGCGCTGCAAGGCGGCGTGGCGATAGACGGGTTCAGCGCGATGGATGCCAGCACGGCCTTGAGCGAAGAAACGGTTTTACGCCCGACCGCCGATATTCTCGATTACACGATTATTGAAGAAAAACAGGTAGATAACACAAGCCAAGTGACCATTCGCGCGGTCACAGGGCTGGCCGATCCGGCTGCGTGCGAGGCCGGTATGAAGCGCCATTTCACGGTTTTCAAGCCCCGCATTTATGCCTCTCCGGCGGCGCCGGCATGGGCCGAGCGCCAGGGCGACAGGCTGATACAGCATGTGGTTAAAAGCCTGTCGGCGCGCGGAAATGCTTCCTATGAGCTTGCAACCGATACTGAATTTGATGCCACCCGCCGCCAGCGCACCGACCAGTCATTTGACTATTATGTGCTGACAGAGGCCCCCGCTATTGCCGCGGGCGATTATGCGCTGCAAGTTTCGCTGAAAATAGACACCGTGACACAAGACACGACCGGCGGGCTTGTGCAGGAAGAAGCCGTGCATGCCCTATTGCAGGTCGATGTCTATACCGGACAAGGCTTTGAGCCGGTTTTCAGCACCCGAACCCATGCAATTGTGCATGCCGAGCGCGATTATTTTTTCAACACGCTCAATCAGGTTTTGCAGGCACCGCGACCGGCTTTTGACGCGGATATTGCCGCGCGCTTTGCCAATTTCGTGGACGCCGAACTTGGACAATTCCTGTGCCGGACGCTGCATGCGAAAGTGTCGCTGGCCGGCGGTCGTGCCCTTGTACCGCTGGGGCGGCGCCACGGCCTCGTCAAATCGCATTTGGCGGTTCTGAACAAGCCAGATGCGCCGTTCCGCGTGCTGCGTATCGCAGAATTGATGGACGCCGAGGCTGTTCTTTCACCCCTTGATCCTGAGACTGATTTGTCGTCAATTGACGGTCAGCATGTGCGCTTTCTGGAGGCAAAATAATGTTGTTGCGTGTTTCTCTGCTTAGTTGTTTGGCCTTTGCAGCCATTACGGTCCCCGCATTGGCCGGTCCTTTTCCGTTGGTTGTGCTGGAAAACGATCAGCGGCAATCGGGCGAGAAATCAAAGAGTTCGGCGTCGAAATTTGCCGATAATCCCGATCATGCAGAGCGCCATAAGGTTAAAAAGGGCGATTCCCTGTTCAAAATCATCAATAAATATTACGCCGATGCCGGGCTGGACAGAAATTTTCTGGAACTTGCCATTGTCAAAGCCAATCGCGGGGCATTTGTTCGCAACAACCCCAATTTTTTATATGCCGGGCGCGTTTTGCACCTGCCATCGGTCAACCAGATCAAATCCATGGTCATGCGCCCCTACGGCTCCGGCGCGGCGCGCGCACACCAGCCGGAATCTACCGGTCATATTTTCTTTCTGGGGCACTAAATGAAGCGATTTAGCATCATTTTGCTGCTTTTTTGGCCAAATATGCAGCTTTTTGCGGCTGAAACCGCATTGGAACGCATTAATGGCGCACAAATTCGCGTCGTGATTCAGGCAGAGCTGGCCGAATATGGCCTTATGGTCGAGCCGTCAATAAAACCCGATCGCCTGTTTCGCACCTGCGAGGGCGATTTTGAGGTCAAAAAAGCCTTTGGCGGTTGGCAGACCGTGCGCGTGATATGCAAGCAGGAAAATCCTTGGGATATTTATGTGCGCACCGGATATCAGCCGAAAACGCCGGCAAAAGCTGATGAAAGCCCGGAAAAAAGCCCGGAAAAGAGCCAAAAATCGGATAATCTTGGCCTGATGCAGCGGGTTATCATTGTGCGTCCGGTTTCGCGCGGGGATTTCCTGACGCGCGAAGATCTGGGGTTACAGACATTGTCGCGCAATGGCGGCAGCGGTTTTACCGATATTGACGAGCTTGTCGGGCGGCGGGCGAAAAAATCGCTGCGCGCGGGCCTTGTTTTGCATGACCGCCATATACAGCCCGATTGGATGGTTCAGGCCAAGCAAACCGTGTCAGTTGTCAATAATACCGGCGGCATTCAGGTAACAACGGCCGGAATTGCGCTGGAAAACGGGCGTCTTGGGGATTTGGTGAAGGTGAAAAACCTGTCTTCGAACAGTATTTTGCACGGATTTGTGGCCGGTACGAAAAAAATTTCGATTGGCACTAAAATAAATTAAACTCAAGTCGTTCATACATTCGTAGGAGTATATCAACATGGTTGACTCGATTAAAAATAGTTTTAGTCGCGTGGATCCCCACCAAAAGGGACGCACAGCAGACGTTTCGGCCGGAACCGCCAAGGGCGGTGTCGCCAAAGCATCTGTGTCTGCGTCATCTGGCGGTGCGACCATTGATGTGAAGCAAACAGTCGTTGCGGAAATGGCTAAAGCACCGCCTATAGACAAAAAAGCGGTTCAGCGGATCAAAGAAGCCATTTCGCGTGGTGATTACCCCATCAATTTGGAACGGGTCTCCGACGCACTTATGGACGCCTATCGGGAGTTGAAAGACTAGCGACAATATACCAATCTATTGTTATGACGTCTGCGTCCCCGATTAATTCCATATTGCAGGATCTCGATGAGATCCTTTCCCGCGCGCATGCCTGC
>JBMZAX010000026.1:0-11243 GCA_049611805.1 Parvibaculales bacterium | reverse complement strand
TCGTTCCAATGTTGCAATGCGGCTTGTTACGCTCAAATTTCTCTTTCGACATTTTTTCTCTCCGTCGGGTCTTCTAATTCGGTTAGGCCAATTTCGAAATAACTTCGTCAGATACCGCTTGGGGTACCTGTTCATAATGGTCAAACAGCATGGAATATTGCGCGCGGCCTTGCGTCATTGAGCGCAGCGTATTCACATAGCCGAACATATTTGCCAGCGGCACCATTGAGGTGATGACAGACGCATTGCCGCGTGCTTCGGTGCCGCGCACCTGTCCGCGGCGGCTGTTCAAATCGCCGATGACATCGCCCATATGCTCGTCCGGTGTCACCACCTCGACCAGCATAATCGGCTCCAGCAATTTTGCACCGGCATCGCGCGAGGCTTCGCGGAAGGCCGCACGCGCGGCAATCTCAAAGGCCATGACGCTTGAGTCCACATCGTGGAATGCGCCGTCGATAAGCTCGACCTTGAAGTCGATCATCGGGAAGCCGGCAAGCACGCCGTTTTCACGCACGCTTTCAATGCCTTTTTCAACGCCCGGAATATATTCACGCGGGATGGCACCGCCGACGATTTTATTGTCGAACTCGTATCCGCCGCCCGGTTCCATCGGCGTGATAATCATTTTCACGCGCGCAAACTGACCCGAACCGCCGGTTTGTTTCTTATGCGTGTAATCCACCTCGGTATGTTTGGTGAAAGTCTCGCGATACGCCACTTGCGGCGCGCCGACATTGGCCTCCACCTTGAACTCGCGCTTCATGCGGTCGACGATGATGTCGAGATGCAATTCGCCCATACCGGCAATCACGGTCTGGCCGCTTTCTTCGTCGGATTTCACACGGAATGAAGGGTCTTCCTGGGCAAGACGGCTGAGCGCCAGACCCATTTTTTCCTGGTCGCCCTTGGTTTTCGGCTCAACCGCAACCTCGATAACCGGATCGGGGAACTCCATGCGCTCAAGAATAACCGGGCTGTCAGTGGCACACAGCGTGTCGCCCGTGGTTGTGTCTTTCATGCCCACCAGCGCCACAATATCACCGGCATAGGCTTCTTTGATTTCTTCGCGCGAATTGGCGTGCATTTGCAGCATACGCCCGATGCGCTCGCGCTTGTCTTTGACCGTATTGACGACCGACGATCCGCTTTCAAGCTTGCCCGAATAAATCCGCGCAAATGTCAGTGAGCCGACAAACGGGTCATTGGCAATTTTGAACGCCAGCATGGAGAGCGGCTCATCATCGGAAGAATTACGCACAATTTCTTCTTCGGTTTTTGCGTCAATGCCCTGAATGGCGGCCACATCAAGCGGCGAGGGCATAAAATCAACAACCGCATCCAGAAGCGGCTGAACGCCCTTGTTTTTGAAGGCCGTGCCGTTCAGCACCGGCACGAAATTCTGGTCTATTGTGCCTTTGCGAATGCAGCGTATCAGCGTTTCTTCGTCGGGCTCGGTGCCTTCGAGATAGGCCTCCATCACGTCATCATCGACCTCAACCGCGGCCTCAACCAGTGCGGCGCGATATTCTTCGGCCTGGTCTTTCAGCGCGTCGCGAATATCGACATATTCATATTCCGCGCCCAGCGCCTCGTCTTTCCAGACGACCTCTTTCATCCGCACCAAATCGACCAGCCCTTCATATTCGGCTTCGGCCCCAATCGGCAGTTGCAGAACCAGCGGGGTGGCGCCAAGGCGGTCTTTAATCATTTCGACACAGCGGAAAAAATCTGCGCCCATGCGATCCATTTTGTTCACGAAGCACATGCGCGGCACCGAATATTTGTCGGCCTGACGCCACACTGTTTCCGATTGCGGCTCAACACCGGCAACGCTGTCAAACACGGCAACCGCGCCGTCAAGCACGCGCAGTGAACGCTCCACCTCAATGGTGAAGTCCACATGGCCGGGCGTGTCGATAATATTGATGCGCTTGTCGCGCCAGAAGCATGTGGTGGCGGCCGATGTAATGGTAATGCCGCGCTCTTGTTCCTGCTCCATCCAGTCCATGGTGGCGGCACCGTCATGCACCTCACCGATTTTATAACTCACGCCCGTATAATAAAGGATACGTTCCGTGGTTGTCGTTTTGCCGGCGTCGATATGCGCCATAATGCCGATATTGCGATAATCATTCAGTGAAGTTTGGCGTGCCATGGGTGGGTCCTCGGGAGAAAGTTACCAGCGATAATGGGAAAAGGCGCGGTTGGCTTCGGCCATGCGGTGCGTGTCTTCACGCTTTTTCACCGCCGTGCCGCGATTGTTGACGGCATCCATCAGTTCACCGGCCAGGCGGTCAACCATGGTGTTTTCGCCGCGCCCGCGCGCCGCAGAAATAAGCCAGCGAATGGCCAGTGCCTGCTTGCGGTCGGTGCGCACTTCGACCGGCACCTGATAGGTGGCCCCGCCAACACGACGCGAGCGCACTTCAACCGCCGGCATGACATTTTCCAATGCCTCGTGAAACACCGACACCGGCTCACGGCTCAGCTTGCCTTCAATGGCATCCAGCGCGCCATAGAGAATGCGCTCCGCCGTTGACTTTTTGCCGTGCAGCATCAGGCTGTTCATGAATTTGGTCAGCACCTCGTCGCCATATTTGGCGTCGGGGATAACGTCTCGTTTTTCTGCGCGGTGGCGGCGTGACATTGGCTGTTCCCCCTATTTCGGACGCTTGGCGCCGTATTTCGAACGACGCTGTTTGCGGTCTTTGACGCCCTGGGTATCGAGCACGCCGCGAATAATGTGATAGCGCACGCCCGGCAGGTCTTTCACGCGACCGCCGCGGATCATGACAACCGAGTGTTCCTGCAGATTATGCCCCTCGCCGGGGATATAGCTGGTTACTTCGTAACCGCTGGTCAGACGCACACGGGCAACTTTCCGCAAGGCCGAGTTCGGCTTTTTCGGCGTTGTTGTATACACGCGCGTACACACACCACGCCGTTGCGGGCAGGCCTCCATGGCCGGCACTTTGTTGCGTTTCAAAACCTTTGTCCGCGGCTTGCGGATTAACTGGTTAATCGTAGGCATTCAGCCAACTCCCATAATCAAACACGAACGGGCCAAACGGAGATCACGCCCGTGGCACAATCCCGAAAGCCCAAATGCCGAAAGGGAACAGCCTGCTCCATCCCGACGGTTGCAGAGGATTCCAGCGGAATCATGCGCGTTAAAAATCACTTCAGATCAATAAACAGCGTTTAGGTCGTCTGGATATTGGGTTGGCCCCGCAATCGCTGTAAACCTACAGCCCTGTTACCAAAGTGAGGGTTTCTTACGAAAATCAGCGTGTTTGGTCAAGCGTTGATTGGATTTTTATTGATTTTTTGAAAATTCATAATTTGCCACGAAAAAACGCCGGAAACCGCTTGGGGTTCCCGGCGTCTTTAACATGAAAAAAGCGGTGCTTTATGCGCCGGCTTCTTCCGCCGTTTCGCTTTCCTCACCGGCCGCTTCAATGCCCACAGGCACATCGACCGCCAGCTCCGCATCGCGCGCACTCGCCTCGCCCTTCAGACGCTGCATAATGCCGCCCGTACCGGCCGGAATAAGCCGCCCGACAATCACGTTTTCTTTCAGACCGATCAATTCGTCATATTTGCCGTTAATCGCCGCTTCCGTCAGAACACGCGTGGTTTCCTGGAAGGACGCAGCCGAGATAAATGACCGCGTTTGCAGCGAAGCCTTTGTAATACCGAGCAAAATCGGGGTTCCTGTCGGCACTTCCTTGCCTTCGGCCTGCAATTTCTCGACCGCTTCGTCAAACTCCATACGGTCGATTTGCTCGCCCGACAGGAAGTCGCTGTCGCCGGTGGTCTGGATTTCAATCTTCTGCAACATCTGACGGACAATCACCTCAATGTGCTTGTCATTAATTGTCACGCCCTGCAGGCGATACACATCCTGAATTTCATTCACCAGATAGGCCGCCAGCTCTTCAACACCGGAAATCGCCAGAATATCATGCGGCGCGGGGTGGCCGTCGATGAGATATTCGCCCTTTTCGATGATGTCACCTTCCTGAACGGACAGGTGCTTGGCTTTGGGAACGAGATATTCCACCGGTTCCATATCGGCCTCTTCCGGATGAATGACGATACGGCGCTTGTTTTTATAGTCGCGCCCAAACTCCACACGTCCGGTAATTTCGGCAATAATCGCATGGTCTTTGGGTCGGCGGGCTTCGAACAGCTCGGCAACCCGCGGCAGACCGCCGGTAATGTCGCTTGAGGTCGCGCCTTCCGTCGGAATACGCGCCAGCGTGTCACCGGCATGCACCTCGGCGCCCGGCTCAACGGACAAAATGGCACCGACCGCAAGAATATAGCGGGCTTCATTGCCGTTTGAGAGCTTTTTGACAGCGCCCTTGCCGTCTTTAATGACCATGGCCGGTTTCAGATCGGCACCGCGCGCCTGACCGGAACTGTCTGCGACAACGCGCTGGGAAATGCCCGTGGCCTCGTCCGTGACTTCCGTAATCGACACGCCTTCGACAAGGTCTTCAAACTCGACCGTGCCTTCCAGCTCGGTCAAAATCGGAATGGCATAAGGTTCCCACTCGGCCAAACGCGCACCGCGCTTGATTTCGTCGCCTTCGCTGACGCGCAGACGCGCACCATAGGTCAGTTTATGGCTTGCGCGCTCCAAACCGTTGGCATCGACAATCTTGATGGCCACATTACGGCCCATCACGACCGAGCGGCCCGAACTGTCGGTCACGATATTTGCATTTTCGATCTGCACCTGACCTTCGGCATTCGACTCGATAAAGGACTGGTCAACCACTTGCGCCGTGCCCCCAATGTGGAACGTACGCATGGTCAATTGCGTGCCCGGCTCACCGATTGACTGGGCCGCGATCACGCCGACCGCCTCGCCCATATTCACCGGCGTTCCGCGGGCAAGGTCGCGCCCGTAACACGCCGCGCACACGCCGTTTTTCGTTTCGCATGTCAGCGCCGAGCGAATTTTGATGCTGACCAGATTGGCCTCTTCAATCGCGCCGAGATGTTCTTCCGAAATCAGTTCACCGGCCTTGACGATAACCTCGTCATTGGCCGGATTGACCACATCGGCGACCGGCACACGACCCAGCACACGGTCGCTGAGCGAGGTAATCACCTCACCGGCGTCAATCACGGCGGCGACGGTTATGCCTGCCGTGGTGCCGCAATCGACCTCATTGACGATGCAATCTTGCGCCACATCGACGAGACGCCGCGTCAGATAGCCCGAATTGGCCGTTTTCAGCGCGGTATCGGCAAGGCCTTTACGCGCACCATGGGTCGAGTTGAAGTATTCCAGAACCGACAGGCCTTCTTTGAAGTTGGAGATAATCGGCGTTTCGATAATCTCGCCCGACGGTTTCGCCATCAGCCCGCGCATGCCGGCAAGCTGTTTCATCTGCGCCGGTGAACCGCGCGCGCCCGAATGCGACATCATATAGATGGAATTGATGAAGTTTTCGTCTTCGGTATCCTCGGCATCGACGGTTGAAATTTTCGCCATCATCGCGTCGGCAACGCGGTCGGTGCAACGCGCCCAGGCGTCCACAACCTTGTTGTATTTCTCGCCTTGCGTAATCAGACCGTCAATATATTGCTGCTCATATTCCTTGGCGAGATTGGTGGTTTCCTCAATGAGATCCACTTTGGTTTCGGGAATAACCATATCGTCCTTACCAAAGGAAATACCGGCGCGGCAGGCTTCGCGGAAGCCGACCTTCATAATGTGGTCGCAAAACAGCACGGTTTCCTTCTGGCCGCAGTGACGGTAAACGGCGTCGATGACCTTGGAAATTTCTTTCTTGGACATCAGCTTGTTAATCGTCTCATAAGGCAGATTGACGTGCTTCGGCAGCTCCTGGGCCAGAATAAACCGTCCCGGCGTGGTATCGACAATGCGCGTGGCGAGATTGCCTTCGGCATCCATCTCTTCAACGCGGGCCTTGATTTTCGAGTGCAGGGTAATGGTTTTCTGGTCGAGCGCATGTTCCAGTTCGGCAATGTCCGAGACCAGCATGCCCTCGCCTTCCGCGCCGTCGCGCTGCAAGGTCATATAGTAAAGACCCAGCACAATATCCTGCGACGGCACGATAATCGGCGTGCCGTTTGCCGGGTGCAAAATATTATTGGTCGACATCATCAGCACGCGGGCTTCCAGCTGCGCTTCAAGCGACAGCGGCACATGCACGGCCATTTGGTCGCCGTCAAAGTCGGCATTGAACGCGGCGCAAACCAGCGGGTGAAGCTGAATGGCCTTGCCCTCGATAAGCACCGGCTCAAAAGCCTGAATGCCCAAACGGTGCAGCGTCGGCGCGCGGTTCAACATAACCGGATGCTCACGGATCACCTCATCGAGAATATCCCAGACTTCGGGGCGCTCTTTCTCGACCATTTTCTTTGATTGCTTGACCGTCGCCGACAGCCCCTTGGCTTCAAGGCGCGAATAGATAAACGGCTTGAACAGCTCAAGCGCCATTTTCTTCGGCAAGCCGCATTGATGCAGTTTCAGTTCGGGGCCGACCACAATCACCGAGCGGCCCGAATAGTCAACGCGCTTGCCGAGCAGGTTTTGCCGGAAGCGGCCCTGCTTGCCTTTCAGCATGTCCGACAGCGATTTGAGCGGGCGTTTATTGCCGCCGGTAATCACACGGCCGCGACGCCCGTTGTCGAAGAGCGCATCAACGGATTCCTGCAACATACGCTTTTCATTGCGAACGATAATATCCGGCGCGCGCAACTCGATGAGCCGCTTCAGACGGTTGTTGCGGTTGATAACGCGGCGATAGAGATCATTCAGGTCAGAGGTCGCAAAGCGGCCACCGTCCAGCGGTACAAGCGGGCGCAATTCCGGTGGAATAACCGGCACGACATTCATAATCATCCATTCCGGACGACCGCCCGAACGCAAAAACGCTTCAACAACTTTCAGGCGCTTTGCCAGTTTTTTCGGCTTCAGTTCGGTCGTGGCCTCGGCAATTTCGACGCGCAACTCGTCGCGCAATTTCTCAAGGTCGATTTCCTCCAGCATGACGCGCACGGCCTCGGCACCAATGCCGGCGACAAATGTGTCTTCGCCATATTCGTCTTGGGCTTCGAAATATTCTTCTTCCGACAGCAATTGTCCTTTTTTGAGCGGCGACAAAAGCGGGTCCAGCACAATGAAATGCTCGAAATACAAAACCCGTTCCAGATCTTTCAGCGTCATGTCCAGCAACAAACCAATGCGGCTGGGCAGAGATTTCAAAAACCAGATATGCGCGACCGGCGCGGCCAGTTCGATATGCCCCATGCGCTCGCGGCGCACTTTGGTGAGCGTTACTTCCACACCGCATTTTTCACAGATGACGCCTTTAAACTTCATCCGCTTATATTTGCCGCACAGACACTCATAATCCTTGATCGGGCCGAAAATCCGCGCGCAGAACAGACCGTCGCGTTCCGGCTTGAACGTCCGGTAATTGATGGTTTCGGGTTTTTTAATCTCCCCGTAAGACCAGGACATGATTTTTTCCGGGCTGGCGATGGAAATCTTGATCTGGTCGAAGGCCTGCTGGCTGGCCTGCGGATTGAAGATGTTCATGACCTCGTGGTTCATCGGTCGTCTCCTTTTCGGGTGCGCGCGCGCCCCATTAACCCTGATTTTCTTTGCGGCTTTCGGTCAATTCGACATTCAGCCCAAGCGAACGGATTTCTTTGACAAGCACGTTGAAGCTTTCCGGTATACCGGCTTCAAATGTGTCATCACCTTTGACAATGGCCTCATATACCTTGGTGCGTCCCGCCACATCGTCTGATTTGACGGTCAGCATTTCCTGCAAAGTATAGGCCGCACCATAGGCTTCCAGTGCCCACACTTCCATTTCACCGAAGCGTTGGCCGCCAAACTGGGCCTTGCCGCCCAGCGGCTGCTGGGTGACCAGACTATAGGGGCCGATTGAGCGGGCGTGGATTTTGTCATCGACAAGGTGGTGCAGCTTGAGCATGTAAATATAGCCGACGGTCACTTTTCGGTCGAACTCTTCGCCCGTGCGCCCGTCGCGCAACAGCACCTGCCCCGAACTGTCAATGCCGGCCTTGCCGAGCATGTCCACAATGTCGTCATCAATCGCGCCGTCAAACACCGGTGTCGCCACGGGCACACCGCGGCGCAAGGTCTGGCTCATCTCAATGGCTTCGCCGTCTGAAAGTTTGGCGACTTCCTTGTCGTCGGAATAGACATCCTTGAGCGTGGCGCGCACTTGCGAGACATTGCCTTCGCGTTCGTAAACGCTCAGTGCATCCCCGATCTGGCGTCCAAGCCCGGCGCATGCCCAGCCCAAATGCGTTTCCAGAATTTGCCCGACATTCATGCGGCTCGGCACGCCGAGCGGATTGAGCACAATATCGACGGAGGTGCCGTCATCGAGATAGGGCATGTCTTCAACCGGAACAATGCGGCTGATGACACCCTTATTGCCGTGCCGACCGGCCATTTTGTCGCCGGGCTGCAATTTGCGTTTGATGGCCACATACACCTTGATCATTTTCATGACGCCGGGCGGCAACTCGTCGCCGCGTTGCAGCTTGTCCACCTTGTCTTCGAAGCGCTCTTCCAATGCCGCTTTGGCATCATCGAACTGCTTTTTCATGGCTTCAACCTCGGCCATGGCGCCTTCATTTTTCAGCGCAATCTGCCACCACTGGCCGCGCGGCAAATCCTGCAACATGGCTTGGGTGATCTTGGCATCGGCGTCCATGCCCTTCGGGCCGGAAGCCACCTGCTTGCCGGTCAACAGACTTTCAAGGCGGTTGTAAATATTGCGCTCCAGAATTGACAATTCATCGTCGCGGTCTTTGGCCAGCGCTTCAATTTCCTCGCGCTCAATGGCCAAGGCGCGCTCGTCCTTGTCAATGCCATGGCGGTTGAACACCCGCACTTCCACGACCGTACCGGTGGTGCCGGGCGGCAATTTCAGCGAGGTATCGCGCACATCGGAGGCTTTTTCGCCAAAAATGGCGCGCAGAAGTTTTTCTTCCGGCGTCATCGGGCTTTCGCCTTTCGGCGTGATTTTACCGACCAGAATATCGCCGGGATTAACTTCCGAACCGATATAGACAATGCCGGCCTCGTCGAGATTGCTGAGTGCCTCCTCGCCGACATTTGGAATATCGCGGGTAATTTCTTCCGGCCCAAGCTTGGTGTCGCGGGCCATGATTTCAAACTCCTCAATGTGAATTGAGGTGAACACATCATCGCGCACAATGCGCTCGGAAATCAGGATCGAGTCCTCGAAATTATAACCGTTCCACGGCATGAAGGCGACAAGCACATTGCGCCCCAGCGCCAATTCGCCCAGTTCGGTTGACGGGCCGTCGGCAACAACGTCGCCCACCTCAACCCGGTCGCCCACACGCACCAGCGGACGCTGGTTGATGCAGGTTGACTGGTTCGAACGCTGGAATTTGCGCAGATTGTAAATGTCCACGCCCGATTTGGAGGCGTCGGTTTCTTCCGTCGCCCGAATAACGATGCGGGTGGCGTCTACCTGGTCGACAACACCGGCGCGGCGCGCGGAAATCGCGGCACCGGAATCGCGCGCCACAACCTCTTCCATGCCGGTGCCGACGAGCGGCGCTTCGGCCTGCAAGAGCGGCACGGCTTGGCGTTGCATGTTTGAGCCCATCAGCGCGCGGTTGGCGTCATCATTTTCAAGGAACGGGATGAGCGCGGCGGCAACAGAGACAATCTGTTTGGGCGACACATCCAGCAGGTCCACCATTTCCGGCGGCACCATTTCAAAATCGCCATTGACGCGGCAATTGATGAGGTCTTCTTCAATGGCACCATTCGACCCGATGGCAATCGTGGCTTGGGCCACGCGGAAGCGGGCCTCCTCCATGGCCGACAGATAGACCACTTCATTGGTCACCTTGCCGTTTTGCACCTTGCGGTACGGGCTTTCAATGAAGCCGTATTTATTGACGCGGGCGAAAGTTGCCAGCGAATTGATAAGCCCGATATTCGGGCCTTCCGGCGTTTCAATCGGGCAGATGCGGCCATAATGGGTCGGGTGCACGTCGCGCACCTCAAAGCCGGCACGCTCGCGCGTCAGCCCGCCCGGGCCCAATGCCGAAAGACGGCGCTTATGGGTGATCTCGGAAAGCGGGTTGGTCTGGTCCATAAATTGCGAGAGTTGCGACGAGCCGAAAAACTCGCGCACCGAAGCCGAAACCGGCTTGGCGTTAATCAGGTCTTGCGGCATGACCGTGTCGATATCAATCGAACTCATGCGCTCCTTGATCGCGCGCTCCATGCGCAGCAGACCGACGCGATATTGGTTTTCCATCAATTCGCCCACCGAGCGCACGCGCCGGTTGCCGAGATTGTCGATATCGTCAATATCGCCCTTGCCGTCGCGCAGATCGACCAGCGTTTTGACCACGCCGACAATATCTTCTTTCCGCAGAACACGAATATCATCCGGGCATTCCTGATTCAGACGAATATTCATTTTCACGCGGCCCACAGCCGACAAATCATAGCGTTCGCTGTCAAAAAACAGGCCGTCGAAAAGCGTCTCGGCCGTTTCCGGCGTCGGCGGCTCACCCGGACGCATCACGCGATAAATCTCTTCCAGCGCGGAAAGCTTGTCGGATGATTTGTCGGCGACCAGCGTGTTGCGGATGAACGGCCCGCGATTAATCGGGTCAATCGCCAGTGTGTTGATTTCGGTGTATCCCAGCTCGCCCAGCTTGGCCAACAGCTCTTCGGTGATTTCATCGCCGGCTTCGGCAAAAATCTCGCCGGTCTCCGCGCTGATAAGCTCATCGGCCAAGAACCGCCCATAAAGCTCTTCATCGCCGACCCGCAGGTTTTTGAGGCCATCTTCGGCCAGCTTATTGGCTTTGCGCGGCGAAATTTTCTGCCCCGCCTCGACAACGACCTTGCCGGTCTTGTCGTCAATGAGGTCGTAAATCGGTTTTGAGCCGCGGCGCTGTTCGGGATCAAACGGCGTCACCCAGCCCTCTTTGCCGCGCGCGTAAGACACGCGGTCATAAAACATGTCCAGAATTTCATCCGAGGCATAACCCAGCGCGTGCAACAGCACTGTCGCCGGCAGTTTGCGGCGGCGGTCAATGCGCACATGCAAAATGTCCTTGGCGTCAAACTCGAAATCAAGCCAGGAGCCGCGATAGGGAATAACGCGAGCGGCAAACAGCAATTTGCCGGACATGTGGGTTTTGCCCTTGTCATG
>JBMZAX010000025.1:0-12532 GCA_049611805.1 Parvibaculales bacterium | reverse complement strand
CCAGCGTGTGGTCGATGCGGTGAGTTTCGATGTTGCGCCCGGCGAAATTGTCTGCCTGTTGGGGCCGTCAGGATGCGGGAAGACCACCAGCCTGCGACTGGCGGGGGGCATGGAAACACCCGATAGCGGCGAAGTTCTCATTTCCGGCGAAACCGTTTCGACGCCAACCCATGTGGTGCCGCCGGAAAAGCGCAATATCGGTTTTCTGTTTCAGGATTATGCATTGTTTCCGCATTTGAGCGTGCTGGAAAATATTTGCTTCGGCATTCGGCATCTGGCCGAGAAAGAGCGGCTGGCACTGGCGCGGGATTTGCTGGCGCAGGTTACCATGACGGCGTTTGAAGACAGTTTTCCGCACACGCTGTCGGGCGGCGAACAACAGCGCGCCGCACTGGCCCGCGCGCTGGCACCGGAGCCTGCGCTATTGCTGATGGATGAGCCGTTTTCCAGCCTCGACCAGCAATTGCGCGACCAGATGCGCGATCTCACCATTAAAATGCTGAAGCGCACCGGTGCGGCCGGGCTGATTGTGACCCATGATGCAGCCGATGCGTTGCGCATGGCAGACCGTGTGGCTGTTCAGCGCGCCGGTCGGCTGGTTCAAATCGGCACGCCGGAAAATATCTATGCCGCGCCGGTCGATATCGGCGTGGCGCGCATGTTCGGCCAGGTCAACACGCTATCTGCCGGTGAACTCGGCAGCGATGCGCTGGCACCGGTGGGCGGTGCGCCGGCATGTGCGTGGTCGGCCAATGACATGATCGGGGTGCGCCCGGCCGATATTGCTCGCGCGGCAAACGGGCCGGCCTATGCCGTTTCCGCGCGCCTTGTCGCTCAACGCCATGTCGGAACGGGGTGGCTGTGCGATTATGAATTGCAGTCGGGCGCCCTATGGCAGGCTGTGCTGCGTGAACCGGCTACGCCGGAGGGTGATAATTTTTTTGTCCCTGCCGACCGACTTATGGTATTCAAGCAGTCGGAGAAATAAAAAGGTTAGCCATGGGAATTAGCTGGGTTCAAATTTTAGTTGTCGTCGTTTTGGTCATTTTGCTGTTCGGTCGCGGACGCATATCATCGCTTATGGGTGATATTGCGTCGGGAATCACCAGTTTTCGCAAAGGTTTGCGTGAAGATGTCGATGTGCTTGACGAAAAAGCTGCATCTGTCATCGACAATGAAACAGACCCAACGAAAACCGATAATAAGTCCTAGAGGCGGTCCGTGTTTGATCTTGGCTGGGCCGAAATGCTGCTTCTGGGCATTGTGGTTCTGCTTGTTATGGGGCCGCGCGAATTGCCGAACATGCTGCGCACATTGGGGCGTTTGGCGCGGCGCATGCGCGTGTTGAGCCAGGGTTTCCGCAGTCAAATTGATGAAATTGCCCGCGAGGTTGACCCGCGTGCCGATTTACAGCGCATAACATACAGCCATCCGTATGAAGAAGATGCCGGCACGCCGACATTGTTCGACGAACCGCCCGAAGATGCGGCGTCTTCTTCAGATGATGCTTCGGAAAAACCTGTTCCGAAAAAGAAAACCGCTTCGAAAAAGAAAACTGTTTCGAAAAAGAAACCGGTCGCAAAAAAGAAATCGGGCGTGAAAAAGAAAGTCGTTTCGAAAAAGGGAGACGATGATGAGCGTCAGTAAGGATGCGGCGGATAAAGACACTGCTGACAAAGATGGCGTCGATAATGATGTCGATGCGTCCGAGGCACCGCTTATCGACCACCTTACCGAATTGCGGACGCGCCTGCTGATGTCTATCGGGTTCTTTTTTCCCGCTTTTGTTATCTGTCTGGCTTTTGCGTCGGAAATATTCGCCTTTCTGCTAATTCCTTACGAGCGCGCCGTTGACATGGGCACGGGCGCGGAACTGGAAATGATCTATACTGCGCCGCATGAGTTTTTCTTTACGCAGATTAAGCTTTCGCTTTTTGCCGCATTGTTTTTGTCATTTCCCATGTTGGCCTTCCAGCTTTATCGCTTCGTTGCGCCGGGGCTCTATCGCAATGAGAGGGGCGTTTTTCTGCCCTTTCTTCTGGCCTCGCCCATTTTGTTCATCAGCGGCGCGGCGCTGGTCTATTTCTTCATTATGCCGCTTGCCTTGGCATTTTTTCAGTCGATGGAAATATTGGGCACCGGCGGCACGGATGTTCGCATGCTCAACCGTGTGAGCGAATATCTGTCCTTCGCCATGGTGTTGATGCTAGCCTTTGGCATTTGTTTTCAATTGCCCGTTGTGCTCACGCTTTTGGGCCGCGCGGGCATTATTACCGCCGATGACTTACGCCGCCGCCGCCGTTATGCCATTGTTCTTGCGTTTGCCACGGCGGCCCTTTTGACCCCGCCGGACCCCGTCAGCCAGATCGGATTGGGCGTGCCCATATTGGTCTTGTACGAAATATCGATTTTCAGTATTGCCGCAATGCAAAAACCGGCCGAGGAAAGCTGAGTTTGAATTGATGCTTGAACGGTCTTAAAAAAGACACGCCGATTACACAGAAGATATGTAAGTCCGGATGAGGTGAATTATGCATGATATAAATCTGGTGCGCGAAAATCCGGAAGCCTTTGACAAGGCGCTGCAACAGCGGAATGCCGAACCGGCCGCCGCCGCCCTGATTGCCTGCGACGATGCACGCAAGGCCGCGATTGCCAAAGCCCAGGCTTTGCAGACGACGCGCAATGAAGCCTCCAAGAAAATCGGGCAGGCCAAGGGTGCCGGAGATGACGCGGCCGCCGAAGAACTGATGGCGCAAGTCGCCGATTTGAAGTCGGCCTTGCAGGAAGCCGAAGACGAAGAGCGCAAATTGAAAGCCGAGCTTGAACGAGCGCTTTCGGTTCTGCCCAATATTGCCTCGCCGGATGTACCCGAAGGCGAGGATGAAGAAGACAATCAGCAAGTGCGTCTGGTCGGCGAGACGGGCGGGGCCAATGCGGCGGCGCAGCATTTCGAAATCGGCGAAGCGCTGGGGCAGATGGATTTTGAGACGGCGGCGGCGCTGTCGGGCGCGCGTTTTGTTGTGTTGCGCGACGAGCTTGCCCGGCTGGAGCGCGCTTTGGGCAATTTCATGCTCGACCTGCACACATCCGAATTCGGCTATACGGAAATAAACCCGCCGGTGCTTGTGCGCGATGACGCGGTTTTCGGCACCGGACAATTGCCGAAATTTGCCGAAGATTTGTTCCGCACCGAAAACGGCTATTGGTTGACGCCGACGGCGGAAGTGACCCTGACCAATCTTGTGCGCGACCGGATTACCGATGCCGCCGAACTGCCATTGCGGTTTACAGCCATGACGCCGTGCTTCCGCTCGGAAGCCGGCGCGGCGGGGCGCGATACGCGCGGCATGATCCGCCAACATCAGTTTTCCAAGGTGGAGCTGGTCAGTATTGTGGAACCCGATGACGGGGAAGACGAGCTGGAGCGTTTGACGGCATGCGCCGAAGAAGTGCTGAAACGGCTGGGGCTGAGTTATCGCGTCATGTTGCTCTGTGCCGGTGATATGGGGTTCTCGGCGCGCAAAACTTATGACCTTGAGGTTTGGCTGCCCGGGCAGAACAGCTATCGGGAAATTTCCAGCTGTTCCTATTGCGGCGATTTTCAGGGACGCCGCATGAATGCGCGGTTCCGTCATGCGGATGCAAAATCCACGCAATATGTTCACACGCTGAACGGGTCGGGGCTGGCCGTCGGTCGGACGCTTGTGGCCCTGCTCGAAAATTATCATCAGGAAGACGGCTCCGTTCTTATTCCCGAAGCGTTGCAGCCCTATATGGGCGGGCGCACCAAAATTGAGCCAATATCGAGGTAGACAGATGACGAAGCCGGTAAGACGAATTCTTGTAACCAATGATGACGGCATTAATGCGCCGGGGCTGAAGGCGGCGTTTAAAATCGCCAATGAGCTTTCCGACGATGTTTGGGTGGTGGCACCTATGGAAGAAAAAAGCGGGGCCAGCCACTCGCTGAGCCTGACCCAACCCTTGCGTCTCATAAAAAAGGGCGTGCAAAAATATGCCGTAACCGGCACGCCGACCGATTGTGTGATGTTTGCGACCCGCCACATGCTGCGCGACGACCCGCCCGAACTTGTACTTTCGGGGGTTAATTTCGGGCAAAATATTGCCGAGGATGTCAGCTATTCCGGCACTGTGGCGGGCGCCAAGGAGGGCACGGTGTTCGGCATTCCGTCCGTGGCTCTGAGCCAGGCAATCAGTTTGGACAGCCGGCACAAAATCCGCTTTGAGGTTGGGGTGAAGCACGGGGCCAATATCATCCGCAAACTGCTCAAGCTCGACTGGCCGCAAGACACGCTGATGAACATTAATTTTCCCGATATTGAACCGGACAAGCGCTGCAAGGTGCGGATTACCAAGCAGGGCAAACGCGACGCTCGTATTTTATGTCTTGAGGAGCGTATCGACCCACGCAACAACTCATATTATTGGTATGATTTCAAAAGAGAATCAATCAATGCGGGTAAAGGGACAGACATTGAAGCGATTTTGGAAGGCGATATTTCCATCACGCCGCTCAAAATGGATCATACGGATACCGGAATTAAGAAGAAGCTGTCGGCGCTGTTTGGCTGATGGCCGCGCACTTGTTCCGGCCGTGGGGTTTGCTTTGGGCGTTGCCGCTTGCGCGCCCGTTTCGACCGATAGCTGGTATGACAGTGAGCGCAACGCCAAGGGCCCAAGTTTTTTTGAAAAGAGCCGCAAAAATAAAAATCTGAAAGGGCGCACCGATAAAGCCGTTAACGGTCAGGTCACGGTTCGGCAGGGCGATAATTATTATCTCATTGCCCGGCGCAATAATGTTTCGATGCGTGCGTTGATGGATGCCAATAATGCCCGCGCGCCCTATCGCCTGAAGCCCGGCGACCGTGTGCAATTGCCGCGCCCGAAATCCTACACCGTGCAACGCGGCGATACGCTATATGCCATCTCGCGCCGCCAGGGGGTTGATGTCGCGTCTTTGGCGCGCGTTAACCGGCTGTCGGCGCCATATACAATTCAGGTGGGCCAGAAACTGCAAGTGCCCGGCGGTGATGCCCGCGCTCCGGCACCGCGACGCCAAACGTCAAAAGCCGCACAGACGATTGCCAAGGCACCGACACCGCGCCGCGCCGGGCGGTTTTTAATTCCGGTTGACGGGCGGGTAATTTCCAATTTCGGGCCGAAAGCCGGCGGCCTGCACAATGACGGCATTAACATTGCGGCTCCCGAAGGCGCGCCGATTAAAGCGGCTGAGAACGGTGTGGTTGTTTATGCCGGCAATGAATTGCGCGGTTATGGCAATCTTCTGCTCGTGCGCCATTCGGATGGCTGGGTGTCGGCCTATGCACACACGTCCAAGTTTCGTGTGGCGGCCGGCGAAAAGGTCACACAGGGGCAGGTTATTGCCGAAGTTGGCAGTTCGGGAAATGTCGATCGCCCGCAATTGCATTTCGAGTTGCGCAAGGGAACCCGCGCGATTAATCCGAAAACGCTTATTTGAGCCGTTTTCTTTGTTTTTTCCATGCGCGGAAGGCTTGGCGTTAGCGGTCAACTTTCGTATAGTCCGGCGCAGATTTACCTGAGGGAGCTAAAATGTTGATATCGCCAGCCTATGCCCAATCTACAGCCGCCGGTGGCTCATTGTTCGAGTTGCTGTTTCCGCTGGTTATGGTGTTTGCCATTATTTATTTCATGATTTTGCGACCCCAGCAAAAGCGCCAGCGCGAACATGCCAATATGGTCGAGGCGCTGCGCCGCGGCGACACGGTCATCACGCAAGGCGGTCTCGTCGGTAAGGTGGCGAAAGTGGCTGAAGAAGAAATTGAAGTGGATATTGCCGAGAACACCCGCGTTTCGGTTGTCAAATCAATGATCATTTCCGTCCGCGCCAAGGGCGAACCGGCCAAGAAAAGCTAACGCGCATTATGCTGCATTTTTCCAATCTCAAAATTCTCGGCATCGGGCTGGTCGTTTTTCTGGGCTTTTTGTTTTCATCCCCGAATTTCATGGATGAAAGGACGCGCCTTTCGCTGCCCGAATTTTTGCCCGGCGGACAGCTCAATCTTGGGCTCGATTTGCAGGGCGGCTCTCATCTGTTGCTGGAAGTCGATACGGGCGTTGTGCAGAGCGAGCGCGTTGAGGAGATTGTATCCGATGTGCGCCAAGCCTTGCGCGGTCGCCAAATCGGATATACGGGCCTTGGCCGCATTCGAGACGGTGTGACGGTCACCATTCGTGATGCAAGCGATGTCGAACTGGCGCGCGAAGTGCTGGCCGGTCTCGCGCAGCCCGTGGTGGCAAATGTGTTTGGCGGGTTTAATCAGGCCGTTGATCTCGATGTCAAAGCGGTTGAGGGCCAGACCTTTAATCTGCTGATTACCGAAGAGGCGACGCTGGCGCGCAACACCAGCACCTTGCAGCAATCGATTGAAATTATCCGCCGCCGGATTGACGAGCTGGGCACGACCGAGCCGACAATTCAGCGTCAGGGCGCAACCCGCATTCTGGTTCAGGTGCCGGGGCTGGATGACCCGCAACGCTTGAAGGCCTTGTTGGGGCAGACCGCGAAACTGAACTTCCATCTTGTCGATCAAAATGTCGGCGCATTTGAAGTGATGAACGGGCGGCGCATGCCTCCCGGTTCCCGACTGGTCTATACCGACACTGAACCGGCTGTGCCCTATCTCATCAAACGCCGCGCCATGGTCAGCGGCGAAAATCTGGTCGATGCAAGCATTGGTTTTGACCAGCAAACCGGCGCGCCGGAGGTTAATTTCCGGTTCGACTCCGTCGGTGCCAAGAAATTCGGTGAAGTGACGCGCGCCAATGTCGGGCGGCCCTTTGCCATTGTTCTGGACGATAAGGTTATCTCCGCGCCGGTCATTCAAACAGCCATTCTGGGCGGGGCCGGACGCATAACCGGAAGTTTCACGGTTCAGGGGGCCAATGACCTTGCCATTTTGCTGCGCGCGGGCGCGTTGCCGGCGCCGATGAATATTCTGGAAGAGCGCACGGTGGGGCCGGGGCTGGGTGCCGACAGCGTGGCCGCCGGACGCATTGCGTTGATTGTCGGCTTTGCCGCCGTTATCGGCTTTATGAGCCTGAGTTACGGCCTGTTTGGTGTGTTCGCCAATATTGCGCTCATCATTAACCTGTTTCTGGTGATGGGCGTGCTGTCGGGGCTTCAGGCGACGCTGACCTTGCCCGGCATTGCCGGCATTGTTTTGACCGTCGGCATGGCGGTGGATGCCAATGTGCTGATTTTCGAGCGAATAAGAGAGGAAATCGCCGCCGGTAAAAATTCGGTCACGTCGATTGACCTTGGATATAATCGGGCATTGGGCACCATTCTCGATGCCAATATCACGACATTGCTGGCCGCCCTGATTTTGTTCCAGCTTGGGGCGGGCCCCATTCGCGGGTTCGCGGTGACATTGGCCATCGGCATTGTAACCTCGGTTTTCACTGCGTTTACGCTGACGCGGTTTTTCATTTCACTATGGCTGCGCCGACAGGGGCGGCCGGACACATTGCCGGTATAGGCTGCAAAGGACACGGGTTAAATGAAAACTCTGAAGCTGGTTCCCAGCACACCGGATTTTAAATTTGTACGCCACAACCGCCGCGCCTTTGTGGTTTCAAGCGTGTTGATTATCGGGTCACTGGTGGCGTTTTTGATGCAGGGGCTAAACTTCGGCATCGACTTCAAGGGCGGCATTCTGGTTGAAATCAGCTCTTCCGAGCCGGTTGATATTGCCGCTTTGCGGGGCCGCATGCAGACGCTTGAACTGGGCGAGGTGCAAATTCAGCAATTCGGCACGCCGACGGATGTTTTGATACGGGTGGCCGAAGCCGATGACGCGGTTTCCACCGAGCGTGACCTGAGCGCGGTTGATGCGATACGCCAGGACCTTGAAGGCGAGTTTGAAATACGCCGTGTCGAGATTGTCGGCCCGCAGGTGAGCCGTGAATTGATCCAGACCGGCCTTCTGGCCGTTGTCGCCGCGATCAGTTCAATGCTCATCTATATCTGGTTCCGTTTCGAGTGGCAGTTCAGCGTCGGCGCAGTGTTGGCGCTGGTGCATGATGTGATTTTGACCATTGGCGTGTTTTCGCTTCTGCAACTGGATTTCAATCTGTCTATCCTCGCCGCCATTCTCACCATTGTCGGCTATTCGATGAACGATACCGTTGTTGTCTATGACCGCGTGCGCGAAAACTTGCGCAAATACAAGAAAATGGACATTTCCGAATTGCTGGATATTGCCATCAACCAGACATTGTCGCGCACGGTGATGACATCCGTGACGACGCTGCTTGCCCTGATTGCGCTTTACACGCTGGGCGGCGAAGTTATTCGTGGCTTTACCTTTGCCATGATCTGGGGCGTGCTGGTGGGCACTTATTCCTCCATTTTCATCGCCGCGCCATTGCTTATTCGGCTTGGTGTCAAGCGCGATTGGTCTGAGGTACAAAGCGGATAGGCACCCGTGTTCGGTTGCCCTTAAAAACTGTCGGATGTACACTGTCTGGAAGAATCAAATCGACCGGGGAGATGAAACATGGCGATGATTTTAACCTCACTACGCAACACGGTAATCGCGGGTTTTGTCCTGGCGTTCCTTCTGGAGCTTATGTATCTGAATGGCGGCGGCATGATGGATACCGCTTTTTATGCGTTCCTGTTCCGTTGGCTTCATGTGCTGGCCGGCATTATGTGGATCGGCCTGCTGTATTATTTCAATTTCGTGCAAATTCCCAACATGCCGAATATTCCCGATGAGCAGAAGCCTGCCGTCAGCAAGGTCATAGCACCGGCGGCGCTGTGGTGGTTCCGTTGGGCGGCCATGATAACGGTGCTGACCGGCCTTATTCTGGGTTATCTCAACGGCTATATTCATGACGCCATGTCTCTGGGTGCCATGAACGACTTCGCCGTGCCGAAAAATATCGCTATCGGTATCGGCATGTGGCTGGGCATTGTGATGTGGTTTAACGTCTGGTTTGTTATCTGGCCCAATCAGAAAAAAGCGCTTGGCATTGTTGAGGCCGACGCTGACACGAAAGCGGCTTCGGCGCGCACGGCAATGTTGTTCTCACGAACCAACACCATGCTGTCGATCCCGATGCTGTTCTCAATGGTTTCTGCACAAAACCTGTATTAGAGCCATTTGCCATTCTGCAAGGGGCCGCCTCTGTGCGGCCCTTTGTTTTTCGACCGCCATTGTGCGGTGCTTTGTTTTTTGCGCACCCCGTCATAAAAAGGAAATATGGAAGAAGACGCACATATCTTGCGACAGCAATTGCGGGTGAATGACGGTGATTTATATCTCTGCCATTTGTTCACGCCCGCCAATATGCGCGCGCGCATGCTGGCGCTTTATGCGGCCTATACCGAAATTGCGCGCATTCCCTCAGAGGTGAGCGAGCCTATGGTCGGCGCTATTCGCCTGCAATGGTGGCGCGATGCACTGGCGGCAGAGACCGATAGATCAACGTCATCACCCTTTGTGGTGGCACTGGTGCTATGCGATTTCAACACAGAGGATATTACCTGCCTGATTGATGGGCGCATGTCGGCGCTTGAACGCACGCAAATGCCGACACTTGAAGAGCTGGAAGCCGAGGCGACAATTGTGGGCCCGGCCTTCATGCGGTTGTCGCTTGAGGCATTGGGGCTTGACCCTGCGGTATGCCCCGCATGGGCGCGCGATGCCGGTATCGGGTTTGAACTGGTGCGTCTGGCCCATGACGGGCCGAGCGAACTTGTGATGGAGCGGGCATCGACATGGCTTGAGACCGCGCGCACCGGCTTCAATGCGAGCCCGCGCCGCGAGCGGGCAAAGCTGCTGCCGGCGTTTTTGATTATTGGGCTGACCGCGCGCTTTGCGCGGGTGTGGCCTGCGCAGGCGTCTTTATTGCGCCATCAAATGCGGCTACTGTTTTCGGCGTTTCGGGGAAAGATCTGACTATTCCGCGGCGCGCGGCATATTGATCGCGGCCAGCCAGGGCGCAAAATCAGCCCGCGCGCGACGCGTATAGGCGCGTTGCCGGTTCAGTTTTCGTGCCTGCATGCGCGCCTTGCCGCGCAGTTTCTTGCCATCGGCATTGCGCGGTGCCTCTTCTGCGCCGGTTGTGTCGGGCAGGGGCATCAGGCCGAAATTCATATTCATGGGCTGAAATGTGCCCGCTTCGGCATTGACGGTGATATGCGCCAGCAAAGCACCGAAAGCCGTTGTCGGCGGTGGTGCGGGCAGGGGCGTATGCATCAGCTCGGCGGCGGCAAAGCGCCCGGCCAGCAGGCCGATGGCCGTGCTTTCCACATAGCCTTCGACGCCGGTTATCTGACCGGCGAAGCGAATGTCGGGGCGGGTTTTGAGCGACAGATCGCCCGCCAGCAGGGTGGGGCTGTTCAAAAACGTGTTGCGATGCAAACCGCCAAGGCGCGCAAAACGCGCTTCTTCAAGCCCCGGAATAAGGCGGAACACATCCGTCTGACCGGCATATTTCAGCTTGGTCTGAAAGCCGACCATATTGAACAGCGTGCCCAGCGCATTGTCCTGGCGCAATTGCACCACGGCATACGGCTTGACGTCCGGCCGGTGGGCATTGGTCAGCCCGCGCGGTTTCATGGGCCCATGGCGCAAGGTCTCGCGCCCGCGCGCGGCCATCACCTCTATCGGCAGGCAGCCGTTGAAATAGGGCGTGTCGGTTTCCCATTCTTTGAAATCGGCGGTTTCGCTGTCGAGCAGCGCGTCGATAAAGCGGTTATATTGCGCCTCATCCATCGGGCAGTTGATATAATCCTTGCCCGTGCCGCCGGGCCCCAGCTTGTCATAGCGCGACTGGCTCCAGCAAACATCCATATTAATGCTGTCGTGATAGATAATCGGCGCAATCGCGTCGAAAAAGGCCAGCCTGTCCTCGCCCGTCATGTTGGCAATGGTTTGCGACAGCGCAGGCGCGGTCAGCGGGCCTGTAGCGATGATGGTGCTGGCCCACTCTGCGGGAATGTCGGAAATTTCCTCGCGCCGGATTTCAATATTGGCATGGGCTTCCAGCGCGGTGGTCACGGCTTCGGCAAAGCCCTCGCGGTCAACCGCCAGTGCCGAACCGGCCGGAATTTGGTTGTCGTCAGCGCATTTCATAATCAGGCTGTTGGCGTCGCGCAGTTCCGCATGCAACAGCCCGACGGCATTTGTCTCGGCATCATCAGACCGGAAGGAGTTTGAGCAAACCAGTTCGGCAAGCGATTGCGTGACATGCGCGTCCGTCTTACGCACGGGCCGCATTTCGTGCAGCACCACGGCCATGCCCGCATTGGCGGCTTGCCATGCGGCTTCCGAGCCCGCCAGCCCGCCGCCGACAATATGGAGTTTTCGCGCCTCTGTCATGGTTCAGACATACACCGTTCAAGCCGACACGAAAAGAACCTATTCGGCGGCTTTCGGTCGCTGGGTCGTGCGTTTTTTAGGCTTCGGGGCCGCTTTTTTTGTTGTTGTTTTTGTTGATACCTTTGCCGGTTTCTGGGTCGCTGTTTTTTTCAAAATCGGGGCCAGATAAGTTCCGGTGTGGCTGCGCTTCACCTTGGCAACCTCTTCGGGTGTGCCGGTTGCCACAATTTCGCCGCCGCCATCGCCACCTTCCGGGCCGATATCTATAATCCAGTCGGCGGTTTTGATAACTTCGAGATTATGCTCGATGACAGTGACCGTATTGCCCGTGTCGACCAGCTCGTGCAGCACTTCCAGCAATTTTGCGACATCGTGAAAATGCAGGCCCGTGGTCGGTTCATCGAGAATATAGAGCGTGCGACCGGTTGCGCGCTTCGACAATTCCTTGGCCAGCTTGACGCGCTGCGCCTCGCCGCCCGACAGCGTGGTCGCCTGCTGCCCGACTTTGATATATCCCAGCCCGACACGCTGCAGGGTCAGCATTTTATCGCGCACCATCGGCACGGCTTTGAAAAATTCGGCCGCCTCGTCCACCGTCATGTCCAAAACATCGGCGATGCTTTTGTCCTTGAATCGTACTTCAAGCGTTTCGCGGTTGTAGCGTTGGCCGTGGCAACTGTCGCATTCGACATAGACATCCGGCAGAAAGTGCATTTCGATTTTAATCACGCCGTCGCCCTGACAGGTTTCGCACCGCCCGCCTTTCACATTGAACGAAAAGCGTCCGGGCCGATAGCCGCGCGCCTTGGACTCCGGCAGGCCGGCAAACCATTCGCGAATGGGGGTGAAGGCGCCCGTATAGGTCGCCGGATTTGACCGCGGCGTGCGCCCGATGGGCGACTGGTCAATGTCGATCACCTTGTCGAGCAGGTGCAGGCCCTCAATCGTGTCATGCTCTGCGGGCGTGGCGCGGGCATTGTTCAGCTTGCGGGCGAGTGATTTGTACAATGTGTCGATCAGCAGGGTCGATTTGCCGCCGCCGGAAACGCCGGTCACGCAGGTAAATGTGCCCAGCGGAATCTCGGCATCGACGTTTTTGAGATTATTGCCGCGCGCGTTTTTCACCGTGATGCATT
>JBMZAX010000024.1:0-14614 GCA_049611805.1 Parvibaculales bacterium | reverse complement strand
AAGGTGCAGGAATTATTGCTGGCCTTCTGGATGGAGGCGCGCCTGTCGAAGCAGGAAATTATGGCGCTTTATTTCAACCGCGTTTATTTCGGTGCCGGGGCTTATGGGGTGCAGGCCGCTGCGCAGACCTATTTCGACCGACCCGCGCAGGAGTTGACGCTGGGCGAGGCCGCGCTGTTGGCCGGCCTGTTAAAAGCGCCGTCGCGCTTTGCGCCGACGCGCGACCCGCAAGCCGCTTTCGCGCGCGCGCGGTTGGTGCTGGGTGCGATGATCCAGACCGGCTATCTCACACAATCGCAGGCCGATGCCGTGCACTTTGAAACCGTGCGAATTGCGCGTCGCAATGGGGCCAGCGCGCATTATGCCGTTGACTGGGCACTGGAGCAGCTGCCCGGCTTTGTCGGACGTCCGCGTTCGGATATTGACGTCATCACGACAATTGATCCGGCCATGCAGCGCGCCGCAGAAGCGGCCTTGCAAGGGGTTTTGGCACGCGACGGGCAAGCGCGCGCGGCTGGGCAGGCGGCAATGGTTGTGATGACCCCGGATGGTGCCGTGCGCGCCATGGTGGGCGGGCGCTCTTACGCAAAAAGCCAGTTCAACCGCGCGGTTCAGGCCAACCGGCAGCCGGGCTCGGCGTTCAAGCCGCTGGTCTATCTGGCCGGTTTGGAGAGCGGTTTGTCGCCCGAACAGAAATTTACCGATGCACCGTTTTCGGTCGAGGCATGGACGCCGAAAAATTACGATGAGGTTTATGAGGGCGAGGTGACCATGCATCGGGCGCTGACGAAATCTCTGAACACGGTTGCGGTTCAGGTCTCGGAGAGCGCGGGCCGCGATCGGGTTATCGACGCGGCGCGGCGTCTGGGCATCACCGCGCGCTTGCGCCCGCACCCGTCAATTGCGCTGGGCAGTTTCGAGGTCAATCTTCTGGAACTGACCGCGGCCTATGCGCATTTTGCAAATGGCGGGTTTCAGACATTTCCGTATATTATCGACGCCGCCATCACCAAATCCGGCACGATACTTTATGAGCGCATTGCGCCTGCCCCGCCGCGCGTGATTGCCCCGCGTCAGGTTGCGGCGATGAACGATATGCTGGTCGCCACCATAAAAACCGGCACGGGCCGGCGCGCCGCGATTGACGGGCAAATGCTTGCCGGCAAAACCGGCACGTCGCAAAACTGGCGCGATGCGTGGTTTATCGGCTATTCGGGCGCGCTGGTGGCGGGTGTCTGGGTGGGCAATGATGATGGTGCGCCGATGAATAAAGTGACGGGCAGCGGCCTGCCGGCGCAAATCTGGCGGGCATTTATGGCACGTCAGGAAAATCAGGTCGCCCTGCCCGGTTCCGAAAATGGCGCGGCAAACGGCGGCGGTCTGTTCAACTGGCTGTTCGGTGACTAGCCCGGCCGGTCTTTGGTCAACCGGCAATGAGGTTTTTGAGGGCGGCGGCAAGTTCTTCCGGTGCCACGGCGTGGTCGAAATGGGACACAAACGCCCCGTCCGGCCCCATCAGGTAAAAAATCGAACTATGGTCAATCGTATAGCCGTCTGCATTGGAAGTGTCCTCAACGCGCGCGCGATAGACTTTGAACGCACGCATGGCGTCGTCAATCTGCGCCGGCGTGCCCGTCCAGCCGCGCAAACGCGGGTGGAAATGACTGACATATTGCTTGAGCGCCGCCGGCGTGTCGCGTTCGGGGTCAACGGTTATGAAAATCGGCTGGATTGCGGGCGCGCCGTCATCGGCTTCACGATCGGCCTCGATTTCTTCAAGCGCCAGCGTCATTATTTGCAAGGATGTCGGGCACACATCGGGGCAATAGGTAAAGCCGAAATAAATCAGGCTGTAGCGTCCTTTCAGACTGTCCTGCGAAACACGAAGGCCGGCATCATCCACCAGTTCGAAAGCCCGGCCGATATCCGCCGTCTGGGGCTTGGCCGGGGCTTCGTCGGTTGCGGCCAATCTATGGCCGACCAGCAGGCCAAGCACGACGCACAGACCGATAGAGCTGATAATAAGGCTGGCACGCATATGTGTTTTCATTTTTGTCCCCGCTTATTGGCTTGCCCTTGCGTTTTGGGCTTTGCGCGATTTGTGCCGCGCGCTTGCGCCACAGGCATGGGGTCGGTTATACCCAACGCATGATGTTTGTTCAATCACGCGGAAAGTCGCAGTGGCGTGGGGCATATATGTTAAACGGGCCCGCGCGCGCAGCGGGTGTGTTTGGGTGTTTTGTTGCCTGTCTCGTTTTTTGCCTCGCGCTGACAAGCGTGCCGGTTGCGGCGCAGGAAAAACCCGTCATCGAAGACAAATCCCTTATCGACAAGGCACGCGCGGGTGATCTTGAGGGCGTCCGGCTTGAGCTTCTCGCCGGGGCCAATATTAATGAACGCGGCATTGATGACGGCACGGCCCTGCACGCCGCCGCCGATTGGGGGCATGCCCATGTGGTGCGGGCGCTGCTCGAACTTGGTGCCCAGCCCGACCGTCGTGACGCCAATCGCGCCACCGCCCTGTCGCTGGCGGCGCGGCGCGGCCATACTGAAATTGTCGATATTTTGCTGGCCGGCGGTGCCGACCCCAATCGTGTTGCACAAGACAATGAAGTGCCGCTGATCAGTGCCGCGCGTCTTGGCTTCCATCAAATTGTCACATTGCTTTTGGCAGCCGGTGCCGATCCGGAAGAAACCGACAGCACCGGCCGCACGGCCAGAGACTGGGCCACAATTATGCGTTCGCAACAAGTATTGCTGGCCCTCGATAAAGCCGGGGGCGCGCGCTGATGGCGGCGGGGCCGGCAAGCTGGTTGTCGCCTGCCGGTGCCACGCCAACCGGCCTTGTCGGCAGTTCGGTGCGTTTGCGGGTGCAGATTTTCCTGCGCTGGCTGGCGGTTATCGGCCAGCTGGGTGCGGTGCTGGTTGTCGGTTTCGGGCTTGAATTTCAACTGCCGATTATCGAGCTGTTATTTACCATCAGCGCATCGGTTTTGCTGAACGCCTGGCTGGTCTTGCGCTATCCGGTCAGCCACATGCTCACCGGGCGTGAGGCGGCGTGGTATCTGGCCTATGACCTGACCCAGCTTGGTATTTTGCTGTATCTGACGGGCGGGTTGATGAACCCGTTTGCCCTGCTGTTTCTGGCACCCGTCACCATTTCGGCTTCCGTCATGCAGGCGCGCACAACCGCACTTCTGGTCGGTGTGGCAAGCGGCTGGGTCACGGTTTTGCTGTTTTTTCATCAGCCATTGCCGTGGTCGGGGCCGGCACCGGTTCTGCCGGGCATTTATATGATGGGCATTTGGGCGGCGCTGCTGATCGCGCTGGTGTTCATTCCCTCCTATGTGTGGCGGGTCAGCCGCGAGGGGCGGCGCATGTCCGCCGCGCTGGCCGCCAGCCAGCGCATTATCGAGCGCGAACAGCGCCTGTCGGCGCTTGACGGTCTGGCCGCGGCTGCCGCCCATAAGCTGGGAACCCCGCTGGGCACAATCGCGCTTGTCAGCCGCGAATTGCTCACCAATCCGGCGCTTGATGGCGGCCTGCGCGACGATGTGACCCTAATGGTCGAACAGGCCAATAGATGCCGCGATATTTTGGCGTCGCTGACAGCCGAAGACACCAAGGATCCGGTCATTTCGCGCCTGCCCTTGGGGGCATTGCTGGAAGAAGCGGTGCTGGAGGTTGGCCCAAGCGACAAAAAACTGCATGTGTCGTGCTTGCCTTATGAAGGCAGTTCCGGAGATTTTGCGTCGGCGGTGCCGGAGATTTTGCGCCAGCCCGAACTGATTTACGGCATCGGCAATCTGATTGCCAATGCCGCCGATTTTGCCGTCAAAAATGTGTGGGTTAACGGGCGCTATTCATCCGAAGAAGTGGTCATTGAAATTGCTGATGACGGGCCCGGTTTTCAGCCCGATATTCTGGCGCGGCTGGGCGAGCCCTATAATACGACCCGCGCACGCGGGGGTGATGAGGCCGATGATGAAGGCCAAACCGGCATGGGGCTCGGCTATTTTATTGCCCGCACCCTGCTGTTGCGCTCCGGCGGGCGCATTGAAGCGCGCAATCTGGCGCCGGACGAAAGGGTCGGCGGAGCTGCGCCCGGTGGAGCTTATGTGGCCATTCACTGGTCGCGCGCGCGATTTGATGCGGCATCCGATTGAAATCCGCAAATAATGTCCTACATCTTCGCTATAGCAATATGCGGAGATTGTTTTGGCAGAAACTATCGAAACAGCAAATGAACCCGAACTGAGCCTGCTGATTGTCGATGATGATGAGCCCTGGCTGAACCGGTTGGCGCGCGCGATGGAAAGTCGCGGCTATGCGGTCACATGTGCGGCAAGTGTTGCCGAAGGTGTGAAGCTGGGAAAATCCGTCAAACCGAATTATGCCGTTATCGACATGCGGCTGGAAGACGGCAACGGGCTGGATGTGGTCGAAAGCCTGCGCGAGGTATCGCCCGAAGCGCGCGTGATTATGCTGACCGGCTATGGCAATATTGCCACGGCGGTTGAGGCGGTCAAACGCGGTGCCGTCGACTATCTTGCCAAGCCGGCCGATGCCGATGAAATTCACGCCGCACTGATGGCCCAAGGCGGCAAGGCCGCCCCGCCCGACAACCCCATGTCTGCGGACAGGGTGCGCTGGGAGCATATTCAGCGCGTGTTTGAATTGTGCGACCGCAATGTTTCCGAAACGGCAAGACGGCTGAACATGCACCGGCGCACGCTGCAACGTATTCTCGCAAAACGCGCGCCGCGCTAAGGTTTCGGGTCAATCGGGTGGTTTTGGGGCTTGCGGGCCGTTATCGGCCGACGCGGGTCTGACAGGCGCCGCAGCCGATTTGCACCGACCCGCGCCACGCGCCGCGTTATCACGGTGCGCCGCGCCGCCGCCAGCTTGGAAACAGGCGCCGGCCGAATGATTTCGGCACCATAAGCATCCGCCAATATCAGCCCGCATGCCTCAGGCAGGCGCTCGATCGGAAAATCGGGTTCGACCGCAAAAAAGAAGCTGTCGCAATAGTCCAGATAATCGGGCCATTTTTTGTCCGTTTGAAAATCGGTCAGGCTGCTTTTGATCTCGATAATCCATATTTCCCCGCGCGGGCCAACCGCCAGCAAATCCGCACGCCGGTGATTGGGCAGGGTGACTTCCGGCAGTCCGGCAAAATTCTGCCCGGCCAGCATGCGTGAGACACCGCGCATAATCCGCATGGCGGTTTCCGACTGACGCCCGTCATAAAGCGCGTCTTCGTCAAAATTATCACCATTGCGGGGCTGTTCTGTCATGGTTTGCCGGCTTGTCTGCTGGGGGTTTTGTCAAATCAGGGGCCCAAGCGTCGTCAAACGGCAGTTTAACACGGGAAATGCGACCTTTGGCGCATGAAAATCAGTTTTTTATGTTGCGTCTTGGTGCTAATTTTGAAACAAAGACCCCTATAAGACGCCCAGAAAAAGGGGCGGCTCATTTGTGCTTCGGGAGGGCATAATGTTAGAAAAATTAGAAGATATCGTTTTTCGGTCGAGATTGATTATTCTCGGTTTCTTCGCGGCCTTCACAATCTATAGCGGATATTATGCCACGCAGCAGCGCATGACGGCCGGCTTTGAAAAGCAATTGCCGGCAGGCCATGAATATATTCAGACATTTCAGGAATATCGCGACCGTCTGTTCGGGTCGAACCGCATCATTGTTGTTTTGAAACAGCGCGACGGTGTGATCTGGAACAAGGATTATTTCAGCACCTATAAGGATTTGACGGATGCGTTGTTCTATCTGCCCGGCGTCGCCCGCCATACGCTGACATCGCTGTGGACCCCAAATTCGCGGTATTTTGAAATTACCGAAGACGGTTTTGTGGCCGATGATGTTATTCCCGGAACAATTACGGTCGACAATCTGGATGACCAATGCGTGTCGCGCCTGAAAACGGCAAGTCTGGCAACGACCTGCGAACCGGCGCTTTCCATCATTGAGAACAATGTGGTGCGCGGCGGCTTTGTCGGGCGTCTCGTGGCCAATGATTTTTCCGCCGCCATGGTGCGCGCGGAGCTTTTGGATTTGGACGTCAAAACCGGCGAAAGGCTGAATTATTTTGATCTGGCCGAAAAACTGGAAACCGATATTCGCGCCAAATTCGAAAATGACAAATATGAAGTGCAGATAATCGGCTTTGCCAAGCTTATCGGCGATATTGCCGATGGCGCGGGCACGGTGGTACAGTTCTTTGGCGTCGCGCTGATTTTGACCATCATGTCGGTTTATGTTTACGCGCGCTCGGCCGTGTTGACCTTCCTGCCGCTATTTTGTTCGCTGACATCGCTCGTCTGGCAGTTCGGCATTTTGAAACTGCTGGGCTACGGGCTCGACCCGCTGGCGATTTTGGTGCCCTTCCTCGTCTTTGCGATCGGGGTGAGCCACGGCGTGCAGCAGATCAATCTCATCACGGCCGAGATTTCCAAAGGAAGCAGCAGTGATGAGGCGGCGCGCGCCAGTTTCCGCGGCCTGCTCATTCCGGGCTCCATGGCGCTGGTCACCGACCTTGTTGGTTTCGGCACGCTGTATTTCATTCCCATCCAGATGATTCAGGAGCTTGCGATCACCGCTTCCATCGGTGTTGCGCTCAAAATTCTGACCAATCTGGTCATGCTGCCCGTAATGGTCAGCTTCTTCAAAATTGACGATGGTTTTGCGGCACGTGCCGCCAAAGCGCGCGAGGCCCGCATTCGCATCATGCAGACCATTGGCAATGTGGCGAACCCGAAATCGGCCATCGTCATTGTGTTTTTGGCAATCGCGCTGTTCGTTACGGCCTTCATTCAAAGCCAGGACCGCCATGTCGGTGCGCTTCACGCCGGGTCGCCGGAATTGCGCAAAGAAGCGCGCTATAATGAAGACAGCCGCGCCATTGCGGATAAATTTGCGCTTGGCCTCAACCTGCTGACGGTGATTGTCGAAACGCCGGCAGAGGCTTGCATCAACTATCCTTACATGAAATATCTCAACGAGTTTTCGTGGTATCTGCGCAATGTTGAGGGCGTATCGCTGGTATTGTCATTGCCTTATGTGACGCGCCAGTCGAGTGCCGGCTTCAATGAGGGCAATCTCAAATGGCAGGCTTTGCCGCGCAATAAATATGCGCTGGTGCAGTCGGTGGCCCCGATCGGTACATCGACGGGTCTGCTCGACGAAGACTGCCGCCTGCTGACACAGCTCATTTTCCTTGATGACGCCAAAGCGACAACGATTGAGCGCGTGACCAAAGCGGTCAAGACGTTCCGCGACGAGCAACCCTCGCCGGTGGCCAATCTGATGGTGTCGACCGACCCGCCGATCAGGGATGCGTCGGGCTATGAGCTCGGCATCAAAGCCGATGTGGTCGATAATGGCGTCACTTCGGCGCTGGCGATCACTTATGATGTTGAGCAGGATACGCCGGAATCGCTTCTGGACGCATTGGCGGCACGGGGCGTCAAAGTCACTTCCAGCGAAGTCGACGCCGTGTCGATCCGTCTGGCCTCCGGCAATATGGGGGTTCAGGCCGCCGTGAATGAGGAGATTGAAATCTCGGAACTGCCGATGATGATGTATGTCTATATGACCATCATTGCGCTGGTCATTCTGACCTATCGCGACTGGCGGGCCACAATCGCGTGTTGTGTGCCGCTGACACTGGCAACCTTTATGGGCTACTGGTTCATGGAAGTGCTTGAAATCGGGCTGACCGTGGCGACATTGCCGGTGATGGTGCTGGCCGTGGGCCTTGGGGTGGATTATGCGTTTTACATTTACAACCGCATCCAGTTCCACCTGTCGCAGGGCGATGATGTGACTTTGAGCTTCAAGAAGACGCTGAACGAAACCGGCATGGCCGTTGTGTTCACGGCTCTGACCTTGGCAATCGGTGTGTCGACATGGGCGTTCTCAGCACTCAAATTCCAGGCCGATATGGGCCTCTTGCTGGCCTTCATGTTCATGATCAATATGGTTATGGCCGTGACGGTTCTGCCGGCACTTGCCGTGGTACTGGAAATGATTGTACCGCGCAAAGAACCGCCCAAGGCACCGTCCGGCGCGTTGGCGCACTAAGCTTTTAACGTGTGGCCGAGCATTGTTTCCAATTCGGAAATAGCCTGCTCGGCCCCCGTGACCTTAATGGTCGCCATGCCCAGCGCGCGTGCGGGCTTTAAATTGACGCCCAAATCATCCAGAAAAACCGCCCGTGCCGGCGCCACGTCAAGCGCGGTGCAGGCCATTTTGTAAATCTCCGGGTCCGGCTTGCGGATGCCGACTTTCGAACTTTCAATGACATGCGAAAACAGTTCCATAACGGCCTCGACCGCGGCCGCTTTTTCCATACTGCGCGCCATGCCCGCGCCGCTGCCGGTTTTCACATTATTGGTAATGCAGCCGATTTTATAGCCGTCTTGCATGAGCCGCTTTAAAACCGCCACCATTTCGGGGCGAATATCGCCGGCGAGCAGCGCCAGCACGTCTGCGCCGCGCACGCTGTGTCCGCGCGCTTCGGCTTCGGCCTGAAACGCGGTATCGAAGGCCGCGGCGTCAATTTCGCTGCGCTCGAACAAAGCCCAGGCATTGGTGTCGGGATTGGTTGCGTTTATCGAGCGAATAAAGTCCTTCGGCAGGTCATTGGCGGTTTCAAAACGCGCAAAGGCTTCAAACGGGCTTGACGTAATCACGCCGCCAAAATCCCATATCACGGCATCAAAATTTCGGTGCATTAGGTTTCCTGTGCTGAAAGTTGCGGGCGCAAGGCCGCTTTGTTAGGCTTGAGCATATCCGGTGGGATAAAAATAACAAGGGGAGGACACTTTGGAGCCATTACTTAAATTTTATGCGTCTCGATGGGCGCTGCTTTTTTCGCTCATCGCGATGATTGCCTGCGGTCTTGGCTTCAGCGAATTGCAGATGCGGCTGGGCGCCGACATTATTGACGTTTTGCGCGGCGGATATGATGCCGATATGGTTCAGGAAAGGTTTCTGATTTACGGCGAGGCGGGGCGCGCCCTCTATGCGCGCGCGGCCCTCACCCTCGATGCGGTTTATCCCGTCGCCTACAGCACGTTTTTTGCCTGCCTGATTGTTATGGGGGCGGTCAGCCCGCGCGCCAGATATTTGGTCATTGTGCCGATTGTCGTTGCGCTGCTTGATCTGGGCGAGAATATCAGCATCTACATGCTGTTGACCAATTTCCCCGACATCAGCGACGCCCAGATTGCCCGCGCCTCCGCCCTCACCGTGGCAAAATGGTGGATGGTGGTGTTAATGCTGCTTGTCGCTTTCGGGCAGCTTTTCGTGCGCCTCACCATGCTGACGCTCGGACAATTGCGCCGCTAGGCGTTCGTCTTTATTGACCCGCAGCCCGTAAAGGGTGAGTGGCAATTGCGCGAGCATGAACAGCCCCGTGGCGGGCGCCATGACCAAAACGCGAAACGTCACCCAATCATCATCGCTGAGCTGGCGCCAGGCAATTTCATTGGCGGTTCCGGCGATTAGAAAAAACAGCCCCCAGCGCAGGCTCAATTGCCACCACACGCGGTCGGGCAGGTCAAACTGGGTTTTGAAAAACACTTTCATCATCGCCAGCCCGCGCAGCGCCCCGCCAAGCAAAACGGCGGCAAAGGCGAAAGAAAACAGCGAGGGTTGAATTTTGATGAAGAGTTTTTCAGCCGTCATCAGAGCCGTCACCGTCAAAATGCCGGAAATGAGGGTGGAGAAAACGACAAAGCGGGCAAGGCGTTTCTCAATGACCCAGAACACCACAATCAGCACCAGTGCCGTCACCAGCGCGGCCAGCGCGCCCATGTAAAGCCCGTGCGACTGATTGACGATGAAGAATGATGCCAGCGGAATAATCTCGCTGAACATCGACCCCAAACGCATGGATTTTTTATACTCGCCGGTCATACTCACATCACATATTCATTCAAAACTCATATCGCCAATGCGCGCGGAAAGATTTGCGCCATCAGCCTTCAACACCAGTCTCCAACATCAGCCTTCAATATCAGCCTTCAATATCAGCCTTCAATATCAGTCCTCGGTAACGAGATCACCGGCCAGATGCCGTCCGGCAATAAAATAATGCATGGCGGCCCATATATAAACGAGCGAGCAGATCAACAGCGCATAGCGCAGCGACTCGTCGCCATATTCGGGGTTCAGCACATCCGACAAAATGCCGACCAATTGCGGGCCCAACCCAAGGCCGATAATGTTGATGATGAACAGCAAAATGCCGGCGGCCACCGCGCGCATCCGCAAGGCCGAAATGCCCTGGGTCTGCGAAAAGGTGGTGGCCTGATAAAAATTGCCCAGGAGAACAGGCAGGATCATGGCCAGCAATGCGGTGGTGCTGTTGGTCGAGATGAACACCACAATATTGAGCGGCACACAGATAAGGAGTGCCACGGCGGTTGTCCATAAAAACCATCTCGGATCACGCGCGCCAAACCTGTCGGCCAGATAGCCGCCCAGCGCAATGCCAATACCGCCCGGAATACCGAGGATAAGACCAAACCATGTGCCGATCTCGCCGGTTCCCATGCCGAAAGAGCGGGTCAGAAAACTGGGCGCCCAGGTGATAAAGCCATAGCCGACAAAGGCCGTTAAAGCGGCGGCAAAAGACATGTGCCGAAAAGATTTCTTGGCCCAGAGATAGTTCAGCGTTTCGCCGACACCGGGTTGGTCGGCGCTGTCGGCGCGGCCCTCTGCCATGCCGCGCGGCGGCTCGCGCAAACTGAACCGCACGATAAGGGCCAGCAAAATACCGGGCAGGCCGACGACAAAAAACGCCGCGCGCCAACCGAAAAATTCATTGATCCAGCCGCCGGCAAAAAGGCCGAACATGATGCCGAACGGAATGCCGAGTGAGTAAATGCCCAAAGCCGTCGCCCGCTGGTCGGCCGGATAATAATCGGCAATCATGGAATGGGCGGGCGGGCTGCACCCGGCCTCGCCAATACCGACGCCAATTCGCGCCGCCAGCAAATGCCAGAAATTTTGCGCAAGCCCCGAAAGCGCCGTCATCAGGCTCCAAATGCCGAGCGCCCAGGCGACCAGATTGCGCCGGTTGCTGCGGTCGGCAAATCGCGCAATCGGAATGCCCAGCGTTGCGTAAAATGCCGCAAAAGCAAAGCCGGTGAGCATGCCCATGGCCGTATCGGAAAGGCCCAAATCATCTTTCACAGGCTGAAGCAGGATAGACAGTATCTGACGGTCAATGAAATTGAACGTATAGACGACGACCAGAATGCCGAGGGCATAATGGCGGGCGCGATATATATCGTCATGCTGGGTGATACTTGTCATAAACTCCTCCGAGGTTCCTCCAAAATTTCGCAAAGACTAAACTATTTCCAGCTGAGGCCAAGTTTTTTTGCGCCAAATGTTATTGCCGCTTTGCTTTTTGGCCTCCTACAGCCTAGGCTAGGCCAGTTTTTTCGAGGAGAGAATGATGCGGGAACAAGCCGAGTTTGACGTAATTATTTATGGCGCGACGGGGTTTACGGGCCGTCTGGTCGCTGAATATATGGAAAACCAATATGGCCGAACGCTCAATTGGGCCATGGCCGGGCGCAGCGCCGAAAAACTCGCCGCTGTGCGTGATGAAATCGGCGCGTCTGCCGAGACGCCGCTGGTGGTGGCCGATGCCAATGACGCACAAAGCGTGCGCGATATGGTCAGCCGCGGCAAAGTTATTTGCACGACGGTGGGCCCGTATCAGCTTTATGGCATTGATATTGTGGCCGCATGTGCCGAATTGGGCACGGATTATGTCGATCTGTCCGGCGAACCGGGCTGGATGCACGAGACAATTGCCGCGCATAATGAACAGGCCGCGAAATCGGGTGCGCGTATTGTGCATAGTTGCGGCTTCGACTCGATCCCCTTTGATCTGGGTGTCTATTATCTGCAAACAGCGGCGCAGGAAAAATTCGGCAAGCCGTTTGCCCGCGTACGCGGGCGCGTGCGCGCCATGAATGGCGAGTTTTCCGGCGGCACGGCGGCATCGCTGGGGGCGACCATGGCGGCGCTGGAAAAAAATCCGGCGCTTTTTGAAATACTCGCCAATCCGTTTTCGCTGAGCAATGGCTTTACCGGCCCCGACCAGCCGGCCGATAATGCGATTTACGAAGACGAGGCAATCGGGCAGTGGGTTGCGCCGTTTATCATGGCGGCCATCAACACGAAAAACATCCACCGCTCAAACGCGCTGCTCGGCCATGCCTATGGCACGGATTTCCAATATGATGAAATGATGATTACCGGCGCCGGCGAAGAGGGGAAGAAAATGGCGGAATTTGTTGCCGGCACCAACCCGCTTGCCGGCGATGATGTGCCGCAACCGGGCGAAGGGCCGTCGCGCGAATCCCGCGAAGCCGGCAATTATGATATTTGGTTTATCGGCACGGATGCTGACGGCAACCGGCTTGAAGCGAGCGTCGGCGGCGATCTCGACCCCGGTTATGGCTCGACATCGCGGATGATTGGCGAAAGCGCCGTGTGTCTGATCACCGATTGCCCGGATTTGCCGGGCGGCGTGTACACCACGGCCCCGGCCATGGGCGCAAAGCTCATCAAGCGGCTCGTCGACAATGCGGGCCTGACATTCAAGCTCGAAAGCTAAGTTCAAGGCGGAGCACAAGGGACTGCATGCAGTCAAATTGTAAATGTAATTTGTATTAAGCGGGATATTTTTACGAACCCGCCGAGGTAAGCCGACCCCAAAATATGGTCGTCGGCTATAAGTCTCACCGAGTAAAAATCCTTTAGTTTGGGGGCTGTATGTATGCAAACTGTAAACGTAATTTGTATCAAGTGGGGCACGCTTTATAAACCCGCTGATGTGAACCGACTGAAAAATATGGTCCTTGCCAACACATCTCGTGAGGTGAAGTTTCATTGCTTCACAGATACGGGCGAGGGTCTTGACGATGATATTGTGGTTTTACCCATCCCCGAAGTTAAGGTGGATGCGGCTGGTATTTTCAAACGTGAGACGGCGTTTTTCTCAAAAAACCTTGGAGGTTTGGACGGTCAGCGGGTTTTCTATTTCGACCTCGATGTGCTGGTTGTCAACGGGCTCGATGATCTGTTTTCCTATCCGCAGGATGATGATTTTTACATCATCGATGATTGGGCCTCGAAAGGGCACACAGTGGGGCAGGGAAGCTGTTTTTCATGGGTTGTCGGAGACAGATATAACGACATCACCACGGATTATGAAGAAAACAAGGCGCAGATCGACAGGGAATACGGGTCGGCATCGCAGGAATATTTGTCTGACAAAATTATTGAGAAACAGGGCGCGCTGAAATTCTGGCCCGAAGGCTGGTTCCGCTCGTTCCGGTTTCACTGCCTGCCGCATCCCCTATTGAGATATTTTCAGGCACCGCCCAGACCGCAAGCGCCCGAACTGAAAGTGATCGTGTTTCATGGCACGCCCAATCCGGAAGATGCGCTGGTTGGCAAGTGGCCCAGCAAGTCAAAACATCGCTGGAAATTATGGAAGAAATTATATAAACATGTGCGTCCGACACCGTGGATTGCCGAATATTGGAAATAAAACCACGCGACGCGCGCGGCGGTGCCTGCGGGCATTTGCGGGGCAGTAAGATATGAAAATTTTGGTCACCGGAGGCTGCGGATATGTCGGCAGCAATATTGTGGCGGCGCTGGGCGACAATGGCTGCACAATCGGCATCCTTGACAATCTGGCAACGTCACCGGCCGAAATGGTGGAGGATTTGCGGCAAAAAATTGACGCGAAGCTTGCCTTTTTCGAGACCGATGTGACGGATGCCGAAGCCCTTAAAGCTGCTGTGAAGGCATTTTCGCCGCATGTCGTTATCCATTGCGCCGGGCTGAAATCAATAGCCGACAGCTGGCAAGACCCGCTCGGCTATTACGAAACCAATGTGTCGGGCACGATAAATTTGCTCAGGGCCATGGATGAAGCCGGTTGTGCGCGACTGATTTTTTCCTCCAGTGCAACCGTCTATGGCGATCCGGAATTTTTGCCGATCACCGAAGACCATCCGCTTGCCCCGATCAATCCCTATGGCCGCTCCAAATTAATCGCCGAAGAGATTATGCGTGACTGGCAATCCATGGCAGAAGGGCGCGGCGTTGTCGTGTTGCGCTATTTCAATCCGGTCGGCGCCCATCACGACCATTTGCTGGGCGACAATCCGAAGACACCGGCGAATAATCTGTTCCCGATTATTTGTCAGGTGCTGGCCGGTCAAAGGGAGAGGTTAAGTATTCTGGGTGACGATTATCCCACGCCCGACGGCACGGGTGAGCGCGACTATATCCACATCACCGATCTGAGCGAGGCGCATATTCGCGCGATTGCGAAAACCGGCGCGCAGGAATTTCTTGCCCTCAATATCGGCACCGGCAAGCCCACTTCGGTGAAGCAGGTTATCGCCCAGTTTGAGCGCCACTCCAATTCACAGCTTAATGCCCGCATCGAGGCCAGACGGCCGGGTGATGTCGCAACGAGTTTTGCCAGCAATCGGCTCTCCATTGAGAAACTTGGCGATTATGTGATGCACACCAATGAGGATGCGGTGGCGTC
>JBMZAX010000023.1:0-14867 GCA_049611805.1 Parvibaculales bacterium | reverse complement strand
TAACACCTTTGTCGCTGGGCATTGAAACGCTGGGCGGTGTGTTCACCCGTTTGATTGACCGCAACACGACCATTCCGACCAAAAAGTCGCAAGTTTTTTCCACCGCCGATGACAACCAGTCCGCCGTGACCATCAGCGTGTGTCAGGGCGAGCGCGAAATGGCCGCCGACAATAAAAATCTCGGCCAGTTCAACCTTGAGGGTCTGCCGCCCGCCCCGCGCGGTGTGCCGCAAATCGAAGTTGCTTTCGACATTGATGCCAATGGCATTGTCAATGTGTCGGCGACCGACAAGGCGACCGGCAAGGAACAGGCCATTCGCATTGAGGCATCGGGCGGGCTGTCCGATGATGACATTGAACAAATGGTCAAGGATGCCGAAGCCAATGCCGAGGCCGACAAGGAGCGCCGCGAGTCCGTCGAGGTGCGCAATAATGCCGAAAGCCTGATCCACGCGACGGAAAAATCAATTTCCGAAAACGAAGATACGGTGGAAGCCGAAGACCGCGAGGCCGCCGAGGCCGCCATCGCCGAGTTGCGCACAGCGCTTGAAGGCGACGACAAGGCCGAGATTGAAGCCAAGGCGCAAGGCCTGACGCAGGCCGCCATGAAAATTGGCGAAGCGGTTTACAAGGCGCAGCAGGAAGCCGCCGGGGAAGCCGCGGCCGAGGCCGATGCTCAAGACGAGGAGAACATCGTCGATGCCGATTTCGAGGAAGTGCCCGAAGACGATTCCGACGACCAAAAAGCATCTTAACCGTCCAGCATCAGGAGCCGCCGCATGGCAAAAGAGGACTATTATGCCCTGCTTGGCGTCAAAAAGACGGCCGGTGATGCCGAACTGAAATCAGCCTATCGCAAGCTGGCGAAGCAATATCACCCGGATGTCAATCCCGGCGATGCCGAGGCCGAGCGCAAATTCAAACAGATTTCCGAAGCCTATGACGTGTTGAAAGACCCGCAAAGCCGCGCGGCCTATGACCAGTTCGGCCATGCCGCTTTTGAGGGCGGCAATGGCCCCGGCGCACAAGCCGGCGGCTTTTCGAATTTCGGCGATTTCGGCGGCATGGGCGATATTTTCGAAGAATTTTTCGGCGGCGGGCGCGGCGGTCGTGGCGGGCGTCGACGCCAGCAACGCCGCGGCACGGATTTGCGCGCCGAGATCAGCATCACGCTGGAAGAAGCCTTTGACGGCACCGAACGCCAGATCAATCTGACGCGCGCGGCGGCTTGCGAGGCCTGCGGCGGCAGCGGCGCGCGGTCCGGCACGGCGCCCAGCACCTGCGGCACATGCGCCGGACATGGCAAGGTGCGCGCGCAACAGGGCTTTTTCATGGTTGAGCGCCCGTGCCATGCCTGCCACGGAACCGGCCAGATTATCACCGACCCCTGCCCGTCCTGTAATGGCGTGGGCCATGTTCAACAACAGCGTTCGCTGTCGGTCAGTGTGCCGGCAGGCGTTGAAGACGGCACGCGCATCCGCCTGTCGGGCGAGGGCGATGCCGGAGAGCGCGGCGCCGTGGCCGGCGACCTTTATGTTTTTGTGAACATTCAACCGCACAGCTATTTGCAACGCGACGGGGCGGATTTGTTCTGCGCCATGCCGGTGCCCTTTGGTCTGGCCGTTAAGGGCGGAGCCCTTGATGTGCCCCTGCTGGACGGCAAACGGGTGAAGCTGACCATTCCCGCCGGTGCCCAGACGGGCCAGCAATTCCGTTTGCGCGGCAAGGGCATGCCGATTTTGCGCGCGCGCAATCATGGCGATTTATACATTCAGATTGATGTCGAAATGCCGGCCAAGCTGAGCCGCGACCAGCAAAAATTGCTGGATGCGTTTGAGGCCAGCCTTAAAGACGCCAATTATCCGGGCGTTGCCGAATTTAAGGCGCGGAGCAAAAGCTGATAGTCTGACGGATAACTCCCTGCTATAGAAGAACTCATGAAAATCTTGGTAAATGGTTGCGCGGGCCGCATGGGGCTAACGCTTGTTCGTCTGATCGATGCCGATCCGGTGCTTGAACTGCATGGTGGGCTTGAAGGGCCGGAACATGCCGATATGGGCGCGGATTTGGGCGTGCTTGCCGGTCTGCCCGAAAACGGCCTGCCGGTGCGCGCCGACGCGCTTGAGCTGATCAGCGGTGCCGATGCCGTGATTGATTTTTCGACACCGGCCGCAAGCCTTGAAATGGCCGGCCTGTGTGCGCAGGCCCGCATTGTCCATATTATCGGCACCACCGGCTTCAGCGCCGAAGACGAGGCCGCGCTCGGTGCCGCCGCACGCCACGCAACGCTGGTCAAATCGGGCAATATGAGCTTGGGCGTCAATTTGCTGGGCGCATTGGTGCGCCAAGCCGCCACCGCGCTGGGCGCAGACTGGGATATTGAAATTCTCGACATGCACCACCGCCACAAGGTCGATGCGCCGTCCGGAACGGCGTTGTTGCTGGGCGAAGAGGCCGCCAAGGGCCGCGATGTCGATCTGGCCGAGACACGCGACAGCGGACGCGACGGCATGACCGGCGCGCGCAAGGCCGGTGATATCGGCTTTGCGGTTTTGCGCGGCGGCTCGGTGGTCGGCCATCACGATGTCGTTTTTGCCGGTGACGGCGAGACCCTTGTTCTGGGCCACCGTGCCGAGACACGCGATATTTTTGCACGCGGCGCATTAAAAGCCGCGCAATGGGCGCATGGGCGCGGGCCGGGGCTTTTTTCCATGCAGGATGTTCTGGGGTTGAGCGAGCCGCCAAAGTCCTGATTAAGGTTTGGGAGAACCGATATGAGCCAGCTTATTCTCGTGCGGCACGGCCAGAGCGAATGGAACCGGCAAAATCTGTTTACCGGATGGCGCGACCCGGATTTGACCGCGCAGGGCGTCACGGAAGCGCGCAATGCCGGACGCGCGCTCAAAGCCGAGGGCATTAATTTCGACATTGCGTTCACATCCGAGTTGATGCGCGCGCAAAAAACCTGCGCCCTGTTGCTGGAAGAGCAGGGCCAGACGGATTTGCAAACCATCCGCAATCTGGCGCTTAACGAGCGCGATTATGGCGATTTGTCGGGGCTGAACAAAGATGATGCGCGCGAAAAATGGGGCGAAGAGCAAGTGCATATCTGGCGGCGCTCCTATGACATACCGCCGCCGGGCGGTGAAAGCCTGAAAGACACGGCCGAGCGGGTATTGCCCTATTTTAACGGCACAATCATGGCGCGGATTAATGCCGGTGAAAATGTGCTGGTGGCCGCGCATGGCAATTCCTTGCGCGCGCTTGTGATGGTGCTGGACGAATTGAGCGAAGCCGAAATTACGCAAGTCAATATCGCCACCGGCGAACCTTATATTTATGACATGAACGCGCAGGGCGCGGTTGTCGGCAAACGCATTTTGCCAATTGGATAATCAAGTCGGGTAATCAAGTCCGGCAATTAAGCGGGCTGGAAAGCGGCACCTTCAGCCGCCAAAATGCGCGCCTTCACCTCAAGCCCCCAGCGATAGCCGTTCAGCTTCTTATCCGCCGCCAGCACACGGTGGCACGGCACCAGCAGGGAAACCGGATTGGCCCCCACCGCCCCGCCAATGGCGCGCGGGGCCGAGCCCAGCGCATCGGCCAGCCCCTTATAGCTCGTAACCTCACCTTGCGGGATATCCAATAATTTCTGCCAGACGCGATGCTGAAAGGGCGTGCCGGCCAATGCGAGGCGGGCGGGTGCAACGCGGGCATTTTCGGCCAGCGCCCCCACCCCTTCGGGGTCAGACTGCCAGCCGCTATTGTGCCATTTGCGCCCCAGCGCATCGCGCAAGCCCCCCGCTTCGGCTTTCGAACAAAAACCCCAGAAAACAATTTCATCGCCACGCGCCGCGACAAAGGCGGGCCCATAAGGGGCCAAGTAAGTGTCGGTAAAGCGCAGCGTCAGGCCCTTAAAGGCTTCCGGCGACACGAAAGATGCGTGATGGGTCATTGAGCGCCTCTTTTTTTTCGCGCGTTTAATGCGTTTTTTATTTTCTCACGCTGGCACTTTTTGGGAGCCGTGTCAAAAAGCCCAAGTCAGTGGCCGGTTCTGAAACGCGACAATGTGTGTTCCAACGTGGCCGCCAGAGAGCCGCGCTCGGCCGGCGCCAGAAAACCTCCCAGAGCAACTTTTTGGCCGTGCGACGACAAAAACAGATCGCCCGGAACAGCCGGATCCGCGCGGTTTTTTTCCAGTCGCACCCGCACCCAATACGGGTCGAAAACCCAGTCGCGTACCTTGCCGGTCGCCGTAACTTTTGACAGAACCAGACGCCCGTCGCGCATTTCCAGCATCTCATAGCGGCGCGCGCGGCGATAATTAATCCGGAACGCCAGATAGAGAAGCAGAATATCGAGCCCGAAAAAGCCGAAGACCGGCCAGGCCCCGATCACCAGAAAAAACCCGCCCGCAACCAAACAGATGGCGGCGAACACCACCATCAAAATGACGAAGCCGTCGCGCGACAGCGACACATTCGGGCGCAGCACAAGCTGAAAATCCTGCGGCAGGGCGGTGATATCGGTCATGGGAAACAATTTAGCGCATGGGGCAGGGCGAACAAGGCCGCGCGCCTGCGACCAATTTGCGCTTGCGCCGGAGGGACGCTAAAGTGCCGCGCATGAAAAAAGCCGACATTCCCCTGTTTTTCGAGCGCCTTTCCGCCGCAGACCCGACACCGCAAACCGAACTGGCTTTCACCAATAATTTTACGCTTCTGGTCGCCGTTGTTTTGTCGGCGCAGGCGACCGATAAGGGCGTCAACAAGGCAACCGAGGCGCTGTTTCGCAAAGCCGACACCCCTGAAAAAATGGCCGCGTTGGGCGAGGCGCGCATTCGCGATTACATCAAAACCATCGGGCTTTATCGCAATAAGGCCAAAAATGTTCATGCCCTGTCGGTCATGCTGCGCGACCGGTTTGGCGGCATTGTGCCGCAAGACCGCGAGACGCTGATGAGCTTGCCGGGCGTCGGGCGCAAAACCGCAAATGTGGTGATGAACGAAGCCTTTGGCGAGGCCACATTCGCCGTCGACACGCATGTTTTCCGCCTCGGCAACCGCACCGGTCTGGCACCGGGCAAAACCGTGCTCGATGTCGAAAAAAGGCTGGAAAAACGGGTGCCTGAACCCTATCGTCTGCACGCGCACCATTGGTTGATTTTGCATGGGCGCTATGTGTGCGTGGCGCGCAAACCCAAATGCGCCGCGTGCAGTGTCCGTGATTTGTGCCGCTATAAGGCCAAAACGATTTAGTTCAGCTTGAGCCCGGGAAGAGTAAAATGTCCGATAAAATGTTGTCCGAACGCCCCCTCATCACCGGCATGGGTGCCGCGCTGGTCGATCTTTTTGCCGATGTTGACGAGCCCGCGCTGGAGGCGCTGGGCTCCCCCAAAGGCTCGATGACACTGGTCGATGCCGCGCGCGCCAATGCGCTGCGCGACGGCGTCAAGGTTCATACCTATCGTCCGGGCGGGTCTGCCGCCAATACGGTGGCCGGCCTTGCCGGGCTTGGCATGCAGGGCGGGTTTATCGGCAAGATTGGCGATGACGAGCTGGGCCGGGTCTTTCGCGACAGCCTCACCGATTTGGGCGTGACATTTCCGGTAACCCCATGCGATGCCACAGACCATCCGACGGGCAATTGTCTGGTGCTGGTGACACCCGATGCCGAGCGCACCATGCACACATTATTGGGCGCATCCGTCACCACGGCCACGCCGGATCTGGACGACAAATTATTGGACGCGACCGGCATTCTTTTCTGCGAAGGCTATGTCTGGGACAGCCCGACCGCGCGCGAAGCTTTTTTGCAAGCCGCGGCCCGCGTCAAATCGGGTGGCGGGCGCATCGGCTTTTCATTATCGGATACATTTTGCGTCGCGCGCCACAAGCAGGATTTTCTGGACTTGTTTGGCCGCGATATCGACATATTGCTGGCCAATTTTGCCGAAGCCCAAGCCCTTCTGGACGTAACGGAAATGGCAGACATCACCGCGGCCATGCAAAAGGCCGGCGTCGACGGCGCGATTACCTGCGGCGCGGAGGGTGCCGTGATTGTGTGCGGGGACGCGGTCGTGCATGTCGACGCCCATGCGGTCGAGACGGTGACGGATTTGACCGGCGCGGGCGACCAGTTTGCCGCCGGCTATTTATGCGGTGTTGCGCGCGGGCGCGACGCGCAAACCTGCGGGCGCATGGGCGCGCTGGCCGCGGCGGAAGTGATTCAGCATTTCGGCCCGCGCCCGGAAAAAGACCTGCGCGCGGTTTTCGCCGAGCATGGGCTTTGAGACCACCCGACAGGTGATGGACAGCGTCAGATTTTTCTGAGCAGCACGCGGTCAATCGCGTGGTCGGGCGCTTTGTGCAAAACAAGGTCTGCGCGCCCGCGCGTCGGCTGAATATTCTCTTTGAGATTGGCAAGATTGATGCGCCGCCAAATATCGCGCGCCGTTTCGACCGCTTCGGCCTGGGTCAATTCGGCATAGCGATGAAAATAGGCACCGGGTTCGCGGAAGGCGGTTTTCTTGAGCGACAAAAACCGCGTCACATACCACTCTTCAATGATATCGGCATGGGCGTCGATATAGATCGAGAAATCAAAAAAATCGGAGACCACCGTCGTCTCCTCGCGCGCGCTGCCGCCAATCGCGGGCTGGAGAACATTCAAACCCTCGACAATCAGAATATCGGGCTGGCTGACGCAGACTTTTTCATCCGGCAAAATATCATAGGCAATATGCGAATAGACCGGCGCATCGGCCTGCGTCGCGCCGGATTTCACGGCCGTCAGAAAATTCAGCAGATTTTTGAGGTCAAACGATTCCGGAAAGCCTTTGCGTTGCATCAGCCCGCGCTCTTCCAGCACGGCATTGGGAAACAAAAACCCGTCCGTCGTCACCAGATCGACCTTTGGGTGCGACGGCCAACGCGCCAGCATTTCGCGCAAAATGCGCGACGTCGTGCTTTTGCCGACCGCCACAGAACCGGCAACCCCAATAATATAGGGAACCTTGACCTCTTGGCCCAGAAACGCATTGCTTGCGCCGTGCAGCCCTTGCGTTGCCTCGACATAAAGATTGAGCAGGCGTGACAGCGGCAGATAAATCTCTTCCACCTCATCGAGCGAGATGGTTTCGCCCAGACCCCGCAATTTCGCCAGATCGTCTTCGTTCAGGGTCAGCTCCGCGCCTTCGCGCAATTGCGACCATTCCTGGGCTGAAAACTCCCGATAGGGCGAGGGTAAAGAACTGCCTGTTTCACCCATTTTCCCACTCTCTGCTGCCGGTGGCCAAAATCATTTGCGGTGCGTCCTCAGGCGTCCCGCGCGGCTTTTTCGTCAAGCCCGGAAGTGCCGGCGCGTGCGGCCAGCACATCCGTTAGCTGGTCGAGCGTAACACCCCGCGCCACAAGCACAACCAGCAAGTGATAGAGCAAATCGCCCGCCTCGCCCGCCAGGGCTTCGTCCGTACCGCTCAAGGCGGCAACCATGGTTTCGGAAGCCTCTTCGCCAAGTTTGCGCGCGGCGCGCGGCAGATCGGCCAGCAATTGCGCCGAATAGCTGTCGGCCGGGTCGGCGGTTTTGCGCGCCAGTATGGTTTCGTATAGCGCGGCGATTTCCCGCGCGCTGTTTTGGGTTTCCGTCATCTCCTACCTCTTTTCGCGATATTCCATCGCATATTCAGGCAAATATTTCATCCCAGATTTCATTTCATCACGCCTCAGGCGGGTGCCGCGCGCACCGCAATGCCGGCCTCGGCCAGCGTGTTTTTGGCCTCGCCGATTGTATGTGTGCCGAAGTGAAAAATCGACGCCGCCAATACCGCGCTGGCGTGCCCGTCGCGTATACCGGCCACCAGATCATCCAGCGTGCCGACACCGCCCGAAGCAATGACCGGCACAGGCACCCGATCCGAAACGGCGCGGGTCAGCGCCAGATCGAAGCCGCTTTTGGTGCCGTCGCGATCCATCGAGGTCAGCAATATTTCGCCGGCCCCGCGCGCCGCCATTTCTTCGGCAAAACCGACCGCATCAATGCCGGTGGGTTTGCGGCCGCCATGGGTGAAAATCTCCCATTTTCCGGCTTGCGTCTGCTTGGCATCAATCGCCACGACGATACATTGCGAGCCGAATTTTTCCGCCGCCTGCGAAATAATGTCCGGGTCGTTGACCGCCGCCGTGTTGAAGGAAACCTTGTCGGCACCTGCCAGCAGAAGATTGCGCACATCCCCCTCGCGCCGCACACCGCCGCCGACGGTCAGCGGCATGAAGCACTGTTCGGCGGTGCGGCGCACCACATCTATCAGCGTGTCGCGGTTTTCATGGCTTGCCGATATGTCGAGAAAGCACAACTCATCCGCGCCGGCGCCGTCATAGGCGCGCGCGGCCTCAACCGGATCGCCGGCATCAACAAGGTCAACGAAATTGACGCCCTTGACGACGCGCCCGTCATGCACGTCGAGGCAGGGAATGACGCGCACCTTCAGCATGAGACCACGCCCTCCAGCGCCAACACTTCCGCCGGTGACAAGCGCCCGTCATAAAGCGCGCGCCCGGAAATGGCCCCGACAATGCCGCTGTCTGCGACCGCGATGAGATCGTGAACATCCTGCACGCCGGCCAGACCGCCCGATGCAATGACGGGTATCGACACGGCGCGCGCCAACTCTGCCGTCGCCGCAATATTCACGCCTTTCAACAGGCCGTCGCGGTCTATGTCGGTGTAAATCAATGCCGCAACGCCCGCATCTTCAAACCGCTTGGCAAGCTCGATGGCCGACAGATTGCTTTTTTCAGCCCAGCCCTCAACGGCCACGAAGCCCGCCCGCGCGTCAATGCCGACCGCAATGCGGCCCGGAAACGCGCGGCACCCCTCGTGAACAAGTTGCGGGTCGCGCAAAGCCGCGGTGCCCAATATGACGCGGTCAATGCCCTTTTGCAGCCAGGCTTCAATGGTCGCCAAATCGCGAATGCCGCCGCCCAATTGCGTGAAGGCGGGGCCGGCCTCGACCGCCGCCTCGACCGCCGCCATATTGACCGGCGCACCGGCAAAGGCCCCGTCCAGATCGACAATATGCAAATGCCCGAAGCCTTGCGCGGCAAAGGCGCGTGCCTGGTCGGCAGGGTCATCATTGAAAACCGTCGCGCGCGCCATATCACCCTGCTCAAGGCGCACGCACCGGCCTTCTTTCAAATCAATGGCGGGGAAAATAATCATGGTTTCCAGTTCACAAAATTTTCAATGAGCCGCAGCCCGGCCGTTTGGCTTTTTTCGGGGTGAAACTGCGTGCCGACCATATTGGCGCGCGCCAGCGCGGCCACTACCGGCCCACCATAATCGGTTTCGGCAATAATCTCGGCCCGATTTTCCGGGCGCGCCGCATAGCCATGCACGAAATAAAAATCTGCGCCATCCAGCCCGTCAAACACACCGTGGCGCGCGCGCATGTTCAGCGTGTTCCAGCCCATATGCGGCACTTTGAGCGGCGCGGCCACATCCAGCGCATCCACCGAGCCGTCAAACCAGCCAAGCCCCGCATGCCGGCCGCGCTCGGTGCCGGTCGCGCACATAAGCTGCATGCCGACGCAAATGCCCAGAAACGGACGCCCGTCATCGCCCACGCGCGCCTCCAGCGCGGCGCGCAATCCGTCAATCGCCGCCAGCCCTTGCGCGCAATCGCCAAAGGCGCCGACGCCGGGCAGCACGATATGGTCGGCGCGCGCCACAATATCCGGATCGCCGGTGACGTAAAGATCGCGTTCGGGCGCACAGCGCGCAAAGGCTTTTTCCGCCGACCGCAGATTTCCCGACCCGTAGTCAATGATAGCAATAGTCACGTGCCTCTCGCCTCGTCCGCGCCGCCGATCAGCTGCCCAGCACACCCTTGGTGGACGGCACGGCATCGGATTTGCGCGGGTCGATTTCAATGGCCTCACGCAAAGCGCGCGCCAGCCCCTTAAAACAGCTCTCGACAATATGGTGATTGTTCTCGCCGTAAAGATTTTCAATATGCAGGGTTATGCCCGCAGCCTGGGCAAAAGCCTGAAACCATTCCTTGAACAATTCGGTATCCATATCCCCCAGCTTGGGCTTGGTGAAGGCCACTTTCCATATGAGATAGGGGCGTTGGGAAACATCCAGCGATACGCGCGTGCAGGTTTCATCCATCGGAATGGTCGCCGAGCCATAGCGCGTCAGCCCTTTGAAATCGCCCAGCGCCGCGCGCACGGCTTCGCCGATAACAATGCCGGTGTCTTCCGTCGTGTGGTGAAAATCAATATGCAGATCGCCTTCAGCCGCAACTTTGAGGTCGATCAGCGAGTGACGCGACAATTGCTCAAGCATGTGGTCGAGAAAACCGATGCCGGTCGACACGTCATAGTCGCCGGTTCCGTCGAGATTTACCGCAACCTCGATTTTGGTTTCCTTGGTTTGGCGCGCCCGCGTTGCAGTCCGCTGTGACATTCGTTCCATCCTTGTATTGTGACGTTTCTGTTTGTACACCGTTTTGCGCCGCTGCACAGCCGTCAAATTTTTCCCGTCGCGCCGTCGGTCATAATGCCCGAAAGCGCATATCTCTCATGCCGCGCGCAAGCGCACATAAAGCGCACCGGCACCGCCATGCGCGGCCGCCGCCGGTTCATAGGCAATCACCAGCCGGTCGAGCGGCGGCTGGCCGAACCAGAGCGGCACCTCGCGGCGCAAAACGCCGTCTCCGGCGCGCCCCTTGCCGGTAATGACCAGCACCCATTTGTTGCGCGCTTGCGCGGCTGCGGTGAGAAACCCGGTCAGGCGCGTCCGCGCGCGCGCCGCCGTCAGCCCGTGCAGGTCGATGCGCGCGTCAATCGCGATTGTGCCGCGCGCCAGCCGACGCTTCGACTTCGGGTCAAGGCGCGTGTCCGGCATTGGCAATTTCTTCGGCACCAGTCGGGCGTGCGGTTTTGCTGCATTCGCGCTTTTCGGGCCAACAGATTTTGGGGCAGGGCGCGGCACGTCAGTTTTGGGGGCATCGGTTTTGGGGGCGCGGAGACGGCGTGTTTCAACATGGCGCGCACGGCGAAGCGCGGGCAGGGGCTCGGCCTGCGCCGCAACGCGCGACCACAGCTCGGCATCCTCGCCGGAAAGCGGTGGATGCTTTTTGTCGTCAGACCCCGCCAAGGGAACGGCCTATTCTGTCTGGGTTGCAATCAGCAGCCAGTTCGGGCTGTCTGATTGAACATGGCGCTCGAAAGTCCACAAATCGCGGCTGCGCACCGGCGACGGCGCGTGCTCTTCGGCACCCGCGCCGCTGACATGCGACACCAGATCGGCGCTGTAGCGCACCGACAGGCGCACGACCCCATTGTCATATTCGGCGTCTTCAATGACCGGACGCGCCAGCGCGTGAATTTCGGTAATCAAATGCTCGCCCGCTTCCTCGCGCTGGTGGATGGCGGCTTCAAAGCCTGCCAGCACATCCGGGCCCAGAAAACCCTTCACGCCGGTCAGGTCACCGGCGGCGAAATCCAGCAATATCATCTCGTATAATTTCCGCGCGCCTTCGACGAAAGCCCCCTCGTCAAAATCAGGGTCTTTTTCACGCACCAAAGTCAGCCCCTTGCCGGCCTCGATCGGGGTGTCATCTGTCGGTTCTGCAAATGGCCGCGCGGGTTCCGACACGCCGGCGGGTTCTGCATCACCGGCGGGTGGCGTGTCTCGCGGCGTGTCTTTCGGGGCGTCTTTTGCGGCATCGAACGCCTCGCGGTTCAAGCGATAGGCGTCATGGCGGCCGGTATTGTCGTCTTCTTCATTGCGCATGCCCAAGACGGATCGCAAACGATAAAACACGGCGATGACAACAACCAGCAAGATGAGGTTAACGAGATCGATGATGGACTCCTGTAAGATATCAAATCCAGTATGCCCTTTTTTGGGGCTTGTGTTAAGCACTGGCCTGCAAGGTGTCAGATGCTATGATGCCGCAGCAAGGAGAAACAGATGCCCGGCCTCATTCCGCTGATTTTAATCATCGTGCCGATAATCGAAATCACCCTGTTTGTTCAAATTGGCGGAGCGATTGGCCTTGGCTGGACGCTTCTCATCATTTTGGCAACGGCGATGCTCGGTGCGCGCGCGATCCGCCGTCAGGGGATTGACGCGCTGGCCCGCGCACAGGCGCAAATGGCGAGCGGCAAGCCGCCCGTGGGCGAGATTGTGCATGGCGTGCTTATTCTGATGGCCGGAATTTTGCTGCTGACGCCGGGCTTTATGACCGATGCGCTGGGCTTTTTGCTGCTTTTTCCGGCAACACGCCTGTTTGTGCTGGAGTTGGCGGCGGGCTTTATTCTGCCGAAACTGTTTTCCGGTTTCAGCGTAAAGCGCGGGAATGCCCAAAACCCCGCCGATGCAAAAATTATCGACGGCGATTATCGCGTTGAGGATCCCGACGATTAGGTTCATTATCGCCACACCATAAACCGGAGGACAAATATGAGCGAGACGCCGAACACAAACCCCCAAAACAACGGCGACAATGAAGCCGACACTGAGGTTGCAGGCGAGCAGCCGGGTCTGCAAATTCTGACCCAATATGTGCGCGACCTGTCGTTTGAAAATCCGGCGGCACCGGCATTGTCCCCACCCGATGGGGGCGCGCCCGATGTCAGCGTGGACGCCAATGTAAATGCGCGCAAGCTGGCCGAAAATGACTTCGAGGTCGGGTTGAAATTTACCATTCAGGCAAAATTTGGCGACCAGGTCGCTTTTATTGCCGAGCTGATGTATTGCGGCGTGTTCCGGCTCATCAATATTCCGGAAAATGATGTGAGGCCGGTTTTGCTCATTGAAGCGCCACGGCAATTATTTCCCTTTGCCCGCCGCATATTGGCCGATGTCACGCGCGATGGCGGCTACCCGCCCATTATGCTGGACCCGATCGATTTTCTGGACCTTTATCGCCGCGGCGAACACAGCCAGGCCGAAGACCAACCGGCGGCCGGAGAAAATGAAAAAGAAGACGGCAAGGCGCATTAGCCCGCGCGCTTAATGCCGGCATTTGCTTGCGCTAAACTGCGTCGGTGCCGCTGTCGAACCATATTGCGTTTTGCGGCAAATCTTCCAGAAACGCGCGATGGGCAATGCGCTGGTCTTCGCAAAGCCGCGCAGGCAGCGGCGCGGGACGGCGTTGCTGCGGCTGGCGTATGGTGTCGGCATCCGGCGTGGTTCTGGCATCTGAGGCGCGCGCGGCGTCGGCCTGAAAAACCAGCCCGGGCTGGCGACCGCCGGAAAGCTCCAGATAAACATCTGCCAGCAATTCGCTGTCGAGCAGCGCGCCGTGATGCACACGGCCCGAATTATCGACCCCGAAGCGGCGGCACAGCGCATCAAGCGAGGCGGGCGCGCCCGGAAAGCGTTTGCGCGCCATGGCCAGCGTATCAATGACCGGATTGGCCTCCAGCGGTGTGCGACCCATATGGTCAAGCTCGGCATTCAGAAATTTCATATCAAATGCCGCATTGTGAATGACCAGCGGGTCGCTGCCGATAAATTCCAAAAACCCCTCAACAATATCGGCGAATTTCGGCTTGTCGGCCAGAAACGCATCGCTGATGCCGTGCACGGCCTCGGCTTCGGGCGACATGGCGCGTTCGGGATTGATATAGACATGAAATGTTTCACCGCTCGGCAGGCGGTTGACGAGTTCCAGACACCCGATCTCGACAATTCGGTCGCCCTGCGACGGATCAAGGCCGGTGGTTTCGGTATCGAGAATAATTTCGCGCAAGATCTTTTCCCTTTTCCTTATCGTCTATTTGTCGCCGGGCTTGGCCCGCGCCAGCCTCGCCTGCAATGCCGTGCCCTTGCGATCGCGCAATGCGGCGAGAATTTCCTTCACCTGCCGGTGTGCGTCGGCCACCGAAACCGAACTGTCGACGACAAAATCCGCCGCCGCACGCTTGTCAGAATCGGGCACTTGCTTGGCCAGTATATCGGCAAATTTTTCTTCTGTCATACCGGGGCGTGCCAACACGCGGGCGCGCTGAATGTCCGGCGGCGCACTGACGACAACCACGCAATCGACAAATTCATGGCCGCCGGTTTCAAACAGAAGCGGAATATCTAAAAGCACATAGGTTGCGCCCGCCGCAATTTGCGCGTTCAGAAAATCGACCTGCGTTGCGCCCGCCAGCGGGTGTACCGTTTTTTCAAGCGCGGCAAGTTTTTCGGCATCTTTCAAAACAATTTGACCCAGCGCAGCGCGGTCAACGGCACCGTCGCGCACGGCTTCGGGAAACATCTCACCGATCGGCCCGACCGCGGCACCGCCAATTTCATAAAGCGCATGCACGGCGGCATCGGCGTCATAACGCGGCACGCCTTCTTCTTCAAACAATGCGGCGGTCTGGGTTTTGCCCATGCCGATCGAGCCCGTCAATCCGATCAAATACATTATGTCTCCCCAAGATCGCGCATCAGGCGATCGCGCAATGCGCTGTCAAAAGCCGGGCGCCGGCCGAACCACAAATCAAACGCATGCGCCGCCTGATGCACCAGCATGCCCAGCCCGTTAACCGGTGTGTGCCCGCAGGCCTTGGCGCGCGCCAGCAAATCGGTTTCCAACGGCACATAAACAATATCGGCAATTGTCGCTTTTGCAGCCAGCGCGTCGAGGTTCATATCCAGCGTCGGGGCGCCCTCCATGCCGAGGCTGGTGGTATTCACAAGAAGCGTTGCGCCTTCAGCGGCTTGTGCGCGCGCCTCCCAGTCGAAAACCCGCACGGCCCCCGAATTTTCCGGCATGTCTGCCAGCGCCGCCACGGCCTCGGCGCGGGCGCGGGTGCGATTGCTCACGCGAATATCGGAAAGGCCCGCATCCAAGAGCGCGC
>JBMZAX010000022.1:0-15875 GCA_049611805.1 Parvibaculales bacterium | reverse complement strand
CAAATGCAATGAATATCTGGGGCCGATGCTGCTGTCTTGGAACAATCTGCATTATTACCAGCAACTCATGGGCGGGCTTCGCGCGGCCATCGAGGCCGGAAAAATATCGGAATTTATCGACGATTTTGAACGCGCGCAGGCCGCAGGCGATCTGTCTCCGCTTGACTGAACCGGCCCGCTTTGTAATTTTTAAAAACAGAACAAACACAATAACAAGCAGGTGCCCATGACACTCACCGACGGACCACGCGTTGTCTCATTACTGCCAAGCGCCACCGATATTATGGCCGCTTTGGGCGCGGGCGATTTGCTTGTCGGCGTCAGCCACAGTTGCGATGGCGACTGGGCGCATTTGCCGGTTTTGACCAGCACATTGATCGACAAAAATGCACCGGCCGGTGAGATTGACGCGCAGGTGAAAAACAGCACCGGGCCGCTTTACGAGCTGGACATTGCGCGGCTGGAGGCTTTGGCACCCGATATCGTCATCAGCCAAGACCTTTGCGATGTGTGCGCCGTGCCGTCGGGCGATGTTGATGACGCGCTGAAATCCCTGCCGACCGCCCCCGAACTGATAACACTCGCACCGTTTCGCCTGAACGATATTCCGGTCTGTTTCGAGCAGGTCGGGCAGGTCATCGGCCAAATGGCGGCGGCGGAAAGCCTGCAAGCGCGTTGGACCGAGGCACTGATGGCGTGTCGCGGCCGCTTTGCCTCGGATAATTATCGCATCGCGTTTCTTGATTGGCTCGACCCGCCCTTTGCCGCCGGTCACTGGGTGCCCGATATTATTTCATGGATCGGCTGCACCTCCGCTCTGGCGCAATCGGGTGAGCCGTCGCACGAGGTTTCATGGGACAGGGTGCGCGATTGCGGGGCCGATTTCATTGTCGCGGCCTGTTGCGGGCAGTCGGTTGAAACGGCCAATGCCGCCATAGGAAATTTGCCTGCCGATTTGGACATTCATATTCTGGACGGCGCGAAGCATTTTTCGCGCCCCTCGCCAACCATTATGGAAAGTGTCGGCTATTTTGCCGACACGATTGCCGCATTGAGCCAGTGAGACGATATCAGCCAGCCGAGCCAGTTGATAAATTCATTGTGGCGGCAGGTAACATCCAGCACATCATCATCCGCGCCCAGTGACCAGCGCAAGTGCGTGGCCTCCGGCGCATTATGCAGGCCCGTGCATTGGTCGATATATGTTTCCAGCGCCATTGTGTCGGCCATGAAGCCGTCATCGATCAGCCCGCCGCCGCGAAATTTCGCAAGCGCGGCGATTTCCCCGAAATCAAATTCCGGATGATATTGCAGGGCAAAAAACCGGCCCCTTTCATGGTGAATATCGGCGGCCTGAATGCCCGTCATGGCGTTGCTTGCCAGAACCGTACCGCAGGCGGGCAGATGCGACACGGCGTCAAAATGGCTGGTGAAGGCGTCGAAAACGGGGGCCGGGCGTTTGGCGTAAAACGGATGCGCGCGACCCGGTTCATTAAGGGTGATTTTGCGCGCCAGACCAAACTCGCGCCCGTTCGGGTTTTTATGACACGCGCCGCCTGCGGCGACCGCGGCGAGTTGCAGCGCCCAGCACGAACCGAAAGCTGCGATACCGCGCCGGAAGCCCTCGCGCGCCAGCTCGATTTGCGCGGTGACGGCGGGGTCGTCGTGAAAAATTGTCAGGCTGGAGCCCGTCCACAACATCGCGTCATAGCTGTCGAGATCGCCAATGCCGCTTTGCGGGTCGGCGGGGTGAGCAATATCGACCTCCGCCTCCGGCAAATATCGGCGCACCATATCGCGGTATAATGTGCCTGCGGGTGTGGCCCCGGCCGCATCAAGCGCGGCGCGGCCTGCCTTGTCATATCCATCAAGAACCAGAAAGCGCGGCATGGCGGCCTAAACCGGTCGGCACCCTTCAATGGTGACGCGATACATCAAGCGCTCATAGGCCTGATAATCGTCCACCGCATAATGTTGCATGCACCGATTGTCCCATATCGCGACGGCGTTTTCGCTCCAGCGAAAGCGGCAGCAAAATTCGGGGCGGGTGGCATGAATGAAAAGATAGTCGAGCAGCGCGCGGCTTTCCGCCTTGGACATGCCCTGAATGCGTAAAGTGAACATGTCATTGACGTAAAGCGCCTTGCGCCCGGTTTCGGGATGCGTGCGGATAACCGGATGCACCACCTCATCCATAATGCTGTCGTCCCAGCTATAGGTGATGGCGGTTTTCTTGTCGTATTTTTCTTGCGTGCCTTCCACCGTATAGGCTTCCGAGGCTGAATGTACGGCGTTGAGCCCGTCCAGCATTTCTTTCATCGTGTCCGACAGCGCTTCATAGGCAAGATATTGATTGGCGAACAGCGTGTCGCCGCCAAAGGGCGGAATGGTTTTGCCATACAGCACCGAGCCCATGCTGGGCTCTTCAAAAAACGAATTATCCGTGTGCCAGCCGGTGCCGAATGAGGCGCTTTCGCCGGCGGGCTTCAACACTTTGGTGATTTTCGGATTTTCGTTCATGCCATCGACAATCGGATGCACTTCGAGCGGCCCGAAACGTCCGGCAAAGGCCACCTGCTCATCGAGCGAAATATCCTGATCGCGGAAAAACAATACGCCATGGTCGAGCAGGGCAGTGTGGATGCTGTCAAATTCCGAATTGGAAAGACGCGCCAGATTGACGCCGGATATCTCCGCGCCGCACGCTCCCGTGATCTGTTCGATATTCATGACTTTTCCCCGATTACTCCGGCTTTATTTTTTTCAAAATACCACTAAAGGTCGCCAAAGTCTCGTCTTCGTGAAAAACGCGGCCCCGAACAAACACAAGGCTGCGCGTGTTGCGCGTCACTTCGCCGTCGGCGAAGACGGGCGTGGTGGGTGCCGCACCTTTCAAAAATTCGGTTTGGCACGAAACGGTTACCGCGTTCATGTCTTCCAATTCATTATGGGCGATAACGAACAGCGCATAATCGGCAAATGCCATAAGCAAGCCGCCATGCAGATAAGACCCGCCATTCATGTGGCGCTTTTCGGGAATAAACGCCGACAAATGGCGTCCGGTATCGGGGTTGATTTTCATATAGAAGGGGCCGGCATGGTCTTCAAACGGCTCTTCGAAACCCCATTTCGTATAGCCGTCGAGGATTTTGGGAATGTCAGACATGCGGTTCTCCTATAGACTGGTGAGCAAGATAGGAATCCGAACGCACGGCCGCAAGTAAAATTGCGGGCAAGCCGGAAAAAATCGGGCGGGGGGCAATATGGAAGATCTTTTTGACTTTACCGGCAAGGTGGCCGTCATCACCGGCGGGTCGCGGGGGCTCGGTCGTCAAATGGCGCTGGCCTATGCCGCGCGCGGTGCGGATCTGGTTATCGCCAGCCGCAAGCTGGAAAACTGCGAAAGCGTTGTCGGTGAAATAGAGGCTATGGGGCGGCAGGGGCTGGCGCTGTCCGTTGACGCGACACAATGGGACGCGATGGATGCGCTGGCGCATGCGGCCTATGAGCGTTTCGGCAAGGTTGATATTCTGGTCAATAATGCCGGCAAATCGCCCGCCATTGCCAGCCATGAAATTACCGAACGCCAATTTGACAGTGTGGTTGACCTGAATTTCAAAGGCCCGTTCCGGCTGGCCGCAAATATAGGCCGCCGCATGGCCGATGCCGATGGCGGCGTGATTATCAATATTTCTTCCATGGCCGCCGTCAAACCCGTGCCGGGTGTTGTGCCCTATTCGGGGGCCAAGGCCGCGTTGAACGCCATGACGGTATCGCTGGCGCATGAGTTCGGGCCGAAAGTGCGGGTCAATGCGATACAGGCCGGGCCGTTTCTGACGGATATTTCCAAAGCCTGGCCGGAGGAAATGCGGCGCAGCGCGCCCAATGCGCTGGGGCGCCCCGGCAATCCTGAAGAAGTGGTCACCACCGCGCTTTATCTGGCTAGTGATGCGTCGAGCTTTGTCACCGGCGCGGTCGTGGCGTGTGATGGTGGCACCGGATAGGTCTGCAAACACCGTTTCGGCGGTAAAAAACCGACAGGAAAACAGGCAAATCAAATGCTGATACCGTGTCTTGACTGGGCTGTTTTCTGCGGTGAAGATTTACATAAAGAGCATCAGCTCTGTTGCCAGCGTCACGCCGACAGGCCGGCTTATAAAAAAGCAATGGCAATCATTGGCGCAAATCTGCCGGAGGTATTGGATGGGACCGCTTGAGGGAATAAAAGTTCTGGATCTGACCAGCATGGTGTCGGGCCCGGCATCGACCATGATGCTGGCCGACCAAGGTGCTGAGGTTATTAAAATCGAGCCCTATTTCGGCGAACAGGTGCGCCACATGGCGGCCCCGCATAATGGGGTGAACCCGGTGTTTTATTCGTGCAATCGCGGCAAGAAATCGGTCGCGCTTGATTTGAAATCCGACGCCGGCAAGGAAGTCCTGATGAAACTGGCCGACAGGGCGGATGTGTTCATTCAAAATTTCCGCCCCGGTGCGATTGACCGCATGGGGTTCGGCGAAGACGTTTTGCGCGCGCGCAACGAAAAACTCATTTATGTGTCCATCAGCGGCTTTGGGGAAAACGGCCCATATGCGCAAACCCGCGTTTATGACCCGGTTATTCAGGCTTTGAGCGGTGCCACGGATATTCAGGCAGACCGCGCATCGGGTCGCCCGCAAATGTTTCGCATCATCATTGCCGACAAGGTGACGGCACTGACGGCGGCGCAAGCCATGTCATCGGCCCTGTTTACCCGCGAACGCACCGGCAAGGGCCAGCATGTGCGTCTGTCCATGCTCGACACCATGTTGGCGTTTTTCTGGCCGGAAGGCATGGCGGGTCTTGTTTATGGTGAAAAAGAGTTTGATGTCAGGAAGTTACAAGGAACAATGGATCTGATTTATAAAACCAAAGATCGTTATATCACGGCCGGCGCCGTGTCGGATTCCGAATGGGCGGGCATGTGCCGCGCCCTCAATCGAGAAGACCTGCTGGATGATGAACGCTTCAACACATCCGCCGCGCGCGTTTCAAACGCCGAAATGCGGAAAAAAATCACCGGTGAAGAAATTGAAAAATGGGACAGCGCGGAATTACTGCAACGCTTGCAGGAAGAAAATGTGCCCTCCGCGCCCTTGCTTGACCGGATGGAATTGATGGATCACGAACAAATAATCGCCAATGACGCCATTGAACGCGCGGTGCATGAGGGCTTTGGCGAAGTGCGCCAGGCCCGGCCGGCAGCGCATTTTGACGTAACGCCCAGCGGTATTCAGGGGCCTGCCCCCAAGCTTGGCGAACACGGGCCCGAAGTGCTTGCCGAAATTGGATATGATGCGGGCGAGATAGAAACGCTTATCGAAAACAAGGTTCTGGCCGTTTCAAAACCCTAGAATTCGGGCGCAAAAATTTGGAGAAGAATATGGCCGAAATGAAAATTTCACGTTTGCCGTTTCCAATCGTGACCGTCGAAAAATCCGCTTTCAAGGAAACTTATGGCGGGGCCGAGGATGTTGTTGTCTCATTTTGCCAGCTTATCCGCGCCCAGGCGGAGGCCGATACCTGCCTTGTGACCATGCACCCGATTGGCGGTACGGGGTGGCTGCCCATCATGAATGAATTTGTGCGCCACGGCGTTCATGTGCTGGCCTGTGACGGGCGCTATCGCGGCGTGGACACGGCCCTGAATATGGAAAAAGTCACCATTGATTTGGGCAATGCGGTGCGCCATGCGAAAGAAAAACTGGGCTATAAACACGTCGTTTTGCTGGGCTGGAGCGGCGGCGGCTCGCTTTCGGCCTTTTACCAGTCGCAAGCCGAAAACCCCACCGTGACGTGCAGCCCGTGCGGGGGCGGGCCGGATTTGACCAAGCAAGATTTCATTCCGGCAGACGGGCTTATTCTGATGGCGGCGCATATTTCGCGCCATGGCACGCTGACGCAATGGATGGATGCCAGCATCACGGACGAAACCGACCCAGAGCGGCGCGATCCGGCGTTGGATATTTACGGCGCAGATATCAAGCCGCCCTATGGCCAAGCGTTTCTGGAAACCTATCGGGCGGCGCAAATTGCGCGCAATCGCAAAATTACCGCTTGGGTCAAACACAAATTGCAGGAACTGGCGGATAAAAGCCGCGAGAACGAGGAATTTGCCTTTGTTACGCATGGCACAATGGCCGACCCACGATGGCTTGACCCGGCCATTGACCCGAATGACCGCAAAGCCGGATGGTGCTATTTGGGCGAGCCGAAAATTGTCAATAATGGCCCGGTGGGGTTGGCGCGGTTTTCAACGCTTCGCAGTTGGTTGTCGCAGTGGAGTTATGATGATGCCAATGCCGACGGGCCAAAAAGTCTTGCGCATGTGACCAAGCCCGTGCTGGTGGTCGGCAATTCCGCCGATGATGCTTGCACGCCGAGCCATACACAGGCACTGTTTGAAGGTGTCGCCCATGACAATAAGGAAATGCACGAGATCAAGGGCGCGACGCATTATTACCTCGGCCAGCCGGAGCTGGCGTCCAAATCAGCCGGCTTGGCGTGCGACTGGATGCAGAGACAGTCGCTGATGGATTAGGCAGATGAGAATTGCGGGAGGATGAAAAATGGGAAAGATTAACGGACTTCACCATGTTGCCATTGCCACCGGCAATATGAAGGAACAATTGCAGTTTTTCAGTGATGTGCTGGGCATGCGTCTTCAGGGGCTTTACTGGATGCATGGCGTGGAAGGCGCGTGGCACGCATTTATGAAAATGGGTGATGCCCAATTTGCCTTTGCCTTTGTGCCGGGCAATGAAAAAATCAATATCGAATATGGCGTCACCCATGCCGGCAGTGGGGCGGGCAACAGCGCGCCGGGCAGCATGCAGCATATTGCGTTGAACGTCGACACGCCGGAAGATTTGCTGGCGATGCGCGATCGTATCCGCTCGCGCGGGGTCAATGTGTTTGGGCCGCTACAACACGGGCTGTGCCAATCGATTTATTTTGGCGGGCCGGAAGGTTTGGCGCTGGAGGTTGCAACCTCCGGGGGCGCCACCGCGCCGCTTGACAATGACGGCACATGGATCGACCGCGAGGTGCAGGAACTGGCGGGCATTTCGGATGACGAACTTGCCGCCTTGATGAACCCGGCTGATTATCAGGCCGAGGGCGGGGCCGTGAAGCAACCGGCCTATGACCCCGACAAGCCGCATAATCAGTATCCCAAAGAGGTTTATGAGGCGATGCTGGCCGCACCCGATGAGGTGATAACCGGCGCATCCAAAAAATGGGCAGCGCCGCCAACCAATAATATTGCAAATAAGAGTTAGAGAAGTTTTGGCGTGAGTGGTTCGACAGACCGGAAAAATACGCTCCTGCGGGAAAAGCTGGCTTCGGGCGCGCAAATTATCGGGCCCGGCGTTTATGACGGGCTGTCGGCGCGCATTGCCGATGCCGAGGGTTTCGATGTGCTGTATCTGAGCGGCTACGGTGTTTCGGCCAGCTTGCTGGCCAAGCCCGATAATGGCTTTTTGTCGGTCGCGGATATGCAGGCGCGCATCAAAAGCCTGACGGATGTGGTGCACACGCCACTGATTGCCGATGCCGATACGGGCTTTGGCAATATTGCCGCAACGGTCGCGGCTTATGAGGCGGCCGGTGCCTGCGGCATCCAGCTGGAAGACCAGCAAGTGCCGAAAATTTGCGGTCATATTGCCGGGCGTGAAGTGATTGCGCGGGCGGACGCGGTCGCCAATATCAAAACCGCCGTCTCAGCCCGCAAATCGGGAGATTTTCTGATTGTGGCGCGCACGGATGCGCGCGAGCAAAACGGGCTGGAAGAAGCACTTGCGCGCGGCCATGAATTTTTGGCGGCAGGGGCTGATGTGCTGTTCATTGAATCGCCCGAAAGTGCTGAAGAAATGAGGATTATCGGCAGGGAACTGGGCCATGCGCCGCTTTTGGCAAATATGGTTGAGGGCGGGCGCACCCCGCTTTTGTCGCGCGCTGAATTGGCCGATATGGGTTTTAATTTTGTCATCTATCCGGTGGCCGCCATGTCGGTCGCGGCGGCCGGATTGTCGCGCGCCTATCGTGCGCTTTTGCACGGCGATGTCGATGCCGAGCGTGTTGATTTCGCGCAATTGAACCATCTGGTCGGCTTCACGCGAGATTGATGCCAAAGCCCGAAAAGAGCGGTGCGGCAAATTAGGGTATTGCCTAAAAACGACTGAAAGTGTACCAGATTGTCGCGTGGGGCCCGTAGCTCAGGTGGTAGAGCAACTGACTTTTAATCAGTGGGTCGAAGGTTCGAATCCTTCCGGGCTCACCATTTTTTCCGTTTTCGTATTTTGTTTGTTGATCGCAGTAATCAGCTATTTGACCCCCTTTATATGTAAATGGATGGGCGGGGGTTATTTGTTTGTCAGGCCGAAAAATAAAATTCAATATAGACAGAATATTTCCCAGCCGGCGTTCTATAAGCGTTACATAAATGACAAACGTTAGAATGGGATGCGCATTATGAAAAAGCTTGCTCTTGTATTCATGTTACTGGTGCTGCCGCTTCAGGCCATATCTGAAGAGGTGCGGCCGGGCATTATGCGGACGCCGGATGCGGCTTTTGAGAACCTTAAAGACTTTGACTTCGAACCAAACTACATGAACATTCAGGGTTTGCGGGTTCATTATTTGGATGAAGGCCCCGAAGACGGGCAGCCCATTTTCCTTCTCCATGGTCAACCGACCTGGGGGTATTTGTTTCGACATATGATACCGCCGCTCGCGAATGCCGGATATCGGGTGATTGTGCCCGATATGGCGGGTTTCGGCAGGTCGGACAAACCGGCAAAAAAAGAAGATTACAGCTATCCCAAGCATATCGAAATGATGAGCGAGCTTGTTGAACGGCTCGAATTAAAAGACGCGGTTTTTTTCGGTCAGGATTGGGGTGGTCTCGTCGGTTTGCGGGTCGTGGCTGAAATGCCCGACCGGTTTTCCCACATCGTCGTTTCCAATACGGGGCTCATTTCCGCCGAAGGCATACGTGCCCGTATTGGCTATCCGCTGCTCAAACTGGCTGTCTGGTGGGAAGGCGAAATGACGTTTGAGGAAATGATTGAAAGGGCCAATTTTCGGTCTTGGATTGCTTATGCCTATTACGACAAGAATTTGGCCGTCGGTAAATTGATGCGCGCTATGGGCGACATTGATGATGAACAAATCATTGAAGGATATGAAGCTCCCTTTCCGTCATCGGCTTACAAAGCAGGGGCGCAAGTTTTCCCGTATCTTATTCCGTCGCAATTGGCAGAAAATGCCGAAGTCTGGAAAAACATATACGAGAATTGGGAGAAACCGTTTTTAGTCGCCTTTACGGATGAAGACCCTGTCTCCAGCGGTACTGACATGGCAGATCAGTTTGAAACGCGGGTTCCGGGGGCGACACGCGAGGTCATTGAAGGGGTCGGTCATTTTGTGCAAGAGGAAGTCGGCCCTCAATTGGCGATATTGATCGACGATTTTGTATCCGGACGCCCTGTTAGCGGTTTTAAGAAATAAAACATCACCGGCCTTCGCAATCATTGGGCGCAGCTTGACGGCTGATGCAGATAAACTGAATTCCGGGCGGTTTCTGGCTTACTATTTTTTCGACACCCGCATTTTACAGCCGACCCCTAAGGCGTGTGATGTGTTGGGACGGTGTTTCGCCAAACCAGCGCTTGAAACTGCGCCTGAAGCTTGAGACATCGCTAAAGCCCATTAAATAACCAATGCTTTCAACCGACAAATTGGGGCCGGCAAGGTAAGTGGCGGCTTGGTCTTTTAACAGATTGTCTCTGACGGTCTGAAATTTTGTGCCTTCCGCCGCAAGCTTTCGAATAAGTGTGCGCCCGCTCATATTCAACTGCGCCGCAACCTCGTTCAAAGCCCATATTTTGCCCGGATTTTCCGACATGAGATTGATGATTATCGCTTCTGTCGATTGCTCTGCAACATGCGTTTTGCCGCTTTTGATGGCGCGCAATTGGCGGTCGCATATGGCAACCGCCTCGCGGTGCATGGTTGCATCGGCAGTGGGCGAGGGCAGTTGCAACATGGCTTCGGGAAATATGACTTCGGTTACTTTCCGGTCGAAATTAATGTTACCGCCAAATTGTTGGCGATATTTTTTCCAATAGGCCGGTTTCGGATAGGCAAAATTTGCGGTGCCGGTAAAATTGCTGGAGCCGGAAAAGAATGTCACGGCAGAAAACAGGCCGCTCAACGCGCTTTCCGTTACGAACACCCGCAAATCGGCGAGATCGGATGTCTCGCTGAATTTGACCCGCATGCTTTCGGCCATCTCGTCAATTGAAATATCGAAAAATTCGGTGCGGGTATGCCCGTATTTGGCAAGTAAAGCCAGCCCGGTGCGAAGGTCGGGGCCGGTGAATGTCGCCACGCCGAGCGGCCCGTGCGTGGACAGGCGCAATTGAGCGCCCACAGACAGCCCCAAATCTTCGCGGTCGGATATCGCCAACGCATTGCGATAGAGTTGATTGAGCGTCTTGCTTGGGATGGTGCCGTCCAAACTCATAAGTTCGTCATAGGTCACATCCGTGCCGGCAAAATAGGCGGCGCAATTATCGGCAGAAAGGCGTAAATGGCGAAACAATATGCGCGCATAGCTGGAGGAGGGGTGCTTTTGCATCTATCCGAGGGCTCTATTAAGACTGCGGCACGCTATCGGGTCTGAAAGTTTTGTCAATATATGTCCCCCCATTGTCCTTTACTGTTCTGTCGCGGCAAAGCATTTTCACAGATATTTGAGGCCAAGAGATTCTAACTTCAGGGATATCGTAATGAATGCGTCGAGCAAGACTGCCAAGCAAACCTTCGCGGGCGACAATGTCGAGCGGTTTGAAACGCTGATGGAAAGGCCGAAAATCTCCTGGCCGACGCTTGCGCTTCTTTTTGCCGCCTTCGCTTTGTTCGGCTATTCAAGCTACGCCTATATTACCGGCGCATTGCCGTTATTCTGGGCGATTTTCAACAATTCCATCGCTTCTTATATGGCGTTCACCGTATCGCATGAGGCATCGCACAGTTCGGTCAGCACCAAACGCACGCTGAATGATTGGATTGGCCGAATTGCCATGCTGTTGCTTGAGCCCACGCCCATTTTCCTGTCCTTCCGCACCATCCATATGACCCATCATAAATACACCAATGATCCCGCCCGCGACCCCGATATGCATGCCGGCTCCGGCCCGGCTTGGTTGTTGCCGTTCAAATGGGCGACTTTGGATATGGCTTATTTCCGCTTTTATCTTCAGCCTGAGACATTCAAAAAAAGGTCGAAAAGAGAACGTCTGGAATTTTATTTGGGCGTCGCCTTCGGGCTTGCCGTCGTTGCGGTAATGGCAGCGGCAGGTTGGCTAACACATTATCTGCTTCTGTTTTTTATCCCGACGCGCGTTTTGAAATTCATGCTGGGCTTTGCTTTTGACTTTCTGCCGCATTATCCGCACACGGCGACCGCCCGAAAACAGCCCTTTCAAAGCACATCAAACCGCGTCGGCTTGGAATGGTTGTTGACCCCGCTTTTTATCTATCAAAATTATCATCTCGTGCATCACCTCTATCCGACCGTGCCGTTCTACCGCTATCTGAAGGTTTGGAAGGCCAAGCAGAATTATCACAATGCGCAGAACCCGGCACTTGTCGGGCCGCTTTCCCTGATACCGAAACCCGAAACTGGCACCGGCGCAAGCAGTTAGCCGGGGCTATGCCGGCATGAGCCGGCCCTCATCATTTCGCCTGATAGGTAATGCTGATTTTCGCGCGCGCCGCTTTTGCCGTTTCGACATCCGGCGCAAACACAATGCCGAGGCGTCGATTGGGGTAGGCGTCGGGTTTTCCGAACAACATGGCTTCGACGCCCGCCATGGCTTCGACCTCGCCAATGCCATGCACGGTGTATGTGTCGCTTTGCGCGTCGGCATTAATGGTGTGGCAGGCGCCCGGCCGCAGGGCGACAATTTCGGAAATCGGCAGATGCAGAATGGCGCGGGCGTGCAAGTCAAATTCGGAAAGATTTTGCGTGTAAAGCGTCAATAGCCCCGTATCATGCGGTCGCGGGCTCAACTCGGAGAAAATCACCTCGCCATTGCGAATGAAAAACTCCACACCGAACAGGCCATAGCCGCCCAAATCATCGGTGATGAGCTTGGCCATGCTCCGGGCTTTTTCTTCCAGCGCGCCCATGTCGAAATGGCCCTGTTCGCTTATCTTGAAATCGCCGTCGATTTGGCGGTGTTTCAGCACGGGGCAATAAACGGTTTCGGCATTTTTCTGGCGGATGGTCAGAAGCGTTATCTCATAATCAAAATCGATAAACTCCTCGACAATGACTTTGGGGCGGTCGCCGCGCATGTTCTCAACGGCATGATGCCATGCCTCTTGCGCCGCTTTGGTATCTCCCGCCGCGATGGTGGACTGCCCCTTGCCGGACGAGCTCATCACCGGTTTGACGACGACCTTGCAGTCCATTTCCTCGTAAAGCGCCAACATTTGCGCAAGATTTTCGGCATAATCATATTTCGCGGTCGGCAGACCAATCTCGGCCGCGCGGTCGCGAATGCGGTCGCGGTTCATCGTCAAATCAACGGCCCGTGCCGACGGCACAATGGTTCGATTGGCGGCTTCATCGGTTTCCATATCCAGCAATACGGCGGTGTTGATTGCCTCGATTTCCGGCACCACCAAATCCGGATCGACCGATTTTATGTGGCCGCGCAATTGCGCGTCGTTCAGCATATTAAACACCAATGCCTTGTCAGCCACTTGCATGGCCGGCGCGTTGTCATAACGATCGCAGGCGATGACCGTACAGCCCAGACGTTTCAAACTGATCGTCAGTTCGCGGCCCAGTTCGCCCGCCCCAAGTAGCATTACTTTTTTCATATGAAACCCCCCACGCGACCCAATTCTTAGCACAAGTTACATTTTCAACAGCATGGCACGCGCCATTGGCGCGGAGCAATTATTTTGAGGGGGTAGCGATATCAAAACACCGGTCAGTTTAAGCGTGACTAAGCCCAAAGAGTCCGATAGCATTATGTCAAGCAGGAGTTTGTTATGGAAACCAAACAACAACGTGCGCTTATTTCTGAAATTAAAGGCGATCCGGAATTAACCGAAGCCTTCACCATGCCTACGCTGGCGTGGCCGACAATTGCAATCCTTTTGATAAGTTTTGCGGGCTTTGGCCTGTCGACTTATGCCTATCTCACGGGGGCGTTGAGCCCCTTCATTACCGTGCCTTTGAGTTCTTTTTTCGTGTTCTGGAGTTTCACGCCATTGCATGAGGCGGTGCATCGCAATCTTTCGACAATCAATTGGGTGAACGATTCGATCGGCACGCTCAGCGCGCAATTGTTTATTCCCGGTTTCACCACGGCTCTGTACCGCTATTTGCATGTGACACACCATGTGCGAACAGGGCAGGACAACGACCCGGATTTGAAGTTTACGCATAAAAATTTGCTCTATTGCTGGGCTAATGGGGCGTTTTTGGATCTGCGGTGGTCTTGGTTTTATTTTACCGAATGGTCTGAACGCCCGAAAGGCGAACGTGCCCGTTTCATGGTGAGCCTGACATTATATGCGGGCTTGCTGATTGTCGCCTTCACTTCTCCTTATGCTGTCGAATTTGTTGTCGCCTTTCTGGTTCCCATGTTGCTTGGGCGCATTATAACCGTTCATCTGTTTGCAACCATTCAACACAGGCAGGGACACGAACAGCGCGTTGACCCGATTGGCGCAACCTCCGTTCAAGATGTCCATTCGAAGTGGTGGCAACATCTTTTCATGCTTGGACAGTCTCAGCATTTGATCCACCATCTGTATCCCGGTGTGCCGTGGTACAAATATGACCCGATCTGGCGTGCGCTGAAGTCCAAAACACCGGCGGAAATGTTGCGTCCGAGCGGCTATTTGGCACGCAATCACAATCACTGACGCCGCAAATCGTTCACCGAAGTAAAGTTGCGTTTCAAATCGGAAGTGTAACGGGGTCTTCAAATCTGCGGGCCAATATGGTCAGGCTTGACCCTAAACGTAAATGGGCGCAAATTAACGCCTAAGACGGTCATTTAACGGAGCAAAAAGTGTTTCACTATCGACCCAAATCAGTTGACGAGATTGTCATTCGCGACTTTTCCTTCGCGTTTCCCGATGATATTGACCCGAAATGGATTCCCGGCCGTTTGGTGCGCAGCCATTTATTCAATGGCCTGTCGCTGACCATGCCCTATTTGGAGCCATATCTTGTTAAAACCGGCAAGGAAAGCGCGCGTCACATTACCGACCCCAGACTGCTTGAAGATATTCGCGGGTTTTGCGGGCAGGAGAGCCAGCATTACAAATGCCATCGTCGGCTCAATGATTTGCTGAAAGCCAATGGCTATGAAGAGCTTGGCGAAGTCGAGGCGCGCATGGATGAGGCTTGGAAACAGCGCATGGACCACTCGCTTGAAAGCCGCCTTGCTTATTCGGCCGGTTTTGAGAGCATGACCAATGGATTTACGCGCTGGTTTATCAAAAAGCGCGTCAACCTGTTCAAAAATGCCGACCCCCATATCGCTTCCTTCTGGGTGATGCATATGATCGAGGAAACCGAACATAAAACCGTGGCGCTGGACTGCTATATGGCTTATTCGGGCCGCTTCTGGCCGCGTTTTTTCGGCGTCTTTCGCGGGTCGTTCGATGTTGTCGGTTGGGGAATTAAGGCAATGTTTGTCATGTTGAAAAAAGACGGCAAGCTGAAAAACCCGCTGACCTGGTTGGAGCTGGGTCGGGAATTACTTTCAATGGTCTACCATGTCGGGCCCTTTCTGCTCCGCGCGCTGCTGCCTTGGCACGATCCGCGCAATGAAACCGACCCCAAATGGATGCAAGATTGGATTGAGGCCTATGCGCGCATGCCGCAGGACCAGCCCTTGCCGCTGTTAGACACACGCCATCCAGACATGCCGGTACCTTTCGAGGCAGCTTCCGGCTAAATCCAAATTTTTGGGGGGAAAAATTATGGATAGATATCAAAAGCTCATGATTGCCAACGGGCTGTTGGTCACACTTGTGTCAATGTTTGCCGGTTTCATGCTCATGTTCAAATTGCTGGGCGGATTTGAAATCTGGCCGGGCAATATTCTGCAATTCAGCGTTTACGGCACAACCGAAGGTTGGGTGCGCGCGCATACGGGCGGCGTGACCAATGGTATGCTGGTTGTTCTTTTTGCGCTGGCTTTGCCCAAGCTTGACTTGAGCGCCGGCATGAACCGGTTTTGCGCTTGGGGCCTCATTTATGTGGCTTGGACATTCACTCTGTTTTACTGGGTCGGCAATGCCGTCGGTAACCGCGCTCTGACCATGGGTGACAACCCGATGGGTGAAGCCAGCCTTTTGAGCGTTATCGGCTTTTTGCCCGGCTTGCCGAGCGTTATTCTCGCACCGGTTATTCTCTATATCGGCGCCCGCGCCGCTTTGCGCGCCATTCAGGAATAAATCCAAACTTCAAATTTTGGGCAAAAAAAATGGCGTCGGGGCAAACCGACGCCATTTCTCATATGTTTCTATGAAACTGTTAGCCGGATTTTCTGGGCGCCCAGAGAGCCGCCAGAATAATTACCAGAAGCAAAACATCAAAAACGATGATTAGCGGGCCGGGAGAGGCCGCACCTGCGCCGCCATAAGTTTCGATAAAACCCGATGCAGCGGCGGTAATTTCAGTGCCGTTTTCCTTGAGGCTGGACAATGAATTGGCCGTGTAGCGATAGATGTTTGCCGTGGAGGTCTGCCAGAAATGCAGGCCAAATATGACAAAGCCGCCAAGCGCTGTTGT
>JBMZAX010000021.1:0-16541 GCA_049611805.1 Parvibaculales bacterium | reverse complement strand
GGCTTAAGAACAGTTGAGGTGTTTACCAAACGCGCTCGCGCGAGGGTTCAAATTGGTGATATCGCTGGCGCGAGAGCTGATTTTGAAGAGGCACTGTCTTTGGCTAGAACCCAGAACCAACCCGAAGAAACCTTAATAGAAATTCAAGAAGAACTTGATGCGCTGGGCAGTGAAGACGACCCACCCAACACCCCAAAAACAGACTCATAACCCCACCCCCCTTGCCATAGTGCCCGGCACGGTCTATATCCCTCAGTGGGACACGCCTCCCCAACGAGGCGCAACTATCTGAGAGGGTAGAGACATGAGTGATATAACGAAGCCGGATTTGCGTCCGGCGAACCCCAATTTTTCATCCGGCCCCTGCGCCAAGCGGCCCGGATACTCCCTTCAAGCTCTGGAAGATGCCTGTCTTGGGCGTTCGCACCGGTCAAAACCCGGCAAGGCGAAGCTCGCTGAAGCCATTGACCGCACGCGCGCCGTTTTGGGCGTGCCGGCGGAGTATCATATCGGCATTGTGCCGGCGTCTGACACGGGCGCCTATGAAATGGCGATGTGGACCATGCTGGGCGCGCGCGGGCTCGACATTCTGGGCTGGGAAAGCTTCGGCAAGGGCTGGATAACGGATGCGGTGAAGCAGCTGAAGCTCGACGATATTCGCGTGATGGAGGCCGATTATGGCCGCCTGCCCGATTTGTCGGCGGTGGATTTCACCCGCGATGTGGCCTTTACATGGAACGGCACGACGTCGGGCGTGCGCGTGCCAAATGGTGACTGGATTTCCGACACGCGCGCGGGGCTGACCTTGTGCGATGCAACCTCGGCCGCCTTTGCCATGGACTTGCCGTGGGAGAAGCTGGATGTCACCACCTATAGCTGGCAGAAAGTGCTGGGCGGCGAGGCCGCGCACGGCATGTTGATTTTGAGCCCGCGCGCGGTGGAGCGCCTTGAAAGCTACACCCCGCCCTGGCCGCTGCCGAAGGTGTTTCGCCTCACGAAAAGCGGCAAGCTGATTGACGGTATTTTCCGCGGCGAGACGATTAACACGCCCTCCATGCTGGCGGTTGAAGACTATCTCGATACGCTGAAATGGGCCGAAAGCCTTGGCGGGCTAAGCGGGCTTCTGGGCCGCGTGGCCGAGAATATGGGCGTGCTGAGCGCATGGGTTGCGGGCTCCGACTGGGCGGCGTTTTTGTGCGAAGATGCGGCCAATCTCTCGACAACTTCCGTGTGCCTCAAAATCACCGACCCCGACCTTCTCGCCCAAGATGATGCGGCGCAGGCCGCGTTCGCCAAGCGCATTGCCGCGCTTCTGGACGGCGAGGGCGTGGCCTATGACATTGGTGCCTATCGCGATGCCCCGGCGGGCTTGCGCATCTGGGCCGGTGCCACGGTTGAGGCGCAGGATTTGGCGGCGCTGGTGCCCTGGCTCGATTGGGCCTACGCCACCGCAAAATCCGAAATTTAACCCCCGTATTTTCCGACGCATTGGAGACCCCATGCCCAAAGTATTGATTGCAGATAAAATGAGCCCCCGCGCCGAAGAGATTTTCAAGGAACGCGGGATTGATGTTGATGTGATTACCGGCCTTGAGCGCGATGAGCTGATCAAGATTATCGGCGAGTATGACGGCATGGCCGTGCGCTCCTCCACCAAGGCGACGCCGCCCGTGCTGGAAGCCGCCGCCAATATGAAAGTCATTGGCCGGGCCGGTATCGGCGTTGACAATATCGACCTGCCCACGGCCACCGCACAAGGTGTGGTGGTGATGAACACGCCGTTTGGCAATTCCATCACCACGGCCGAACACGCCATTGCCATGATGTTTGCGCTGGCGCGCGACATTCCCGCGGCAGACGCCTCAACGCAGGCCGGCAAATGGGAAAAAAGCCGCTTCATGGGGGTTGAGCTGACCAATAAGGTGCTGGGCATTATCGGCTGCGGCAATATCGGAACGATTGTTGCCAGCCGTGCGCTGGGCCTGAAAATGCGTGTGGTGGCGTTTGATCCGTTTTTGACGCCCGAACGCGCGGTCGAGATCGGTGTTGAAAAAGCCGAGCTTGACGATGTGCTGGCGCGCGCCGATTTCATCACGCTGCACACGCCGCTGACGGATAAAACACGCGACATTATTGATGCAGGCGCGCTGGCGAAAACCAAAAAGGGCGTGCGCATTATCAATTGCGCGCGCGGCGGGCTGGTTAATGAGGCAGACCTCAAAGCCGCGCTGGATACGGGCCATGTGGCCGGTGCCGCGCTGGATGTGTTTGAAAGCGAGCCGGCCAAGGAGAGCATTTTCTTCGGCATGGAAAATGTCGTGTGTACGCCGCATCTGGGTGCCGCCACCAGCGAGGCGCAGGAAAATGTGGCCCTGCAAGTCGCCGAACAAATGGCTGATTATCTGATGACCGGTGCCGTGACCAATGCCATCAACATGCCCTCCATTTCGGCCGAAGACGCCCCGCGCCTGCGCCCCTTTGTGGCGCTGTCTGAGAAGCTGGGCCTGTTTGCCGGCCAGTTGACCGAAAGCGCGATCGAGAGCGTGGAAATTGAATATGTCGGCGAGGTGGGCGAGTTGAACTTCGCGCCGCTGACATCGGCCACGGTTGCGGGGCTGTTGAGCCCGCTTTTGTCGCAGGTCAATATGGTGAGCGCGCCCGCGCTGGCCAAAGAGCGCGGCATCACCGTATCGGAGGTGCGGCGCGCAAGCTCCGGCGCGTTTGACAGCTATATACGCCTCAGTGTCAAGACCGAGCGCCAGCAGCGTTCGGTTGCCGGCACGGTGTTTTCCGACGGCAAGCCGCGCATCATTCAGGTCAAGGGCATCAATATGGAAGCGGAATTGGCACCGCGCGTCCTATATGTTACCAATCTTGACCAGCCCGGTTTTATCGGGGCGCTGGGGTCGGTTCTGGGTGAGCATGGCATTAACATTGCCTCGTTCAATCTGGGGCGCGAAAAGCCGGGCGGCGATGCGATTTCACTCGTCAGCATTGATAATGAGGCTTCCGACAGCGTGCTGGAAGAAATTATGGCCCTCGAACAGGTCATGCAGGTCAAGCAACTGCAATTTTGACGGTTCGCACGTCGCCGAAAGGCTGACAGGGCGTTTATGAAGGGGGCATAAATGGCGCATGTTGTCGTGGTCGGCTCGCAATGGGGCGACGAAGGTAAGGGCAAAATCGTCGATTGGCTGTCGGTGCGCGCCGATGTGGTGGCCCGCTTTCAGGGCGGGCACAATGCCGGCCACACGCTGGTTATCAATGGCGAGGTTTATAAGCTGTCGCTCCTGCCGTCGGGCATTGTGCGCGAGGGCAAGCTGTCGGTCATCGGCAATGGCGTGGTGGTTGACCCTTGGGCGCTGCTGGAAGAGATCGAGACCTTGCGCGCGCAAGGCGTGGCCATCTCGCCCGACAATCTGAAAATTGCCCATAACGCCACGCTCATTCTGCCGCTGCATCAGGAACTGGATGCGGCGCGCGAGGGCGCAAATAGCGGCGTTAAAATCGGCACCACCAAGCGCGGCATCGGCCCGGCTTACGAAGACAAGGTGGGCCGGCGCGCGCTGCGCGTGGCTGATTTGGCCGACCCCGACACGCTGGCCGACAAGATTGACCACCTCCTGCGCCACCATAATGCGCTGCGCCGCGGGCTCGACTTGCCCCCTTATGATGCCGCCGCCCTGCTCGACAAGCTGAAAGCCGTGGCCCCCGAAATCACGCCCTATGCCGCCCCCGTCTGGCGGCTGCTGAACGAGGCGCGCCGCGCCGGTCAGCGCATTTTGTTCGAGGGCGCGCAAGGCGTGCTGCTGGACATTGACCACGGCACCTATCCTTATGTCACCTCCTCCAACACAATTGCCGGCCAAGCCGCCATTGGCACGGGCATTGGCCCCTCCGCGCTGACCCATGTGCTGGGCATCACCAAGGCCTATACCACGCGGGTGGGCGAGGGGCCGTTTCCCACCGAACAGAACAATGAGATAGGCCAACGCCTTGGCGAGCGCGGCCACGAGTTCGGCACCGTAACGGGGCGCAAGCGGCGCTGCGGCTGGTTCGACGCCGTGCTGGTGCGCCAAATGGTTGAAACCGCAGGGATTGACGGCATAGCCCTCACCAAGCTTGACGTGCTGGACGGCTTTGACGAGATAAAGATTTGCACCGGCTACCGGCTGGACGGGCGCGACATAGACTATCTGCCCACCAATTCGGCAGAGCAGGCGCGCATCACGCCGGTTTACGAAACGCTGGAAGGCTGGCACGACACCAGCTTCGGCGCGCGCTCATGGGCCGCGCTGCCGGCTGAGGCCGTGCGCTATGTGCGCCACATTGAAGAGCTTATCGGCGCGCCGGTTACCCTGCTTTCCACCAGCCCCGAACGCGACGACACCATCCTCGTGAAGGATCCTTTTGAGGACTGAGTATAAGGGCTCGCTTTCCCTTTGGGGAAAGCCCAGCCCGCATTGGCTAAAAAGGCTTGGCGAACGAAAGTGAGCCTTAGCCTGCCTTGCCCCGCGTAGCGGCATCCCGATGAAGCTGTTTCGCGCAGTGAACAGCGAAATGGAGTATAAGCACCCGCCTGCCGAGATGGGTGTATGCGCGTTTTCACCATTTCAATTATCTAAATGAAGGCAGAAATTGAACATGTTTTGCCGCAAAAGCTGACCCCAGAATGGGAAAGAAGTTTTTCTAAATCGCAACATAGAGAATTGGTAAATTGCTTCGCTAATCTTTTGCCCGTTGAGCGAGGTATGAATAGTCATTTAGGACAAAAATCCTTCGATGAGAAAAAGGAAGTTGTAACGAGGGACTCAATGTACAAAGCGTCTCGTGAGTTCTATGAACAGCACAATGAATGGAATCCCGAAGCGATGAAAAAGCGAGGTCAGGAATTAGCTGATTGGGCTGTTGAGTACTGGCCTCTGCCCTAACTAACCCTCAATCAGCCCCTGTTCTTCGGCCTGTTCGGTCATGGCGGTGCGGAGTTTTTCAAAGGCGCGGGCTTCAATCTGGCGGATGCGTTCGCGGCTGACGCCGAATTTTTCGCTGAGTTGTTCCAGCGTTTCGGGCTCGTCCTGCAGGCGGCGGGCCTGCAAAATGGCGGCCTCGCGCTCGTTCAGCGTTGCCAATGCGGCCATCAGCAATTGCCGGCGCGCGTCCAGCTCGTCGGTCTCGGCCAGCACGGTTTCCTGGCTGTCGGCGCTGTCTTCCAGCCAGTCCTGCCACTCGCCGCCATCTTCGCCCCCCATATTGTCACTGCTGCCGCGCCCGCGCATCGGCGCGTTTAACGACTGGTCGCCCGTGGACATGCGCCCGTCCATCATTTCCACTTCATTTTCCTGCACGCCGAGGCGGTCGGCAATTTCGGCCACCTGTTCGGGCGTCATGGCGCCGCCGTCAATGGCGTTGATCTCGCCTTTCAGCCGCCGCAGGTTGAAAAACAGCTTTTTTTGCGCCGCCGTGGTGCCGATTTTGACCAGCGACCATGAGCGCAAAATATATTCCTGTATCGAGGCGCGAATCCACCACATGGCATAGGTGGCAAGGCGGAAGCCGCGCTCGGCATCGAATTTCTTGACCGCCTGCATCAGCCCCACATTGCCTTCGGAAATCACCTCGCCAATCGGCAGGCCGTAGCCGCGATAGCCCATGGCGATTTTGGCGACCAGCCGCAAATGGCTGGTGACGAGCGTGTGCGCGGCTTTGACATTGCCTTTCTCGGCATAGTCGCGCGCCAGCTCATATTCTTCCTGCGCTTCCAAAATGGGAAATTTGCGAATTTCCGCGAGATAGCGCGACAGGCTGCCCTCCGGCGAGGGGGCCGGGGCCAATGCTGTAGATGAGGGGGTCGCCGATGTTTTTGTGGGGGCGACCGCTTTGGTTTTGTCTTCTGCCATTTTGTCTCCTCCACCAGATATAGGGGGTTGAGGCATATTTTAAAGGGTGGTGGGGCTCACGCATTTTCCAGCGCCGCCAGCAGGCGCGCCATATCCGCCGGCAGCGGGGCCTCAAAATCCATGCGCGCGCCCGTGGCCGGATGCTCAAAGCCCAGAACCGCAGCGTGCAGGGCTTGGCGGGCCAGCGCCTCCAGCGCGGCGGTGGCGGCATCATCAAGGTGGCTGGTGCGGCTTTTCATGCCCGCGCCGTAAAGCGGGTCGCCCAGCACGGGGTGGCCGATATGCGCCATATGCACGCGAATTTGGTGCGTGCGGCCGGTCTCCAAATGGCAGGCAAGGCGCGTGACCTGCCCGTCCAGAAAGCTCTCCTGCACCTGATAATGGGTGACGGCGTGGCGCGCGCTTTCATGCGTCGAAACGGCCATTTTCCGGCGGTTGTGCGGCGCGCGCGCAAGCGGCGCATCCACCTTGCCGAGGCCGGGCAGGGGCGTGCCCCACACCAGCGCCTGATAGCTGCGCTGCATGCGCCCGTCGCGGCCATGGGCGGCAAATTGCGCGCTGAGCGAGAGATGCGCGGCATCGGTTTTGGCCGCCACCATGACGCCGCTTGTGTCCTTGTCGAGCCGGTGGACAATGCCGGGGCGCTTTTCCCCGCCAATGCCCGACAGCGTGTCGCCGCAATGGGCGATGAGCGCATTGACGAGTGTCGCCTCACGATTGCCGGGCGCGGGATGCACCACCATGCCGGCCGGCTTGTTGAGCACGATGAGCTGGTCGTCTTCGTGCAGAATATCCAGCGTAATCGCCTCGCCGGTAATGGCGGTTTCAGCCGGCGGCGGCACGATAAGCGCAATCTCGTCATCCGGTTTGACCCGCCAGGCCGGGTCTTTTATCGTGGCGGCCTTGTTGTTGCGTGTCGCGGTGCAGGCACCCGATTTGACAAGCGCCTGCAAGCGCGCACGGCTGATTTCCGGCGCGTTCTGTGCCAGTATCTTGTCAAGGCGCGTGCCGTCATCTTCGGCGCGTATCTGAAAGCATATTTGCGTGGGGGCTGAACCGACCATGACTGACCATACACAAAACCCGCCCGATGGTGAAACCGAAGAGGGCGCGGGCGCGCGCTCGCGCTATGTCCGCACGCTGCTGATTGTGGTTATCACGCTGGGCGTTATTCTGGTCGGAGGGGTGGCGATTGTTGTCGGCACGATTATCAAGCGCGTCAGCGACCCCGAAAACAATGTTCCGGTTAAGCCCGGCTTCGGCGAAACGCAAATTCAACTGCCGGCGGGCGGCGAGATTGACGATATTATCGCCGCCGACGGGCGCATTATTGTGCGCGTGCGCGATGGGCGCGGCACCATGCTTATTCTGCTCGACCCACGCCGCGGTGAAGAACGCGGGCGCATTCGATTAAACAAAAACGATTAAGTAAAGTCGATTAAACGGGGAATAATAAAAATGACACTTAAAATTATCGCAGGCCTTCTGGTTTTGGCCATTGGCGGGGTTTATGCCGCCTATTTGGCGGCCAATCGTGAAACCGTGAACGCGGAGGGCTTCCGCGACGGGTCGGGCTATGAAACCGCCGACTTAAGCCATGGCACCACGGCGTATCAAACCTATGGGCCGGTTGCCGCACCGGCGATCATTCTGGTGCATGGCGCAACGCTTGGCTCAATGACCTATCAGGACTATGCCGCGCCGTTTGTGGCGGCGGGCTTCAGGGTGGTGTTGTATGACCAATATGGGCGCGGATTTTCCGACCGCACGCGCGCGCCGTTTACGATTGATCTTATGCGCAAACAGCTTGCGGAGCTGATGGATCATCTGGAAATTGAACAGGCCCATCTTTACGGCGTGTCGCTGGGCGGGGCGATTGTCACCCGCTTTGCCGCCGTGCATTCCGACAGGGTTGCCACGCTGGGCCTGCAAGTGCCGTTGATTGGCGGTGCCAATGTCTCGCGCGGGCTGTTGGTGGCGCGCCTGCCCGTTGTCGGGCCGTTGCTGGCGCGGTTTTATACCATTCCGGCAATCATTGAACGCGGTGAGAGTTTCAGCCCCGAAACCGAAGCCGGCCGTGCGCTGATGGCGCATTTCAAAGGCCAGTTCGCGGTGCGGGGTACTGAGCGCATGATGGCGCAAATGATTACGGGCGACGCGCTGTCCGACCGCATGGACGACCATCGCGCGATTGCCGCGGCCGATATACCGGTGCATTTTGCCTATGCCGAAGATGACCCTGAAATTCCGGTCGCGCAGGTGCGGGCGGCCATTGCGGTTTATGACAATGCCGATACGCATGAATTTACCGGCGGGCATTTTTTCTCTTATGGTCGCGCTGATGAACTCGCCGCGCTCTATGCCGGCTTTATTGAAAATCGATAGTCGGAAAACGCGCGGCTAAAACGGAAACCAGCCGCTCTCGCGCGTGAATTTCAAATATCCGATGCTGACACCGGCGCGCAAGCCAACGCCGGCGCGCATGGGTGCCATGACGATATCGTCGCGTTGCAGATAATTGACCGCCACGCCGCCCAGATAAAAGGCGGACCCGTCAACACCGCCAAAGCGACTGTAAACCTCTTCAACATTCTGGACGCCGTAAACAAGCGTGAAGCTTTTGGCGGCATTGCCGCCCGTATCGACGCCCGCCGAGGGGCCACGCCAGTAAATCGGGTGCTGCGCGCCACTGCGCATTTCCAGCGTACCCCGGCCATATCGCAGGCCAAACACCACGGCGGCACTGACCTCCTCGCCGCGGATAATCGCGTCGGGAATACCATATTGGCTGAACACCCTGTCCATGATTTCGGCCATCGACTCGGCTGTCGTGCCCAGATATTTGGCCGCAGAAATGACAAGCGTGCTTTCGGAAAAATCTTCAACTTTGGGCGGGAACCGGTTTTGCGCGTGGGTTGCCGGCGCACTCAGCAAAAACCCGCAAATCAGAAGGGCAAAAAGCTGGCGAAGGCGTGGAAATGAAGACTTAAACAAGCCGATAGGGTTTGTCCCGAGCAAATCTCATCTCCTATTTGATTCGTAAAGCATCTTGCCAGTTAGCATGCGCTGCCGCAATAAAAGATGGGTTGTCCAAAGCGCGCTCCAGCTTGCCATATTCAAGCGGTGAGCCGTCTTCGCGAGTTACAATGCCGCCCGCGGCGTTTAAAATGGCGTGGCCTGCGGCCGTGTCCCACTCCATGGTGCGGCCATGACGCGGATAAAGATCGGCCCGCCCCTCCGCCAACAGGCAGAATTTATACGAAGATGCCGCCGGTATGACATCGCGCACATGCAGGCGTTTGATGAGTGCATCGGTTTGCTTGTCGCGGTGCGAGCGGCTGGCGAGAACCCCCAGCCCGTTATCGGGAAATGGCCCGACGCGCAAGGCTTGTGCCTGCGCCATATCGAGTGCATCACCGGGTGCAATGGGCAGCATGAAGGCGCTGTTCGGGCCGGAAAAATACAATTTTTCGTGAACCGGCGCGTAAATCACGCCCGCCACCGGCGCGACACCGGATATCAGGCCGATATTGACGGTGAAATCCTTGCGTTTGGCAACAAAGTCCCGCGTGCCGTCCAGCGGGTCAACGAGGAAAAAATGCGGTGCCAGCCTGTCGGGTACACGCTTGGAACATGCCTCTTCCCCAATCATCTGGATATCCGGAGCAAGCGCGGCCAGTGCGCGCTCAATAAGGTCTTCGGCGTCCCGGTCAGCTTGCGTGACCGGCGATTTATCCGATTTTTCTTCCGCCTCAACGCCGTTTTTATAATGCTCCATAATGCGGGCACCGGCTTCGAGTGCCGCGATGCACAGGGCTCGCATAAAAGCGGTTTCGTGGGGGTCGAAGGGAAGCGGTGTCGGGGTCATGCGCTGTGCTTACCACTTGCAAGGCCCCTGACACAACCGCTTGGTTTCGATCCGGTTCCGATAATCAGACCTCTGTAATCAGGCAACGGCCTCCGCATTCACCCGATAGCCGCGCCCCCAAACCGTCTCGATCAGGGCGGCATCTTGCGTTTCACGACTGATTTTCTTGCGCAATTTGCAGATGAAAACGTCGATAATCTTCATTTCCGGCTCGTCAATGCCGCCATAGAGATGGTCGAGAAAAGTTTCCTTGCTGACAACCCGACCGCTGCGCAGGCACAAAAGTTCCAGCATCTGATATTCCTTATTGGTCAGATCGAGCGGGCGGCCATGAACGCAGGCCTGACGCGCGTGCAAATCCAGCGTGAGCTCGCCAAATTCCAGCACATTTTCGCAGTGACCATTGGCCCGGCGCACCAGCGCTTCAAGCCGCGCGACCAGTTCCTTGGAATGAACGGGCTTGGTCAGATAATCATCGGCCCCCAAATTCAGGCAGGTCAGCCGTGCCTCAATCTCGGTCTGAACGGACAAGACGATAACCGGCGTTTGGTCGCCATTTTTGCGCAATTCGCTCAGCACGTCGCTGCCAGTCATATCCGGCAGGCCGAGATCCAGAACAATGGCCTGATAATCGTAAATATCGGCCAGTTCAATGCCGCTTTCGCCGCTTTCGGCCTGATCGACCTGATTATTTGCTCCTCAAGCATTTCGCTGAGGGCATTGGAAAACACGACATCATCATCAATAAACAGAATACGCATGGAAAACTCCCATAAAAAGCGTTAAGCAACACCTGCATGACACCGCAATATTGTGTACATGGACAAATCAACTTTGCGTGAGCAGGCGTGAGCGCCCCGTGCCGAACCCGTTAAGGGGTTATAAAACAAGGGGGCTTGCAGGCCCGGGCGTGTTACATATAGTGCGGGCGAAGGAGTTTTTTTGATGGATGAGCCGATAACATCGGACATGTTGGACGCGTTGCCGGATATTGATCTGGATCTTGATTCCGGCCTTGATGGCAGTGCGCGCGCCGGTCAGCGCGTTGTCGTTGCCATGTCGGGCGGGGTGGACAGTTCGGTTGCCGCCGCTCTGGTCAAGCGCGCGGGCTATGACGCTATCGGCATCACACTTCAGCTTTACGATCACGGCGAGGCCATTCGGCGCAAAGGCGCATGTTGTGCGGGTCAGGATATTCACGATGCCCGCCAGGTCGCCGCCCGGCTCGACATGCCCCATTATGTGCTGGATTACGAATCGCGCTTTCGCGACAGCGTGATGGATGAGTTTGTCGACAGCTATCTTGGTGGACACACGCCCATCCCCTGCATTCGTTGCAATGAAACCGTGAAATTTCGTGATTTATTGGGTGTTGCGCGCGATTTGGATGCGGTGGCCATGGTGACCGGCCATTATATTGCGACCCGGCGGGGGCCTTCAGGCTGGGAAATGTTCAGACCGGCGGATTTGGCGCGCGACCAGTCTTATTTTCTGTTTTCGACCACGCAGGAACAGCTGGATTTCCTGCGTTTTCCGCTCGCCCGGCTTGATAAGGACGATATAAGGAAATATGCCGCCGTGCTGGGGCTGGGTGTCGCCGACAAGCCCGACAGTCAGGATATTTGCTTTGTGCCAAATGGTGATTATGCAAGCGTTATCAAACGGTTACGGCCCGATTGCAGTCTGCCCGGCGAAATTGTCGACACGCAGGGCAATGTACTGGGTCAGCATCAGGGCGTGCTGCATTACACAATCGGCCAGCGTCGCGGGCTGGGCATTGCCACGGGCGACCCGCTATTTGTGGTCGCCATTGATGCCGATGCGCGCCGCGTGGTGGTGGGCCCGCGCACGGCGCTGGCGCGTGATCTTATTCAGCTTGAAGAAGTTAACTGGCTGGGCGGCGCCCATGAAACCGATATTCGTGTGCGCATTCGCTCAACAAGCCCGCCGGCACCGGCAAGTTTGCGGTTTACCGAGGCCGGCGCGGAAGTTTTGCTCGCCCATGCCGAAGAAGGTGTGTCGCCGGGTCAGGCATGCGTGTTTTACGGTGCCGATGACGAACGCGTGCTGGGCGGCGGCTGGATAAGCGCGGCGCGACTTTCGGATTAAAGGGCAGGGGATAAAACTGTTACCTTTTTGCCACATATTTTAACAAGATGAAAAACAAGGCTTTTTTGCGCTAGCAAGAGCTGTGCCACTTGCTAAGGTTTCCTCGGTGTTACGGAGGTATCATGCGTATTTCGCAACGCATGCAGGCAAAGCAGTCGCAAAAACTGCATATGAGCCCGCAGGTGCAGCAATCCATTCTTGTTCTGCAAATGAACAATTTGGACTTGGCCGAATTGCTGCAGGCCGAAGCCGAGAAAAATCCGTTTCTTGAAACCGGCGAGGGCGACGAGCATGTCGTTTCACGCGAAGAAACCGACGCGTCAATGAGCGCGTCGAGCGACGTTGCGACATCTGCAGATATGGGCGCGGGTGCATCTTCGGACGGGTCCGGTTCTGACGCTGAAGCCGATGCCGGCGCGCTTGCGACATTGGATGATGTGATGACCCGCGGGCATTTGGGCGATGCGACGCTGGAAGCCGAAGATGAGGGCTGGCGCGAGGAATCGCACAGTAATGTGACCGAGTTTTTATCCGCCGACAGTGAAACGCAAGCCACCGCCAAGATTATCGAAGAGGTCGTGGCCGAAGACGAGACCCTTGCCGATTATATGCGCATGCAATTGGTTGATTTGGCACCCGACAATGATTTGCGCGCGCTGTGTCTGGCCTTGATCGGCTGGCTCGATGAAGACGGCTATTTGCGCGAAGACGACACGGAAATTTGCGACAGTCTCGATATTGCACCGGCGCGGCTTGCGGCCGCGCTGGGGCTGTTGCGCGGGCTTAATCCGGCCGGCATTTTCGCGCGAAACTTGCGCGATTGCCTGAGCCTGCAATGGCAACGTCTGCCCGATCACGATCCGGCTCAAATTGTGTTGCTCGACCATCTCGATTTGCTGGCGCGCGGCAAGCTCGACCGGCTTGGCGAGATTTGCGATTTTTCCAAAGAAGAACTGGGTCGGGCTTTGCGCGATTTGCAAAGCCTGAACCCGCGCCCGGCGGCGGAATTTGCGCGCACTTCCGTCAGCACCCAGGCGCCCGAAATTCTGGTGCGCCGCGACGGAGATGGCTGGCAGGTCAGTCTGAACGATGATGCTTTGCCACGCATTCTCGTGCTGGAACGCGATTGGGAGGAAATGGCAAAACGTCCGATGAGCGACACGGACCGGCGGTTTTTGGCCTCCAATGTCCAGTCGGCGCGCTGGCTGGCGCGCCACCCAGCAGCGCGCAATCACCATGTTGCGTGTGGCACAGGCCGTGGTTGACCGGCAAAACGCGTTTTTGCGCGACGGCCAACGCGCGCTGAAACCCATGGTTTTGCGCGAAATTGCCGACACGCTGGATTTGCACGAAAGCACGATCAGCCGCACGGTCGCCAATAAGCTGATTGACACGCCGGCCGGCATTTTTGCGTTGAAGGATTTGTTTTCGGCGGCGCTGACGGGGGGCGCGACGGCGCAAAACGGCTCTGAAAGCGCGGCGGAAAATAACGGCGCTTCGGCTGCCGGTGTCAAAGCCCGCATCCGCGCCCTGATTGACGAGGAGACGCCCGACCGCATCATTTCCGACGACATGATTGTTGAGGCACTCAAAACCGAGGGGATCGGGGTTGCCCGGCGCACGGTAGCCAAATATCGCGAGAGCCTGAACATCCCCTCATCGGTTATTCGCCGACGGGCAAACCGCATTCACGGGCTGATTAAATAAGCTAACCGATTTTGGCGGGTAGGGCCTGCGCGGTTTGTGAGACAGCTAGTCCTTGGTCTAGTCCTTGGTAATGGGACATTGTATTTCGCGAACGCAATGCACGCTGTTTTCAAGTTCAAAATTGAATGTGCCGCCGCTTTGCCGCCTGTACACGCAAATATTCTTGTCCTCGTCGGCATTGCGGTCGAGCCGGGCGAGGCGACAGGTTTCGGTTTTGGCGTTGCGCAATTTCTTGTCTTCCAAAAGTTGCTGGGGAATATAAGTGCGCCCGGCGGCGCGCGGCGCGGTATCGGGCACCAGCAAGGCCAGCATTGCGAAAACAAGCAGGGGGCCGACGGCGTTAGTCATTTTCATCACCAGCTTCAACGACGCTTATTTGCAAGCCTTCCTGTTCTTCCGAGCCGGGCAGAAAGGCCTTGCCCTGAATGGCGCGGGCGCCCAGCTTTTCGGTCAGGTCGGGTTGCTTGCTGACAAATTCATTCAAATGGGCGCTGATAAGTTTCTCGGCTTCTTCGAGGCTTTCCGTCTCCAATTCGACAATGCCGTCAATGATCCAGTGAACTTTGCATTTCATGATTATCTCCCATTTATCCGTGCGTCGCGGTGTCGGCCTTCATCTTGCGAAAAATCTGCGCGGCCTCTTCCTGCAAGTCGATCAAATCTTCAGGCTCCAGATTTTCAGCCGCATCATTGCGCGCCTGATAGGCACCTTTCAGCTTCATCGCCGCGCCGATTGCATACCACACATAAGCTTGACCGTGATCGGGTTCGGCAAGAATTTCCAGAAAATAATCACCGCGATGCATAATGGCCGCCCGGTCGCCGGCCGCCACACGCTTGTCCAAATGCGCCGAAACTTTTTCGCGTATGGCGTCCAGCGCATTTTCCGGCAATAGGTCTTGCAGTTCATCGGCCAGCGCGCTTGCCTTGGCAACGCCGCCCAAATGCGACAGCCAGGCCCAGTAAAGCGCTTCCCGGAAATCCTGCGGATGCCCGAAACCGGCCCTTAGCAGGGTCGCCAGATTAAATTGGGCATCATGCTGTTCGTGCGCGCTCAGCTTGCGAAAGGCTTCATAGGCCGCGTCATAATCCTGTTGCTTCACAAAAGCGACGGCGGCGTCATATTCGGCGTCAAGGGCGTCGTCGGACAGTGCGTGATTGTCGGCCAGAACGCGCGGCGGGAATATCAAAAGGGCGATTGCCACCAGACAAAGACCGATGCGGCGGCTCATCTTATCTTCCGGCCATCATCACAAGTTGCAGATAGAAAATTCTCAACTTGAAGCGTGATCCGAAGGGGCGTTCGTAAACGACAATTCGCGGGCGGTCGGTATTGCCGCGCTGATATTCGATTGACATGTTTTCGGGCAAAAATACCCCGTGTTCTTCCAGCGTTTCCTGCGGGGCATCGGAGAATTGGTCATGAAAGGCGGTGTCAATCCACACGCGCGCCAAAACGCGACCCAGAATATCCGGCAGAAATTGGCGCACTTCTTCGCGATTATGAATCTGGAGCGGTCGGTTTACGATCTCAAGCGGTGGCCCGTCGCTTTGCGTCGGTGCCAAAGGCTCCCCCGCGTCGTAAGGAACGACCGAATTGGTATTATTGTCCGACATGCAGTGTTTCTCCGAAAACCTGACCTGATAGCAATGATTATATTCTAACAAGGGTTAACTTTTTATCACAGATAAAGAAAAACAAAATCGCAGAATTTTTTAAATTTTGCCTGATTTGGCACGATTTTTGGACAGTTTGTTGCAACTGAAAGGAATATGTCATGCTGACAATTGCGAAATCCGGCCTCAATGCGGCCATGCACGAGCTGAAAGTGTTGTCCAACAATGTTGCGAATGCCTCTTCAACGGGCTTTAAGGCCAGCCGGTCGAGCTTTGTGGACAGCTATGTGCAGGCCTCGGACACGCGGCCCGAAATAGACAGGGGCTATGGCACGCTTGTCAGGGAAGCGCAGCGTTCGCATGCTCAAGGTTCCTTGCGCGAAACCGGTGGTGCGCTTGATGTTGCGGTCAATGGCGAGGGCATGTTTGTCGTGCGCCGGCCGGAAACGCCCGAAGACCTCCAGTTCACCCGCAATGGGGCGATTGAATTGACGCTTGACGGCAAACTCGTTTCCGGTGACGGGCACGAATTTCTGTCCGACGAGCTGACACCGATCACCATTCCGTTTTCGGTTGAAGACGCCGAAGGCCGCCTGCGCCGTTTGTCGCAAATCACGGTTGAGGATGACGGCATGGTCAAGGCATCTTACGGGCAGGGTGTTGATTTTAACCTTGCCAAGATTGGGTTGGCCCTGTTTTCCGATGAAAGCAAGCTCATCGCCGATGGCAGCAATTATTTCCGTACCTCGCCCGGCTCCGGTGAGCCTGAAATTGTGACGCCGCTGGGCGTGCGAAGCGGCGCTCTGGAACCCGGTTTTCTTGAGACGGCAAATGTCGATATCACGAGCGAAATGAACCTCATGATCCGCGCGCAACAGGCGTTTTCCGGCGTGTCGCGGCTGATGCAGTCCGAGGTCGAAATGGTGCGTAAATTCACCGGTTAAGCGGTGTCGGCGCCTAGATTAGGGGCAGCGTCCAGCTCAGATCGGTAATATTCAGCGTAATGTCATCGGCGATTTTAAGATCGCCCTCAACACTGACCGATAAATTCTCCGACAAATCCAGCGTCAGGGCCACCGGCCGTGCGCGCGCCAGATTAATGCTCCGGCAAAGACGCTCAAAGGCGGCCACCGGCAAAATAATCTCGGCATCCATAATGGGTCGGTCGACAAATATGTCCAATTGTCCGCCGGGCTGAATATTTGTCGCGCTTTCATTTTGCGTGTCGTTTTGCGTGTGGGTTGCATCGGAAGCGGGTTTGACTTTCAGTGCCACGCGCCCGCGGGCAATGCTTGTCAGATTGCACATCACATTCAGACAGGGGGTTGCATCAAAACCCGACA
>JBMZAX010000020.1:0-19813 GCA_049611805.1 Parvibaculales bacterium | reverse complement strand
CGTAAATCGAGCTGTCGGCCTCCAAAAGCCCGCCCGCCTGCAACAGCTCTTCCATATGTTCATTGCCCTGATCGGTGAGTGATACCGAGCGGGTTTTTTCGTCAATCTCGTAATCATCCGGCACCAGATCGGGGATCAGCCGGTCGATGCTTACATAGAGGTCGGAGCGGTCTTCGAGCGGGCCGGAAATAATCAGCGGCGTGCGCGCTTCGTCGATCAAAATCGAGTCGACCTCGTCGACAATGGCAAAGGCATGGCCGCGCTGCACCATTTCGTCCAGCGTGTATTTCATATTGTCGCGCAGATAATCAAAGCCCAGCTCATTATTCGTGGCATAGGTAATGTCGGCGGCATAAGCGTCTTTGCGTGCCGCGTCATCCATGTCGTGTTTGATACATTCAACGCGCAAGCCCAAAGCCTCGTGCACACCGCGCATCCAGTCAGCATCGCGCTCGGCGAGATAATCATTCACCGTCACCACATGTACCGGCGCGCCGGTCAGCGCGTTGAGGTAGCAGGGCAGCGTGGCGACCAGCGTTTTGCCTTCGCCGGTTTTCATTTCCGAGATTTTGCCGTCATGCAGGGCCATGCCGCCAATGAGCTGCACGTCATAATGGCGTTGGCCCAGCGCGCGCCGCGCCGCCTCGCGCACGGCGGCAAAGGCTTCTTCCAGCACATCGTCCAGCGTTTCGCCATTTGCCAGACGCGCCTTTAATGCGGATGTCGTGGCGCGCAAATCATCGTCGGACAAGGCTTCAAAACCCGGCTCCAGTGCGTTGATGCGGATGACGCGCGCCTGATAGGATTTCAGCTTGCGCTCATTGACCGAACCGAACAGGCGGCGGGCAAGGCTTTCTAATCCGAGCATAAACAATCTCCAGCGCAAATCTGACCGCGTGTGATGCGGGATGTGTTTGATGTAAGGGGCAAGGCCGCGCGTGTCAATCGACCGGGGCGCGACCGGGCTGCGACGGGCCTGCAGAAACCTGCGCGCAGAAAAGCTCTTGTTTGGCGCGCATGACCCGTTCAATATGCGTCCAACACGGAAAAGGACACTTCATGCAACTTCATCAGGCTCTCCCAATAAGACAAATTTTTCTCGCCGCGCTCGCCCTTGTTTTTGTATCGGAGCCGGTTGCCGTGGCGCAAAATCAAATGCCCGAAGGCACGGTTGCCACCGTTGACGGCATTGCAATCACCTATAATGACGTGTCGCTGGTCGAAGATGAATTAATGGCCGTTTACGGTCAATTGCCGGAAGAGCAGCGGTTTCAAACGCTGGTCGGCTATATGGTCAACCGCATTCTCGCCTCCGAAGCGGCCAAAAAAGCCGGGCTGGAAAATGACGCCGATGTCGCCAAAATAAAGGCCTTTATGGAGCGCAAAGCCCTGCAGGACGTATATATTGCCAAAATGCTGATGGAGCGCGTGACCGAAGAAGATGTGACGGCCTATTATGACAAGGAAATTAAAAACGGCCCCGTCGAAGAAGAAGTGCGCGCGCGCCATATTTTGCTGGACAATCGCGAAGCGGCTGATGCGGTGGTGGCCGATCTGAAAAAGGGGGCCGATTTTGCCGCCCTTGCCAAGGAACGCTCGAAAGGGCCGTCCGGCCCGTCGGGGGGTGATTTGGGATATTTCAGCAAGCAATCCATGGTGCCGGCGTTCAGCGATGCGGCTTTCAAGCTGGGCGCGGGCGAAACATCGCCGCCCGTGCAGACCCAGTTTGGCTGGCATGTCATCCGTGTCGAAGACCGGCGCAACCGTCCGGTGCCGCCATTCGATCAGGTGCGCGACCGGATTTACCAATTGCTGATCAGCGAAGCCCAGCGCGATATTTATGACGAAATGCGCGCCAAGGCCGCTGTCGATCTTGTCAATATGCCGGGTGCGGCGGAGTAAAATTCATGTCGGATGAACTGCCCGTTTCGCCATTTGCGCCGCAGGCCTTTCCGCCCTTGCCGCCGATTGCGGGCATGCATGTTTTTGCCGCGCAAACGGGCGTGAAATATACCGGACGCCCCGATTTTCTGCTGGCCGAATTTTCCGAGACCGCGCGTGTTGCGGGCGTTTTTACGAAATCCAAAATGCCCTCGGCGCCGGTCGATCTGTCGCGTGAAAATCTGGCGGCGGGCGGCGGGCGCATTCGCGGGCTGGGCGTCAATGCCGGCAATGCCAATGCCTTTACAGGTGCGGCCGGTGCGCGCGCGGCAAGCCGCACGGCCAAGGCACTGGCCAAACGCTTGGGCGCAGATGAGAGGGAAATATTTCTCGCCTCGACCGGTGTGATCGGCGAAACGCTGGATCCCGCGCCGCTGGTTTCGGCGGTGAAATCGGCAAGCTTCGGGCTTGAGCGGAGTTCCGACTGGTCGGCCGCCGCGCAAGCCATTATGACCACCGACACATTTGCCAAAGGCGCAACGCGCACGGCAAAGATTGGCAAGCAAAATATCCGCATCAATGCCATCGCCAAAGGGTCGGGCATGATTGCGCCGGATATGGCAACCATGCTGGCCTTTGTGTTCACCGATGCGGCACTGCCCGCGCGCCTCTTGCGCCCCTTGCTTTTGGAAGCGACGGATAAAAGTTTCAACGCCATCACGGTCGATGGCGACACCTCGACCTCGGATACATGCCTGCTCGTGGCAACCGGTGCCCAAAAGGTCGACGGCCCGGCCATTCGCCGGCTTGACGATCCGCGCCTCGCGCAATTTCGAAAGGCGCTGACGGATGTGATGCAGGATGTCGCCATTCAGGTTGTGTGCGACGGCGAAGGCGTCAGCAAACTCATGACGGTTGATGTGTCCGGCGCGGAAGATGATGCTGCGGCACGGCGCATCGGGCTTGCCATCGGCAATTCGCCATTGGTCAAAACGGCTGTTGCCGGTGCGGATGCCAATTGGGGGCGCATTGTCATGGCGGTTGGCAAATCCGGCGAGCGTGTCGACCGCGACCGCCTGTCGATCGAGATTGGCGGGCACAAAGTTGCGCGCCGTGGCCGCGTGGTGCCGGGCTATGACGAAGCGCCCGTCGCCCGCCACATGCAGGGCCGGCGCATTCACATTGCCGTCGATGTCGGCGCGGCAGACGGCAAGGCAAAAGGGCGTACCCGCATTTGGGCCAGCGATTTGACGCATGGCTATATTTCGATCAATGCCGACTACCGAAGCTAACCGCCTTGTTCTGGTCGTCGCCTGCGCGCTGGTCGACGCGGACGGGCGCGTGCTTGTCACCCAGCGTCCGGCGGGGCGCGCCATGGCGGGCATGTGGGAATTTCCGGGCGGCAAGGTTGAGGCGGGCGAAACCCCCGAAGCGGCGCTGGTGCGCGAACTGGCCGAAGAATTGGGCATTGATGTCACGCATGAGTGTCTGGCACCGCTGAGTTTTGCCAGCCATGGCTATGCGGCGTTTCACCTGCTCATGCCGCTTTATGTTTGCCGCAAATGGTCGGGCCATGTGACGGGCCGCGAGGGGCAAAATCTGAAATGGGTTTTCCCGCGCGAATTATATGACCTCGACATGCCGCCGGCCGATATCCCGCTTATCGCCATTTTGCGCGATACGTTATAAGTCGCCCTATAATTTGCGTTCCACCGTGCCCAGCGCTTCGGCAAGGCTGGCCTTGGCGCTGCCGGGTTTGAGCGGCTGTTGCTGGCTTTCATGCGGTGCCCAGCCCGCCAGATAGCAAATATCGAAAAGCGCGCGGCACTTGCCGTCGGCGCGTTGTTCCGTCTCATTGTAAATCTCGCAGGCCCGCATCAGCACATCGCGGCGCAATGTGGTGGACACCCGCGCCGTCAGAACATTGCTTTCGCCCATGCCTTGCAGCTCGTTCAAAAGGTCGATCGGCGTCGGGTAAAAAACCTCGACCGGATGGCTGTCGGCGACCGGCAGGGCAAAGCCCGCGCGCTGCAAAAGCCCGCTCAAATCCGCCAGATCGGGGAAGGGGTGCACATGCGGGCGCACACCGGGCAGCAATTCGGTCTCGGCCGCGACCAGCGCATGGCGCAGGCTCTCCAGCGTTCGCCCGCCCGGCAGCGCGGCCAGAAAAAAGCCGTCAGGCTTCAAAATTTGGCGAATTTGTATCAGGGTGCCGGGCAGGTCATTGACATGGTGCAAGCCCCAAAGCGCGACCACCAGATCAAAGCGCGCTTCGGCAAAGGGCAGGCGCTCTTCGTCGCACACAAGGCCGCGCCCGTTATCGGGCACGAGACAGGCGCTCAGATCAGCATGGAACAGCGTGTCGATATGGCTTTCTTCGGCATGTTCGGCGCGCACGGCCTCAATGATGCCGCCGCTGCTGCCCAGACACAGGCCGGTTGAAAATTTGCGCGCGACACCGGCTATGCGGTCTGACAGCTCGTTGCCGACATGACGCAATAGAAAATCATGGGCACCAAAGCCCCGCGTCGCTTGTGCGGCGCGGTCTCGATTGCGCGCCAGCCGCTTGCGGTCAAAAATCTGGGGGACATTGTCTGCCATGGCGTGCAATATGGCATTTGTGGACAGAAAAACAAAAATAAACCTGCCGCAATTTCTGGCCGCGATGGTCGATTTTGTCATTCCGCCCGCCTGTCCGGTCTGCCGGAACTTGATTGGCGGCAATGATGGTGTCTGCGCGGCCTGCTGGCGCGACCTTGAATTTATCACCCCGCCCATCTGCCATCGCACCGGCGTGCCGCTGGCCGAAGACCCCGGACCCGACGGGGCCGGTCTTGCCGCCATGATAAATCCCCCGCCCTATCATCGCGCGCGCGCACCGCTCAAATATACCGGCATTGGCGCGCAGCTTATCCGGCGGATGAAATATGGCGACCAGAGCGAATTGGCTGCGCTTCTGGCGCCCTTGATTTTGCGCTCGGCGACGCCCTTATTTGCTTCCGCCGATCTCTTGGTGCCAGTGCCCATGCATCGCTGGCGTTTGGCGCGGCGGCGGTTCAACCAGTCGGTGGAACTGGCGCGCGCCCTGTCGCGGCTGACGGGCGTGCCGATGCAGGTGCAAGTGCTTGAGCGCCACCGGGCAACGGCGCAACAAGTGGGGCTGACGCGCGCCGCGCGGCGGTCAAATTTGCGCGGTGCGTTTCGCGTGCGCGACGCCGAAAAGGCCCGCCTTGCCGGTCGTCATGTGCTGCTGGTCGATGATGTTTTGACCACGGGGGCAACGGTGGAAGCGTGCACCCGCACGCTGTTGCGCGCCGGTGCGGAAGCGGTTGATGTCGTCACTTTGGCGCGGGTTGTTATGCCCGAAACTTTGGCTGTATGATGGCTCCATGACCCATTTGAGTGTTGCCTGCGTCCAGCTGTGTTCCGGATGTGAGCCGGCGGACAATATGGCCGAGATCGACCGGCGTGTCAGATTGGCGGCCGCGGCCGGTGCGCGCCTTATCGCTTTGCCGGAAGCATGTACATTCATGGAAAAAAACCGCGCCGCCATGCGTGCGCGCCTGTTCACCGAACAAAAAAGCCCGCACGTGGCGGCTTTTGCCGATCTGGCGCGCGACCTGGGCGTGTGGGTGTTGGCCGGGTCGCAATTTCTGGCCGATGAAGATGATGCGGCCGTCAATCGTTCGCTGGTTTTTGCGCCCGACGGCAATATTGCCGCGCGCTATGACAAAATTCATATGTTCGATGTCACCCTGCCCAATGGCGAGGTGCATGCCGAGTCGCAAAGCTATAAGGCGGGCACCAAAGCCGATATGGTCGAGGTGGATGGTGTTCGGATTGGTTTGTCGATTTGCTATGACATGCGCTTTCCGGCCATGTATCGCGCGCTGGCCCGCGCCGGCGCGCAGGTTTTGTCCGTACCCAGCGCCTTCACCCAGGTGACCGGTGAAGCGCATTGGCATGTGTTGTTGCGCGCGCGCGCCATTGAAAACGGCGCTTATGTGCTGGCACCGGCCCAGAGCGGCAGGCATGAAAATGGTCGCCAAACCTTCGGCCACAGCCTGATTGTCGACCCGTGGGGCACGGTCATTGCCGAGGCGCATGCAGATGATGATTTTGTCATGGCCGAACTGGATATGGCCGCGGTCGACAAAGCCCGCCGCGCGCTGCCGGTTTTTGACCATGGGCGCGCCTTTTCCCTATTCGACAAAGGTGAGGCGGTGCATGATTAAATATCGTCTCATTTGCGACAAGGGGCACGAATTTGATGCGTGGTTCAGATGCAGTACGACATTTGAAGACCAGCGCAATGGCGGCCAGCTGACATGCGCCGTTTGCGGGTCGCGCAAAATCGACCGCGCGGTGATGGCACCGGCACTGGCGCGCAGCAGTGGCGATTTGATGACCGAGGAAGACAGGGAAAAACGCGACATGGTCGAAAAGCTGGTCGACCATGTTGAACGCGATTTTGACTATGTTGGCGAAGATTTTGCCGAAGAAGCCAGAAAAATTCACAAGGGCGAAGCGCAACCGCGCGAAATTTACGGCGAAACCACATTGAGCGAAGCGCAAGATTTGCTGACCGAGGGCGTGCCGGTGGCCCCATTGCCCAAGCCGCCCCGCAAAAAAGACTGATTTTCAGCCAGTTTCCGGCTTTTTGGCAATGGCCATATAATTGACGCCGAGATCGCCACTGCGCTGCCATTTGTTCAATAGCGGGTTGAAGGAAACACCGCTCATGCGCACCATGTCGAGGCCGCTTTTGCGGGTCATGTCTTCCAGTTCGCGCGGCGTGATGAATTTTTCCCACTCATGCGTGCCTTTTGGCAGCCAGCCCAGAATATATTCCGCCCCGACAATCGCCAGCGCATAGGCTTTCAACGTGCGGTTGAGCGTGGCGAGAAACATAATGCCGCCCGGCTTTAAAAGCCCGGCGCATTGGTCGATAAAGGCGGGCGGGTCGGCCACATGCTCGATGACTTCCATGTTCAAAATAACGTCAAACTTGCGTCCGGCATCGACCAGCGCGGCGGCGGTGGTTGCCTGATAATCAATGTCCAGATTTTGTTCGGCGGCATGAATGCTTGCGGTTTTAATGTTTTCCGTGCTGGCGTCAGCGCCGGTCACGCTGGCACCCAGCCGACACATGGGCTCGCAGAGCAAGCCGCCGCCGCAGCCAATATCCAAAAATTCAAGGCCGGTAAAGGGGGTCGGGCTCAGCGCATCGAGCCCTTTGAAATGGCAGACCTCGCGGCGAATATAGTCCAGCCGCACCGGATTGAATTTATGCAAAGGCCTGAATTTGCCGCGCGGGTCCCACCATTCGGCGGCCATTGCCGAAAATTTGGCAATTTCATCCGGATCGACGGTTTCGGCTGGTTTTTGCATCTCTTGGTGTCCTTCGGGCGGGGCAGGTTATTGCCATTACGCCGCATAATCGTGTAAGGGTTGCCGCGCATGTAACAAACGCCGGCCTGTTTTAAATATATAGACCGTAAGCCGGCGAAGGGAAACGGGCACGTCATGGCACGTATCGTGATGAAATTCGGTGGCACTTCGGTTGGGGATATTGCGCGTATCCGCAATGTCGCCGCGCATGTGAAACGCGAATTTGACGCCGGACATGAGGTGGCGGTTGTGGTTTCGGCAATGTCGGGTGAAACCAACCGTCTGGTCGGGCTGACCCGCGATATTGCGCGCGTGCATGACGCGCGTGAATATGATGTCGTGGTTTCTGCCGGCGAACAGGTAAGTGTCGGCCTGCTGGCCATGGCCTTGCAGGATATCGGGGTTGCCGCGCGCAGCTGGCTCGGTTGGCAAATTCCGGTCGAGACGAGCGATGTGCATGGCGCGGCGCGCATTACCGACATAGATGCAAGCGCCATTACCGCCCTGTTCGAGGAAAAGCGCGTGGCGGTGATAGCCGGATTTCAGGGTGTTTCGCCTGCCGGTCGGCTGACCACGCTGGGCCGCGGCGGTTCCGACACCAGCGCCGTGGCGGTGGCCGCGGCAATCAATGCCGACAGATGTGATATATACACCGACGTTGACGGGGTTTACACGACCGACCCGCGTCTGGTGCCCCAGGCCGGCAAGCTGGAACGCATCAGCTATGAAGAAATGCTGGAAATGGCGTCGCTGGGCGCAAAAGTGCTGCAAACGCGCTCGGTGGAACTGGCCATGACCCAGCATGTGCGCCTGCAAGTGCGCTCAAGTTTCGACGCGCCGGATGCGCGCGCGCCGCAAAACGGGCTTGCGGGCACGCTGATTTGCAATGAGGATGAGATTATGGAACAGGAAATTGTCAGCGGTATCGCCTATGCGCGCAGCGAGGCGAAAATCACCTTGTTGGGCGTTGCCGACCAGCCGGGCATTGCCGCGCGCATTTTCGGGCCACTGGCGGATGCGAGCATTAATGTTGACATGATCGTGCAAAATGTTGCCGCCGATGGTGCGAAAACGGATGTGACCTTCACTGTCTCGCAAGACGAGCTGGAGCGCACCATGGATGTCATTGCCCAAATCCGCGAAGATATTGATTGCGCCGATGTCAACACGGCGCCCGACATGGCGAAAATTTCAATCGTCGGCGTCGGCATGCGCAGCCATGCCGGTGTCGCGCAGAAAATGTTTACCGTTTTGGCCGATAAAGGCATTAATATTCACGTGATCTCCACATCCGAAATTAAAATAAGCGTGTTGATCGACAGTGATTATGCCGAACTTGCCGTTCGCGCCCTGCACAGCGCGTACGGTCTCGACGACGAAACCGTCGACGCCTAGCGAAAAAACGAAGGCAGACCTATGCCGTTAACACTTGAAGGCCCCAGAATTCTATTGCGCCGTTTGCGCCAGGTCATGGCCGATGGCGGCGACCGGCAGACACGGCTCGACAAAATTGTCGAGCTGATCGCGGCCAGCATGAACGCGGCCGTTTGCTCGGTCTATCTGAAGCGCGGGCGCGATGCGCTGGAATTATGCGCGACGGAAGGTCTGAACCCGGACGCGGTACACCAGACGGTTTTGCGCGTCGGCGAGGGTCTGGTCGGCGATATTGCCCAGCACGCCCGACCGCTCAACCTGTCTGACGCGGCCGCCCATCCTCGGTTTGTCTACCGACCGGAAACGGGCGAGGAAAATTACAAATCCTTTGTCGGCGTGCCGGTGCTGAGCGGCGGCAATGTGACCGGCGTTCTGGTGGTGCAAAATGTAACCCAGCGCAGTTTTGTCGATGAGGAAGTCGAAGCCCTGCAAACCGTGGCCATGGTGCTTTCGGAAATGTTGACGGCCAGCGGTGAGGCGCAGGCCGAACCTGCCTTGCCGCCCGAAGCGGCGCGGCAGTTTTCCGGCATCGGGCTGACCGACGGCATGGCCATGGGCCATATCGTATTGCACGAACCGCGCATTGAAGTGACCAAGCTCATCAGCGACGATCCGGACGAGGAAATGCGCCGGCTTGAAGCCGCGATTTATGATTTGCGCCGCAATGTCGACCGCATGCTGGCGACCGATGATGTGTCGCATGCCGGTGAACATCTGGCGGTTCTGGAAGCCTATCGCATGTTTGCCAATGACCGCGGCTGGTTGCGGCGCATGCAGGATGCGGTGCGCACCGGCCTGACGGCAGAGGCGGCGGTGGAAAGCGTGAATAATGCCATGCGCGCGCGGCTGGGCGGCGAACGCGATATTTATTTGCGCCAGCGCCTGCATGATTTTGAAGACCTGTCCAACCGCCTGTTGCGGATTTTGTCGGGTCGGGCGCAACTGGCTTCCGAAGACAAGCTGCCGCGCGACGCCGTATTGGTTGCCCGCACCATGGGGCCGGCCGAATTGCTGGATTATGACCGCCGCAAATTGCGCGGGCTGATTTTGGAAGAAGGCGCCATGGGGGCCCATGTCGCGATTGTGGCGCGCGCGCTCAACGTGCCGATGATGGGCAGTGTGCGCGGCATTGCCGATATTGCCCGCGACGGGCAGGAAGTCATTCTGGATGCCGACCAGGCCGAGGTGCATGTCAATCCGCCGGCCGATATTGTCGATGCCTATTCCAACCGGGCGCGCTTGCGGGCGCGGCGGCTGAAACGCTATGCGCGCCTGCGCGGCCTGCCGGCGGTGACGCGCGACGGCGTGCGCATTCGCCTTGATATGAATGCGGGCCTGCTTGTCGATGTCGAAAGAATTGACGAAAGCGGTGCCGACAATATCGGCCTGTTTCGCACGGAATTGCAATTTATGGTGGCCGCGCGCCTGCCGCGCGTCAATGAACAGCAGGCTGTCTATGAACGTGTGCTGAAAGATGTTGGCGGGCGTCAGGTTGTTTTCCGCACGCTCGATATTGGCGGCGACAAGGTGCTGCCCTATCTCCGGTCAAATCAGGAAGAAAACCCGGCCATGGGCTGGCGCGCCATGCGTATGGCGCTCGACCGGCCGGGCTTGATCCGCTATCAGCTGCGCGCGCTGTTGCGTGCCTCTGCGGGGCGTGAATTGTCGATTATGTTCCCGCTCATCACCACGCTGGCCGAATTTGAGGCCAGCCGCGAATTGCTCGATCTGGAGGTTGCGCGACTGGCAAAATTCGGTCGCCCCGGGCCGGAACGCATCAAGGTCGGCACCATGCTTGAAGTGCCGGCGCTGGTTTGGCAGCTCGATCAGCTTTTACCGCGAATCGATTTTCTGTCGGTCGGGACGAATGATTTGATGCAATTCTTTTTTGCCGCCGACCGCGGCAATCCGATGACCGGAACACGTTATGACATGTTGAGTGTTGCGCCATTGCGCATGTTGGATCATGTGCGCGATATGTGCGAACGCCACAATGTGCCGGTGTCGCTCTGCGGCGAAATGGGGGGCAAACCGCTACAGGCCATGGCTTTGCTGGGCTTGGGTTTCAGGCGGTTTTCCGTGCCTTCGGCGGCGATTGGGCCGGTCAAACGCATGTTGCGCTCTGCCCATACCCAACGCCTTGAGGCGTCCGTGCGCGAAGCGCTGGGCAAACCAACAGCGGACATGCGTGCCGAACTGGAAAACATCGCCAATAGACAGGGTATCAAGCTGTGATATGTTACTGCCAACAACGGACTAATTTGAGTATTTGCTTATGAGCGAAACGGTAAACGAAGCTCTTGAACTTGGAATCGGCTCGGCTTTGCGCGATGCGCGTGTGGCGCGTAATTTGTCGCTTGCCGAAGTGTCGGCCTTGCTGCGCATTCGCGAGGCGCATCTGGAAGCGATCGAATTGGAAGATTTCGAACAGCTTCCGGGCAATGTCTATGCACTCGGATTTATTCGCACCTATGCCCAATATCTGGAACTCAATGAAAGCGATTTGATCATGCGCTTCAAGGCGGCGTCGGTCGAATCCGGCATGGCCGATATGGTGTTCGAGGAAGAAGAAGAAACCGAGCAAATTTCCGGTGCCCTGAAAATCAGCCTGCTGGTTGTCGGGGCGTTGGTTGTTTATGTGTTGTGGCTGGTGGCCGGCACGCAAAATGATGAAATTACCGTCGGCACGGTCGTGCAAACACCCGCCGCACCGGTGGCCGCGCCCGCCGCACCGACACCATCGGCGGCTACCGCAGATGACACCGCAACTTCTTCTGCCACCTCTTCTGCAAGCGCAGTCGAGGCTCCCGCCGCCGCCGACGCATCGGACGGGGCGATGCCGGATGCCGCGACGCTTGAAGGGCCGGCGGATGCGCAGCCGGAGACGCCATTAATCGACCCGACGCAAAGAGCGACCAAAGTGGAAATACGCGCAACGCGGCGCACCTGGATGCGCCTTGAAAATGCGCAAGGGCGTGTTTTGTTTTCCAGCGTCATTGATGAGGGTGAGGGTTTTGAATTGCCCGACGACATGAATTACATATTGGCAACACGCGATGCGGGTGCGCTCACCTATTTTGTGGACAATCAGGCTGTGGCACCGGTCGGGCGGCGTGGACAAATTCTGACCAACCGCAATCTGAAGCGCGCAGATATCGCGGCGCAAGCCCAATAATCAGGCGAAAGGCCGCTTATGCTCAGGCCGTGGCGACATATTGAAAGACGCAAAAGCCGACAGATTATGGTCGGCAAAGTGCCGGTGGGCGGCGACGCGCCGATTTCCGTGCAATCCATGACCAATACACCGACGCCGGATGTGGCGGCCACGGTCGGCCAGATACGTCAGTTGGAAGAGGCCGGTGCCGATATTGTGCGCGTGTCGTGTCCCGATGAAGCTTCGACCGCCGCGCTTGCAAAAATGGTGAAACAGGTCGCGGTGCCAATCGTCGCCGATATCCATTTTCATTACCAAAGGGCTATCGAAGCGGCGCAAGCGGGGGCTGCGTGTTTGCGCATTAATCCGGGCAATATTGGTGACGCGCAACGGGTCGGCGAAGTGGTGCGCGCTGCGCGCGACAATGGCTGTTCGATGCGCATTGGCGTCAATGCCGGATCGCTGGAAAAACATTTGCTGGAACAATATGGCGAGCCGTGTCCCGAAGCCATGGTCGACAGCGCGCTTTATCATGTTGGCCTGTTGGAGGAGCATGGCTTTCGCGATTATAAAATCAGCGTCAAAGCCTCGGATGTGTTTTTGAGCGTGGCGGCATATCAGCAGCTTGCCGAGGCCGTTGATTGCCCGTTGCATATCGGCATTACCGAGGCCGGCAGCCTGACCAGCGGCACGGTGAAGTCCGCGATCGGGCTGGGCAGTCTGCTTTGGGCCGGCATTGGCGACACGCTCAGGGTTTCGCTGTCATCGGATCCGGTAGACGAAGTGCGGGTCGGCTTTGAAATGCTGAAATCGCTGGGTCTGCGCCATCGCGGTGTCACCATTATCTCGTGCCCGTCCTGCGCGCGCCAGGGCTTTGACGTCATCCAAACGGTGCGCGAACTTGAACAGCGTCTGGCGCATATCACCCACCCCGTCACCATGTCGATTGTCGGCTGCGTGGTGAACGGGCCCGGCGAGGCGCGCGAAACGGATATTGGTTTTACCGGCGGGGGGCACGAGCAGGGCATGGTGTATATTCAAGGCAAGCCCGACCACAAACTGCCGCATTCGGAAATGATCGACCATCTCGTCCGGCTTGTCGAAGACAGGGTGGATGCGCTGGAAACGGAAAACAGGGATTAGAACATGCTGCCGGTTGAGCGTCTTGACGCCATTATCGCGCGCGCCGAAGCGCTACAGGAAGAAATGAACGCCGAGCTGCCGCCCGAGCGATTTGTCGAACTGTCAAAAGAATATGCCGAGATTGACCCGCTGGTCAGCGCCATCAAAACCTATCGCGCGGCTTTGGCCGAGCGCGAGGAGCTGGCGGGTCTGGCCGCCGGTGATGATGCGGAGATGGCCGAACTTGCGGGCACCGAGCTGGCCGATCTCGAAGCGCAATTGCCGGAGATGGAGCAGGCGCTGGAAATTCTTCTGCTGCCGCGCGATGCGGCCGATGATCTGAACATTATTCTGGAAGTGCGCGCCGGAACGGGCGGCGATGAGGCCGCGTTGTTTGCCGGTGATCTGTTTCGCATGTATCAGCGCTACGGCGAATTGCAGGGCTGGAAATGCGAGCTTATCAATCAGTCCGAAGGCGATGTCGGCGGCTATAAGGAAGTGGTGGCCGCCATGCGCGGCAAGGGGGCGTTTGCGGCTTTGAAATTCGAAAGCGGGGTTCACCGTGTTCAGCGCGTGCCCGAAACCGAAAGCGGCGGGCGCATTCACACCTCGGCGGCAACCGTGGCCGTATTGCCTGAGCCGGAGGAAGTGGACATTAAAATCGAAGAAAAAGACCTGCGGATTGATGTGTTTCGCGCCAGCGGCCCCGGCGGGCAGTCGGTCAACACAACCGACAGCGCGGTGCGCATCACGCATTTGCCGACCGGCATTACGGTCAGCCAGCAGGATGAAAAATCGCAACATAAAAACCGCGCCAAGGCGATGCAGGTATTGCGCGCCCGACTTTTTGAAGCCGAGCGCGAGCGCGCCGACAGTGAACGCGCCGCCGACCGCAAATCGCAAGTCGGCTCCGGCGACCGCTCGGAGCGCATCCGGACGTATAATTTCCCGCAAGGGCGCGTGACCGACCATCGCATCAACCTGACCCTGCACAAGCTGGAAAAAGTGCTGGCGGGGGACGGCCTGTCGGAAGTGATCGAGGCTTTGACGCGCGAAGACCAAACCCGTCGGCTGGCTGCGGTGGACGAGGCCGAATAATGTCTGCTGGTTCTCCCAGCAAAAAATTGGGCCAAATTCAGCGCGCCATGGCAAAGCGTTTTGCCGAAGCCGGTATTGCGACACCCATGCTGGACGCGCGCGTGCTGGTGTGCGCCGCCACCGAGCTGACGCCTGAAACCTTGATTATGCAGGAAAACGCGCCGATTGCGCCGCGCGCGCTCAAATCTTTGCACATTTGGGAGGCGGCGCGTTGTGCGGGCACGCCGGTGTCGCGCCTGACCGGTCAACGTGAGTTTTTCGGTCTGGCTTTCGATATTGGCCCGGCCGTGCTGGACCCGCGCGCCGACACCGAAACGCTGGTGGAAGCCGCGCTCGGCGTGGCACCCGAAACGGGGCGCGTGCTGGATTTGGGCACGGGTTCGGGCTGTGTGCTGATTAGCGTGCTGGCCAATGCGCGGGGTTTGCGGGGGCTGGGTGTTGATATTTCCGCCGGTGCCTTGCGCCTTGCGCGCCAAAACGCGCATCGCCATGATGTGCGCGATCGCATCGGGTTGCGGCAGGGAAGCTGGTTTTCGCCCGTGCGCGGGCGGTTTGATGTTATTATGTCCAATCCGCCTTATATTGCATGCGCCGAGATTGACAATTTGGCGGTGGAAGTGCGCGACCACGACCCGCGGCGCGCGCTTGACGGGGGCGCGGACGGTCTGGACGCCTATCGCCATATTTGCCGCACCGCGCCGGATTACCTCGAAACCGGCGGTCATCTTGTGTTGGAGATCGGCCACAATCAGGCGCAACAGGTGAGCGATTTGATGCGCGCGGAAGGATTTCAAAATCCGCGTGTCCAAAAAGATCTTGAAGGGCGCGCGCGGGTGGTTCGGGGCCGAATTAAAAAAACCGAAAAAGGGGTTTGAATTTAAAAACTTTTGCGGCTAGGTTCAGTACCCGAAACACGGACATCATTGATTGGTTGTGTTTCGAAGCATGTCTCCGCCGAATAATTTGGATCGTGAAACCAAGGTTCACAGCGTGTGGAGATTTCAAACTCAAGACGTCAGGTCATCAAAATCGCAATCGGCCATGATCCGAGGCATGGAACTGTTTTGAACTTTAGGAAAAGAATATGAAACGCTCACGAGGGCGCGGTCGTCGCCAGCAAAATCCTGTAAACCGGAGCTATGACAGCAACGGCCCCGATGTTCGGGTGCGCGGCACAGCCAGTCAGGTCTATGACAAGTATCAGGCGCTTGCGCGCGATGCGATGTCGGCAGGCGACCGCGTGATGGCGGAAAATTATCTGCAACATGCCGAGCATTACTACCGCATTGTTCTGTCGCATCAGCCGCCGCAAACCGAGCAGGCTCCGGCAGCCGATGGCGAAGAGGCTGTGGCCGCTTCTGCCGAGACGGATGAAAATGGCGCAACGCCTCTGGTTCTCTCGCGCGGCAATGAAGAGGGCGAGCAGGAAGCTTCCGAAAAACCGTCACGCCGCCGTGGGCCGTTGCGTCGACGCCGCAATGGCGAGGCGGATAATGCCCAATCTGAGGAAGCGAAGTCTGCAGAGGTTAAATCTGCCAATCAGACAGAGGCCGGTGGGGCCGGCGAGGCCGGCGCGGAAGCCGAGAGCGAAAATGTGAAATCCCTGGAGCTGGACAAGCCCGCCGATCAGGAGGGTGAAGCCCAGCTTGACGTGGCGGTTGAGGCCGGCACCGGCGACACGGTCGGCGATGTAAGCGCGGCGGCCAACGAGTAATATCTTCTGAAAATCCGGACGGGTTTGACCCGCCGCAATCTGACATCGTAACCGGGCATGTTTACCCGACATCTTTGCCGGGCATCTTGTTGTCACCCGAATGGCTTCCCATATCTCGTATAGGAATGAGCCTTACGGAGAGCCACGGGTGAACGTTGAACGCTATTCGGATTTAACCAAGGCAATTTTGCAGGCCGCGCAGGCGCACGCGCTGGGCGCAGGCCATGCGCGTCTGGAAGCGCTGCATATTCTGCACGCCATGTTGTCCGATACAGGCGGGCTGGCGCGCCTGCTGGTTGCCAATGCCGGTGGTTATGTGGAACTGCTCGCTTCATCCGTGCGCGATGAGGTGGAAAAACTTGCCCGCGTTTCCGGCGATACCGGCCAGCTTGCGCTTGCCCCGCCGGTGCAAAAACTGCTGGTGCGCGCCGAGCGGACGGCGGATAAAATCGGCGACAAATTCGTCACGCTTGAAAACCTGTTGCTGGCCATGTGCGACGGCACCGATATAACGGCCAAATTGCTGAGCACGGCAGGTGTCACAAGTGCAGCCTTGGAGGCGGCGGTGAACGCCCACCGCAAGGGCCGCGTGGCCGACACGTCAAGCGCCGAAGACAGCTATGACGCGCTGGCAAAATATGCCCGCGACCTGACGGCCGATGCGCAAAAAGGCAAGCTCGATCCGGTTATCGGCCGCGATGAGGAAATTCGCCGCGTGATGCAGGTTTTGTCGCGCCGCACGAAAAACAATCCGGTGCTGATCGGTGAGCCGGGGGTCGGCAAAACGGCGATTGCCGAGGGCATGGCTTTGCGCATTATTGACGGCGATGTGCCCGAAGGTTTGCAGCACAAAAAATTGCTGGCACTCGATATGGGCGCGCTGATTGCAGGGGCCAAATTTCGCGGCGAGTTTGAAGAACGCCTCAAGGCCGTCTTGCATGATGTGACGACTGCCGACGGCCAGATTATTTTGTTTATCGACGAAATGCACACGCTCATTGGTGCCGGTGCCGGAGAAGGCGCGATGGATGCGTCCAATCTTTTGAAACCCGCTTTGGCGCGCGGTGAGTTGCACTGTATCGGCGCAACCACGCTTGATGAATATCGCAAGCATGTTGAAAAAGATGCGGCGCTGGCGCGGCGCTTTCAGCCGGTCTTTGTCGGTGAGCCGAACCAGACCGATGCCATTTCCATTCTGCGCGGCCTCAAGGAAAAATACGAATTGCATCACGGGGTGCGCATTTCCGATGCGGCGATTATTGCCGCCGTGCAATTGTCGCAACGCTATATTGCCGAGCGGTTTTTGCCCGACAAGGCCATCGATCTGATTGACGAGGCGGCCAGCCGTCTGCGTATGCAGATCGACAGCAAGCCGGAGGAGCTGGACGAGCTTGACCGGCGCGTCGTGCAGTTGAAAATCGAACGCGCGGCACTGACCAAAGAGACCGACGAAATGTCGCGCGCGCGCCTTGCCCGCCTTGAAACCGAATTGGGCACGCTTGAGGAAGAATTATCCGCCCTGTCGGCGCGCTGGCAGGCGGAAAAAAACAAGCTGGCCGACAGCCAGAAAACGCAAGAGGCACTGGAGGCCGCACGCCTCGAACTGGAGCAGGTGCAACGCCGTGGCGAGTTGGAGCGCGCCAGCGAATTGGCCTATGGCATTATTCCCGAATTGGAACAGCTTTTGCGCGACCGCAACGAAGCATCGGATGCAGAAGATGATGCGACCATGCTGGAACAGGCCGTCAATGAAGACCACATTGCTTCGGTGGTGTCGCGCTGGACGGGCATTCCGGTCGACAAAATGTTGCAGGGCGAACGCCAGAAATTATTGGATATGGAGCCTGCGCTGCATGCGCGCGTGGTGGGCCAAGACCATGCCGTGTCTGCGGTGGCCCGCGCCGTGCGCCGCGCGCGCGCCGGGCTGCAAGACCCGACGCGGCCCTCCGGCAGCTTTTTGTTTCTGGGGCCTACGGGTGTCGGCAAGACCGAACTGACCAAGGCGCTGGCCGAGTTTTTGTTCGATGACGAAACCGCAATCTGCCGCATTGATATGTCGGAATATATGGAAAAACACGCCGTGGCGCGGCTGATCGGTGCGCCGCCGGGCTATGTCGGCTATGATGAGGGCGGTGTGCTGACCGAAGCCGTGCGGCGTCGGCCCTATCAAATTGTTCTGTTTGACGAGGTTGAAAAAGCCCATAGCGATGTGTTCAATATTTTGCTGCAGGTGCTGGATGACGGGCGCCTGACCGACGGGCAGGGGCACACGGTTGATTTTTCCAACACGTTGGTCATTTTGACATCGAATTTGGGCTCGGAGCATTTTGCCGACGGGCGTGCAGAAGATACAGCTACGCATAATGACGCGGTGATGGAAGCGGTGCGTGGACATTTCCGGCCCGAATTTTTGAACCGGCTCGATGATATTTTAATCTTCGACAGGCTGAAGCCCGAACAAATTGGCGATATTGTCGATATCCAGTTTGCCCGCCTGCAGGGGCTGGTTGACCCGCGCGGGCTGGTTCTGCATCTGTCGGCCCCGGCGCGCGACTGGTTGGCCGAGCGCGGCTATGATCCGGTCTATGGCGCGCGACCGCTCAAGCGGGTCATGCAACGCGAAATTCAGGACCGGCTGGCAGATGAAATTCTGTCCGGCCAAATCGCCGATGGCGCGACGGTCAGCATTGCAGTTGAAGGCGGCGCGCTGGCCTTGCAAACAGGCGCCGCCCAGCTCGGCCTTCATTAGCTTTCAGATTTGCTTGCGGGATATTATCGCCGCGGCAGCGAGCGCAATGTGTTGTCGCGCGCGGCGAGACTGCGCATGCGTTTTTGAGCGCCGGCAATGGCGGCATTCAGCGCGGAGATGCCGGACGCATCAAGTTCACGTCCGGGCGGTAGGTCCAGCGTGCGCGGGTTTACGGGCTTGCCGTAATGCAGCACCTCATAATGCAGGTGCGGGCCGGTGGCGAGCCCCGACATGCCGACAAAGCCGATAATCTGCCCCTGGCGCACAGTGGCGTTGGATTTCAGGCCACGCGCAAAGCGGCTGAGATGGGCATAGAGCGTTTCATATCCGTTTGAGTGCTGGATTTTGATAAAGCGGCCATATTCGCGCGACCGGCTGACGGTCTCGACCGTGCCGGTGCCGGCGGCATAAATCGGTGTGCCGGTCGGGGCGGCAAAATCCAGCCCTCGATGCAGGCGGGTATAGCCCAAAATCGGATGGCGGCGCATGCCGAAGCGCGAGCTGAGCCGCGCGCCGTCTACCGGCGTTTTCATCAACAGGCGTTGCACGCTTTTGCCGGTTTCATCATAAAACGCGACACTGCCGTCTTCGTGTTCCAGCCGCCAATAAGTGTATCGGTTGCCGCGATTGGTCAGCGCGGCATAGAGAATGTCGCCTTCTTCGGCAAGCTGGTTGCGCCCGTCAAAGCGGCGCGAATACAAAACCTCCAACTGGTCGCCCTCGCGAATGTCGCGCTGGAAATCAATATTGAACGAAAACAGGCGGATCATGTCGACCACCAGGCTGGGGGCCATGCCGCTGGCGCGCGCCGCTTCGTAAACGCTGCTGGTAATCAGCGCATCGGCGACGAAAAACCGGTCGGAGAGCGGGCGGTTCTGGTCAACAATGTCGAAGGAAAGATGCCCTGTTCGGCGCAGGATAATGCGCTGGCGCGGGCTGGGGATGAGGTCAAAGCCGGCAAACCGCCCGATATCTGTGTCCGGGTCGGCATCTTGCGGCCATTCGGTGAAAATCCGCAGTTTCTGGCCCGGTTTCAGGCCGCGCGGGTCAAATACTTCCTGCAACGTATCGAGCGCGGCATCGGCGGCGACCGGCTCAATGCCTTCGCGCGCCAGCAGAGCGGCCAGCGAATCACTTTTCTTGAGTGTTGCCGTGCGGCTACGCCTGTGCATGGGCGTGATGTCCTGCCAATTGGTCATAACCAGCGTCGGTGCCGGGGCCGGCCGCGCGCTCAAGCCGGCCTTATTGGGGTCGGGCAGCACATAATCGG
>JBMZAX010000019.1:0-21921 GCA_049611805.1 Parvibaculales bacterium | reverse complement strand
AAGCCTCTATCGAGTAGAGCCTGAGCAGCAGTGTGCCATGCTTTAAAGCAGGGGCCGCTAACATTTGACAGGTTTAATTTGAGTCGTGTCCGGACCTGAGTGACCCCCGCCAAGCCCGAATTAAAGTTATATAATATCCCAAAGGTTCTAGACTTCATTTTGCACGCAAGTTAGGCTCGTTTCTTACGATTTTGTGTTTGTAGGAGCATTCAATGAACCAGTCCGGTATGCCTATCGCGCGCAAGCCATGGGTCAAGTATGCAACGTTGGCTCTTGTTACGTTGTTTGTCAGCGGTTGTGGGTCAGAGTCGGAAAAAAAGGCGCAGACGCCTCAAACAGAATCTGCTTTGGAAATGATGAATGCCAGTGAGACAGATAATCAAAAGCTCTATGAAATGGGAGCTTGTTTTGCCACTGCAAGGGCCGCTCTTCAATCGGGAAATAGTATCCTAATTGCGCAAGTTGAAGAGTTAATGTCGGCAGTAGATTTAGACTTGGTTATGAAAGCGGGGCAGGATAGAGCTGATAAGGCTTGCGGCGCTTCCGAGCTTACAGAAGAGCGAGGGGCCTGCCTAAAAAAACACGCAATGCCTTACGTGGCTTTTGTTAGCGGGAGTTCCAAGGCTGGTGATATTCTTGAGAGAAATGGAACGAATGCAAGCATATCAGAATTCATGCAAAGTTACTGTAGGGCTCATTTTGATTATTGAGTATTTAGCCTCATGAATCAACGAGCAGGAACGAGTCCCATTTCCTGTTTTTCAATTTCAAAAGCCTTGTGTGAAACAGCCGCTTAAGTCAGTTCCGTTTACAATCACCCTGCCGCTACTTGGGCTTTTAACAAAGGTGTACACTTTACAATCCCTAGTAAGCCTTCTCGAGGTGCCTTTGTAGACGCCACCCGTTACCATCTTAACGTAACAGGTATCTCCAACCAGTCGAACGTCTGTTGCAACACCATTGGCGTTGGCGAGCGTCTTAAAAGCTTCGCCTGCGGAGTATGTGGTCGCAACGGATACGGCTACGGTAATATCACCGCCATCCGCGCAAATGCGATTAATAAATTTTTTATCGACGCATTCTCTAGTGCTGCTAGCTTTGCAAGACCCATCAGGATAATGGGTGTATTCAATGCCAGGCCTCATCATTGAGGTTGCAGGCTTTGTAGCCTTCTCATTTTTGGACGAATCTTCATTTTCTGAAGAGCACCCCCCTATTAGTCCGATAAAAATTAAAGAAGCCAAAGCTTTTCTATAATTTTTTTTCATAATCGGCCGCTTTTCGAGACAACACCGGGGGGCATCGCGTTATTAATCAATAAAGGTCTAGAAAAGAAAGCTATTGATTGAGATGATTTCTGTCAAATTCTCAAAAAACTAAAAAAGTTCGTTTGGCAAAATCGTTGGAGCAATTAAGTTTTATCTTAAATTCTGAGAAAGTCTGCTCAGCACTTGCTCTAACGCATCCCTGAAATCTGCATTCGTATTCTGTATCTCGACCTTCGGCTTACCGAAGCCTCTATCGAGCAGAGCCTGAGCAGCAGTGCCGCGCACTCTGTCGTCCCTTGCGTTGCGCATCAGCTCGACTAGCGTCTCAATAGCTTCCGTCGAGTAACTTCGTGCAAGAGCAGCAATGTTGTGCTCGTCTTTGGGCCTGCCGCCAGCGTTACCGCTATGGCCCTTCATAAAACGTCCTGATTTATCGCGCATCGTGTATTGCCTCTGATTTAAGATTCAGTTTACGCTGATTTGTATCAAGGAGATATAAATGACCCGCATACTCACCGTCATTGCGCTTCTTTTTGCTACGCCTGCTTGGGCAGACGCCAATCCAGATATTGGCAGCGAGACTGTATCCTTAATGGAGTGGTTATTTCTGGCCCTTGCTGTAGGGTCTGCTCTGTTAGCAGGCTTTCTGAAAGCACGCTCTAGCCCCTATCTTTTGTCAGTACTGCCGCTCTTTGCGCTTACTTTGCATCAGGCAGAGGAATATGTTTTGGCTCCCGCCTTACTCGGGCCGTCATACCATTTTTTAAACTGGGCTTTCGAGGCTGGTCTTTATGTCTCAGCCAGTTCGGTTGTATGGGTGAACTCAGTCGGTATCGCATCCACGCTCATTATTTTTGCTTTTCGACCAGCTAGCAAAGTTTTTGCCATAGTATTTCTGTTCGTGAGTGCGACCTTGGTGGCCAATGCTGCTTTTCATCTTGGAGTGGCTACGTTGCAGAGCAATTATAGCCCAGGAATGGTTACTTCATTATTACTTTACATACCGTTGCATTTGAAAGGCGTGGCTCTGGTGCTTGAGCGGGCTCAAAGTCTTCGCATTGCCGGAGCAATAACGATTTATGGGTTTATCGCGCATTTTGTCGCCATTCTGCTCGTCAACTTCCTATAGCCCTTCATAAAACGTCCTGATTTATCGCGAAGGTGTATTGCCTCCGAATTGAGGTTCAGTCTAGGCTGGTTCGAAACGGGAGACAGGGAAATGAAATCTGAGCTTGTTTTGGTGCGGCAAGACGCGGGCGTAATGTGGTTGACGCTCAACCAGCCTGAAAAACGAAATGCTTTATCATCCGAGATGATTGCCACCCTTTCGGCATTGCTGGACAAAGCCTATGCAGATGAAACGGTCAGGGCAATTGTTCTGGCGTCCACGGGCCCGGTTTTCAGTGCAGGCCATGATTTGTCCGAGATGAACCGGCGCGAGGAAGAAGATGCCGCCGCATTTGCCAAGCGTATTGAAACCATTCTGGAAAATTGTGCCGCCATGATGATGGGTATCGCCGACGCACCAAAGCCGGTGATTGCCTGCGTTCAAGGCACGGCAACGGCTGCGGGATGTCAGCTTGTATCGGCATGTGATTTGGCGATTGCGGCAAGCGATGCGGGCTTTTGCACGCCCGGGGTCAATGTCGGTGTGTTTTGCACAACCCCGCTTGTCGGTATCGGCCGAAATCTGTCACGCAAGCATGCGATGGAAATGGCTTTGACGGGAGACGTTTTCAGTGCCGATGACGCCGTCCAGTTCGGATTGATCAATCGCCATGTCAGCGGCAATGAATTGCACAAAGAGACCGAAGCATTGGCTCAAAAAATTGCATCGCGCTCGGCTCAGAGTATTCGGGACGGAAAGCATATTTTTTACAAACAAATTGAAATGCCTCTTTCGGATGCATTTTCTCTGGCCAATAAGGCGATGCGTGATGCGGTGACGCAAACGCAGGATGCCGAAGAGGGGCGGCGAGCTTTTCTGGACAAAAATTCGCCAAAATGGACCGGATTGTAATGCGAATAGAAAGCGATGCGGCGCTCATTGCTTTGATCAAAAAACTTCGGCGGGTCGCCGTTTTGGGGGTTAGCAATCGCGGTGATCGCCCCAGCAATCGGGTTTTCAACTTCTGGCGTGAGCGCGGCGTGGATGCGGTTCCGGTCAACCCCAATTTGGCCGGAGAAGAGATTGCGGGTTGTTGTGTCATGCCCGATCTGGCGTCTCTGAATCAACCGGTGGATATGGTGGATGTGTTTCGTGACAGCGCGTTTCTGCCTGAAATTATTGATCAGGTCATATCGCTCAAAGTGCCCGTTTTATGGACGCAATTGGGCGTCACGCATGCCGATGCAGAGGAAAAAGCGCTTGCCAACGGGGTCAGCCTTATTGTCAATAAATGCCCGGCGCAGCAGATACCAAGACTGGAACGCCTTGGTCATGTTTTTGATTTTACCCCCCAATCCTGAGCGCGCCATATCAAGTTGATTTCGTTGTTTGTAAGTCCAAAAAGTGACCCGCATATAGACCGGCACCGGGCTTTCGCCTGCGATGTCCGATACAGAGGAGATGGAAATTGCAATCCGCGAAATTTGATGAGACGGCCCTGACAGTCGGGCGCATATTATTGGGGCTTTACTTTGTTTTGCCCGGCATTGCCAAATTTGCAGATTGGCAACGACACATAGATTTGATGCTGCACCATAATGTGCCGTTTACCGAGCCGCTTTTATTATTGGCCGGAATCGCAAATCTCCTTTTGGGGGGCATGTTGCTGGCCAATCGCTATGTAAGCCCGGCCGCCTATGCTTGTGTGTTGTATATTCTTCTGGTGAATTTCAATCTGCATGATTTTTGGAATTTTTCCGGCACGGAAGCGGCGCATGAAACGCAGAATTTTGTCAAAAACCTCGGTATTTTGGCCGGGTGTCTGGTGCTTGCAGGCTTTGCCGGCAAGCAGAAAACATAGTGTCTTCGGTTACTCGTCTTTGTCGCCGACAGGGATGGATGCCGGCAGCAAGATCGTGGCGAGTTTCCACTGGCTGGCCGGTTTCACGACAATTACGGCAGCTTCGGCTTTGGCAACGATTTTGTCAGAGGCGTCCAGACGCGAGAATATCATCCGGACGACAGCGGTTTTGTCGCTGTCATAAACAATCTCTGTCTCATCGATAACAGAGCGTTTCCAGCCGGTCTTTTTGATCAATTCAAAATCTATATATTCCCGCCACGAATTATAGCTGACGGTCTCGCCATTGCGTATCCTTTGAAAGGGTTTGGCGAAAACCGTCTCCAGTTTTTCCGCGTCTTGCGCATTAAACGCATCAAAATAATATTGCAGGAATTTTTCGGGCGTCTTCTCATTTTCCAAATGCCCGCCGGCCAAAGCAAGCCCGGAGAACCCGAAGACAAAAACCAAAATCGTTAAAAACTTACGCATTACAAAAACCTCCCGTCACAAAACAGATTTACCCTCGGCCGTCAAACGCCGCACAGCGCATGAAAATTACCGTAATAATCGGCATAATGCTTGTCGCCGACGGTCGGCAGTTTTTGCCGCTCCTCTTTCAGGCCCGCATAATATTGCCGGACATTTTCCAGCGCGCCGACGGCTTCGATCGACCGTTTGATTTTGGGTCGGTCGGCGATGATCGGATCCATTGACCCAAACATGCCGGCACCCCACCAGGAAATGGCGGCAAACAGAAAAACATCGGCCACGCTCAACTGCGCGCCCAGCACAAAGGGGCCCGCATCACTGGCGGCTCTTTCAATGTGATCAAACTTCATGGCAAGCGGCCCGCTTGTTTTGTCCATTTGTTCGGCGAGAAAGGCTTCCTGCACGCCCATGCCCAGCATGGTTGACAAAAGCGGGGCTTTTTCGATCGGGTCTTGTGTGTCGGCCAAAACGGGCCAAATGTCTTCAAGCACATCCAGAAAGCCGTCGACCAGCAAGGCGTCTTCCGGGTTTTCCGGATAAAGCGGCTTGCCATTATGTTGGATGGTTTTGCCCAGATAGCGCAAAATGGCGCGCTGTTGGCCGAATGTGCGCCCGTCGGGAAGTGTCAGGGTCGGCAGACTTCCCCATGGTGTCGTGTTTTTCATTTTTGCCCAGCTGCCGTCGTCAAAGGGCACAAGCTCGCTGTCTTCGGGGTTTGGCAGCGGCAGAGGCAGGGGGATGAAATTTTCTTCAAAATCCAGCCCGCCAACCGCCATCAGCGCGCGAATGCTTTCGCCCCGTCCGGGAATATTCCAATAGGTGAAAATATATTTGCCTTGCTGAGCCATGAAAATTTCTCCCTCTTTCCTCACTCGTTACCAATTCGTCTTTCATAATGGCAAACAGATGGGTTTTTGTCTGCCCCTATATCGTATAGGCTGGCGCCTCCGGTCTTGGCGGGCCTTATTGTGCCTTGGCGTGTGCGGGCGCGATGTGAAGAAAAACAACAACCGGAAGTCCGGCTTTATCGTATGGTTGGGCGGGGGGAGCATTATGCGTTTAAGACAAATCTGTCTCGTGGCCGAAGATTTGCGGGCGAGCCTTGAAACACTTGCCGATCTGCTGGCCAGTCCGGTCATGTATCGCGATCCTGAAGTTGCCCATTTCGGTCTGGAAAACGGCCTGATTATGACCGGCGGCGATTTTGTCGAGATTGTCAGCCCGCTTGCGAATGCCGGTGACACGGCTGCCGGGCGTCATCTTGAGCGCTGCGGTGACAGTTTTTACATGGCGATTTTTCAATGCGCCGATGCAGGCCCGCTCATCACGCTTATTAAGGATAATGGCGGGCGCGGCATTTTTGAGATTGATGCGGGCGGCGTGCGCGCCACGCATTTTCATCCCAAGGATTTTGGCGGGGCCATTGTGTCGGTGGACAGTATGGGGCGCGATGATTGGCAATCGCCGCATGCTTATTGGCAATGGGCCGAATGGCCGCCGGAAAATGCACCGCCGCCGGATGCGAACACATCCGTCGGCGCGCTGGCGGGTTTGCGCGTGTCGGCTGGCGCACCGTCTGATATGCAAAATCACTCTGACCTGCAAAATCGGTGGATGCATTTTCTTCAACGCCCCAGCCAAGCTGACCGGCTGTTGTTTGACGGTGCCGAAATTGCCTTTCATCAGGGCGATACGCCCCGCGCCGCCATCACCGATATATATTTTCATGCCGGACGCGACAGCGTGAGCGACATTCACGCGCGCGCCGAAAGGCTGGGTCTGCCAATCGAAAATGGCGGCGTCAGCTTTGGCGGCGTTGTCTGGCATTTTGGAGGCGACCGCGCCACGCAAGAAGGTGCGGCATGACATTACCCAAAACGACCCTATCCAAAACAACCCTGTCAATTTACGGCATGACCGGCCTGCCTCTGGCGCTGGTCGGCTATCCGATCGCGATATGGCTGCCGGCATTTTATGCCGGTGAAATCAATGTGTCGCTGGCCGCTGTCGCCACCATGCTATTGGTCGCCAAACTGACCGATGTCGTCACCGATCCTTTGGTCGGCGTGGTGTCGGATCGCTTGCGAACGCCGCTTGGCCGCCGCCGCCCCGTCATTTTGCTGGGTGTTCCGGTGCTGGTTGTGTCGATCTGGTTTTTGTTCGTGCCGATTGCGGGGGCTGACGCGACCTATTTGCTCATCTGCATTGCCGGCATGTATATCGGCACAACTTTGATCGGTCTGCCCTATGGCGCGTGGGGAGCTGAATTGTCTCCCGATTATGTTCAGCGCGCGCGCGTGACGGCCTGGCGCGAGCAGTTCACCCTGATCGGCCTTCTGGTCGCCGCCTTTATTCCGTTTCTGGTCGAGCAATATGGCGATGGCAGTATTTCGTCCATCATGCGCTATATGGCGCTGGCGATATGTATTGCGACGCCGGTGGCGGTTGTCGCGCTGTGTGTGTTTGTGAAGGAAACCGCCCCCGAAAAAGCACCCGAAAAAGGCCGTGCGGGGGAGCGCGCCGAGGCGCCCATGTCTTTTCTGGAGGGGCAGAAAAGAGTTCTGCAAAACCGCCCCATGCAGATGATGATCGGCGTGTTGTTGATTGTCACCATGGCCGAAGCGTTTCGCAATGCGCTGTCGCTGTTTTTCATGAAATCGGTCATTCAGGCCGATGAGGTGGGCACGCTGTATTTTATCTATTTTGTTGCCGGCCTTGCCGCCGTGCCGTTCTGGTTGTGGCTGGGGCGCAAGCTGGGCAAGCATGTCGCGCTGGCGATTACGCTGATAACGGTGGCTCTTATCTCGGCCATCAATATGTTTTTCACCAGCGAAACCTATTGGCTGTTTGTCGGGTTTTTCATTGCCAAGGGGGCGTGTTTCGGGGGGTTGCAATTTTTGCCGCTGGCCATTCTGGCCGATGTGATCGATGTCGAAACGGCCGAAACGGGCAAGGCGCGCGCCGGCTCATATATTGCGTTTGCCAGCATGGTGGCGAAAATTTCAACGGCGCTGGGAACCTTTTTGGCCATTCGTGCCCTGTCGTTTACCGAATTTCAGGCCAAGCTCCTGTCCGAAAATGCCTTTGAGGATTTGCTGGTATTGCGGGTTCTCTACGCAATCGTGCCGGCTGTGTTTTTCATCGCGGCGATTGTTCTGGCGCTGCGCTTTCCGCTGACGGAAAAAGTTCACGCCGAATTGCAAGACCGCATCCGCGCGCAAAACGCCTGACTCAGGCCGAAACGGGCAGGGGCGACCAGAGGTCGGCAATGCGCCGCCCGTCGAAAACGGCGATTTTGGGAAATTGCAAAAACACCGCCTCGCTTTGCGTGGGGCGCAAAAACACAAAATCATCGACGGCCAAATCTGTGTGCGCCGGGCCGACCAGCATCTCCTGATTGCTGGACCGGCCAAACAGCGCGTTGTTTTTGAGCCTGCCCGGAAAAACCGGCTGCGCCATCCAATAGCCGCCATGAATAAAAACCGTTGTGCCCGATTTCGGCTCGCCAAGCAGATTATTGGCATATTCAAGCGCGGGCAGGCGGATGCCGCGGCTCACTTTTAGCGCCGGTGTCGCGATGAAAGCCGCCGGCTTAAACGCCTTCAATATTGGCAGGTCAAAATCGCTTGGCTTGACGAGTGCCGAGCCTGCCGAAATTTCATTGGCGTGGGCTGTTGACGTGTACAGGCCAAAGGTCGGGCTGCCGGCCATGTTAAAGGTCATTTTGCCGATTTCTTCCGGTGTGTAGCGCGCCGCCAGTTGCGCGCGCGCCGCCATGTAAACCGCCGCGGCCCCTTTGCGCGCGCGGTTTCGCCAGCCCGCCAGCTTGGGAATTTTGCTCAAATGCGGCTCATATCCCATAAGGCCGGTCAGGTCGAGATCGGGGGTGGTGGCCAGCGCGTCCAGCACTTTGCCGAGCGCGGCACCGGGCTCCATGCCGCCGCGATGCAGGCCGACATCAATTTCCAGGTTGACGCGCAAACGCAGTTTTTGCCCCCGCGCCAGTTTCCGCATTTCCATGACGCGTTGGGGGGTGTCGACCAGAAACTGGATTTGGCGCGCCGCCGCCGCTCGCCTGCGCGCGGGCAATTTGTCGAACAAGCCCCCGACAGCCGCCACCGGCAGCGGCTTGCCCATCAGCTGGTCGGCCTTTGGAATCAGATCCAGCATTTGCAGTGCCATGGCCGCATTGAAGCTCATCAGCCTGTCAGTTTCGGCGCGGCTTGCAATATGCGCGAGCAACGGGCCGCAGGGCAGGGATTTTGCGACAATGCGAAAGCCCATATTGGCGGGCAGCATGGTTTTCAATTGCCGGATATTGGCATCAAGGCGCTGTCGGTCGACCACCAGCACCGGCTCGGCAAGGCCTGCGCGTTTCAGCGCCTTTTGCACTTTGGCAAAATATTCCGCACGGGCCCCGCTCATGGCCGAACCCCGAAAAGACCCGCCAGATAGGGGTTCAACATGCGCCCGTGCGGGTCAAGTTCGCGGCGCAGGGCTTTGAAATTTTCAAAATCCGGATAAAGCTCGCAAGCCCCGTCATGCGTCAAGCTGTTGAGCTTGCCCCAATGCGGCCGTCCGCCATTTTTGCGGAAAATCGGCTCAACATGGGAGAATAAAAACTCATACGCGTCTTTGTGATAGCAATGCACGGCAATCGAAATCCGGTCTGCGCCCTGAAACGGCGACAGCCAGCCACTGTCGGCTTTGGTGCGGCGCGCTTCAAACGGGAAAAATATGTCGCGGCGGTGGCGCTCAATATAGTGGCGCACTTCTTCCATCGCATCGAGCCCGGTTTCAACCGGCAGGTGATATTCCATTTCGTTGAACAGCACATTGCGCTGGCTCGACAAAAGCTGCCAGCTTTCGCCCACCACATCTTCGACAATCCGGCTGCCGGCAATGGCGCGCGAAAGCAGAAATTTCCGCAAAACCGGCAACCAGCGCAACCCGTCGCGCAAGGCTTTAAGCTGCATGACTTCCGCATCGCTTGTATCGGGTGCGCGCGGTGTGTCTTCGGCATCGACAATATTATGCGTCAGGCCGAAGGAGAAACCCGAAAACGGAATATAGAAAAATTCGAAATTCCGGTTCTCCGCCCACAGGCTGTGCGCGCGACCCAGCAATGTGTCGTGTTTTTCGGCCCACATGCGGCGGTGCAATTTGTGCCTTTCGACAAGTTGAACTTCAATCTCCGTCAAAACGCCCAGCGCGCCCAGCCCCACGCGCGCGCCATCCAGCCTGTCGCTGTTCCGGTGCGGGCTGATCTCCAGCTCTTCGCCTGCGCCCGTTACCAGCCGTAGCCCCGTAATCTCGGCGTGAAGCGCTTGCAGGCTCTGGCCGGTACCATGCGTGCCCGTGCTGGTGGCTCCGGCCAGTGTTTGCACGTCAATATCGCCCAGATTGCGAAACGCATATCCCTGTTCGGCCAGTTGCGGCGACGCATCATGCAGGCGCGTGCCCGCCCCAATCCATGCCCGCTTGGTGGCCGCGTCGACCTTGCCGACCCGATTGAAATGGTCGAGTTGCAAAATCAGATGGTCATTGGGAACCAGATGCGGCCAGCTATGCCCCGACCCGACCGGGCGCACGGGCCCCGTCGCATCGCGGACAAGCTTTACCAAAGCGTCCATGTCGCGCGGGTTTTCCAGCCGCGCTTGGGCCGGTGCAATCGAGCCGGACCAGTTCTGCCAATTGGAAACGTGATTCAAATTGAACCCCTTAGCTTTTTAAAAAGCTTACCAATTTGGCGCCGGAAAGAAAGTGCGGCGTTTATTGCGCGCAATTTGTGGCGCTTGGTGTGCCCGATTGCGGCTAGAGACCTTTTTGCGGGTTGACCAGATATTTTTCGCCCGTTTTCTTCGGCAGATAACGCGCAATGGCTTCGGGCGTAATCATCTCGTGCAAAGACAGTTCCGCCGTATAGTCGCTGGCGAAGATGGTGTCGATTTCGTCCGCGATGCGCCTGCGCAATTCTTCAGTGCGTTCGCGGCCAATGCGCGCCAGCAGCATCGGCATCAGCCAGCCGCCGATTGACCATGCCATGCCATAGGCGCGGTTCAGCGTCGTCGGAGAGAAATCAAGGCTGCCATAGAGATAGACCTGCTTGAGCTGTGACGAGCCATAGGTGTTCAACCCGCTGGCATTGCGGCTTGCCGCGCGCTCCATGGCGGTGAGAATGTCGGAAGCCATTTTGCCGCCGCCAATGGCATCAAAGCCCAGTGTGATGCCGGTCTCGATCAATGTTTCGGTCAGCTTGTCCATGAAATCAGCATCGGCTGAATTGCAAATATGCTTGGCCCCAAGCGCGCGCAAGGTCGCGGCCTGTTCATCCGAGCGCACAATATTGACCAGCGGCACATCTTCAACCGCGCACAGGCGTACCAGCATTTGCCCCAAATTGGAGGCTGCTGCCGTATGTACAAGGCCGGTGTGGTTTTCCATCCGCATTGTCTCCAGAAAACACAAGGCCGTCAGCGGGTTGACGAAAGACGAGGCCGCGCGTTGCGGCGAAGTTGTGTCATTATGGACAAGGCAGGTTGCCGCGGGCACGCAGGCATATTGCGCATAAGCCGCACCCGGCATGATGGACACCAGCTTGCCGTCGAGCGCTTTGGCGGCATCGCTGTCGCCGGTGGCTATAACCGTGCCGGCACATTCATTGCCGACCGGCAATGTCTGGTCGAGGCGCGCGGCCACTAGCCCCATACGATTTTCGGGCACGGGTGCCACCAGCTTGGCGTCTTGAAGGCTTGCTTCATCAATGCTTGCGGGGCCGAATAACGGGCCCATATCGGACGGGTTGATCGGGGCGGCCTCAATGCGCACGACAACATCATCGGGGCCGGGCGTTGGCGTCTCGACATCGGCAACGCTCAGTTCAAGCTGCCCGCCTTTGGTGATGGTGGAAAAAACCTGTTTACATGTGGTCATTGAAATATTCCTCTTCTTGGCTTTTGGTTTTGCGTTTTCGAATTATGGGCGGCTTAGGGCCGCATGGTTGTCATAAACGGCTCCGGCGGGTCGGTTTGGGCGGCTAGGGCAAGTTCCAGCCAGGCCGCCAGTTTGGGCCGGGTTTCACGCGGGTCGATAATTTCATGCACGCTCAGCCCCTCGGCGCGCGGGAAGGGTGACTGGCTGGCCGCCAGCATATCTTCAAGTTCTTTCTGACGTGCCGCCGGATCGGGCGCGGCGGCAATCTCGCGCGCAAAAGCAACAGCCACACCGCCTTCGACCGGCAAGGCACCGCTGGCGGCACTCGGCCAGCTCAACACATAAGGGGCGGGGCCGAAATGGGCTTGCGCGGCCACGCCGAAGGCTTTTTGCACCTGAACGCTGGCCCACGGCACGCGCGATTGCAACACCGCCGAAATTGCCGCAGTGCCGTGGCGGATGGTACCCGCCGCCTCACTGTCGGGGCCGATCATGAAGCCCGGCTCGTCAACAAAGCTCAGCACCGGCAAATGAAAGCTGTTGCAGAAATCGACAAAGCGGCGAAGTTTTTGCGCGGCGGCGGCCGTCATGGCTCCGGCATAAAACATACAATCATTGCCGATCACCCCGACAGCATGCCCGTTGAGGCGCGCAAGGCCGGTTATCAGGCTGGGGCCGAATTTTCGGCTCATCTCGAAAAAGCTGGTGGCGTCGCCGTCGCGGTCGACGATATGGGCGATGATTTTGCGCATCTGAAACGGCTGGCGCCGGTCGGTCGGAACAATATTTGCAAGCGCGTCTTCGCATCTGTCGACAGGGTCATTGCATGCAATGCGTGGCGCGCGTGCCCAGGCATTGTCGGGCAGGTAAGACAGAAAACGCGCGATTTGGTTCAGCGCGTCTTCTTCGTCTTTTGCCAGATTGTCGATGGCGCCGCTTTTCAAATGAACCTGCGGGCCACCCAGCTCTTCCTTGGTCAAATCGTGCCCCAAAGCGCGTTTGACGACTTGTGGGCCGGCAATCAAAACGGCGGCATTTTCGGTCATAACGGAAAAATGAGAAGCCACGAGACGTGCGGCCGGCAATCCGGCAACCGGGCCCAGCGCGGCAGTGGCGACTGGAACATGCCCCAGCGTTTCGGCCAGTGGCACAAAGCGCGATGTCGAAAATACCGGTTCGCCCAAGGGACGGCGCTTTTTTTCCTGCCCGGTGCCACCAACGGAACCGCCGCCGCCTTCATGCAGGCGAATGAGCGGCACTTTAAATTGCAGTGCGAGTTGTTCGGCGTAAACACTTTTGCGTAAGCCCGCCGGGTTGGGTGAGCCGCCCTTTCGGGTGAAGTCTTCGCCCCCCACAATGACCCGACGCCCGCCAATTTCGCCAAAGCCCAACACGAAATTTGCCGGCTGAAAATCGGTAAGTTGGCCGTCATCGTCATATTCGGGTACACCGGCGCCTTCGCCCACCTCGTTGAAACTGTCCGCATCAAGCAGTGTGTCGATCCGCTCGCGGATGGTCAGACGGCCTTTTTCGTGGTGACGGGCAACCGCTTCTTTGCCGCCCTGTTGTTTGGCAAGCTCACGGCGGCGTTTAATCTCATCAATATCTGCGTCCCAGCTCATCGTCGACCTCAGGAAACTTCCAATTCCGCGACGGCATGATCTTCGGAAACCATATCTTCTTCGCTTACGTGAAGTGCTGCCAGTTTGCCGGCGCGCGGGGCCAGAACCGGAATTTCCATCTTCATCGACTCGAGAATGATAATAACGTCGTCTTCGGCCAGTTCGTCGCCAACATTTGCGACCACTTTCCAGACCTGGCCGGCAATCTCGCTTGTAACTTTCACTTTCATGGCGGGCTCCCTGTCCGAAAACCTAGCCGTAATCACCCGTTCAGCGCAAGCGGTGCATGGTTGATTTCGGGCAGGACATAACGGGCGAAAAGATCACATTCATTCTTATGCGGATAGCCGGATAAAATAAACGCTTCAATGCCCATGTCGCGGTAGCGGTTAATTTTGGCGAGCACCTGGTCCGGGTCGCCGACGATAGCCGCGCCACATCCCGAACGCGCGCGGCCAACACCGGTCCATAAATTCGGTTCCACGAAATCGCCATCATCTCCGGCCGATGCCGCATCGCGCAATTCCGCCTGACGTCTTACGCCGACCGACTGGCTGTCGAGCGATTTATTACGAATTTCTGCGCCGGTGGCATCGTCCAGCTTACTGATGAGCTGATCGGCGGCGGCGCGGGCTTCTTCTTCTGTCTCGCGCACAATGACATGCGCGCGATATCCGAATTTCAACTGCCGTTCATAGGTCGCAGCGCGCTGGCGCATATCGTCAAGAATGGTCTGAACAGCCGGTTCGGTATCAGGCCACATCAAAAACACATCGGCCGCTTGTGCTGCTGTATCGCGCGCTTGTGGGGACAGGCCTCCAAAATAAAATGGCGGGCAGTTTCCGCTCCGCGTTGCCATGCGGGGTGGTTCAATGTCGAGCTTTATGAATTCCCCATCCATTGATACCGGCTCCCCGTTCAACAAAGCGCGTAAGGATTGCATCGTCTCCAATGTGCGTTGGTATCGCGGTGTGCTGTCCAGCGTTTGTCCGGGCATGTCGGAGGATATGATGTTGACCGTAAGGCGCCCGCCCAGCATGGTATCGAGCGTTGCCAGTTGGCGTGCAAGCTGGGGTACCCACATTTCGCCGCAACGCACGGCCACGAGCAGGCGCATTTTTTCCAAAAGCGGCGCAATGCCACCGGCAAATGCAATTGAGTCCATACCCAGCGTATAACCCGATGGCAACAATATATTGTCGTACCCATTGGCCTCGGCCGCGAGCGCGATGTCGCGACAATGCGGCCAGCTGGCTTTCAAGGACGGATCTTCCACGCCCAGAAACCGGTAATCATCATCGCAGAGGGCGGAGAACCAGCTTATCTCGGCAGCGGGGCGTTGGGTCATGTCGGGTATGTCCTGTTGCAAATTGTGTCAATTTATCACGGAAGCGGCACGCCCTCGCGCGCTTCAATCAAAGCGTAAACATCAGATCGGGTTAAGGTTACGTCCAGCGCGTTGACGGCTTGTGCCAGGCGCGCAGGCGTCTGACTGCCAATCAAAGCCACAGGCCGGGCGGGGTGGGCCAATACAAAAGCCAGCGCAAGCCCGGCGCGGTCAGTGTTTTCGCGCGCCGCCAGCCGGTCGCAAGTCTCCAATAATGCGGGGGGCAAATCGGTGCCCGTCATCAGCGCGCCGCCGCCCAGCGGCGACCATGCCAGCGGCACCATGCCGGTTTCCATGCACAAATCCAGATTGCCGTCGCGCAACATGGCAAGATGGGCCAGCGAATATTCGCATTGCATGGCCACCAGCGGCGCTTTCAAATGCGCGGCCAGCGCGCGGGTTTGCGCGGGCGTGTAATTCGACACACCGACGGCGCTTATTTTGCCGGCTGCGACCAACCCGTCCAGCGCGGCGGCTGTTTCAGCCGGATGGGTGAGCATGTCGGGCCGGTGAATCTGATAGAGGTCGATATGGTCGGTGTTGAGGCGCGCAAGGGAAGCGTCGCAGGCGGCAGACAGATAGGCACTGTTTGCGACGTAAGGAACGCCCGGCAAAATACCGCCCTTGCTGGCCAGCACCATGCGCCGGCGCAATTCCGGCGTGCGCGCCAAAACCTGTCCCAGCAGGGCTTCGGCCTCGCCAAAAGCCGTGCCGCCCCAGTCCAGCCCGTAAACATCGGCATTGTCGATAAGCGTCAGGCCGAGATCGAGCGCATGGGAAATGCGGTCGGTCGCGGTTTCGACATCCGTATTGACAAAGCGCCAGCACCCAAACCCAAGCGGGCCGACCTCAAAAGGCCCGACCTTGCGCGGGTCACCGTTAACCAGATTTTCGTTTTCGCCTGTTTGCCTGCTCATTTATAGCCCCACTTCCTGCATCGAGACGATGCGGGCCTCACTTGCCGCCATTTGCGCGGCCACGCCCATGGCAACCGCGCGGTGCCCGTCTTCGGCTGTTACAATAACATCCGCCTCGCCGCGCACGGCCTTTAAAAACGCCTGATTTTGAAAATATGTGGCGCCCGAATGATAGCCGGCATCAAGAATTTCCTTCTCGACATGCACGGTTTCGCTTTGCATTTGCCAATCGGCGCGCGTGCCCCGCGCCACGATGTTTTGCGGCAACAGACACTCGACTTTTCCGGTTTCACCAATGGCGCATAATTCCTCATTATGGCGCGAGGCTTCGGCGAACATGCACAAATCAAGAAGCGCGCGCGCCCCGTTTTCAAAGTCGAAAACCACATAGGCATTGTCGAGAATATCCGGCACATCGCCATTATAGCTTTCGTCGAGATGGTTTACATCGCGCCCCGCCGAAGCCATGACGCGCACCGGCTCACTGCCGATAATGCGCCGCATCAAATCAAAAAAATGACAGCATTTTTCCACCAGCGTGCCGCCCGTGTTTTTGTTGAAGCGGTTCCAGTCATCGACTTTTTGCAAAAACGGAAAGCGATGCTCGCGGATCGACAGCATGTGCAGCCGACCCGTCTCACCGGCATCGACGCGCGCAATCATATCGGCCAAAGCCGGTTTGAAACGATATTCCATGCCGACCTGAAATATCTGTTTGCCCGCCGCGACGCGGGCCAAAATTTCGCGCGTATCTTCCAGCGTCGTGCACAGAGGTTTTTCACACAAAATCGGCTTGCCGGTTTCCAGTGCCGGACGCAGAACGTCGATATGGTGGAAATTCGGCGTGGCAATGACAAAGGCGTCAAGGCTTGGGTCGCCAAGCAATTTTTCGAAATCATCCACGGCCACGGGTTTATGCGCGCATAGGCCAACGGCCTTGTCGCGCATGCCGGCATGGGTATCGGCAATGGCGCGGACGCGCGCGCCGTCCAGCAGGTTGAAATTCTGGATGTGTTCCTGCCCCATCATGCCCGCGCCGATGAGCCCTATGGATATTTCCGTCATATGCGGTACAGCCCCGTGAAAGCTGCGAGAAACAAAATCTTTGCGCCCGTGCGGCAGAGACAATCATTGAAAACCATCTTCATCCCGGCGCCTCCGTTAGGAAATTACCAACCCGCGCCCAGCGCATTGCCGCCCAATGTGCGCAATGCAAAAACCAATCTGACCTGCGTTTCGGGCTCAATGGTGCCGACCTGACGATGGTCGCGGTCGAACAATAATTGCACATAGCTGCAATCATCCTGATAGGTCAGATGCACTTCGTCGCGAATGCGGTCGCGCAATTCCAGATCCTGCTGGAAGCGCGCGCCAAAACGCCAATGGTCGGAAACCCGCACATCGAGCGTGCTGGTCAGCTCTTCGCGCGGTTCGGCATTTGCCACCTGACCGCTATCCAGAAATGTATAATCTGCGCCCGCATAAAACCGCTTTCCCTGAAATCCGGCGCGTGTGCGCTGGCGTAAAATTTTACCGTTTTCGCGGTCGATGCGCAGATTTTGTGACAGGGATAATCCGCCATAGCCGATTTCGGCTTCGGTGACAACGGCCGAGGCTTCGTCACTGAAACCGGACGACATGGAGAAACTGTCATTTGACAGATTATATGACTGACCGACGAAAAAACGTGTGCGCAGGCCGCCGGCTGTTTCCAGCGCGTGATCGATCCCGTAATTGACGCGGCTGGTCTCATCTTCGGGCGCGGCAATGCTGAAAAGATTGCCGGCATTCAATTCGTATATGGCGCCCGTCCGATAGGGAATTCGGTCAAAACTGTCATTGTCGCTTGTCAGAACAAGCTGAGCCATGGGCTTCAATGTTTGCCGCGATGTGGGCACACGGCGCACAAGCGGATAGGACAGTGTGACGCCGAAACTGTCGGCGGCCAATGTCTCGGTCTCGGAGTCCGGCAAGCCGGCTTGGGGGCCATGCTCGTCAAAAATATAGGCGTCAAACTGGGCTTTGTTTTCCAGATTCCAGACAAATCCGGCGTCGGAAATGTGCCGATATGACCAGTCAAGCCGTGAGCTGGCCTTGGTAACATCAACGCCCAAATCGCGCGCCGAATAGGACACGCGATTGACCAATTGCATTTGCCCGTCGAGCGGGGCGTCGTCAAATTGCTTGATATAGGTGACATCGGGGAGGATGAAATCAACCGTATCGGATGTCTCATTGCTCAATGTGTTGCGGAACTGGCGGGCATTGATGTTCAGATAATCGGCCCCGTAATAGCGCGACACATCAATGCTGTTTGTCAGCACATCGGCATTGGTAATCTGGTACCGGCGGAAAAACAAATCATCGCTCGGTTGGTTGACCGAAAAATTTGTTCGCCAGCCGCTTGTGTTGAATGTACCGCTGCCGATGAGCCCGCCGCGAAAATCATTCTCGCCATCGGCTTTATCAAGCGTGCCTTCGGGCTGGTGGGCGTAAAAGTCCAGCTTGTAGCGCCCTTGGCGTGTGAGGTGACGCCATGTGCCGTCGAGAATGACCCCTTCCTTGCTGGTGAAGCTGGGTGCCAGTGTCAGATCGTAATTGGATGCCAGCGCGAAATGATAGGGCGTGCGGATGCCGGTGCCGACGTCGGATTGCGAGGTAAAAGACGGCGCCAGAAAACCGTTGCGGCGTTCAACGGCGGGCGCGGGGTGACGCAAATAAGGCGTGTAGAACACCGGCACGCCCATCACCTCCAGTCGGGTGTTGCGATAGATAATGTCCTGTTTTTCTTCATCTTTGATGACGGTTTGCGCGCGCAATTGCCATATGGGTTCTGCGTCGGGGTCTTCGCATTCGGGGCATGCCGTATAGGTTGCGCCGGAAAGCCGAACGCGGGTCGGTCCGGTGCGCTCGGCTTTTGTTGCCTGCAGGCGGGTTTCATTTTGCAAAAAGGATTTGATTTCGGTGATGACCCAACGCTGCATGGCCTCGTCGAGTTCCATTGCCAGCGCGTATGATTTTGCGCCGTCTTTCTGTGTGAAAACAACATTGCCGAAAACGAGAATGCGTTGCTGGCTTTTGATCCAGGTCAGCCGATCGCCGGACACGCGCTCTTCTTCAAAAGCGACCAGAACATTGCCTTGCGCCTCGACATCTCCGGTCGCATCATTGACCGCAATGGAGTCGGCTTCCAGAAAAGATTGCTGTTGGGCCAGAGCCGGGCCGGCAATCAGATACAGAAACAAGGAAATGAGGACTGAGAAGCGAGGCATGCAGATTTCGTTTTCGGGTTTCGTTTTCGGCTTTAATACACAATGATATTGTGGTTAACACATTCAACGAAGAGCGCCAAACGCGATATCAACCGATTGCGGGCGTCATTGGCACAGTGGATAAAGGATTTTCCTGCGCGAGGAAGGCATGTCGAAAAACAAAATTGCGGTTGTGGGCACAGGTTATGTCGGCATGTCCATGGCTGTTCTGTTTGCCCAGCATAATGAAGTGGTGGCTCTTGATATCGACGCCGCACGCGTCGACGCAATTAATGCGGGGCGTGCGCCGATCCAAGATCCCGAAATTTCATTTTTTCTGGAAAATCGGTCTTTGGCGCTGACGGCGACACTTGATCCGGCCGCCGCCTATAAGAATGCCGATTTTATCATTGTGGCAACGCCGACAGATTATGATCCGGAGAGCAATTTTTTTAACACTTCCAGCGTTGAAGGCGTTGTCGAAGACGCGCTGTCGCATAATTCGACAGCCGCGATTATCATCAAATCCACCGTGCCGGTCGGCTTTACGGATGAATTACGTCAACGGTTGGCTTGTGACCGGATTATTTTCTCGCCGGAATTCTTGCGCGAAGGCCAAGCGCTGAAAGATAATCTCCACCCGTCGCGCATTATTCTCGGCGACGACACGCAAGCCGCAAAGGATTTTGCCGAATTGCTGCAAAACGGTGCCGAGAAAAAAGAGATTGAAACGCTATACATGGGTTCCACCGAAGCCGAAGCGGTAAAGCTGTTTGCCAATACTTATCTCGCCATGCGGGTTTCGTATTTTAACGAGCTGGACAGTTATGCGATGGCGAATAATTTGGATGTGGAGAGCATCATTAACGGCGTGTGTTTGGATGCGCGCATCGGCCGGCACTATAATAATCCGTCTTTCGGCTATGGTGGTTATTGTTTGCCGAAAGATACCCAGCAATTGCTGGCCAATTACCTTTCCGTGCCACAAAACCTCATTCAGGCAGTGGTGCAATCCAACACCACGCGCAAAGATTTTATGGCGCAGCAAGTGCTAGCGCGAAACCCGAAAGTCGTCGGCATATACCGTCTGGCGATGAAGGCGGGGTCGGATAATTTCCGCTTTTCGTCCATTCAGGGCGTCATGAAACGCATCAAGGCACGCGGGGTGAGTGTCATCATTTATGAACCGCACCTGCCGGGTGATACGTTTTTCAACTCCGAAGTTGTTCGGGATTTGGACGTGTTCAAAACGCGCGCTGATGTTATTGTTACCAACCGCATGGCCGACGCGCTTGATGATGTTGCGGACAAAATATTCACGCGGGATCTTTTCGGCAAAGATTAAAGTTTCAACCCGTGGGAGGGTGTAGGCCTGTCTAAAACGTCTCAACGCGAAACGATATTGGTTACCGGCGCGGCCGGCTTTATCGGCATGCATGTATGTCAGAAATTTCTCGATCTTGGATACGCAGTTACCGGCATTGATAATCTGAACAGCTATTATGATGTCATACTGAAAGAGGCGCGCATCAACATTTTGAGCAAACGCAATGGTTTTCGCTTTGAACGGTCGGAAATCGCCGAGGCGCAAGCGGTGAGTGAAATTTTTACCAATCCAAAACCTAATATTCTGGGTTCAATGGCGGCGCGGATTTTAAAGATCTGCTATATGAACAATATCACCGAATTGGGTAAGGCTTTCATAAAGCGCAAGCTGCTCATGCGGTTGGCACTTTTTGTTTATAGCTTTGGGCTAAAAAAACCGTCTTGCGTGTTTTTTCAAAGCCTCAGCTTAAAAAAATTGGAGCAAGAAATAAGAGACTTTCATGATAAATACTCTTCTCGCGTTAATGGCCGCCGCCGCGATTTTGACCAGCGGCCTGATTTTGCTGCTATTTGGCTATGCCGAAAACTGGGGACTTACTGATTCTGCTGACTCAGCTAGGAAAAAACACGAGGGCCAAATCCCTTTGATAGGTGGTATCTCGATTTTTATTTGTCTGCAGATTTTTGAACTCATTCACCCGAGCCACTCTTTGGCGTTGGCGGTATCCTTGTTCATTCTTGTAGTTGCTGGGGCTATTGATGATCGGTTCAATATGCGGGCCCTTTTCAAGCTACTACTCCAGTTTTTAGCTGTCTGTGTATTAGTCTTTGGAGCGGGTATTGAAATTGTTTCTTTGGGGACGTTGCCCAATGGTTCCGAGTTATTGTTGGGAAATTTTTCTATTCCCCTCACATTGGTATGTGCTGTCGCCATGATTAATGCGTGGAATATGATTGACGGCATAGATGGTTTGGCCGCCTGCCTTGGTATTCTGGCGCTGATATATCTCTATTTTTTTTCCGTCGTTGTTGGCCAGCCAATTGAGAAACCTATCCTGATCACTATGACGGTTTTGGTTGGTGCCCTTTTAGGGTTTCTTATTTTTAATCTTGGAGTTTTGCCTGGCAGAAAAGTGTTTTTGGGTGATGCCGGTTCAATGTTGATTGGTCTTTTTCTGGCTTATCTTTTGATAGCGACCAGCCAGCGGACACCTCTGATCAGCGCGTTGCCCGCGTCGATCATGCCTTGGGTTGCGTCGGTTCCGATGATTGATATGGCAGCCGTGAGTATCAGACGGATGCTTAAAGGCCGGTCGCCCATGCGGGCTGATAGAACGCATTTGCATCACCGTCTTATGGATATCGGCTATTCTGCGCGCGAGACACTAGTGTTAATGCTAATTTTATCACTTGTATTTTTTGTGTTTGGTACGTTTCTTAACTCCTTCGGAGGAGTGCATGCGGGGATTGGGTTTGTTGGTTTGTTGGTGTTTTATTTTATATTTGTCGACAGGCTTTTTAAAACGAATGCCGAAGTGTAGGACCTTAGCCAAACAAAAATATTTTTGATGGGTTAACAGCTCTGATGAAACTATTGGACAAGCTGTTTTCGCACTTTGGTATTTAAATTGATTGCAGGGCTATCTTCTGGTTTGTTGTTAGGAAATTCGCATGTTTCAAGTTGTAGAAATGTGGCGCCCGATCTTGTTGAGCTGGAATTTCTGGCTTTTTAAATTGGTTTAAGTTGATGCTAATATTGTGTTTTCAGGTAGTGTAG
>JBMZAX010000018.1:0-36613 GCA_049611805.1 Parvibaculales bacterium | reverse complement strand
GATGCGACGATTTACAATTGGCGGGATCTGGATGTGCCGTTTGACACGCAAAGCAGCACTATCGCGGCGGGGGTTAATTTTAAGGCCCATGCGGAAGAGACCGGCCTCGAAGACGGGCCGTTTTTGTTCCCGAAACTGTCAACGCCGAGCGCTTGGCAGGCACCGGTCAAAAAACGCACAAGGCTCGATTATGAGGTTGAGCTGTGCGCTGTCGCCATTGAGGATATTGCGCCCGGCAAAAGCGGGCGCTTCGGGTTTGTGCTGTGCAATGATTTGACCGACAGATGGGCGCTGTTGCGCCATATTAATCTTAAAAAACCAATGGGGCGCACCGGCTTTCCCGAAGGCAAGGGCGGCGACGGCATGTTGCCGGTCGGTGCCATTCTCATCGTGCCGACAAATCCTGATTTCTATCAACAAATCGAATTGGGCCTGACGGTCAATCATCGGCTGCGCCAGCGCGACAGTGCCGGCTTGATGATTTGGGACGCCCCATCCATCGGGCAAAAGGCCTTGGCTCTGTGCGACAAGGATTTTTATCTTTATGGCGCGCCCATCAGGCTGGCCGACTGTGAGCGGTTAAAAAAGGGCACGGCCATATTGCTTGGCACACCGGAGGGCGTGGCCTTTCAGATGCCCAACATATGGATGTCGTGGGCTTATTTGCGCAGAGGTGATGCGGTTATGGCTTTCGGCACGCATTTGGGTGTTTTGGAAACTCAAGTGGAATAGTGAGGGCCCGCGCGTCATGCAGGCGTGACTGGCCGGCGTGACTGGCCGGCGCCCTTAAAACGCCGCCTCATGTGTCGGCATGGTCAACGCGTATCAGCAATTTACCTTGATTGGCGCCGTTCAGCAGCATTTCAAAGCCATCGGGAAACCGCTCAAGCCCGTCCAAAATATGCTGGCGGCATATTAAAGACCCGTCCTGCAGTCCGGTGGCGAGCGCATCGACGGCTTCGGGAATTCGGTGCATATAATCGCGCATGGTGAAGCCCTGAATCTTTATGCTTTGCGTGATAATTTGCATAAAATTGGTCGGCCCCTGCTGATTGTCCATGTCGCCATATTGGGAGATCGCCCCACACACAACAACGCGGCCCTGATATTTCATGCGCGCCAAGGCGAGGTCCAAAATCTCACCGCCGACATTGTCGTAATAAAGGTCGATATAATCGGGCGCCAACGCATCAAGCCGCGCCGCAATATTTTCCGATTTATAATCGATTGCCGCATCGAGCTTCAGCGTCTCGCTCAGATAGCGGCATTTTTCGGCACCACCCGCAATGCCGATAACGCGGGCGCCGGCATTTTTTGCCAGCTGCGCGGCCATGCTGCCCACCGCCCCGGCCGCGGCGGAAACAACGACGGTTTCGCCCGCTTTGGGCCGGCCGATATCCATCATGCCGAAATAGGCCGTATAGCCGGTCATGCCAAGACCTGAGAGAAACAGTTCCGGTGCCGCCATATTAATGTCGATGGGGCGCACATCCTTATCGTTAAAAAGCCCATGCGATCGCACGCCCAAAAAGCCGGTTATCCAGTCACCCACTGCCAAGTGATTGCTCCGACTTTCGATAATCTCGCCAACGCCAAACGCCCGCATGACACCACCCGGGCGCACGGGCGGCATATAATTGCGTTTATTGGTAATCCAACCGCTCATGCCGGGGTCAATCGACACATAATCAATCCGAGCAGCAACTTGCCCCTCTTTAAGCGTCGGCAGCGGTTCATGGGTGGTTTCCCAAATATCGCGGGGGGCGCGGTCACCCGGATAGTCGCTCATTCTGATTTGGGTAATTGGCATGGTTTCAATACTCCAATGATATTTTTTGGCAGTATAGGTGTCACTTTTTATAATCGCGCTGTCAAGCGGGTGTTAACACTGAATTATGGAAACGATTATGTGATCAAGAAAACCAAGGTGCAGGAGATGGCGACCAGCCATAGCAAAAAACCATATCGCAAAAAGGCCGGGGCAAGTTTCAGCTCCATAAACTGATAGCCGATAATCCAGATTTTGACGCAGGCCGTTAGAAAAATTGCCGTGGTGGTGGCGTCGGCCATTTTCTGCTCACCCTCGGCGAGCCACCAGGCCAGCATGGTTACCGCAACCAGCAGAAACCATGCCCATGTCATCAAACTTAATCCAATAATTTGCTTTGTATGGTTCATAGAAATCACACCAGATAGAACAGGGCAAACAACATGATCCACAACAAATCGACCAAGTGCCAAAAAATGGCCCCGCTTTCCAGCCCGCGTTGCGTTTCCGGGGTGAACGGGGCTTGCGATTTTTTGTGCAGAAAGCCGAGTATGACGACGCCGACAAACACATGAATTGCGTGAATGGCCGTGAACACAAAGAAATACATATAGAAATCATTGGTCATCGGGGTCAGCCCGTCAGAGACCTTGGCATTCCATTCAAAGACTTTGTTTATGAGAAATATAACACCGGACAAAATCGCCAGCCGGAACCAGATGCGATTATCGCGGCCATCGTTTAACCGATAACGTTCGACACCGATCGCCACGAAAAAAGAACCGGTGAGCAAAAGCAGCGTATTGGCAAGGCCGAACCTCAAATCAAGCATGCCGCGCGCGCTTGAAAACACCTCTCCCTGTTCCTGATTGCCAATGGCAATCAGAATGAAAAACAGGGAAAAGACCAGCAAGTCCCCTGTCACAAAGGCCCAGATACCGGGTTCCCCCGGTATCCGGGTTTGCGTTTGGCTTTTCTCACGCACAGGATGAACAGCCTTTATAAGCTTTAGCTGTTTTCGTCATGGGCGATCTTGATCAACACCCAGGACATAGTGGCTATCCAGGCAAAGTATGCGATGTAAGGCAGGTACATGCCGACAATGCCATGCCAGGAAAACGGCCCGTCTTTGAAAAATATGACCATTTGGCCCGGTCCATAGAGCAAAGCCGCCCATAAGTTGACATAAGCCACCCAGCGCGGAAATGGCTCTCTTCCCGGCTCGGAGAAAAAGATAGGCAGAGCGATTAACACGCACCAGCCGCCAAATAGAGGCACCGAGAAAACCGCCAAAAAGTAGGCAAAATCGGCCCACATGAGTAGAATTGACGGCTCGTAGGTTTCCGGTCGGAACACCATTAGCGACCAGCCAAAGGCCACCAGCAAAGCGATGGTGGTACCACCTGCGGCAAATACAATTTGGGTGTAAGAAAACACCGGGCTCGTCTCGAAACGCCGGGTTTGCGCTGCAATACCTGCACCAACTGTGCCGAAAAGGGCAAATGATGCAATCATGAAGATCGAGCCCACGCGCATATTGAGAAGGTTATCATTAAGCTTCGCGACAAGTTCAGCCGGTGCATCATTGGCATTGGGTATTGGCGGCAACATGCCCCCCAGCCAAACGCCGCCTATAATGAACAGAATTATCGCCGCATATCCGGTGTAGCCGCAAAATGCCAAGGACTTCCTCGACAGGCTGTCCAGCGCCAATATGTTTCCGGTTGTTTCACTCATTTTTTCCTCCCTCAGTAAGAATGGTGATTTTTTAAAATTCCCCCGCCCGATGTCGGAGCAAATTCTTTGCCGCTCTTTCGCCGCTATGCACGGCGGCCTCTACCCCGGCTTGGGAGAAATAATCTCCCGCCAGTTCGATACCTTCCGGCAATAAGGAATGAACCTTATCGAGCATTTTGTAGTGACCAGGCTTTGCGATGGTCAGCCCCTTTTCATAACGGAACAAATGAACAAAGCTTGGCTTTTGTGCCTGGCCAAAAGCGGCATTTACCTGTTTGACCGCTTCTTCTTTTATGTCATCATCGCTCATATCTTTGAGCGGTGGCGTGTTGAAATAGACCCCAACCATTTGCGCCCCGTTCGGGACTGAGGCCGGCAGGCGTCGGCCATGCAAAACCATGGCCCCGACATTGCGAACACCACCTTCGCCAACGGGCAGCACAATATCTGTTGGATAATCGGGCCACGGGTCCTCGTCATACCCCATGGCAACATGGGCATATTCGGTGTAATGCGTGCTCATGAGCCGGTGATAGGCATCTTCCGACACATGCGCCTTCAAAAGGTCGGCGGCAGTAAAAGCTTCCGTCGCAATGATAATGCTGTCGACCAGAACGCTGCCGCCCGAATAAGAAACGCGCCACATTTCACTTTCTCGCGTCAAACCTTCAACCGGGGTCGAGACATGGATTTTGTCGGGAGAAACATTGTCCAAAAACCATTCATTAATTTGCCCGATGCCGCCCTGTGGCGATGACAATGCTATTTTGTGCCCCTGCTTCATCAGGGCCTTGGGAAAGGGCGTTGATAATTCGCGCAACGGCACGGCATAGAGAAAGTCCATAATCGGGCGCATGACATATTCAAAGGCCTTGTCGCCAAAATTTGCGCGCGACCAGTCTTCCAGATTTTCATCGCTGTCATATTTGGCAAGCTGCGATCCGTCGAACGGGTTGCGCGCGCCCGGGGCAACAAGCAGGCGCAGTCCGGTGCCAATTATGCGCAGTTTGTCACGCAGGCCCAGCGTTGGAAGTCTTAGGAAGCTGAAAAAGGAATCCAGCCGAACCGGATATCTGGAATGATCATCATCCATAAGTTCAGATGCACCGGCCCAGGGCACCAATTGTTTTTTCCGCCCCATCTCCTGCAGCAAGGCCATGGTGCGCGGGTAGATGCCCCCCATGAGAAACAAAGCGCCGGTGCCCAGATTGTAACCGTCATCTCGATGGATTTGTTTTGTGCGCCCACCAATTTTTTCGGCGGCCTCGAACAGTTCGAAATCAACTCGTTTTTTCTGCAAAGTATAGGCAGCTGCGCACCCGGCCGGCCCACCTCCGATTATTGCCACCCTCATAGCAAATTCTCGCCGTTGGAAATTTCACTGGTTTGCAACGCGCCGGCGACGAGTTGATGGAGAAAAACCTCAATATCCAGAGCCGCCGGGCTCGTAAGCTTCATTTGCGCCGCCATTTGTCCGCCACCGATAATGATATAGGCGGCAATTTCCGGGTCTAAATCCGGCGACAGCTCTCCGCTGGCTTGGCCGACGCCAATGATTTCACAAAACAAATTTGCCACTCTGCTTTGCAAGTCTTCATAAAGCGTCCAAGTGGCATTCTCGAAAGCTGTGCTCCAATCCAGCCAAATTTTCATGATCGCGGAATCCTGCTCGACGGTGTTCGAAAATGCGCGCGCCACATTCAGCAGTTTATAAAACGCAAGGCCGTCTTCAGCAGCCGCGTTCCAAACAATTTCCGTTATGCGCGATTCCACCCGATCGAGCACCGCCTCCGTCAGGCTCTCTCGTGTATCGAAATATGCATAAACGGTTGGAACGGAAACGCCGGCCCTGAGAGCAATATGCGAGCGACGCGCGCCCTCAATGCCGTGATTTACATAAACCTCTATCGCACAATCGATAAGTTGTTCGCGTCTTTTTTCCGGCGAAAGTTTCGGGGCTCTCTTGGGCCGACTGGCAATTTTTGAGTTTTGTTGGCTCACAATAATTTCCCCGATTACGACTTTCTTGATTGCAGTGCAATATACTGATAGTACTATCACTGAAGAAAGTTCATCACAACCGTAATTTTCGCCAATATAAATCTTCGGGAGGGGGAGAGATGCTCAAGGTTCCGGATTCTGAAAAGCAGCCACGCCGCTGGGTTGAGGAAAAAATTAAATCCTACGACCCGGAAACCGAGTACGCAGAAATTGTCTCACTCATGGCGCAGTATCAGCTGGATGAGTTTACGCTCAATTTTTTGGTCACCATACTGACAAGCTATACGCTCAAGCCGTCGCATATGGCTGAGACCCTTTCCATAACAAACAAGGGATTGCGCCGACCCAATCAACGCATGCAAGACACGCTCGATTTTTTCTGGATTTGGCACGTATATGGCCCCGACTCGGAGGAGACCAAAAAATCTCTTTCGAGATTGAACAAATTGCACGCAAGCGTCGCGCGCATGTTGCCGGGACATTTTGAGAATGGCGACGATTTCATATATGTGCTGGGTCGGCTATTCGTGCTGCAAGACCGATTGCTCAAGGACCTGAACATGGTGGGCATGGACCCCCATATAAAGCTGGCGCTGTTCAATTTCGCCAGAGCCTTGTCCAAACATTTTCGAACTGAGGGCGACAAGCCGATTAAGGGATTTCCGGATACGCCGGAAGCGCTTGAGGCATTTGTCGATGACTGGGAAAGCAAAAATCACGGCTATACGCCGGTGAGTCGCGACATTGTGAACTCTTTTGTTCACGCTTTTGGAGACAGATGGTTCCCGCATCCATTCAAGCCCATCGGAAGGTGGGTTTGCATCGAGGCACTTGAGGACAGTTTTTTAGAGCACGTTCGTATCAAACCCCTGAAGGGTGTGCGTAAATGGGTGGCGCGCGGCGCTCTCAAAAGCCTGTTTTTCTATAAAACAAAAATTGCGGCAGACAGGAAAACATCGGCCTATGACGCGCGGGTGTTGTTGAGCAAAAAGGAATGTGCGCAGATGGATGAGCGTGCCGTCAAGCGCGTGAGCGAGTTTGGCTGGACGAAGGGAGGAAGGGATTCCGTAGGCCTGGGGGATGGGCCTAGCCTGGCCGGAAAATGCCCCGTCATGAGCCATACGCAACCATCAAACGAGGCCTAACGCCCGGTTTCCAACCAATATGCGCGCGCTTATTCGGCGGCCAGCCGATTGACCCGTGGCAGCATTTCATATTCTTGCAAATCAAGCGCATGCATGTCGCGCAAATATCGCTGCGGCTCGTGGCTGTAAAGATTGGGCAGGCCTGAGGCGTCAATATACCAGCTGTCGCACCCGCCCGTGACCCAGACGGTGTTTTGTGCCGCTTTGGCGAGGTCTGCATTATAGTCTTCATAAGCCTGTTGCTTCGGAGCCAATGCCTGCAGAGATGATTTGCGCATATTGTCGAGCATGGAAATAATATAATCGATCTGGTGCTCGGATATCATGATGAGCGACAAATTGCCGACCGGACTTGTCGGGCCCTCTATCATCCAAAAATTGGGAAAACCCGGCAGGGTGACGCCGCGATGCGCGCGCGGGGCGCGGCCCCAAAATTCGCCGAGGTCATTGCCGTCCTGACCGGTGACACGGGTCGGCAGAATAAAGGCCGACGGGTCAAAACCGGTTGCCAAAATCAGCACATCAAGTTCATGGCGCGCGCCGTCTGCGGTGACGACGCTGTCACCGTCAATGCGCTCAATGGCTTGCGTAATCAGGTGGCAATTGTCGCGTTGCAGGGCCGGAAAATAATCGGAGGCAAAAATCAGCCTTTTGCACATGGGCGTGAAATCGGGCGTCAATTGGGCGCGCAAATCGGCATCGGCAATTTCTCTGTCAAGATGGTTGCGGCAGGCCCGGTCGAATCTTTTCAGCCAATACGCGCTTTGGCCGCTCGTGGCCGGCGCAAATGTCGCGCGGAATTTCAGATAATTGATCCAATAGGTCAGCTTGGGCAGAAACGGCAGCGCGCGCATGAGAAATTTTTGCCAACCGGCATATTTTTTCTGCGGCAAGGGCGCCACCCAATGCGGCGTGCGTTGGAACACATGCATGGTGCCGACCTTGTCGGTAATCTCGCCAACAATCTGGCACGAGGTGGAACCGGTGCCGATAATGCCGACGCGCTTGCCGCTCAAATCGAGATTGTCGGGCCATTCGGCAGAATGAAACTTTGTGCCCGTAAAGCCGTCCAGACCTTTGAAATCGGGCAATTGCGGCAGGCGCAATATGCCGGTTGCCGAAATGACAATATCGTAAATCTCCTCATCACCATGTTCCGTGGTCAGATGCCAGACCGGCCCGTCTGCGCCTTCATCATCATAGGCCAGCGCGCTGACGCCGGTGTTGAACTGCACCAGCGAGGTGACGCCGAATTTATCCGCCGTCGCCTGCATATAGGCCTGAATCTCCGGCCCATAGCTGAAGCGGTGCGTCCAGTCGGGATTGGGATTGAAGGTGAAACTGTACCAATGCGAGGGCACATCACAGCTCAGCCCCGGATAGCGATTGGCACGCCATGTGCCGCCAACCTGGTCGGCTTTTTCAAAAACGGTCAAATCCCGATAGCCGGCTTTTTGCAATTTAACGACCGCGGCAATGCCCGACATGCCCGCCCCGATAATGGCGATGCGCGGCTGCCCTTGCGATGATTGTGTCCAATGCGTCATTTTTTCGATCCCGGATCTCTGTTTAATGTAATGCTGCTATGAAATTTATTCCAGTTTGTGACGCCTTTCGCAAGGGTGAAAGGCCGGCGCATGTGTCAGCATCCGGCGCCACTGATTGAAATTTTCTCTCGCCGGCAGGCACACGACACCGGTCACGGCATCGGATCACGGCATCAGATCAATGCGTTGCTCCAGCCCCCTCAGGCGACCATTTTGCACCTGATCCAGAAACACCGCATCGCTGCCACTGTGATCGGTCGCAGAATAGCTGTGCACCGGAGTGCCGATGCCATCGTCAAATTGGTCAAAACTTTCAATGGCCGATACCAGCCTGTCCGCGGTCAGGTCCGGGCCGGCTTTTTTCAGGGCCTCGATTAAAATTCTTGTCGGCATATAGGCATATTGCGTTCCAACTGTCGGAAACTCGCCATAACGCGCCGTGTATTTTTTTATAAATGCGGCCTGACCGGCGGTCGCCGTTTCTTCGTAAAGCGCGCGCGACCCACCGGCAATATAAAGACCTTCCGTGCCGCCCCCGGGGGCAGACGCCACCACATGATCGTTTGAAGCTTGTCCGGCAACGATATCGGCTTCAATGCCCAATTCACGGGCCGCCGCATAGCCCAAAATGGCATCCTGAATTATGGTGCCGAAAACGATTAAGTCGCAATTGGCGCGCTTGAGAGACGTCATGGCCCCAATGAATTCGGTTTCAGTTGGCTTGTGTTTTGTCTCTCCGACAATCTCAAGTCCTAAAACATCCACTTCTTGCTGAATGGCATCCCGAATTTCCTGGCCGTAATCCGTATCCTGATAAAAAGCACAAATTCTTTTGTGCCCGCGCTGGCGGTGGAAATAACGAATGGAAGCGCGGGCCTGCTGACTGTAGGAGGACAGTGCTTGAAATTTAAATTTGTGAAAAGGCTCAACCATTGAGATTGCGCCGGTTATCGGAAATAGATTGGGCACGCCCGCCGCAAGCTGACGGCCCAAAACGGCATTATTGTGCGGCGTCCCAACTGCCAAAAACATCGCAAACACGCCGTCGCGATTAATGAGTTTATTGGCCGCGCGCACCGCCAGCGGCACCTGATATTGGTGGTCTTCAACCACAAGGCGAATTTTTCTGCCGTGAATGCCGCCGGCTTCATTGACCTCATCAAACAGCAGGCGTGCCGTGTTGATTGACGCCACACCCCAAGTCGAGGCCGGCCCCGATAAAGAAGTGTGCGAGCCGAGAATAATTTCCGTGTCGGTAACGCCCCTGTCGGCCCATGCCGGGCCGGAAAACAACATTGACGCACAAAAGAGAGCCCTACCAATGCGAGCAATTGACGAAATATCCACAGCACACCTCCCAATGTGATTTTTAATACATGCTGGTTATAAGACTAGAATATTTTTTTTCTACCGTGGACCTTTTTAGCTTCATCGTCGCCGTAAGCTCTTCATCATCTGCGGTAAGCTGTTCATCTATAATTTTGAACTTTTTAATCGTTTCCACGCGGGCGAATTTCGCGTTCACATTTTCTATCTCGACGCCGATAAGGTCAACGATTTCCGGGCGGGCCGACAGGCTGGCAAAATCGGTAAAGGGAATGTTTTGGTTTTGCGCGAAATTCAACACATTTTCGTGATCGATCATGATCAGGCAGGTTAAATATTTCCTCTTATCGCCGATGACCACGGCATCGGATATATAGGGCGAAAATTTGAGCTGATTTTCTATCTCGGAAGGTGAAATATTTTTGCCGCCGGCCGTGATGATAATGTCTTTTTTGCGGTCGGTGATGCGCAAAAACCCGTCCTCATCCATCGTGCCGACGTCACCGGTATAGAGCCAGCCGTCCATGACGGTTTCGGCGGTTTTTTCCGGATTACCGAAATATCCCTTAAACACATGCGGGCCCCGGCACAAAATCTCACCATTTTCGTCAATCCGAATATCGACATTTGCAACGGCCTTGCCGATCGTGCCGATACGATTATCGGCTTCGGTATTGGATGTTGTGATGCCCGCACATTCCGTCTGCCCGTAAAGTTCAAGCAGGTTCAAACCGAGCGCGCGATACCACGCGATTAATTCCGGAGAGACGGGCGCCGCGCCGGTGAAAAGAATGCGTGCACGGTCCAGCCCCAGCATTATTTTCAAATTCCGGAAAACGGTTTTCTCGGCCACCCATCGGCCCAGCCGCAACAAGAGATTGGGTTTGACCCCCGCATCAATGGTTTGGGCGTATTTGCCCCCGATTTTGAGTGCAAGCTCATAGGCAATGCGGCCCAGCCATACGGCCTCGTTAATTTTAATCACCGTGTTTGAGTGCATTTTCTCCCACATGCGCGGCACACCGAAAAACAGGGTCGGGGAGACCTCCATCGTGTTCTCGAAACTCGTCTCCGGCGACTCGACAAAGTTAACGATCCATTTGAAATTCAGCGGCAGAAATACCGAAAACGTCCTTTCCGCAATATGGCATAAGGGCAGTATCGATATGATCTCCTCGCGCGCCTCGTCGCCAATCCAGCTGCCGGCATTGCGCGCCTGAAAAAGCAGATTTTGATGCGAGAGCATCGCGCCTTTGGGCGGGCCTGTGGTGCCGGATGTATAAACCAAGATGGCCGTATCCTCCGGGCGCACATTGTCGAGACGGGTATCGAATTCCTTTTGCAATTTTTCGAAATTTGCCCGCCCCAATTCGTAAAGCTCATCCATGAACATTACTTTTGGATGGCTGAAGGTTTTGAGCCCGTCATCATCGAAAACAACAACCTTTTTGACCAAAGGCAGTTCTTTTTCGATTTCGAGAAATTTATCAAGCTGTTCTTCGTCTTCGACGAACAAAATCCGCGTCTGGCTGTCAACGCAAACATGTTTCAGCTGGGAATATGAATCCGTTGTGTAGACGCCGTTGGAAACCCCGCCCACGCACATTGTGGCCATGTCGACAAACAGCCACTCTTTGTTGTTTTCCGATAAAATCGAGGCCACCTGACCCGGTTCCAGCCCCAGCGCCATGAGCGCAATGCCGATGCATTTTGCTTTGTCGTAATAGTCGTTCCAGGAAAAAGAATGCCAGATGCCGAACTCTTTTTCGCGCATCGCAATGACTGTTCCCAATTCGTCACACCGACTGCGGAACAATTTTGGCGTTGTGTCACAGCCGTCTATCACCGCCAGATTATCCACGAACCTCTCCCACTCAAACCACTGCCATTATCGGATTTAAATTTAACGCCATGTTTTGCGTTGTTTCCAACGCCTTTTGCCGCGCGCGCTTTCTTCTTTCTTGCCCAAATAAAACTCCTGAATATCCTTGCTGTCCAAAAGTTTTTGTTGCGCGCCCTCCATGACGATGCGCCCAACCTCCAAAACATAGCCAAATTGGGCAACCTTCAAAGCCATGCTCGCATTCTGCTCAACGATAAGGATCGCCATGTCCAATTCGCGGTTCAGCCGCTCGATGATTTCGAAAATCTGCCCGACCAGCAAAGGCGAAAGCCCCAGCGACGGCTCATCCAGCAGTATAAGTTTGGGTTGCACCATAAGCGCGCGACCGATCGCCAGCATTTGTTGCTGGCCGCCGGAAAGATAGACAGCCTCGTGATTGTAAAGCCGCGAAAGATCGGGGAAAAAATCAAACACCCGATCCATCTGGCGTTGCACCTGTTTTCTGTCCGGTTCGCTAAAGGCGCCGACTTCAAGGTTTTCCCGCACGGTCAGAAAGGGGAAAACCTCCCTTCCCTCCGGCACATGGCGAATGCCGGCCCGCGCGATTTTATCGGGCTCCATGCCCGTTATCGCTTCGCCGTCAAACTCGACAGACCCTTTTTGCGGCTCAATCGCGCCTGAGATTGTTTTGAGTATGGTTGTCTTGCCGGCACCATTGGAGCCCAAAATCGTAACGATTTGACCTTTGCCAACCTCCAGCGTCACGCCGCGAATGGCCATGACCGGCCCGTAAAAAGTCTCTAAATTTTTTACCCTCAGGACGGTTTCCGACATTATGCGCTCCCAAGATAGGCAGAAACGACATCGGCGTTATTTTGCACTTCTTCTGCCGTGCCTTGCGCAATGACTTTGCCCTCGCTCAAAGCGAGAACCCGATCGGACACTTCCGTAACCAAACTCATATCATGTTCAATCATGACAACGGTAATGCCCAAATCATGCCTGATATCCTCGATCCAATGGCCCACCTCTTCGGTTTCCTCAGGATTGAGCCCCGATGCCGGCTCGTCCAGAAGCAAAAGAGACGGTTCGGCGCAAAGCGCGCGCGCGAGTTCGACTTTTTTGCGCACGCCATAGGGCAGATTGGCAATCAGATCGTCGCGGTAATGGGCCAATTCCAGAAAATCGATCACTTTTTCGGCCGCCTCGCGATGCGCGATTTCGGAATTTCGAACCGTTTTGTCGAATATAAACTGCCTGTAGACAGGGTGCTTATTGTGAATGGTGCGCCCGATCAGCAGATTTTGCAAAACCGAGCTATGTTCAAACAATTCTATATTCTGGAATGTCCGTGTAATTCCCAGCTTGGCTTTTTCATCCGGCCTCGTCGCGGTTATGTCTTGCGCGTCGAAAAATATTTGCCCCTGCGAGGGTTTGTAAAAAGAGCTGATCACATTGAATATGGTCGATTTTCCCGCCCCATTGGGCCCGACAATGGAAAAGACCTCGTTTTTTGCGACGCTGAAACTGACATCATCCAGCGCTTTGAGGCCGCCAAAATTCACCGAAAGGTTTTTTACCTGCAAATGGGTCATTTGAGCCTGTCCGTGCGCAAATAGGTTTTTTGCCGCTTGAAGGTTTTGCGTCGATAGAAGGGAAAATTCTCAAAAAAGTTTCGCAATTTCAGCCAGCGGCCATACACGCCTTCCGGCTCAAAGATGATAAATAAAACCAGAATGAGACCGAATAATCCGGGCTCCAGCCCCGGTTGATTGCCAATGGCGCCGGGCAAATAATCTTTCGAAATGGAGATTAAACTTTCCAGCAATCCAACCAGAAACGCGCCAAAAAAGGCGCCATGAACCGTGCCGAGCCCGCCAACGACAATCATGAGCAATAATTGTATTGAGAGCAGGATGCCGAAAACTTCCGGTGACAAATATTGAACATAATGGGCCATCAGGCCACCCGCCAAACCCGTAATGCAGGCGCTTATGAAAAAGGCCGTGATTTTGGTGCGGGCAACCGATATGCCGAGGCTTGAAGCCGAAATTTCGCTGTCGCGAATGGCCATCATGGCGCGTCCAAAGGGTGCGCGCAGAAGATTTAGAACCAAAATCGTGCTCAAAAATATGCAGGCCAGCACAATGTAGTAAAATTCAACGGCGCTATAAATTTCATAGCCAAAAAGACTGGGCGGCGGCACCGGCATGCCGCGATTGCCGCCGGTCACGCTTTCCCAGTGAATGGTCATATCTTCAATAATGATGGCAAAAGCAAGCGAGGCAATTGCGAGATAGAGCCCCGTCATCCGGCTGGCGGGCACCGCCACCACCAAACCGACACAGCCGCTTATGAAAGACGCCAGAAGAAGAGAAAAAACAAACGGGATTTCATGCGAAATGAAATAGGTGTGCGCATAGGCCCCGACAGCCAGAAACGCGGCATGACCGAGCGAGACCTGGCCCGTATATCCGGTCACTATCATGAGCCCAAGCCCGGCCAGCGCAAAAATCAGAAAGCGCGAAACCTCATTAATCCAGTAAGTATCCACCAATAAAGGGGCGACCAGAGCCAGAACCACCAGCAGCGTGTACCAGAAAACATGGCCCCCATGCTTGGCCAGGCGGATGTCTTGCAGATATGACGTTTTGAATATTACGCGCATCGGTCAAACTTTTTTCTGGTAGAGCGACGCGAACAGCCCTTCGGGTCTGATCCACAACACAACAAACATAATCAGATACGCCACAATATTTTTTATTTCAGGCAAATAGGCGGCCGCAAAAGGCTCTGCCAAACCTATAATCAACCCGCCCAGCAAAGCGCCGGGCAGAGACCCGAAACCGCCAATCACGGCGGCGGCAAAGGCCTTGATTCCCAAAAACCCGTTCAGCGTGCTTACCAAAGTGACCGGCGCAAGCAAGACACCGGCAATGCATGAAATGGCGGCGGCCAGCCCCCAGACCATGGAGTAAACCGATTTGACCGGTATCGCCGAATAAAAGGCGGCGAGCTGGTTTTGGGAGGCGGCCTGCATGGCCAGCCCCCATCGTGAATATTTGAAAAATGTCCAAAGCAACACGCTGACCAAAATTGTTCCGACTACGATTGCAATGCGTTCATTGCCGATAACCAGCGAGCCCAGCTCAAAATTGCCGGTAAAAGGCGTTTCCATCGTTCTGGGGCTTTGGCCCCATATCATGCCGGCGCCCGAACGGAATACAAACCCCAGACTGATTGTGAGTATTACGATTGAAAATTGCGGCTGACCGATGATTTTGCGGATAACCACCCTGTCCACCAAAAACCCGAAAACCGCCATGATCAATATCGCGCCTAAGACGGCGATAAAAAAATTGGCGCCGGCCATTGTTGTAAGCGTCAGAGCCACAAATGTGCCGACCATCATGATATCGCCTTGCGCGAAATTCACCATTTCGGTGGCCTTGTAAATCATCACAAAACCCATGGCTATCAATCCGTAGATGCAGCCCTGGGAAATTCCGATTATGGCCAGTTGAGTGATTTCTAACATTTGGAACTTTTGATCTACCCTCAGATGCCGATACGGTAACGCAAATTGCCCGCCGGAGCCATAGTTTGTCTTTGGCCGATCTTTAGGCCAAAGCCTTGGCAAAGACGCACAAGCCGACTAAAACTGTGCCCTGTTCAGACCATAGGCTGACTTTGTACAAGCGCGTAAAACATTTTTTAACAAGCCTCTTTTGCCTCGCAGTGCTCACACAATCGGCATTGGCCGTGGCGTTTCACAGCTTTGGCGATGTTCATGTCATATGCAAACAGGGTCATGTTGCATTTGTTCTTATCGACCGTGAAACACAATCGGAAGTGTCGCACGAAGAAGAGGACTGTTGCGCCAATGTGGTTGTGTCCGACGCGCGCCACCATGGCGCGACCGGCTTTGAGGCCATTGCGATAATCCGCAGCACCTCGCGGGAAATTGTCGCCACAACACCGCTTACACACCGCACCGCAAAACCCAGAGAGCCCCCGTCAAACATTCTTTTCTGACTTTTTGTTTTAGTTGAAAGGATATGTTTGATGACACAGCTTAAAAAGCAACGCGCCGCCGGTGTGGCGCTCACCCTTGGTTTTGCGTGCCTGTCGCCGCAAGCGCATGCGGATGACAATCATTTGAAAATCGCCGCCCCCGAAGGGCATGCGCCGATTATGGTAATGGGCGATCATATGCACAAGGCCGGTGAATATATGGTTTCACTGCGGCACATGGATATGTCGATGAAGGGCAATTTGAACGGCAGGGATGATATTGCCGACAGCGCGATACTCGACATTGCCAACACGCACGCCACGCCTGCGCAATTGCGCGTGGTGCCGCAAAAAATGGATATGAAAATGACCATGCTCGGTGCCATGTACGCGCCGAGCGATACGGTTACGCTCATGCTCATGGCAATGCATATTGAAAACACCATGACGCTGAAAACCTATCACGCCATGAACAAGACATTGCTGGGCAGTTTTAAAAGCCGCAGCGAGGGCACCGGCGACACGATGGTGGGTGCGCTTATTCACGGCGGCGAAACCGCCACCGGCAAATGGCATTACGGGCTTGGCCTGTCACTGCCGACCGGTTCGATTAAACAAACCGGCACGGTTCTGACACCGATGAATATGACAGCGTCGGGCAAACGCCTGCCCTATCCGATGCAGCTGGGTTCCGGCTCATATGATCTGAAACCCTCGATTACTTATAATGGCGATTGGGGCCGCTGGCGCATTGGCGGTCAGGCCGGTGCGGTGGTGCGCCTCAATGACAATAGTGCCGATTATCGGCTGGGCGACAAAGCCGAAATGCAGGGCTGGGCCATGCGGCGATTTACCGACCGGCTGAGTGGATCGGTTCGGCTTGATGTCAGTCATCAGGGTAAAATCGACGGGCAGGACCCCAATATCACCCTGCCCGTGCAAACCGCACAGACGCATTTTTCCGGCGGCACTTTTGCCAATCTGTCGCTTGGTCTGAACCTGATCGGCCAAAGCGGTGTGCTGGCCAATCACCGCCTTGCCGTTGAATGGGTCAGGCCCGTGCATCAAGATGTTCACGGTGTGCAAATGGAGCGCGAGGACACATTGATGATCGGCTGGCAAAAAGCCTTCTGAGACTGAATTTTTGGAACGGAAAATTGGCTCTGCCGGCCGGATGCGGGAAGCCGTGGGCGTATTTCGCGCCGCGGCGACCGCGTGGTTTCTCAATGTCACTTATTGTTTCATGTCCCTCTTTAATGTCCCTTAATGTTTAATGTGCGGGTGCATATATTGATAATGCTAAGCCAAGAAACCGTAAGGGGGGTCCGGAAATGATTGATGCAGATGGAAGCTGCCTGTGCGGCGCGGTGACATGGGAAGCCAAAATCGACCCGCAAAAAATAGCCATGTGCCATTGCACGCAATGTCAGGTAAACGGCTCCTCGGCTTTTCAGTGGGCGGCGATTGTCGAAATGGCCGATCTCAAGCTCACCGCATGCACACCGAAGCGTTACATCAAGACGGCCGAAAGCGGCAATCGGCACGCGCTGCATTTTTGCGACGCATGCGGCACGACCATTTACGGAGGCAATGTCGACAACCCCGAACAGGTGACCTTGCGCATGGGCGGCTGCACGCAGCGCGACCGTTTGCCGCCAAAATTTGAAATCTGGTGCGGCTCGGCACAAAGCTGGGCGAACGGCATAAGCGGTGGCCCGAAAATCGACGCGCAGACCGGTGTTAAAGCGAAATGAGCGCGCCCCGACGCCGGGCTTTCGACCAGCGCGAGTAGGAACTGAGATTGGCAAATCCGAGAAGCCGTGCAATTTCGGTTTTTGACCGCACGCCGGTGCCGGCACCGGCATAGACATCCTCCAGCAGGCCGCGATTTTGTTCAACCAGCTGGGTAAAGCTGACACCCTCGGCGGCCAAGCGCCGATGCACCGTGCGCCGCGTGACCCCCAACAGCGCGGCGATACGGTCTATGCGGCATTGGCCTTGGGGCAGCAGGATTTGAATATGATCCGACACTTTCGCGCGATAGGTCTCTTCGCGTGGGGCCATCAGCGCCGCAAAATATGCCTCCACCTGTTTGGCGGATTGAGGATTGGCGGTCGGTAGCGGTGCGTCCAGCTCATCACCGCTGAAAGCCAAGGCGTTACGGCCGAAATCAAACAAAGGGGTCTGTCCGAGATAGCGTGCGTGCTGGGTTAAGCCTTCCGGCGCTTGATGCTCGAACATCACCATGTCGGGCCGCCAGTCCTTGCCCAAAAGCCGCGTAATGATATGCACCAGCGAGCCCAGCGCCAGCTCCACCGTCTGAATGGCCGGTCGCGGCAATTCGGCCGATACGCCGATGCCCAGTGTGCAGGTGCCGTCGGTTTCGTCGATTTCCACCGACATGCCCTCAATTTGCGCAAAAAGATAGGTGGTAAGGCTCGACAGCGCATCGCGTAATGTGGCTTGCTCGCGCATGATGAGCTCTATCGCACCCAGTGTTGATGCACTGCGCGCCTGCGCCATGTGAATGCCGAAATCGGGGGCACCGCACTGCACCGCCGTATCCTCCAGCAGCCGAATGACATTTGCCATCGGTATTTTCATATCCGGCATTGTTAAACAGGCATCGACAATATTATGGGCTTTCAAAAGCGCATTTGTATCGGCATCAAACCGTCGGGCCGTATCGATATATCCGTCCAGAACGGCGCTACGGGCAAAAAAGTCAGGCTGTTGCATTGATAAATTAGACACGGGTAAATTAGACACTGGGGTGTCCCGAAATGTCAATTTTTTGCCGCGCTATCCGGCGCGCGCCAGATCCTGACGGAGCGTGCGGGCGGCGGTGAAGAAATGTCCGCCACTCCATATTGAAAGGCCGGCCAGCAAGGTCAGTCCCACCGACAGGCTGCGCACACCATGGCTGTCGGCAAGGTGATCACTTACCAGCCCGACAATCAATGGCCCAAGCCCCAGCCCTATAAGATTTCCGACAAACATCATTACTGCCGAAGCCAGAGCCCGCATTTCGGCTTTCACCATGCCTTGCAGCATGGCAAGCGCGGGTCCGAGATATACCGCATTGAGGCTGATGCCGGGCACCAGAAACACCAATGCCCAAAACGGTGTCGGAGCATTGAACGCAAGCACCAGAAAAGGCGCCGTCACGATTGCGACGAGCCCCAGCAGCCAGAAGTTCCAGCGCATGTCGCGCTTTGCCAGGCAATCGGCCAGCACGCCGCATGCGGCTGTACCAATGCCGCCGCCAACCCCGATAATCAGCGCCAGTGCCATGCCGATATCAGTGGTGCTCATCGCATGTACCCGAATAAGATGCGCCGGTATCCAGGCAATGGCGCCATAGCTGACTGCAAAAACCAGCGCCAAGGCGGCCACCATGTGGCGCATGGCGCGCGCCTGAAACATGAAAATAACAACCTCTTTGACAGGCGGTGCCGGCGGCGGTTTCCGGGCCGCGTCGCCCTTTTGGTCGCTCAATCCGCGCGCAGGTTCACGCATGGTCAGCCCGGCCAGTACGGCAAGCACCAACCCCGGAACAGCCACTATTTGAAATGTCGCCCGCCAGCCATAATTTTGCGCCAGCCAGCCGCCGAAAAAAAACGCCGCGAAAATGCCGATATTCAAGCCGAGCGCAAAAAATGCCATTGGCGTGGCGCGCCTGTCGGCCGGATACATATCCGATATCATGGCAATTGAGGCGGGATTGGTGCCCGCCTCGCCAATGCCCACACCCATGCGCGCCAGCAGCAAATGCCAGAAATTCTGCGCCAGTCCGCAGGCATAGGTCATGACCGAGAACAGGCTGAGTGAGGCGATAATGAGGCGCTTGCGATTGGCGCGGTCGGCGAGATAGGCCAGCGGCAGGCCGAAGGTTGTGTAGAACAGGGCAAATGCCAGCCCGCTTACCAGTCCGAGCTGGGTGTCCGACAGCGCCATTTCGACTTTGATCGATTGCAACAAAATGGCAAATATTTGCCGGTCGAGATAATTGGCCGACCAGATCAGTGTCAGCAGCCCGACCGTATAAGCGCGCATGGCGGAAGAAAATTTGTCATGCATGGCGGGCCCGCACCCCAAATTAAGCCTATTCCGCCGCTTGTCGGAGCGTAGCGTTCTCTTCGGCCAGTGCCGCCATTATTGCGGCACGGTCCAGTTGCGGGGTTACATCGGGCGACCAAGACGCAATACGATATAAAAGACGGTCCTGCTCTGCCAGATCTGCCGTCACGCCATAATGCGCCGTACCGAAATTATCCCATAGCGCAACATCACCCGGCTGCCATTGATGGCGCACTTGCAGTTCCGGTATTTTCGGCAATTCATTTGCCATTTTGACGAGATATTCGCTGAATTCGGTTTCATAGCCCTGAACCCGTTTGACATAACCATTGCCAACAAACAGGCACGGTTTGCCGGTTGTGTGATGCGTGATGACCGCGGGATGCGTGGCGGCTTCGGCCAGTGCCGCCATTTTTTCCAGCGTAATGCCGGAGCCGCCAAAATCATGGCGCAAGGTGAGATAGAGGCTGTCATGCTCAATCATCAAATTCGTGTATAGGAGTTTCAAGGCATAGGGCATGCGTGCATAGGCTGCCGACATTGACGCCCACATGGTATCGGCACCAAACGGCACCTGATCGGCCTGCAGGATGGACATAATATTCGGGTTTTTGCGCGCCAGCACATCATGGTGCCAAATATCGGTCGTTGTTTTGGCCGCGCTTCCCTTCAGCCGTTCAATGCGCACCACTTCGGGATGGCCTTCATCGGCCATGGTGGGCGCGAATGTGTGTTCTTCCAGACGGTCGCCGAAAATAAGCGCGGTCTGCTTCATCTGATCAAAACTGAGATGTTGATTGGCGGCAAACAAAACACCAAATTCCCACAGCGCATCACGTAGGTCGGCCGCGCCTTGTGCGTCGAGATCGGATAAATGCACCCCTTCAATGCGCCCGCCAATCGTCGGTGTACAGGGCACTATGGTGAACTGGCTATAATGTGTTTCCTTCAGCATGCGTGTCTCCCTTTCATCTGGCATCCACCCAAAGGCTACTGCGGCCATCGCAGCGGTATTTATCATTTAGGGACATGCGAAGCCTGTGCGGAGGCACAAGAATATTGTGCGGTGGCACAAGAATATTGGCACATAATATGTCATTTTATTGACTTTACGGCGCACACCGTTAAACTCCGTTGCATGAAATTTCGTGAGACACCCGACCACCGGTTTGAAAACCTGCCCGATTATGATTTCGCGCCCAATTATGTGGCCGTTGATGATGATGAGGGCGGCACGCTCAACATGCATTATATCGAAGCCGGGCCGAAAGACGGCCCGCCCGTCGTGCTGATCCACGGCAACCCGACCTGGTGTTTCATGTGGCGCAAAATTGTGCCGCGCCTCGCCGCGGCGGGCTTTCGCGCCATCGCCGTTGATTTGATCGGCATGGGACGGTCGCAAAAGCCCACGCGCATGAAGGATTATACCGTTGCGCGGCATGAGAAATGGGTACGCGAAGCGCTGTTTGACAAGCTCAACCTCGACGGCGTGCATTTCGTCCTGCATGATTGGGGCGGCATTATCGGGCTGCGCACCGTGGCCGCGCATCAGGACCGCACGGCCAGCGTCACATTTTCCAATACCGGCCTGCCGGTGCGCGACCCGAACGAGCCCATCACCCAAATGGCAATACCGGGCAAGGGCCCCTCTTTCTTGCGGAAATTTCAGCTCTATGTGCGCTTCAACCCGTTTTGGCGACACTGGAACATGCTGGCCGCAATATGTGCGGGCAAATTGCCGAAGCAAGTAGTCTCCGGTTATGCCGCGCCCTATCCCAATTTTCGCTATCTGACCGGCAACCGGCAGTTCACGCAAATGCTGCCGACGCGCTTTGACAATCCGATGCTGGTCGACAATTTTCGCGCACGCGAAAGGCTGGCCGATTTCGACAAGCCGTTTTTGTGCCTGTTTTCCGACAAAGATATTGTCGCGCCCAAGGGCCATGAAAGCGTACGGCCCTTTATTGCCGGTGCCGGAAAGCGCGCGCCGGTTATCTTAAAAGGCGGCAGCCATTTTCTGGTGGAAGATATTCCGCAGGAATATGGCGATGCATTGCTCGAATTCCTGAAGGAAGTCAGCTAGGCCCTAACGCCAGATCTCGCGATGATTTTCACGTTCGACACGGCGCGTGCACCGCGTCGTGACAAGGGCCGACAGGCCGGTTTCGGCAAAAAGCGCGTCAACCGCGTCGCGCGCGGGCGCGTCCAGCGCGTCATAAGCGTCCTGAATGCGCTGCAACATGAAGATGCGATAGGGCATAACCACCGCGCTCACATCCAGACCGCGCCAGTTAAACTGACACTTGCCAATGCCGCGCCCCAGACTTTCACCGCCCACAACTTCGTTCGGCTCCGGATAGTTTTCGGCAAGCCAGTCATTGGTGAACGCCGTCATGGCCTCGATTTCGGGCAGATAATCCGAAGCGACACGCGCCAGCAGAACCTTCAGCGTTTCGGGTATGGCATCCTCACCCAGCAGGTTTTCATCATGGCCGATAAATTCAACCATATCGGAAGACGGATTGCGCATGCGCTCGGTCCAGCGCAACAGCATTTGCGCTTTTTCCTGCATCAGGCGCAGCGGATGCGGGTCGCGCCCCAAATGCGCGTAGAGCGAGGCAAACAAACCATAGTCACCGATTGTCGGCGCACCGCCCAATAAATAAGGATGCGCGGTAAAATGCGCGTCAAGCTCGGCCATGGTGTCGTGATAGGCGGCTTCGATGTCCGGCGCCGTTTCGGGGGTCACACCAAACGCAACAGCGGCTTTGCGCATACGTCCGGCCGCATGAAGTGCCATGTCGCGGCGTTCGCCGGGCGGCACTTGCGGCAGCGCAAACAGCCCGAATTGCTGCAAAATAAAGTCGAGATTATCTTCGTCAAAATTCCAGCGATAATGCATGGCCGGCCGCAACATTCCCTCGCCGCCGAACATTTCCATAATCAGCGAAGCAATAAGATGGCGCGGGGTCTTCGGATAGGCCGACAGGCGCGCCATATTCTGTTTCTCAAACCAGTCGATAATATCCGTGCCGTCTTGCACAATCTCGCCCTGCGGGGTTGTCATAACCGGAATAATCCAGCGCCCGATTGCGGGTCGAATTTCGGCTTCATATTCGGGGCTGGCCGGCGAGATATCGTCAAAGTCAATATGTTGCTTGATGAGATAGGCGCGCGCCTTGGCCGAATAGAGCGACACGCTCCATGTGTAGAGTTTGAACCGGTCATTCATTGGCGTATCAGTCATTTCTTTTCCTGCGTGTCAAATAGAAGATATGGGCCAGCGCGGCCAATAAGAAAATAAACAGCGCAATCCAAATGCGGGGTGATAACAGCGCCCCGCCAATAGATTGTGCCGGGACGGCAAAAGTCGCAGCTATCGCCGCACGCTTATATATATGAATGTCACTAAAGTCCTCGTCGGATGCCGATATCAGAAGGTCGCGCCGACTGCGGTAGCGCATTAAGCTTGCATACTCCCAGCCGGGATTTGCCTCAACGCCCCACGCTTCAATATAGCCCGACAGCGTGCGGGCAGAAAATGCCGGATATCCGGCGCGGGTAAGAATTTTGACGGCAAAGGGTCGGAAATAGCTCTGCACCAGCTCGCGCGCGTCGACCTTTGCGCCGGTAACGGGATGACTTGCGGGGCCCTCGGTAAACCCGACAAGATTGACCATGAAAAACTCACCGCCATCGTCATTGCGCATAAACGTCTCGAAGCGCGCCAGCTGCTCGGCAGAAAGTCCGTTAATGCTCTGCGCCCGCGCGGTAAAGGCAGCAATTTCGGGGTCGGTCAAGGGGCCCCGCCAGTTTTCGTGCCAGCTCAGAAAAACCAGATAAAAAATAAGAGCTGTGCCCCAAATGGCATAACCGCTTCGCATTGAGATACCCAACATGACCATTGAATTGCAGGCGATGAGTTTAGAAATTGACATTTAATATGTCAATTTTTATTATCCGCCTCTAAATCAGGGGGTTATTTTGAAATATCAAAGTCACGATTTTATTTTCAATCCGGATGATTTTCGCGATGCGAAATTCGTTTCGGGCGCAAGCTACGATGCCGACGGGCTCGCCGAGGGTGAGGTCATTATCGAGATTGACCGACTGGCACTAACGGCCAATACAATCTCTTATGGCATTGCCGGCAAATCGGGGCTTATTCGCTATCTGGAAAGTTTCCCCGCCCCGCAAGGCTATGCCCGCATGCCGTTTTGGGGATTTGGCAATATTGTCGCCTCGGCCCACCCCGAACTGGGCGTTGGCGAGCGGCTTTACGGCTTTTATCCGCCATCGACTTATCTGCTGACCAAAATGGACAAGGTAAAGCCGACAGCGTGCCGCGACATGACCGCGTGTCGGGGTTCAATCCCCGCTTTTTACAGCGAATATGCGCGCGTGGCGGCCGAACCCGGCTACGCCCCCGAATTTGACGATATGCAGAGCCTGTTGCGGCCCGTCATCAGCACCTCGTTTCTGCTGGAAAACTACATTACCCGCCACGCTTTTTACGGCGCGCGCAATGTCATCATCACCAGCGCGTCGAGTAAAACCGCTTTCGGCTTCGGGCATTTTCTGGTCAATAATCACGCCGACAAATGCAAGGCCATCGGTCTGACCTCGGCGGGGAACAAGGATTTTGTCGAGAAAATCGGCTGCTATCATCAGGTGCTGACCTATGACGAGGTGGCAATGCTGCCGCACGAAACCAGCGTTTTGTTCGACATGGCCGGCAATAGCCGTGTGCGCGGTGCCATTCACAATCATCTGGGCGACCACATAGCCTATAGCGGCACGGTGGGCGCGACACATTGGGAATCTGTAGGTGCGGATGATGCCGCATTGCCGGGCCCAAGGCCGGTTTTCTGGTCGGGGCCGGATGAAATTGCGCATCTGGCGAAAGAAAGCGATGATCCGGCGCAAATGCTGAATTTAATCAGCACGCGCATGGGCGGTCTGATGATCGAAGCCGCGCAATGGCTGAACGTAACCCATTTCAATTCGCCGGAAGCCATAAAAACCGCTTATACTGATATGCTCGACAGCAAAATGACGGCCGAGCAGGGCATTATTTTCGACCTGCGCGGCGCGCGCGGCGTTCTGATAAAGTGAGTCTGATAAAGTGAGTCTGGCGAATTAAACCTGACGAATTAAACTTGGCGGATTGAAGATGACAAAACGCATGAAAATACTCTCCGCCGTCGCGCTCGTTCTGCTGGGCGCACTGGCGCTGGCTTACACGAACCGTTCCAACATCATCATTGCCGCGCTCGGCTTTGCCCAGCGCATGGCTGTGTCGCCCGGACCCAATCGGCCGGTGACTTGGGAAGATGGCGGCACCTGGCAGGGCAGCGGCGAAAGACCACCCAATATTGTCGTCATTCTGACGGATGATATGGGCTTCAATGATGTGAGCATGTATGGCGGCGGGCTGGTCGAGACACCGCATATAGATGCGCTGGCCGATGAGGGCGTTTTATTTGACAATGGTTATGCCGGCAGCGCCGTGTGCTCAACCTCGCGCGCCATGCTTTTGACGGGGCGGTATTCGACACGCTTCGGCTTTGAATATACGCCCGCGCCAAGTGCTTTTGGCCCAATCTTGCAACAACTCACCCATGCTGACCCGATGCCGCGCAAGTTCCGCTTTCCCGAAAGCCAAGAAGACAGCACGGGCAATGATTTGCCATTTGAGGCGCGCGGCCTGCCGCCGGAGGAAATAACGCTGGCCGAAGAATTGCGGCAAAGCGGCTATCGTACCTTGCATATCGGCAAATGGCATTTGGGTCGGGACCCGCTTTTGCGCCCGACGGCACAAGGGTTTGACGAAAGCCTGATGATGGAGGGCGGGCTTTATCTGCCGATCGACAGCCCCGATGTCGAAAATGCCCGCAATGAGTTTGCCGTTCTGGACAAGGTGCAGTGGGAAATAATGAGCTACGCCGTCAGTTTCAACGATAGCGACCGCTTTGAACCCGACCGCTATCTGACCGATTATTTCACGAACGAAGCGGAGCAGGCGATTGCCGCCAATAAAGACCGGCCGTTTTTCCTTTATCTGGCGCATTGGGGCATTCACACACCCTTGCAGGCAAGCAGGCAGGATTTTGAAGCGGTCGGGGACAATTTCCCCAATCACCGCGCCCGCGTCTATGCGGCCATGATACGCGCCGTCGACCGCAGTGTCGGTCGTGTTGTGCAGGCGCTGAAAGATAACGGGGTCGACGACAATACGCTGATTATTTTCACCAGCGACAATGGGGGTGCAAACTATATTGGCATGCCCGACATCAACAAGCCCTATCGCGGCTGGAAGCTGAGCTTTTTCGAAGGCGGCACCCATGTGCCTTTCGTGATGCGCTGGCCGAACCGGTTGAAGGGCGGCACCACCTATCCGCATGCCGTATCGCATCTGGACATTATGCCCACCGCGCTGGGTGCGGCATCGTTGATCCCGCAGGCCGACCTGATTGACGGGGTCAATCTGCTGCCCCATCTGGGCGGGCAGAAAACGGCGGCCCCGCACGATACGCTTATTTGGCGCGAAGGCCATTATCAGGCGATATTGTCGGATGGCTGGAAAATGCAACGCAGTGAAGGCCCGCAAAAAATCCGTCTGTTCCACCTCGCGCAGGACCCTTTCGAGAAAAATGATTTGAGCGCGGCGCGCGGCGACAAAGTGGCCGAGCTGAGCGCATTGCTGGACGCCCATAACGACCAACAGGCCGACCCGATGTGGCCGTCCAATGTGGAGATCCCCATCTGGATCGACAAATCGCTGGCCGATAAACCGACACTTGACGATGAGTTCATCTACTGGCCAAATTAGGCACATTATGGTGAATCAAGAAGCCCAGATTGAAAGTATTGACGGTCGCCGCAAGCGCAGTGCCCGCAGCCGCGCCGCAATTATCACGGCAACACTGACCCTGCTCGAAAATGGCAATCTGTCACCGACGGCCAAGCAAATAGCCGAAGAGGCCGGGGTTGGCCTGCGCTCATTTTTTCGACATTTCGAGGATATGGACGCGCTTCTGGAGGCCGTCGACCAGCAGGCGCGCCAACATTACGAACATTTGTTTCTTCTGCCCAAGCCCGATGGCGACATTGAGGCCCGCCTGTCCGATTATATCGACGTCTTGTCGAATGCGTTTGAGCGTTTGAAACGGCCCATGCTGAGCACGCAGTTTCAAATGTGGCAGTCAAAGGCATTGCAACATAACTGGGCGCGCAATCAGCGCCGATTGCGCAAGCATCTGGAAAAATGGGTGCCGGAGCTGCACGCCCTGCCGGACACCAAACGCGAGGCCGTGCATGCGGCGGCGTCTTTCGACATCTGGCATCGGCTGCGCCACCACCAGAGCCTGAGCATCAGCGAAGCGCGCGGGGCGATGCTGGCATTGATGCTGGGTGTGTTGAACAACCAGTCCTGACAAATGGGAAAGCCCGATGGATCCGATCACGATAAGTATCAAAAATAACGTTGCGACGATCTCCAATAATGACGCGCCCTATAATCGCATGACGCTCGAGTATATGGACGCGCTGGAAGCTGCCCTGCCCGAACTGGAGGGCGACGACAAGGTGCGCGCGCTGATTTTTACCGCCGCGGGCGAGGAACATTTTTCCGTCGGCATGAACCTCAAACAATTGGGCGAAGGGATCGAAAAAAAGGGCTCTTTCGATGCTGTTCTTGACCAACGCTTGCGGGTTTTGAGCCGGATCGAAAATTTGGGTAAACCCTCCATCGCCACATTGTTCGGATATTGTCTGGGCGGCGGGCTCGAATTGCCGCTGGCGTGCCACTTTCGGATTGCGGCGGCGGAAGGGGCCAAAATCGGCCTGCCGGAAATGGATTTGGGAGCCGTGCCGGCCTGGGGCGGCTCGGCGCGCCTGCCGCGGGTGGTCGGGCGTGACGCGGCAATAGATATGATTTTGCGCGGCCGCATGATCGACGCAAATGAAGCCTTGAGAATTGGTCTGGTGGGCGAAATCTGCCCGCTTGGAGATCTCAAAAAACGGGCGCAGGAGCTTGGCGAAGAACTCGCCTCACAGCCGCGTTTGGCCGTTAAAGGCATGCTCGACACGCTGGTCGGTTTCGAAACCAAGACCCTTGAGCAATCGATAGAAGATGAGCGCGCGGCGGTGCACCTCACGCAAGGCACGCCGGACGCGAAGGAAGGCATGCTTGCCTTTCTTGAAAAGCGCGAACCGAAATTCAATCAGGGCTCGTGACGACGTTCATTACAAAGCGGGCGAAATTCCAGCGAGCCTTAAACGCATGTGCCGCCCTTGGCTTGGCCGGTATTTTGCTGGCCGCGTGCGAGCGCGAAGAAAAAACCGCCCGCAAACAAGCGCAAGAACAGGCCGGCTGCGAGGCCACGGACCGGATAATGTCGCGCAAAATTGCATTGCCCGCCGGCAGCTTCACCATGGGCGCGCACCCTGCCTATAGTGAAGAAGGCCCGCCGCGCATGGTGGAGGTTTCGGCCTTCGACATTGATGCAACGGAAGTGACCAATGCCGAATTTGCAAAATTCATTGCAGCGACCGGTTATGTCACCGATGCCGAGCGCCCCCAACCCGGCTTTGACCAACCGGGCGGCGTGGTGTTTCGCCCGCCCACACTTGAAAACCCAAGCTGGTGGCATTTTGTGGCAGGTGCCAATTGGCGCACCCCCGAAGGCCCCGCCAATACCGAAACCACAATAGAAACGCGCCCGCATGAGCCGGTGGTGCAGGTGTCCTTCAATGATGCGCGCGCCTATGCCGCCTGGGCCGGACGCCGCCTGCCCACTGAAACCGAATGGGAATATGCCGCCAATGCCGGAGCCGACACGCAATATGTCTGGGGTGATGAGCGCGCACCCGATGGGGTGGAGATGGCAAATACATGGCAGGGCACATTTCCCATTCAGAACACGCAAGACGACGGCTATGCCAAGCGGTCGCCGGTCGGGTGTTTTCCGGCCAATGAATTTGGCCTCTATGACATGATCGGCAATGTGTGGGAATGGACCGACACGGTGGCCGCCCGGACCGATCTTGAAACGGTTTACACCATTAAGGGCGGGTCGTTTTTATGCGCGCCGAATTTTTGCCGCCGCTATCGGGCCGCGGCGCGCCAGGCCCAGGAAGCCGGACTGCCGACCAGCCATATCGGATTTCGCACCGTGTCGAAATAGGATTTATTTGCAAATGCTTGCAAGCTCGGTTTAACGTTTAGAAAAATTGGGAGCAAGCGATGAACTATGATCTGATTATTCGCAACGGGCTGGTTTATGACGGCACGGGCGCACCGGCGCGCCTTGCCGATATTGCCGTGCAAGACGGCAAGATTGCCAAGGTTGAAGCAGCGATTGATGCAAGTGCGCGCGAGGAATTTGACGCCGCCGGAAAATCTGTAACACCCGGATTTGTTGACGTTCACACCCATTATGACGGCCAGGCAACTTGGGACCGGCACCTGACGCCCTCTTCCAATCTGGGCACTACCACGGTTGTGGTCGGCAATTGCGGCGTCGGCTTTGCGCCGTGTCGTCCGGAAGACCGCGAGGTGCTGGTGCAATTGATGGAAGGTGTTGAGGAAATTCCGGGCACGGCACTGGCCGCGGGCATTCCGTGGACATGGGAAAGTTTCCCCGAATATTTGCAGACCCTCGACGCCATTGAGCGCGATATTGATATTGCCGTATTTTTGCCGCACGGCCCTTTGCGCGTTTATGTGATGGGCGCGCGCGGCGTGAAGCGCGAGGCCGCAACGCGCGAAGATATCGACCGGATGAAGCAAATCATCAGCGAAAGCCTGAAGGCCGGTGCCATTGGTCTGTCCAGTTCGCGCACCTTGCTGCATCTCAGCAGTTCCGGCGAGAATGTGCCGACATTTGCGGCGGCCGCTTCCGAGATGAAAGCGCTGGGTACGGCCCTTGACGGCGCGCATGGCCATGTCATGCAGTTTATTTCCGATTGGGAAGACGCCGAGGAAGAGTTTGACATCTTGCGCGAAACCAGCCGGAAAACCGGCGCCAAGGGCACGTTTACCCTTATTCCGATCGAAAACCCAAGCGCGGGCATGAACGAAAATCCGGATTTGTGGCGCGACCAGCTCAAACGCATTGAAACCGCACAAGCCGAAGGGCTCGATATTCGCGGGCAGGTTATTTCGCGCCCGATCGGTATTTTGATGGGGCATATCGCGACCATGAGCCCGTTTTACAAACGCCCAAGCTATATGGCGGTCGCCGATTTGCCACCGGCCGAGCGTGCGGCCAAACTCAAAGACCCGGCACTCAAGGCACGAATTTTGGCGGAGGAAAATGACAATCCGCATATTTTCGTACAGCTTTTGTCGACCAATTTCGGGGCCATGTATCCGATGGAAAACCCCATTGAATATTTGCCGCAAAATGAAAACTCGGTCGCCGCGCGCGCCGAAGCCGAGGGGCGGGACCCGGAAGAATGGCTGTATGATTTCCTGGCAGAAAATGACAGCCAAAACCTCATCTATATCCCGGCGACCAGCAAGTCGAAGGACAAAATTGCCGAATTGCTGAAGCATCCGCATACGGTGGAAGCGCTGGGTGATGGCGGCGCGCATGTCGGCTCAATATGCGACACCAGCGCCAATTTGTTCGTGCTCACCAAATGGGTGTTTGACGAAAAACTGTTTTCGCTGGAAGACGGCATCAGAAAAATCACGCGCGAGCCTGCCGAATTTTTCTCCTTTACCGATCGCGGGTGTCTGACGGAAGGCATGAAGGCCGATATCAATATTATTGATTTCGACAATCTGCGCCTGAAAACCCCGCATATGGTGGATGACCTGCCCGGCGGCGGCAGCCGTTTCGTGCAAAATGCCGACGGGCTGGTGGCAACTTTTGTATCCGGTGAGAAGATTTTTGAAAATGGCGTGGCGACCGGTGCCCTGCCGGGCAAGCTGGTGAAATCTTCTTCCGCCGTCGTGCAACAGGCAGCCGAGTAAGCCCATGAATCTTGAAAAAATGGCGGCGGATATTCGCGCCAATTACAGCCTTTATGGGAACGCGCATCTTGAAATTCTGGAAGCGCGGGAGACCTTCAAAGTGCGCATGGCGCTGGGGCCGGAAACCGAAAATCACCTGAAAATGATGCACGCCGCCTATTTGTTCGCAGGCGGCGAATTTCTGGGCGGGCTGGTGCCGATGGTGCATCTCGCCAGGCCCGAAAAATTTCAACCCGTGGTGCGCGATCTGAAAATCGAGTTCAAGGCACCGGCATTTTCTTCCGTCACCGCCGAGACGCGGTTTTCGCAAACCCAAGCCGATGAGATGAACGCAACGCTCGACACGGAAGGCCGGTTTGATTTCACGCTGCTGGCCGAATTGAAAGACGATACCGAAAAGCTGGTTGCCCGGACGACCACCAATTATGTCATCCGCAATTTTCTCGGCGGTTAAACGAGCCGTCGGTCTGACGGCTTAATCATTCCACCAGGGTTGCTCGGAAAACGGGCGAATATCCACCTCGGATGTCCATGCGGAGCGATGCTGATGGGCGATGTGGTAATAGGTGTCGGCGACCTTTTCCGGAATAACCATTTCGTCTTTGCCGTTGGCCTTTTCTGCGAGCAGCTGTGCATAGGCCTCTTCGCCAACAAGCCTGCCCAAAGTATCGGGCGCCTCAATCATGGCATCGATATAAATATGGCAAATATGAATGCCCTTGATCGACAGCTCGGCATTGAGCGTCTGGCACAATAAGCGCCGCCCGCCAATCGCGGCGGCATGGGCGTGTTGGCCGGCATTGCCGCGCATGGCGGAAGTTGCCGAGGTAACCAAAATCTTGCCGCCGCCGCGCGCCTCCATAATCGGGGCCAATGTTTTGGCAACCCGAAACAGCGCAAAGCTCGTCATGCGCCAACCCAGTTCGAACAGCTTATAAGAAGTGTCCTCCAGCGTGCGGTTGCCGAATTGCGCGCCCAGATTAAACACCACCACCTCGATCGGGCCTTCGTTTTTCTCAATGTCGACAATCAGATTTTCAATCGCATCTTCTTCCACCGCATTGAGCATCCGCCCGACCGCACTGCCGCCGGCGTCATTAATGTCGGCGAGCAATTTGTTCAGCCCTTCTTCATCGCTGCGCCGGGCCAGCACGGTGTGATAGCCCTCTTTTGCGAATTTCTTGCCGACATTGCCGCCAATGCCGGCGCCGGCACCCAAAATGAGACATACAGGTTTCTTGCTCATGCGATTTTTGCCCCCGAAATTTTCTGTGCATTGCTTACATATCCGGCGACAAGGGTACAGGAAGCTTGGCGGACCTCCAAAAATAAAAATTCGGCGCGAAAACGCCGCGAACACGCCGACAGACAGATTTTTGAAGGGAGGAATTTTGCTTGCGAGGCATATTTTCCTATGTTAGTGATAATCATTCGCAATTGGGGAGCGATGAGATTTAGCCATGTATATTTGCATTTGCAACGCGCTGACCGACACACAAGTGACCCGTGCCATTGAAAAAGGCTGTCGCGCGCCTCAAGACGTGTACAAAGCCTGCGGCACGCAACCCCAATGCGGGCGCTGCATGGAAACCATGTTGAATATGCTGGATAGGGCGACGGGCGAAGCTGTTCTTAGCCCCGGCGAATAGATCGAGCCCCGGCGAATAGGTTTCGCGCCTCAGCCCTCGCCCTCGGATTTGCCGATTTGTTCCTGCAAATAGTTTTGCAGACCGGTTTTTTCAACCAGACCCTGCTGGGTTTCCAGCCAGTCAATATGCTCTTCCGTGTCGTCGAGAATTTTCATGAAAATATCGCGGGTGACGAAATCGGCTTCGGCTTCGCACAGCGCAATGGCCTCTTTCAGGCATGACTGGTTGAGCATTTCAACCGACAGATCCGCCTCGAACATTTCCGGCACATTTTGCCCGATTTTCAAAGAGCCGAGATCCTGCAAATTGGGCAGCCCCTCAAGCATTAAAACGCGGTTGATGATGTAATCGGCGTGGTGCATTTCGCCAAGGCTTTCCTGATACACCTTCTCGCCCAGCGCCTCAAAGCCCCAATCGCGCAACATGCGCGCATGCAGAAAATACTGGTTGATCGCGGTCAACTCGTTTTTCAGTATTATATTCAGGTGTTTAATGACTTCAGGATTGCCTTTCATCGCAACCTCCATAAAAATAATCGGGCCTTTTGGGGCCAATGACGCCCTCTCCCTCTTATCTAATGATTATCTGCCAAAATCAAGGTTTTTTAGAATAATTCTACAAAACTGCGTTTGCATCTCATTATCAACTTGGGCGGGCTTAACTTGCGCGCGTTTTTGCGGCTAAACTCCCCCATCATGACGCAAATTCCGACCAAAGAGCTTATGACAGACCTCATCACGCAAAGCCTGGAACATTTTGCCGAGCATCAGGGCGACCCTTATAGGCCCGTTTATGAGGCGCTTTATGCCCATGATGCGGCTTATGAAGGGCTGTTTCTGCTCGATAGTGATGAGGGTTTGCGGGCCAATATGATGCGCACGACGCTGGAGATTATCACCACCTATCTGTCCGACCGCGACGCGGCCGCCAATCGCATTATCGGTGCGCGCATGAGCCATATTCCCTACGGCATTGAGGCTGATTTCGATGTGTTTTTTGAGATAACCCGCGACGTGATCGCTGCCGCATGCGCGCAAATTTGGACGCCTGCCCATTTCGAGGCCTGGACGCAAATGCTGGCAGATTTCAAAGCCGCCCGCCTTTGATGACGGCAAGTGGGGTAAAAAAGAAACCGCCGCAGAGACGCGAAAACTCAAGTGTTTCCGCTGAAAATACCCCATCTCGCACGTATTATTGACCCATTGCGGGCCGCGAAGAGGTTTTTCCAAATCCCAAAAAATGCTATTGTTGTAATGTTTATTTGGCGGAGTTCGCGCCGCCGGTCTTCGGGTGGCGCTGCGTTCAGGGGGTAATGTGTTATGAGTGAAGCCGAAGTTGAAGACGGTGAAGAAACCGTCGACATTGAAGAACAAATCAAACCATTTCTTTTCGAAACCGAAAAAGAATTGACGAGCTATAGCGATGCGTTTGAAGCGCGCGTGCGCGACCGGTTCATGGTTTTTCTGAAAGAAATCAAAGATGCCGGTGCCAGCGAAGAAAACCTGAATATTCTGAAAAATGCGAGGTTCATAATCAAAGGCAAGCAACGGCGCGCCTCAGACCTTGTGACGGTGCAGTGTACGGCAGAAAATATTTTCGTGCGCTCGCTGGATGAAGAGGTGCGCGCCGCCGTGTTGAAATATTTGAAAGACGAAAAAGGGTTCAAAAAACTCAAAGAGCACAAAGAAGAACAGCTCGTCGTCGTTACCCTGCCCAAAATGGATATTGAGCGCAAATTTGAGTTGTCCGACTTTCTGGAGCAGAAATACAAGCAGTTCCACAAGAATATTATGGGTGTCAAAAGCCAGACCAATCAGCAACTTAAAGCCGGGATGGAACGCGAATATATTGCCGGGCCCGATGCCGCAATTGCCAATAAGGAAATTGAGGAAATCATCATTCATTATGTCCGGCTCGGCAAACTCATCTTCTGGGCAAAACAGAAAGATGTGTTGCGCCACCAATTCAAGGTGACAAATGAAGATGATATTATTTTGTCCCGCCAAATCGGCACGGTGAAGCATATCGTCGTCTAAAACGGCAGAAAATCGGCTATTTTGACAATATGGGCGAACAAGCCGATATTGATTGTATTGGAGGTATAATAATGATGACCCAATACAACTACATCTCTATGACCACTATCGGCGTTGTTGTCTGGTTCGCAGCAGCGCTTTTTATTCGCTATTACGAAGCCATGCTGTTCGGCGCACCGGACCAGAACCTTGCCATTTTATATGCTGTTACCGCGCCGGTCAGTTATGTTTCGGTTCTGATCGCGCAGAAACTGGCAAAACTGACCGCGCAAACCCTGTGCACCGGCCTGTGCGTCGGAACGGCCGCCGCTTTGTTGCTGGACGGTCTGGCGCTGGTCTGGGCTCCGCAAATATATTCAATGGCCGCAAGCCCCGTACCTTACGGATCCGCCTGGCTGCTGTGGGGCGTGTGCTGGTTGCTGGCTTCGGCGGTTATTATCTCGCGCCGGCAATTGTCAGCGGCTTAAGACACAAACGGCAGATTTGGGAAACGCGTTGCCTGTCGATTTATCCGGGTGACACGCATTTTCGCGCTTGTCAATGCGGGGCTTTAACGGCGAGAATATCGCCATGGAAGAATTAAGTTTTTCAAATGAAGGGTTCCACTTCAGCGCCGTGGGTCTGGGCGAGGGGCCGCTTGTAATCTGCCTGCACGGGTTTCCCGATTGTCTGCATTCATTTCGCCATCAAATGCCGGCGCTGGCCGCCGCAGGTTTCCGCGTTGTTGCGCCCTGCCTGCGCGGATATGAACCGTCTTCGCAAACCGCCGACGGGCATTATCCCATCCCCGCCATGACCACGGATGTCATTGCGCTCATGGATCATCTGGGCGTCGAAAAAGCCCATTTGGTCGGCCATGATTGGGGGGCCGCCATCACCTATATGGCCGGCACCGCCTTTCCCGACCGCTTTTTGAGCCTGACGACCATGGCTGTGCCGCATCCGGGCCGGTTCGGTGAGGAAATTCGCCGCAACCGCCGGCAAATGCGCCGGTCCTGGTATATGTCGTTTTTCCAGTTGCGCGGCCTGTCGGATTTTGTGGTCGGTTTCAATAATTATGCTTTCATTCACAAATTGTGGCGCGACTGGAGTCCGGGCTGGGCCTTTACCCAAGAAGATATTGGCCCGGTGATCGAAACGCTGAAGCGGCCCGGCGTCAAGAAAGCCGCGCTGGGCTATTACCGCTCGGCGCGCGCAACCAGCAGTTCAAACAATTTGCCCGATCCGGGCTTTAAGGTGCCGGTGCCGACGCTGGCACTCTCGGGAAGCAAAGACGGGTGCATTGGCGCGGATTTTTTTCAACTCACCACGCGGGCGGAGGATTTTCCGGCCGGTCTGGAGCTTCGCGAAATTCCGGAGGTCGGGCATTTTCTGCATCAGGAAGCGCCCGAAACCATTAATGATTTGCTGACTGACTGGCTGGCCCGACACAGCTAAAATAGGCCAAAAATTAGGGGGAGAAACCATGGCAGCCGAACATCAAAAACCGATTGAGAGCGGATTTCACGCCAAGTCGGAACCGGCCGACATTCTTGCAGGCATTGACCTTGGCGGGAAAACCGCCATCGTGACCGGCGGCTATAGCGGCATTGGTCTGGAAACCGTGCGCGCATTGGCAGGCGCGGGCGCGCATGTGCATGTGCCGGCCCGCGATGTGGCCCGCGCGCGCGAAACGCTCGCGGATATTTTGCCCGCCGCGCAGGTCAGCGGAATGGATCTGTCGGATGTGAAATCGGTTTCCCGTTTTGCAAGCGATTTTGCCGGTGCCCATGACAGCCTCGACATTCTGATTGCCAATGCCGGCGTTATGGCATGCCCCGAACAGCGCACCGCGCAAGGCTGGGAATGGCAGTTCGGGGTCAATCATGTCGGCCATTTCGTGCTTGGACTGGGGCTGATGGATTTGATGGCAAATTCTGACGGCGCGCGGCTGGTCACGCTGTCATCAATCGCGCACCGCATGTCCGGCATGCGGTTTGACGATATGCATTTCACCCGCAACCCTTATGAGAAATGGACGGCTTACGGCCAGTCGAAAACCGCCCAGGCGCTTTTTGCCGTCGGTGTGAATGCGCGCATGAACGCGCGCGGCATTGAAGCGTTCGGTGTGCATCCGGGCGGCATTTTCACACCGCTGCAACGCCACCTGCCCAATGAGGAAATGGCCGCGCTGGGCTGGACGGATGAAACCGGCAAGCCTTCCGAACGCGCCGCAGCGCTTTTCAAAACCCCCACGCAAGGGGCCACAACATCACTGTGGTGCGCCACCAGCCCGAAGCTTGCGGGCAAGGGCGGGGTCTATTGCGAAGACTGCGATATTGCCGCTTTGGTGGCCGATGACGATGCCGGCATGGCCGGCGTGCGCGGCTGGGCGGTAGATGCGGGCGCGGCCGACAAATTATGGGATGCGACCGAGAAGCTTTTGTCCGAGGCTTAAAGCTCAAATTTTCCGTTTCAAACCGGCAGCCGCCTGGGACCTACCA
>JBMZAX010000017.1:0-42163 GCA_049611805.1 Parvibaculales bacterium | reverse complement strand
ACCGGATTGGCAATGCGTGGGCCGAATGTCTTGTCGGGAATTTGCCCGCGCAAGGGTTCCAGAAATTTCAGTTCCCCCGCGCCGGGCTTGCCCGTGGCGGCCAGCTCCGAGCCTTCGAAAAAACTGCCCGTGCGGGCATATTGCCCGTAAAACAGATTTTTGTTCGTCCACTCGAAATCATAGGCCCAGTTCAAAGCCTCGCGCACGCGCGGGTCGTCAAACGGGCTGCGCCGTGTGTTGAAAATAAAGGCCTGCATGCCCTTGCCGTTTTTCAACGCCACGGTTTCAAGCTTGAGGCGGTTTTGCGTGACCGCATCAATGTCATAGCCGGTGGCCCAGATGCGCGATGAAAATTCGCGGCGATAATCGATATCTCCGGCCTTCAACGCTTCAAAGGCAATGGTGTCGTCGCCGAAATATTCATATTTGATGCGCGCGAAATTGAACCGGCCTTGGGCGACATTCAAATCGCGCGCCCAGTAATTTTCATTGCGCTTATAGGTAATCGAGCGACCGGCATTGATCCGCTCAATGACATAAGGGCCCGACCCCGGCGGCGGGTCGAGCGTGGTTTCTGCCAATGACCGCCCGTCTTGCGACCAATAGGCTTTCGGCAAAACCGGCAATTGGCCCAAAATCAACGGCAATTCGCGGTTGCCGCTCGCTGCGAACCGGATGCGGATTTCATGCGGGCCCAAAATATCGGTACCGGCCACGTCACGATAATAGGCGCGGTAAAAAGGATTGGCCGCGCGCAAGGCTTCCAGCGAAAAAGCGACATCTTCGGCGCGCACGGGGGTGCCGTCGTGAAAGCGCGCCTGCTTGCGTAACACGAAAGTGACGGAAGAATAATCCGCCGGATGCGACACGGTTTCGGCGATGAGCCCGTAAGCCGTGCTGGGCTCATCAAGGCTTGTATCCATCAGCGTGTCGTAAATCATGCCCAGCCCTTCAGCCGCGCTGCCCTTAATGGTGAAATTATTGAGACTGTCGAAACTGCCAATGGCGGCGACCCGCAATTCGCCGCCCTTCGGGGCTTGCGGATTGACGTAAGGATAATGCGCGAAGTTTTTGTCCAGCGCCGGTGCGCCGAAAAGCGACAGGCCGTGCGTGGGGTCTTGCGCGCGCGCGAGGCCGGGCGCGAGCAATAATAAAGCGGTGATGGTCAGGAAAAAACGCATGGACGCCTCCGAAGATCAACCATTCAACCAGACGCGCCGCATCGCGGCAAGATATTCGAAAATTCCGGCGTTAATTTGAACGCAAACCCGCCGGTGTCAGTCTTTCAGGCTGTCAAGATAGGCAATGATGTTGGCACGGTCTTTGGCTTTTCGTAACCCCGCAAAAGCCATATTGGTGCCCTTGGCATATTTCTTCGGATTTTCCAGAAAGCCGTTCAGCGCTTCGTAATCCCATACGCCGTCTTTGCCGGACAGGGCGGCGGAATAATTAAAGCCGGCCGACACGCCAATGTCGCGGTCGACAATGCCCCAAAGCGCCGGCCCGATTTTATTTGCGCCGCCAATGTCGAAACTGTGGCACGACACGCATTTTTTCGCGACTTTGACGCCTTTATCAATCGAGGCGGTTTGCAATAATTCGCTGATGGGCACAACCGGCTCGGCGACGCTGGCAACAACCGGCGCGCCTTCTTCGACCACGCCTTCAACAATATAAGCATTTGGATCGGCGGGCTCTGGTGAAAACAGCACATCGCCAAGGTTTTGCACACCGAGATAAACGAGCAGAGTAAAAAGAATAGCCCCTGCGATTTTGTTCAATTCAAACGAGTCCATGCGTTCCCCCAAAGCTTGAATGATGGCAACATACTCCGTGACACGCCGAAAGGCTTGCGGCGTAGCGTCGCACAGATTAGGTAAAGACACACCGAGTCGCAAGTTCGCAAGATAGGGTTTGCGCCGGGGATGTTTTGCAAGGAGAGAAGACGGCCATGGACGACCAACCGGTGATTTTGATACCCGCGCGCCTTGCCTCAACACGGCTGCCGCGCAAGCCGCTGGCCGATATTGCCGGTCTGCCGATGATTGTGCAGGTCTGGCATCGGGCCATGGAAGCCAAATGCGGCCGCGTGGTCGTGGCGGCGGCGGAAGCCGAAATTGTCGATGCGGTGACGTCGGCCGGCGGCGAGGCGGTTTTGACCGACCCCGATTTGCCGTCAGGCTCCGACCGTATCCATCAGGCGCTTGAACATATTGACCCCGACGGCGCGCACCGGCGCATCGTCAATTTGCAGGGCGATTTGCCGACATTGGAGCCGGCTCTCATCCGGCGCGTGTTGGAGGTGTTGGGCGATAATGACATGGCGACACTGGTTGCCGAAATTACCGAGGCGGGTGAGCGCGACGACCCGAATGTCGTCAAGGCGATTGTGTCTTTGCAGACGGCCACATCCGGCCATGCGCTCTATTTCACCCGCGCCACCGCGCCGACGGGCGAGGGGCCGCTCTATCATCATATCGGCATTTATGCCTATCAGCGCGCGGCACTGGCGAATTTCGTGTCGCTGCCGCCTTCAATATTGGAACAGCGCGAACGCCTTGAGCAATTGCGCGCGCTGGAGGCGGGCATGCGCATTGGCGTGGCTTGCGTGGATACGGTGCCTGTCGGGGTCGATACCCCGCAAGATCTTGAACTTGCGAATAGAATTTTGACAGGGCACAGTGGCTCGAAAGGAAACTGACAATGGGCAAAATTGCATTTCAGGGCGAAGCCGGGGCCAACTCGCACATAGCCTGCCAAAATTGCTATCCGGATATGGAGGTGATGGCGTGTGCCACATTCGAGCAGACATTCGCCGCGCTGCGCGACGGCGCAGCGGCGCTTGCCATGATTCCGGTAGAAAATACGGTGGCCGGGCGCGTGGCGGATATTCACCGTTTGCTGCCCGGTTCGGGCCTTTATATTACCGGCGAGCATTTCATGCGCGTCAATCATTGTCTTTTGGGTCTCAAGGGCGCATCCCTCGACACGCTGACCCATGTTCACAGCCATGAAATGGCGCTCGGCCAATGCCGCAATCTTATCGGCGAACTTGACCTGAAGCCGACGGTCTCAGCCGATACGGCAGGCGCGGCGCGCGAACTGGCCGAAGCCAATGTGGCCGGTCATGGCGCGATTGCCAGCAAGCTTGCGGCGGAAATTTATGGGCTTGATGTGCTGCGCGAAAATATTGAAGACAGCCGGCAAAACACCACACGCTTTCTTATCATGTCGGCCAGCCCCGACGATGCCGTGCCCGAAGATGGCGATGTCATCACCAGCTTCATTTTCCGGGTGCGCAATGTGCCGGCCGCGCTTTACAAGGCGCTGGGCGGGTTTGCCACCAATAATGTCAATATGACCAAGCTGGAGAGCTATCAGCCGAACGGATTTCTGGCGACGCAGTTTTATGCCGATATTGAAGGCCATCCCGAAGATGTGCCGGTGCGACTGGCGCTGGAAGAGCTGAATTTCTATTGTTCGCAAATGGATATTCTGGGCGTCTATAAAGCCGCGCCGGAACGCGCCGATTTGCGCGGCGATTGATTTATTCGGGCTAACCCTCGCCGTCGGCAAAAGCCTTCATCAGCTGATGCGCGATCGCCATGCGCGGCGGCACGCCGATAGGCCCGTCACCGTTCATGGCGCGGCGCACATCTTCGCGGCTTATCCAGCGCGCTTCTTCAAGCTCATCATCGTCCAGCGTAATGTCGCGACCTGCGGCCTCGGCCAGACACCCGATCATCATTGAGGCGGGAAACGGCCAGGGCTGGGTGCCGAAATAGCGCACGCGGGTAATGTCGATGCCCGCCTCTTCCTGCATTTCGCGGGCGACGGCCTCTTCAATGGTTTCGCCCGGCTCCATAAATCCGGCCAGACTTGAAAACATGCCGTCGGGCCAGCCTTTTTGCCGCCCCACCAGACACGCATCTTCATGGGTTGCCAGCATGATGACCACCGGGTCGGTGCGCGGAAAATGCTCGGCCCCGCAATTGTCGCAAACCCGCTTATAGCCGGCTTCGGCCATGGCTGTCGGGCTGCCGCACTGGCTGCAAAACCCGTGGCGCAAATGCCAATCAAGCATGCCTTTGGCTTGCGCCAATATTGCCAGTTCCGTATCGGGCATGTCGCCTGCCGAAGCCAGCGCGCGCAAATCTTCAAACACCCCAAGCCCCCGAAAGGGCCCGTCATCTTCAGGGTTGCTCAAACGGCTGATATCGGCGGCAAATAGCGGCTTGCCGCGCCGGTTAATGCCCAAAAACACCATTAAACTCCGTTCGTCCACGGCGTCTGCCAATGCCGCGCGCGGCAGCCAGCCGACATCGCGTCCCTCGCCTTGCGCCATTTCCGGCAAAACCAGCGGGTTTAATTGCCATAAAGGCACAAAAAGCGCCGTTTCATCGGCCAGCCGTGCGTTCACCCAATCGGGGTCGCGGCGCAAATTTCCGGCCCGGTCGAGCGGGTTATTGGCGAACATGATGGGATTGTTTGGCAAGGGCATGGGATTACTCATAAAAGTCGGAAAATTCCCCGTAACGTGCCACGGGCACACTGGCGCGGGCAAGCAATTTTGCGGCGCGCACACGCGCGCGTGCCGATTTATGTGCATGGTTTTAAAACTTCGGGCTGTCTCCGGCGCGCGTCTCTGCTATAAATGGGGTGGGAGATTGGCGGCAGACGCATCCCTCGCCAACCGGGTCAGGTCCGGAAGGAAGCAGCCCTAACGAGTTCGGTGCGGGTTGCCTGTCCAGTCTCCCACCTCGTGCCGACGCGAACACGCCCCGATTAAAAACAGACCCGACGGGCGAGCATAAGAGCTCTTTCCGATTTTATGATTCAAATTTATGACGCAAGACGAAAACCAGCCGCCGGAAAATGAAACAAGCGACAGCGCACCGGTGATTGATGCCGATGCACCGGGCTTTGACATGCTGGCCGAGGCGGATGCGGAGAACAATGTGCAGTCGGGTGCCGATTACAAAGTGCTGGCGCGCAAATACCGGCCGCGCAATTTCGACGATCTGATCGGTCAGGAATCCATGGTGCGAACCCTGACCAATGCTTTTGAAACCGGACGCATCGCCCATGCCTTCATGCTGACCGGCGTGCGCGGTGTCGGCAAGACGACGACGGCACGCATTCTCGCCCGCGCCCTGAATTACACGGGCGATGGCGTGGATGCGCCGAGCATGAACCTCGCCCGGCCCGGCACGCATTGCGAAGCCATTATGGACGGGTCGCATGTCGATGTGATTGAAATGGATGCCGCCTCGCGCACCGGCATTGGCGACATTCGCGAGATTATCGAAAATGTGCGCTACGCTCCGGCGGCGGCACGCTTCAAGGTCTATATTATTGACGAAGTGCACATGCTCTCAAAGGCTGCGTTTAACGGGCTTTTGAAAACACTCGAAGAGCCGCCCGCGCATGTGAAGTTCATTTTCGCGACAACCGAAATCCGTCAGGTGCCGGTAACGGTGCTGTCGCGCTGCCAGCGTTTTGATTTGCGGCGTCTGACGCCGGAAGACACGAACGCGCTTCTGGACAAAGTGTGCGCCGCCGAAGACATAAAGCTCAATGATGAGGTTACGGCGCTGATCGCACGCGCCGCTGACGGCTCGGCGCGCGATGCGCTGTCATTGCTCGACCGCGCGCTGGCCCATGCCGGAGATGCGGGCGATGCGCTCAATGCGGAAACCGTGCGCGGCCTGCTCGGACTGGCCGATCGCGGGCGGGTGTTTGACCTGTTCGAAATGCTTATGGGCGGCCAATTGCCCGAAGCGTTGGCCGAGTTTCAGGCGCAATATGAACTGGGCGCAGACCCGGCCGTCATCATTGCCGACCTTGCCGAACTGACGCATTGGATCACGCGGCTGAAATATGTGCCCGGCGCCGAAGATGATGTGAGTTTTTCGCAAAGCGCGCGCGCGCGCGGTCGCTCGGCGGCGGAAATGTTGTCAACGCGGGTATTGTCGCGCGCCTGGCAGGTTTTGCTGAAAGGCCATGAGGAAACGCAAAGCGCCTTCAATGCCCGCGCCGCGGCGGAAATGGTTTTGATCCGTCTGGCGCATATGGCTGACGCGCCAACGCCGGATGAACTGGTGCGCCAATATGAAAGCGCGAACCCGGCACCCACCTCCTCAACGCCCGCATCCTCAACGCCTGCATCCTCATCAACCTCACCTTCAGCGGGGCCCTCTTCGCCGGTGGCGCTGGGGGCTGTGCCGGAGGCGGTTCCGACAGCAGCACCGACAGCAGCACCGGTAGTGACGCCGACACCGGACGCATCGCCGCAAACCCAACAAATCCGGCTGCTTCAGAGCTTTGAGGCGCTGTTGGAACTGGTCAGCGAAAAGCGCGATCTGGGCCTGAAACACGCGCTCGAACACGGCGTGCATCTGGTGCGCTTCGAGGCGGCGCAGGCCGATAAGGGCGGGCGGCTGGAAATTCGCCTCGCCGGTGAGCAGGCAAATATCGCCCAAGACCTGACCCGCAAGCTGCGCGAATGGACGGGGCAGAACTGGATGGTTTCCCTGTCGGCGGAAGCCGGCGACCAAACCATTGCCGCGCGCCGCCAGACGGCGGCGGATATTCGCCAGGAGGCGGCACTTGCAGACCCTCTGGTCAAGGCCGCGCTGGATGTGTTTCCCGATGCCCGTATCGAGGCGATAACCGATCTTGACGAACCGGCTCTGTCGCCCGCCGATACCGATGCCGGGAGTGACGCAGATAGTGACGCTGATATTGGCGGAGAAGACGCGTAAGCCATGGCGGGTGACGAGATTGAGGAGCTGGTGAAATATCTCGCGCGCCTGCCGGGGCTTGGGCCGCGTTCGGCGCGCCGCGCCGTTTTGACCCTGATGCGCCGCCGCGAAGCCCTGCTCGACCCGTTGACGGCGGCTCTGGCGGCGGCCCGCGATTCCATAAAAACCTGCACGATTTGCGGCAATATCGACACGCAAGACCCGTGCGCCATTTGCGCCGACCCGCGGCGCGACGGCTCGGTTATCTGCGTGGTGGAAGATGTCGGCGATCTGTGGGCGCTTGAGCGCGCCAAAGCCTTGAAGGGGCGCTATCATGTGCTGGGCGGCACGCTGTCTGCGCTGGACGGTATCGGGCCGGAAGAGTTGAACCTTGCCGGCTTGCAAGCGCGCTGCAAAGCCGATGGCGTGGGAGAGGTTATTCTGGCAACCAATGCCACGGTCGAGGGGCAGACCACGGCGCATTATATTTCCGACATGCTGGCGCCCCTGTCGGTCACCATCACGCGGCTGGCCCATGGCGTGCCGGTGGGGGGTGAGCTTGACTATCTCGACGACGGCACGCTGATTGCGGCCATGCGCTCGCGCCGCGAGACATAAAACCCGAATTTTTCGTGCGCTTAACCGTCAGAAGGTTCGGGCAGGTTGAGCTCGGTTTTTTGGCTATTTTCCGTTTTGTCTTCCAGTTCGACACCGGTAATGCGTTCGCCGCGCGATGTGATTTTGCGCCCCGACGTCTCGATCAATTCAATGTCTTTTTCGGCCTGCCCGAAATGCGTGCGCAGTTTGCCGATGCGGTCATTGAGGCGCGACACGTCTTCCATCAAAACGCGCACTTCATTCTGGATGAGGCCCGCCTGTTCGCGCATTTTGACATCGCGCATAATCGCGCGCACCGTGTTGAGCGTCAGCGCCATGGTGTTGGGTGAAACCGGATAGACGCGCATGGCGCGGCATTTTTCCACCAAATCGGGCAACCGGCTGTGCAATTCGGAAAACACGCTTTCAGACGGCAGAAACATGAGCGCCGCATCCGCCGTTTCGCCCGGAATAATGTAGCGTTCGGCAATATCGGTGGCGTGTTTTTGGGTGTCGCTGCGCAAGGTGGCAAGCGCGGTGCGCGCCGCCTCGTCATTTTCCGCCCCGCGCCAACGCTGATAGGCCTCAAGCGGAAATTTGCTGTCCACCACCACCGGCCCCGGCGGGTTTGGCAGGCGGATGAGACAGTCGGCGCGCCGCCCGTTCGACAGCGTGTGCTGAAACGCATAAGCGGTTTCGGGCAAGCCGTCGCGCACAATATCGGCCAGTTGCGCCTCGCCAAATGCACCGCGCGCCTGCTTGTTGTCGAGGATTTGCTGCAATTCGACCACCTGGCCCGACAGTGCGGTAATTTCCTGTTGCGCCTTGTCGATCAGCGACAGGCGCTGGCCCAAATCGCCCAGCGTGCGCGTGGTGCGCTCGCCGGTATCTTTCAGATTGTCGGCCACGGTTTTGGAAACTTGCGTCAATTGCTCGGTCATGGTGCGGGTCAGTTCGCCGCGCGCGGTTTCCTGCGCGGCGGCCATGCCGTCCAGCCGACCCGTCAATTCCGATTGCGCGCGGGCCATTTGTTCCACGGTTTCGGTGATTTTCTGCATCATCGGGTCGTGCTCAGGCTCGTGCGTGTCGCGCGCGCGCAGGCGCAAGACCACCGCGCCCAGAATACACGCGGCAATAAGCAATCCCAAAAACAGAGCATTTTCAAGCATGGGCCCAGTCTATCCGATTCGTGGCCTGCTTGACGCGTGCCGCCGCAGGGCTTATCTCAAAGTCATGGCAATACGACCGATTATCGAGGTGCCGGACAAGCGGCTGAAAACCGTTTCGCAACCCGTTGCGAAAGTGACCGACGACACGCGCGCCTTGATGGATGACATGCTGGAAACCATGTATGACGCCAATGGCATCGGCCTGGCGGCGATACAGGTGGGCGTGGCAGACCGCGTTATCGTGATGGATATCAGCCGCCGCGAGGAATGGCATGGCGCGTCTGAAGATGATGGGGAAGAAGCCGCGCTGGAAGAAATTGCGGGCGAGACGGGCCCGCGGTTTTTCGTAAATCCCGAAATTGTCTGGGCGTCGGAAGAAACGCGCAATTATCAGGAGGGCTGCCTGTCTGTCCCCGGTTTTTATGATGATGTCGAGCGTCCGGCCCAATGCCGCGTCGCCTATATGGATTATGACGGCAAGGCGCAGGAACTGGAATGCGACGGCCTGCTGGCGACCTGCATTCAACACGAGATGGATCATCTGGAAGGCATTGTTTTCCTCGACCGGCTGTCGCGGCTGAAACGCCAAATGGTTTTGAAAAAAATCGCCAAAGCCGAACGCGACACGGCGCGCGCCGAATAGGGTCGCCCATGCGTGTCGTTTTCATGGGAACACCGGCATTTTCGGTTCCGGCGTTGCGCGCCATTCATGCGGCGGGACACGAGATTTTGCGCGTCTATACCCGCCCGCCCGCCGCTTCCGGACGCGGCATGAAGCAAACGCCCTCGCCCGTTCAAAGCACCGCCGAAGAATTGGGTCTGGAGGTGCAGGCCCCGCAAAATTTCAAATCGCCCGAAACTGTAGCGGCCTTTGCCGCATTGGAGTGCGATTTGGCCGTGGTCGTCGCCTATGGGCTGATTTTGCCGCAAGCCGTTCTGGCGGTGCCGCGTTTGGGGTGCTGGAATATTCACGCTTCTTTGCTGCCGCGTTGGCGCGGTGCCGCGCCTGTTCAGCGTGCGATTATGGCGGGCGACACAAAAACCGGCATTGCCATTATGCAAATGGAGGCGGGGCTGGATACCGGCCCCGTGCTTCAAACCCATGAGACGCCAATCACTGCCGATGATACGAGCGAAAGCCTGCATGCGCGGCTTGCCGATCTGGGCGCGACGGCCATTGCCGAAGCGATGGCCGCGGCAGAAGAGCTGACGCCCGTGCCGCAACCCGATGATGGGGTTTGCTATGCCGATAAAATCGACAAGGCCGAGGCGCGCATTGACTGGACCGGCCCCGCCCATGAAATTGACTGCCATATTCGCGGCCTGTCGCCGTTTCCGGGTGCATGGTTTGAGGTAGACGGCACGCGCGTCAAAGTGCTGGCGGCAACGCCGGTTGATGTCGACGGCCCCGCCGGTCAGGTCATGACGGGCGCGCCGGTCATTGCATGTGGCACAGGCGGGCTGCGCCTTGAGCGCGTGCAACGGGCCGGCAAAGCCGCCATGGACGGCACGGATTTCATGAATGGCGGCCTTCTTGTGCCCGGCCAACGGCTCTAGCCCATGCGCTATCGTTTGATTATCGAATATGACGGTGCCGAATTTTGCGGGTGGCAAAGCCAGGCCGACGGGCGCGCCGTGCAGGATGCACTGCACGAGGCGATTAAATCATTTTGCGGCGAAACGGTGACCGTTTACGGGGCGGGGCGCACGGATTCCGGCGTGCATGCGCGCGGGCAGGTGGCCCATATTGATTTGGAAACCGCGCCGCAGCCGGACCGCGTGCGCGACGGGATTAATTTTCATCTGCGCCCGTCGCCGGTGGCGGTTCGCGCGGCATATTATGCGCGCGCCGATTTTGACGCGCGGTTTTCGGCACTGGCGCGCCACTATCGCTATCGCATCATATCGCAGCGCGCGCCGGTGGTGCTGGCGCGCGATCAGGCATGGTGGGTGCCGCAACCGCTTGACGTTGCGGCCATGCGCGAAGCCGCCCGCCATTTGCTCGGCAAGCATGATTTCTCGACCTTTCGCGCCAGCCAGTGTCAGGCCAATTCGCCCCTGCGCACACTTGATGTGCTGGATGTGTCGGGCGGTGATGAGGGCATAGATATTGTGGCGCGGGCGCGCTCGTTTTTGCACAGTCAGGTGCGCTCAATGGCCGGTGCGCTCAAACTTGTCGGGCAGGGCAAATGGCAGCCGGAGGATATGAAAGCCGCATTGGAGGCCGCCGACCGGAAGGCTTGCGCGCCGGTTGCGCCCGCGCACGGGCTGACCTTCATGTCGGTGGATTATCCCGACGAGATGCTTGTGGAGCCTGAAAAACAGGCGTCAGGAAAATAAGTCTCAGGAAAAATAGGCGTCCAGCAGGCGCGTATAAATCTCGGCAAGTTGCCTGATGTCGTCCAGCCGCACGCGCTCATCGACCTTGTGCATGGTCTTGCCGACGAGGCCAAATTCAACCACCCGCGCGGCATCCTTGATAAAGCGGGCATCCGACGTGCCGCCGCTTGTCGACAATTCGGGCTGTTTGCCCGTCACCGACTGCACGGCGGCGCTCAGGCTTTCGACGAAGCTGTTGGGCGCGGTCAGAAAACAATCGCCGGTATGCTCAAGTTCAAGCTCATAACCGCTCTCACCGGCGCTTTCATCCAGCCGCGCGCCTATCCAGTCCGTAATGGTATCGGCCTGCCAGCTGTCATTATATCTGATATTGAAGCGCGCTTTGGCCTGCGCCGGAATGACATTGGTGGTCGCATTGCCGACATCGAAGCTGGTGATTTCCAGATTGGAAGGCTGAAAATGCTCGGTGCCGGCATCAAGCGTTGATTGCGACAAATGATTGACCATGGCGGCCAGTTGCGGCACCGGATTGGCGGCGAGATGCGGGTAGGCCACATGGCCTTGCGCGCCGTTTACGGTAATGATGCCGTTGACGCTGCCGCGCCGCCCGATTTTGATCATGTCGCCAAGCCGGTCGGGATTGGTCGGCTCGCCGACGACGCAATCATCGATGACTTCACCGCGCGCGTTCAACCAGTCGAGCATTTTTCGCGTGCCGTTAATGGACGGGCCTTCTTCATCGCCCGTAATCAGCAGGCTGATCGAGCCGTTTATTTTGCGCCCGCCTTCAAGATGCGCGCTCACCGCACTGACAAAAGCCGCAATCGCGCCTTTCATATCGGCCGCGCCGCGCCCCCATAAAAACCCGTCTTTTTGCGTGCCGGCAAACGGGTCGACCTGCCAGTCTCCTTGCGCCCCGACGGGCACAACATCCGTATGGCCGGCAAAGCAGAAATTCGGAGCCGCCTCGCCCAGCCGCGCGTAAAGATTGTCAACCGGCGCGGTGCCGTCTTCTTCAAAGGGCAGGCGCGTGCAGGTAAAGCCCAGAGCTTCCAGTGCGCTTTGCAGCACGTCGAGCGCGCCGGCATCTTCCGGGGTGATGGACGGGCACCGGATGAGGTCGGCGGCAAGCTGGACAGGGTCGAGCGTCATATCAGTCCCGCAAAAGATCGTTGACGGAGGTTTTTGCGCGTGTCTGCGCATCGACGGTTTTGACGATAACGGCGCAAGACAGCGCAGGCCGGTCGGGGCCGCCGGGCAATGAGCCGGGCACCACAACCGAATAGGCCGGCACTTCGCCGCGGTGAATTTCGCCCGTCGCGCGGTCGACAATTTTTGTTGAAGAGGTGATGAAAACCCCCATCGACAAAACCGCGCCCTCGCGCACAATCACGCCTTCGGCAACCTCGGAGCGCGCGCCGATAAAGCAGCCATCTTCCACAATCACCGGATTGGCCTGCAAAGGTTCCAGCACGCCGCCAATACCGGCCCCGCCCGAAATATGGACATTTTTGCCGATTTGCGCGCATGAGCCGACGGTCGCCCATGTATCGACCATGGTGCCGCTGTCGACATAGGCGCCCAGATTAACAAAACTCGGCATCAAAACCACGCCCGGCGCGATATAGGCCGAGCGGCGCACCACGCAATTCGGCACGGCGCGAAACCCGGCCTCGGTAAAGCGCGCGCTGTCCCAGCCTTCAAATTTGGACGGCACTTTGTCCCACCAGCTTGCATCATTCGGGCCTGCGGAGATGGTGGTCATGGCGTTCAGCCGGAACGACAATAAAACGGCCTTTTTGAGCCATTGATTGACGTGCCAGTCATCACCGGTTTTTTCGGCCACGCGCACCGTGCCCGCATCCAGCAGGTCAAGCGCGGTGTCGACCGCGTCGCGAATATCGCCTTGCGTGTCGGGCGTCAGCGCACCGGCATCTTCAAATGCGGCGTCGATTGTGTTTTCCAGTTCTTCAAGCTTCATCGCTGTGCTCCGAATTTGGCTAAATTTACCACGCGATACTTACCAGCCCAAGGCGGCAAGTCAACGCATTGCGCATTAGATTTTAATCGCCCAGATGATCAAGAATGCGCGCGAGAATGTCTTTTACATTGGGCGCATGATGGTCGATATGCTCATCCCCCACCGGCCCGCCATAATCGGGCGTGTCGGGTTCGCGCAGCAAAACTGTGGTCATGCCGAGCGCGCGCGCGGGCGGCAGGTTGCGGGCCATGTCTTCGAAAAACGCACTGCGCCGGGCTTCGATGCCAAATTGGGCGAGCATGTCCGGATAAATTTGCGCATTGGGTTTGGGCACATAATTTGCGCTGACAATATCAAAAATATCGTGAAACAGATCGCCAATGCCCAGCCGCGCGGCGACGCGGGTCGCGTGGTCTTGCGTGCCGTTTGTGAAAATGAATTTGCGCCCGGGCAGGGCGTCGATCATGTCGCGCAAGGCAGGGTCGGGGGGCAATACGCTGACATCAATATCATGCACGAAATCTAGAAATGCATCGGGTGCCATATTGTGCCGGTTCATCAGTCCGGCCAGCGTGGTGCCGTAATCGCGCAAATAATCTTTCTGCAGGCGATAGGCTTCCTCGCGCGATACCGACAGCGCGTCTTGAATAAACGCCGTCATGCGCTTGTCGACTTGTGCGAATAAATTGTGCTGCGCCGGATATAAAGTATTGTCGAGGTCGAAAACCCAGGCATCAATGTCGGAAAATTTTTCCATGCGCCGTCAGTCCAGATTAACGCGCCATTTGCGCGCCGTGCCGGTGTCGATGCGGCGAAACTTGGCCGCATCCAGCCCGCGCGCCTGACAGTCTTCGCGATTATTGATCACAAAGCGGGTGGATTTGGTGCACATGGTAAAATCGCCCTGCCATAAAACCGGCCGTCCGGCGCGCACGGCTTGGCGTCCGGTTTCGGTCACCGCTTCGGCATAGTAGAAATAATATTTGTCATCGAGATCGCTGTTAATGACTTGCGCGCAGTCCTTGGCGTCAATGCGGTGCCAGCCGCGGCTTTCAAAATTGTCCTCGCGCACAATGCCGGTCGCCGCCCAGACGAGATAATCGGTCTTGTTGCACAAGATCAGCCCGCGCTCTTCGGATTGTTCGGCGGTGGTGTCGAGCAATTTCTTCAGCAGGTCCGATTTGCTCGGATTTCCGCTGATCTGGTAGCGCAGTTTGAACGCCGAAATTGCCTCGCGCGTGCGCACCCCGCCAAACCCGTCAATCGTGCCCGTCTCGTAGCCAATATCACCCAGCAGGCGCTGAATGCCCGCCATCACCGCCAATCGGCCGAAATTGTCATCTTCGGTGAAGGTGACGGTCGGGCGTGTCGCATCCATGTCGACCGGCGCAAAATTCGCCGAGACATATCCGCGCTTGCGGCATTCGCGGCGGCCCTCAATTGTGAAGCGGCGTCCGCGCGGGCCGATGCAAAACCGCTCACTGCCGTCAAACACCAGCTTGTCGGCACTGTGCGCCTTGTGCGAAACCGCATGCACAAAAGCACCCGCCCCGTCGGGAATGTTTTTCAGCGCCGTTTTGCACGATCCGGGCAAAACCGACTGCCATCCCTCGCTTTTGCTTGCCAAGCCAAGCTGAAATGCGGTTGCAACGGAAAGCACATAGCTGGTTTCATTGCACAGCCGCAATTTGGCCTGCGCGGGCGCGGGCGTGAACAAGGCAAAGCACATTATCGCCACCGCCAGACATGCCCGCACACCGGAACAGGGCGCGTGTTGTCTTATCAAGCCAAATTTTCGGGCGATGTGAAATACCACCTGACGTCCTATTCGATTAATGTGCCGGCACCCAGCTCGGTGAAAAGTTCGAGCAAAATGGCATGGGGTACGCGGCCATCCAGTATGACGGTTGCATTCACGCCGTTTTTAACCGCGGCGGTGGCCGTTTCCAGTTTCGGAATCATGCCGTCCTTTGCCGTGCCATTGCGGATCAGCGTGCGTGCGCGCGCCTGCGACAGGCGCGGAATGATTTTGCCCTTGGCGTCCAGCACGCCCTTTACATCCGTCAGCATTAACAAACGCTCCGCCTTCAGCGCGGCGGCCAATGCGCCGGCTGCAACATCGGCATTGACGTTCAGGGTCTGGCCCTTCTCCGAGGTGGCGATGGGCGCAATGACCGGAATAATGTCCGAGGCCAGCATGGTGTCGAGAATATCCGTATTGATTTTCTTCGGCGTACCGACAAAGCCCAGATTGACCGCTTTTTCGACATTTGACTGGGCGGCGCGCTTGCGGGCCCGCGTTTTGGTGGCAATGATCAGATCACCATCCTTGCCCGACAGCCCGACCGCGCGGCCCCCGGCCTGATTGAGCGCGGTGACAATCTGCTTGTTGATCGCACCTGCCAGAACCATTTCCACAACCTCAATGGTCTCGGCATCCGTCACCCGCAAACCACCGGAGAAACGGCTTTTAATATTCAGCCGTTCGAGCATGGACGCAATTTGCGGGCCGCCGCCATGCACAACAACCGGATTGACGCCGGATTGTTTGAGCAGCACAACATCGCGCGCAAACTGGCCCGCCAGCTCGGCATCGCCCATGGCATGACCGCCATATTTTATGACCACGGTTTTGCGGTCATAGCGCTGCATGAAGGGCAGAGCCTCCGTCAGCACATGGGCTTGCGCAATCCAGTCATCGGAAGATGCCGGTTTTTTTGTCTTGTTTTTCGCCCTGTTTTTTATCTGCGGTTTGGAACTCATCTGAAATCTGCCATTTCGTCAATTTGCCCAGTCTTCAATTCACCAAGTCTTCAATTCACCCAGTCAACATTATGTCTCGCGGTTATAGCCCAAAGCATCGAGTTCAACCAGACCGGCAATCGCGCCGCGCACATCATCAATCCCGACGGCCTTTTCGCTGGAGGTTGCAAGAATTTCAGGATGCGCCGCCACCCGCTTGCTCAAAGCGGTTTGCGTTTGTTCGGTTACCGCGGCAAGTGCGGCGGCGCTGATTTTGTCGGATTTCGTCAGCACTACCTGATAGGACACCGCCGTGCGGTCAAAATCATCCATCATGGACAGGTCATTGGCTTTCAGACCGTGCCGGCTGTCGATCAGCACAAATACGCGGCGTAAGTTTGGCCGCCCGCGCAAATATTGTTCGAGCAGCCTGTTCCATGCCGCAATTTTGGTTTTGCTTTCGCGGGCATAGCCATAGCCCGGCAAATCGACCAGCCAGGCGGCGCCCTCATGACCCCGCGCCTCAAGGCCCGGCGCGAGCATGAAGAAATTAAGCTCCTGCGTGCGCCCCGGCGTGTTTGAGGTGCGCGCCAGCGCCTTCTGGCCGGTAATGGCATTGAGCAGGCTTGACTTGCCGACATTAGATCTGCCGGCAAATGCCACTTCCGGCCTGTCCGGCGGTGGCAGGGCATCGACATCCACCACCCCCAGCCGAAATTCGCATCCGCGGGCAAACAGCCATCTGCTCGCCGCTAGGTTGTTCGTGTCAGCCTGTTCCATCACCGGTGCCGTCACCGGACGGTTTCCGCGCCCGACCCGAAAAGCCGATATTGGCGAGCAATTCAATTTCCACATCATTGCGGCGCATAATCAGCCCCTGTTGCAATATTGACAGGAAATTGTTCCACGCCCAGTAAATGACGAGCCCGGCGGGAAAACCGGCCAGAATAAAGGTGAAGAAAATCGGCAGAATTTGGAACATGCGCGCCTGAATCGGATCGGGCGGCGGCGGGTTCATCTGCATTTGGATGAACATGGTCACACCCATCAGCACCGGCCAGACGCCGAGCATCAGGAAGCTTGGCGGGTCCCACGGTATCAGGCCGAACAGATTGAACAGCGAGGTCGGGTCGGGGGCCGACAAATCGGTAATCCAGCCGAAAAACGGCTGGTGGCGCATGTCAATGGTCACAAACAGCACTTTATAGAGCGCGAAGAAAACCGGAATTTGCAGCAAAATCGGCAAGCACCCGGCCAGCGGGTTCAGTTTTTCCTCGCGGTATATTTTCATCAGCTCCTGCTGTTGGGCCTGTTTGTCGTCTTTATATTGCTCGCGGATTTGCAACATGCGCGGCTGCAATTTTTTCATTTTCGCCATGGTCTCGTAGGACCGGCTGGCAAGCGGAAAAAACACCGCCTTGATAAGCACGGTGACAATGAGAATGGAGACACCGTAATTGCCGACCAGATCATAGAAGAACTGCAAGGCGCGGAACATCGGCTTGGTCAGGAAATAAAACCAGCCCCAATCGATCAGCAAATCAAAGCGGGTGACGCCCTCATCGGCATAGCCGTCAACCAGATCCACAAGCTTGGCCCCGGCAAAAACCCGGCTCACAAGCGTGGTTTCGTCGCCGGCGGCAATTGTGCGCCCGGCCAGCAAATAGTCGCCGCGAAACACTTCGCCGGCACGGTCATTGGCGCTGTCGCCGGTAAAGCGCGCGGAAAAGCTCACATCCTGCGGCGGGATAATTGCCGTTGCCCAATATTTGTCGGTAATGCCAAGCCAGCCCGTGGCGGCCTGTTTTGAAACGACCCGCTCATCAATCAGGTCGTCATAGTCAAGCTCACTCAGCCCTTCTTCGCCAAAAAACCCGATGGCCCCCTCGTGCAAAATAAACAGATTGCTGGTTTGCGGGCGGCCCGTGCGCGAAATTTGCGCAAACGGGTAAAGCGTCATTGACGCTTTGGTATTGTTGCGCGCCGAATGGGTGATGGTGAACATGAAGTCATTATCGACCTCAATGCGCTGGCGCAATTCAATGCCTTCGGGCGTGGTGTGGGCAATGGTTACCGGGCTGGTGGGGGTCAATACCGTGCCGTCCACCACGCGCCACAGGCTGGTCGGCCCGGGCAGGGTGACATTGGCACCCTCCGCCCCGACCCAGCCATGGTGTACCTGCCAGTGTCCGGCTTTGTTTTCGCGCTGCAATATGCGCTGGCGCGGGGCATCCGCGGCGAGGCTTTCGGCATAATCGGCCAAAATCAAATCGTCAAAGCGCGCGCCCATCAGGGCGATTGAACCCGAAAGCTGGTCGGTTTCTATTTTGAGCCGCGGGCTGTCGGCAAAGGCGTCATTTGCGGCGGGCTTTGTGAGAGGCGCGGGCGCCGCGCCGGCGGGTGCGGGTGCCCCCGTGACATCGGGCGCGCGAAGCGCATTGTCGGATGGGGCGCCGGTGCCTTGATTTTCGGCAAAGGCGGCGATTTCTTCCGCCGCGGCAAGCTGGCGGGCGCGTTCTTCGGCCAGACGGGGCTCGACGACAAAAAACTGCCAGCCCAGCAAAACACCGAGGCTTAAAACAACGGCCATCAGAAAATTACTGTTATTGTCCTGCACAGCTTACTCCTTTTTGCTTTCGGCCTTTTGAACCTTTTGAACCTTGTGAATCTTGTGAACCTTGTGAACCTTTTTCAGCGCCGAGCGCAAATCGGTTCGCAAATCGTCCCATGTCCGGTGCTTGGTGGCGGCGCGCCCGATCAGTACATAATCATAACCGGGTTGCCCATGGGCAGATAAAATTTCATGTGCCAGCACCCGCAGCCGACGGCGGGTGCGATTGCGTATCACGGCATTGCCGATTTTTTTGGTTGCTGTCAGGCCAAATCTTATCGCGGCGGCATCAATGTCGGCATCGGTATCGGTATCGGGCCGGCGCGAACGCGCCTGCAAAACCAATCCGCGCCGCACCTGCTTGTCGCCTTTTGCGACAGCCAGAAACTCCCGCCTGACTCGCAGCGTATGAAGCGCTGGCCGGTCGGGTGTCATAAGCCTGAATTAAGCTGAAAGGCGCTTGCGCCCGCGCGCGCGCCGACGCGCCAATACGAGACGACCACCCTTGGTTGCCATGCGTGAGCGAAATCCGTGGCGGCGTTTGCGCACCAGATTGCTCGGCTGGAATGTTCTTTTCACGTCATCTACTCCTAAAGGGTGTGGTTTCGCGCGACGAGGGCAGGATTTAGCGAAATTAACCCGCAAAGTCAATGCGCAAGACGCATATATTCTTGTATTCGGCTTGAGTTTGAGGCAAGACACAGGGATGACACAAAACACCGGAAATGAAACGACGAAAACGTCGAAAAGAATTTTCGTGCTGGGGCTTTTTCTGACCGGTCTGGCAGCTTTTGTCTATTTCAACCTCGGCGCCTATTTGAGCTATGCGGCTTTGGCCGAAAACGAAGAGTTTTTGCGCAACACCGTGGCCGCCCATCATCTGCCTGCGGCGGCGGCCTATGTCGGCATTTATATTCTTGTCGTTGCACTGTCTTTGCCCGGAGCCATTTGGCTCACCTTGAGCGGCGGTCTGCTTTTCGGGATCTGGCTGGGCGGTGCGCTGGCCGTTCTGGGCGCGGGCACGGGCGCGGCGGTAATGTTTTTAATGGCAAAATACGTCATTGGCGACACGCTGAGGTCGCGCTTTGGGGCCCGCCTCACACGTTTCGAGGCCGCCTTTAACCGCGATGCCTGGTCGTATTTGCTGGTATTGCGCCTATTGCCGATCTTTCCGTTTTTTCTGGTTAATCTGGGCGCGGCGCTGATCGGCGTGCGGTTTTCGGTGTTTGCGCTGACAACCTATATCGGCATTATTCCGGGCGCACTTGTCTATGCCAGCATCGGCAATGGCATTTCGGTATTATTGCGCCAGGGGGCCCAGCCCGATCTGTCGCTCATCGGGCGACCGGAAATCTTCGGGCCGCTGGTCGGCTTTGCCGTTCTCGCGCTCGCGCCGGTGGTCTGGCGACGGTTTCAGAAGTCAGGAGCGCATTAAGTTTTATGGTTCAGTTTTTAAAAACCGACATATGTGTAGTAGGTGCCGGGTCAGGGGGCTTGTCGGTCGCAGCCGGTGCGGTGCAGATGGGGGCCGATGTGGTGCTTGTCGAAGGCGGCGAAATGGGCGGGGATTGCCTGAATTACGGGTGCGTTCCGTCAAAGGCATTGCTGGCGGCGGCGCATGCCGCGCATGGGCACACGCGCGCCCGCGGGCTTGGCCTGTCGGCGCGCGCCCCGCAGGTAAATTTCGAACAGGTTATGGATCACGTTCACGACGTAATAGCCGGCATTGCGCCGGTCGACAGCGTGGAACGGTTTTCCAAGCTGGGCGTAAAAGTGATCGAGAATTACGGGCGTTTCATCTCGCCGAAAATTCTGGCGGCGGGAAAATATCATATCGCCGCCAAGCGTTTTGTCATCGCCACCGGCTCCAGCGCCCATGTGCCGGAGATTGAGGGTCTGGCGGATGCGCCGTTTTTGACCAATGAAACGATTTTCGATCTGCGCGCCGCGCCCGAACATCTCGTGATTATTGGTGGCGGCCCGATCGGTATGGAAATGGCACAGGCGCACCGGCGCTTGGGTGCCGAGGTCACGGTGATTGAGGGCGCCAGCGCGCTGGGGCGCGAAGACCCGGAAATTGCCGATTTCGTTCTCGACAGTCTGCGCGAAGACGGCGTAACGATTTTGGAAAACGCCCAGGTTGAAAAAATTACCGCGAGCAAAAATGCCCGCGCACCCAAGGTCGAGCTTCACACATCGGCGGGTAAAATATCCGGCACGCATTTGCTCGTGGCGACAGGTCGGGTTGCCAATATTGCGCGTCTGAACCTGCCCGCGGCGGGGGTTGAAATCGCCCGCACACCGGCCGGTCAGCCCTGCATCGGAACCGACAAGCGTCTGCGCACATCCAATCGCAAAATTTTTGCCATTGGCGATGTGGCGGGCGGGCCGCAATTCACCCATTCGGCGGGCTATCAGGCCGGTATTGTCATCCGCAATATTTTGTTCCATTTGCCCGCGCGCGCCAAATTCAACGCCTTGCCGCGCGTTACCTATACAAGCCCGGAACTTGCCCATGTCGGGCTCACCGAGGTCGAAGCGCGGCGGCGGCATAAATCGGTCAAGATTTTGCGCTGGCCGTTTGAAGAAAATGACCGCGCCCGCGCCGAGCGCGAAACGCGCGGCATGGTCAAGGCCGTGGTCACGGGCAATGGCAAAATTTTGGGCGTGTCGATTGTCGGCCATCAGGCCGGTGATTTGCTGGCGCCATGGACGCTGGCGCTGACGCAAGGGCTTGGCATTTCGGCGCTTGCCGGTGTTGTGGCTCCCTATCCGACACGCGGCGAGGTTTCCAAACGCGCGGCCGGTGATTATTTTTCACCGACCCTGTTCAGCGCCCGCACGCGCCGCATCATTCGATTTTTATCTTGGTTTCGCCGTTAACCCTTTGTTAACCTTTCTCGTGAAAACTGGGCACTCCGGCGTATTTCGGAAAGTTTTCGTAGGGACCAGGGTATGGCGTAAGGTCATGCGGCAGTTCAGGCCGCGGGAGGAAGGCACAAGCATGCCTTTGCCGACCTTGCCGTTGCGCGCGGTTTTATACACGGTCGGAATTTATCTCCTCGTTGTCATTCTCATGATGCCGGTATTTTTGTCGCGTGCGCATCGCGTCAAGCTGGAAGATATTGTGTCCGAAGGGGCTTTTGTCGCGCGATTGACGCCCGAAGCGCGAGCGTTTTTCTCCGTGCCCGAACATGACACGCAAGTGCATGAAAATCACCAGATACAGGTGCCGATCCGCGCCATCACCATTCGCGGCACAGGCCCCGAACCCGATCAGACGATTTGGCTGTCCGACCGGCCGGCCGAGCCGGAAATCGGCAGTGTTATTGATCTCGCGCATCTTTCCCAATGGGGCAATTTGATGCGCCTGTTGCAGATTTATAAGCTGCCCGAAGAGCATTTAATGTGCGTGCATGACCATGATGTGATTGGCGGCAGCAATGTTGAAGTCATCCTGTCGGTCGGTTCGCTGCGCGCCTATCTGAACAATGTGTCGATCCAGATTTGGTCGGTGGCGCTTTTGCTTTTGCTGCCGCTGGCGCTCATCTTGCGGGTGGTTTTGCGGCGGGTTGTGCTGAAATCATTGGATGAGTTGTTCATCGGCCTTTACGGGCGCGGCCTGACCGCGGCGCCGGAAGAGATCGAGGGCGGCCAGCAAACCGTGGCAACCGTCGAAAAATTTCACGAGCAATTGCAGGAACATATTGACGAGCAGGCGCGTCTGGCTTCATTGGGCTCCGGTGCCAGCCATTTGGCGCATGACATCCGCAATCTTCTTGCCAGCCTGCAACTCAATGCTGAAAGATTGCAGGCATCCGAAGGTGCCCGCGAGCGGAAACTGGGCGCCAGCCTTGAAGGGTCGATACAACAGGCCCTGACGCTGGTCGACTGGGCGGCCATGTACACCAGCACGCGGCGCGAAAATCTGGATGTCAGCTATCAGGAGATTGGGCCGATTGTCGATGAAGCGGTGAATTTTGTGCGTTTGCACGACCCGCGCCGCGAAGTAACGCTGATAAATGAATGCCCGAAGCATCTTGCCATTTCGGCCGAGCGCACGCTTTTGTTTCGCGTATTGTTCAATCTGACGCTCAATGCCGTGCAGGCGCTCAAATATGCCAACCAGCCCAGAACGCGGCAAAAGCGCGTGCGAATAAATGCCAAACCTGTCGATGGCGGGATCGAAATTTCCATCACGGATAACGGCCCCGGCTTGCCTAAGGAGGGCCGCCACGAATTGATGATGCCGCATGTCGCCCGCTCCACCCCGACCGGAACCGGCCTTGGATTGAAAATCGCCACCGATCTGGTGAGTTGGCATGGCGGCGAGATACGCCTCGACCGCTCGGATGAGCGCGGCACCAGATTCGTTATCAAGCTGCCGACAGAACCGCCCCACAAGGCGGGTGACGCCCCTTTGACAACAGCGATTGACCCGGTTTCGGCAACTGGCTAGCTTCGCTGGATGAGCGATAAACTTCTCGATTTCGCAAAACTCACGCCCGGGCCGGCCAATCTGATCTCCGACCTTGACGGTATAATGGTTGGCAATGCCGAGGATGCGGCGGCGATTACCGGCGTCAGCGTTGTGGTGCCCGATGCGCCTTGCGTTGCCGGTTGTGCGGTGCCGGGCGGCGGGCCGGGCACGCGCGAAACAGACGCTTTGCAACCCGCCAATCTGGTTGAGCGTGTGGATGCTGTTTGTCTGTCCGGCGGGTCGGTTTACGGCCTCGATGCGGCGTCGGCGATAACGACCGAGCTGGGCTTGCAAGGGCGCGGCTTTGCCATGGGCGCACCGCCCGTTGTCTCACCGATTGTGCCGGCGGCCATTCTTTTTGATATCGGCAATGGCGGTGCCAAAGACTGGGGCGACACGCCGCCCTATCACCGGCTGGGCAAACAGGCTTTTGCCGCGCGCGCGGCGGAATTTGCGCTGGGCAATAGCGGGGCCGGTTTCGGCGCGCAAGCCGGGCAGCTCAAGGGCGGGCTCGGCAGTGCCAGCACCATGCTCGACGACGATGTATGTGTCGGCGCGTTGCTGGCGGTCAATCCGGTCGGTGCCGTGTGCGACGCCCAAGGCACGTTTTGGGCCCAGCACCTCGCGCTTGACCATGAAGGCGCGCCGGAGTTTGGCCGCGCCGATGCGCCCGGCCCGCACGCCGGTGCAAGCCATCCGCTTGCCGCTTCCAAACTTGCCGGCCTTGCCGCCGGCGCCAATACGACAATCGGCGTGGTGGCGGTTGCCGCAGATCTGACGCCGGCTGAATGCCAGCGTGTCGCGATAATGGCGCAGGACGGGCTGGCGCGCGCCATCCGGCCCGTTCATACGCCGTTTGACGGCGATACGATATTTGTGCTGGCAACGGGCAACCGGCCCCTGGCAGGCGAGGCCGACATGCGCCCTCTGGCTTTGACGGTTCTGGGCGCTTTGGCGGCTGATTGCGTGGCGCGGGCAATAGCGCGCGCTGTCTGGTTTGCCGATGATACGGGCTTTGCCGCGGCCTATCGCAGACGGTTCCCGACAGCCGAATAAAACCGGTGAAGGCCTGCGCGGGCTTGCATTATTGGCGACAAGCCAGTATGACAATTTCTCCGCTCAGGCGGCGTGCGCACCGGTAGCTCAGCTGGATAGAGTACTTGACTACGAATCAAGGGGTCGGGAGTTCGAATCTTCCCCGGTGCGCCACTCCCAAGTTTCAAGCACCGTGTTTCACGGACCGTGCGACCCGGAACTTGGGTCTTTTCTTGGTAGACCATATGGATGACCATAAACAGGCTTCGCACACGGTATAGAAAGTGCTAACCTATTGATATTATTTAGGGTAAAGGCTTGAATGAGACCTTGGGAAGGCATCGAACCCATCCGCGGTGCGCCATTTATTTCAGCTTTAAAAAACCCGGCCAAAACCAAAACTGACAAGTAGCGGATCCAAATCGACCGCCGCATGTGCGGTGCCGGCGATACCGGCATCAACCCTGACATCGGTTGAAATGAGTATTTTTTTCACATCAATGTTGAAGAAGCTGCGCTCATCGAAAAAATAATCCACGCCAAGGTTAAAGGCCGTTCCAAAGCCGTCATCATATTTGACCTCGCGCGCCTCGTCCGGATCACCATCGACAAAAAGCGTGTAGTTCAATCCAACGCCGACATAAGGTGACAATCGACTGTCGGCCTGCGGATTATATTGCGCCGTCAAAGTAAAGGGCAGGATTTTGGTTGTCCCCAGTGACATATCTCCCAAGGCGGTTCCTACTGCTCTTAATTTATGTTCGGAATACCCCCACATGGTCTCCAGCGCTATGTCTTGTGTCACGAAATAACGGACATCTATCATCGGAACGAAGTCCGAATTCGCTCTTGCTTCGCCGCCGATTGAAACTGTCGAGGAAACGTCAGGGTCCAACAGCAATGCTTTGGCACCGACCATCCAGTTTCCCTGTTGCTTTGGGTCGTTGGGGCCGCCGGCCGCGACGCCGCCCGACATTGCAAAAAGGGCAAATATTGCGAGAAAAAAATTTTTGGGCTGACACGGACGGAAATATTGATAGGCTCTTAGCATGGGGTCCCGCTTGTGGTAAGAGTTCACATTTATCGAAAAGGTCTCGAAGAGTAAGGCGAAAGATTTTTTATGTCGAATTAAAAAAATAAAAAAAGGACATATTTTCGAAATGCTATGAATTCTTTTTCCTGTTCCTCACCAGACGGGAAATTGCAATTCATCCAAGATTATTTGTTCGGGAAAATTAATTCGGTCAGATTTTGCGGGCCGAAGTCTTTTGTGAACCGAGTTCGTTTATGCCCATTGTTTGGCTCATTTTGCAGTGTTAGACGTGTATTCTTTCAAGGGGACGGAAATGCCATTCTGGAATAATATCGATTGGGTTCTGCCGCTTCGAACGCCGTTTTTAAATTGGTTTTTCGAGCTGGTAACCTTGGCCGGATATCCGCTTTTTCTTATTTTGTTTTTGTGTTTTGGCTATTTTGCACTGGGCTCGAAGCGGTTTTTCCATACGGCCATGTTGTTGATGGCGGCCGGGCTGTTGAATAGCTGGCTGAAAGATTTCGGCCAAGACCCGCGCCCCGCTGCGGCCTATGCGCTCGACGGGAGGGTTGGCGAAAGCTATGGCTGGCCGAGCGGGCATACGCAAATTGCCGTCGTCCTCTGGGGGTATTTGGCTTACACGCTGAAAACACAATGGGCTTTCTGGGCTGCCGGGCTTATGATTTGTCTGCAAGGATTTTCGCGCATCTATCTGGGTGTGCACGATCCGGGCGATGTTGCGGGCGGTTTGTTTTTCGGTGTGGCGTGTCTGGCCGCTTATATGGCGGTTGAACGGCACCAAAAAAGCAGTGCGCGTCTTGGTGCCCTGTCCGGTTTCCAAATGCTTGGTGTGCTGCTCGCCCTACATCTTGTCTATGTGATGATTTATCCCGTGCATGCCGGTCATGAGGCACCCTATTGGTTCATGGGGGCGATGAGCGGCTGGCTGATCGGGCGTTATGCGCGCGGCCATGAGGAAGTTTCAATGCCTGAAATGTTTGTAGGGCGGGCGCTGACGGCGGTGCTGCTGACCGGTGTTTCGTTTGTTTTGCTTACCGTGTTGAGCCGCTTGCCGGGCTATTTGGCCGAAGATGAGCCCTTGGTTCATTATGGGTGTGGCGTATTGTTCGGAATTGCAATTACCGGTTTGCTCCCATTTTTGTTGGCTCAGGCAACGCAGCTATTCGACAAAAAAGCGGTTGAGCCGTCTTGAAAACGAAAGGTGAAGAGACAGGCGACGCAATGATGAAACTCGAAAAACGGTCAGTCTCTATTCGAGAAAAATGTAGTTTGTATCGTGGTACCGAGGCTAAAATTTTGACAATTGGGTTGAAAAACCTTCCGCATTCCCACCCTTAGGAGGCTTTCATGCGACATTTTCTTTCCGGCAGCGTGTTGGTTGCGCTGGTCATGGTGACGGGCGCAACGCTGGCGCAAAATCTGGGCGATGTTCAGACAACCGTCGAGGCCAATGCGCAGGACGGCGTGTCTTCGCAGGCGCGTATTGACGCGCTGGACGATCAGACGGACGAGCTGACACGCGAATATCGCGCGGGCTTGAAGCAATTGGCATCACTGCGCGAATATAACGCCCAGCTGGAAAAGCTGATTGCGGCGCAAAAAGCCGAGATGACCTCGATACGGCGTCAGATCGACGAGGTGACAAATGTCGACCGCACCATCACGCCGCTCATGTTCCGGATGATTGATGCGCTGGAACAATTTGTCGGGCTGGATGTGCCGTTCTTATTGTCCGAGCGCCAACAGCGTGTGGCCGCATTGCGCGCGCTGATGGACCGGTCGGATGCGACACCGGCGGAAAAATATCGCCGCATTCTTGAGGCCTATGAAATTGAAAATGAATATGGCCGGACGATTGAGGTCTATGAGGGGGAAATGAATATTGACGGCACCGACCGCACGGTTTCCTTCCTGCGTATCGGGCGGGTCGCGCTGATCTATCAGACGCTTGACGGCGATGATAGCGGCGTATGGAGCCCGAAAGCCGGTGCCTTCACCGATCTGGACGGTGATTTTGACAGTGAATTGCGCAGCGCCATGCGTATCGCCAAACAGCAGGCAGCACCCGATCTGATGGTCGTGCCGCTGTCGACCGGCCGGTAAGGAGCTTTCCCATGACTTTTAAAAACTTACCCTTCAAAAACTTGCCTGTTTCCCTGACACTTGTTTCCCTGACACTTTGCGCCGCGCTGTCGGTGGGCTTGATGTCGACGCTGATGTCGGTACCGGCCAAAGCGCAAGAAGCCAATGCGCAGGAAACCTCTACCGGCAATTCGGCTGAAAATGACGCCCAGAGCCTGCAACAACTCCTCGACCGCGTGCGCGCGGGCCGGGTAAAAGACAGTGCGGATTTCGCCGCGCGCGAGGCCGAGTTTCGCAAAAACCGCGACCGCCAAAACGCGCTGTTGAAAAAAGTTCAGGCCGATATTCTGCGCGAAGAACGCCGCAGCGAAAGGCTGGAAAAAACCTTCAATGAAAATGAAGTGAAACTGGCCGAGCTGGAAGGCTTGCTGAACGAACGCCTCGGCGTGTTTGGTGAATTGTTCGGCATTGTGCGCCAGGTGGCCGGTGAAACGCGCGGCCAGATTGAAGACAGTCTGATTTCCGGCGAATTGCGCGACCGCGCCGCCCCGCTCGACGAGCTGGCAAAATCGAAAGGTCTGCCGGCAATCGCGCAATTGGAAAATCTGTGGTTTGCCCTGCAACAGGAAATGACCGCGCAAGGCGAGACGAAACGGTTTAGCGGCGAGGTTGTCAATCTGGACGGCACGGTGCGGGTGACGGAAATTTTGCGCGTCGGCCCGTTTACCGCGCTGACCGATGACGGGTTTGTGCGCTATGCCGGCAATCACCGCTTTGCCGATCTTGGCCGTCAACCACCGGCGCGTTTCGGCGATGCGGCGGATGATTTGCTGGACGCCGATGAGCGGGACGATTTCGTCGCCGCGCCGGTTGACCCCTCGCGCGGGGCCTTGTTGAACCTGTTATTGCAAATGCCGACATTGACCGAACGCATCGGTCAGGGCGGTCTTGTGGGCTACATCATTATACTGTTGGGGCTTGGCGGCATTGGCATTGCGGTCGAACGTATCGTGCGTTTGAGCGGCATTGCCCGCAAGGTCAAGGCGCAACTGGCCTCAGGCCAAGCCGCCGGCGACACCCCGCTGGGGCGCGTCTGGGCGGTTTACCAGAACAGCGATGCCAAGGATGTCGAAGCGCTGGAGTTGAAGCTGGATGACGCGATTTTGAAGGAAATCCCGCCGCTTGAGCGCAATTTGTCCCTGCTGAAATTGCTGGCCGGGGTCGCACCATTGCTGGGTCTTCTGGGCACGGTGACGGGCATGATTTTGACCTTTCAGGCCATTACCCTGTTCGGCACGGGCGATCCCAAACTCATGGCCGGCGGTATTTCGCAAGCCCTCATCACGACGGTTCTGGGTCTTGTCGTGGCCATTCCCCTGCTTTTGCTGCACGCTGCTGCCGCCACGCGGTCGCGCGAGATAGTGCAAATTCTGGAAGAACAAGCCACCGGCATGATTGCCGCGTTCAGCGAGAAGAAATAGGCCGCGCCGATGGATGTACAGGAAATTTTCTGGCTTTTCGTCAACCCGTTGCAGGCGATACGCGGCGTACGCGATTTTCTGGAACTGGGCGGCGATGTGCTGTTGCTTATCATGATCACCACTTTTGTTTTGTGGGGGCTGATTTTCGAGCGCTATGCCTATTTCCGCAAAGAGTTTGTTGAGCTGACCACGCGCCACACAAATGCCTGGCAAGCCCGCAAAGAGCATAAAAGCTGGGCCGCGCACCGGATTCGCGAAATGATGATTTCGGATGCGCGGCTGAAGGCCAATGCCAATTTGTCCTATATTAAAGTGCTGGTGGCGCTCGCCCCGTTTTTGGGATTGCTGGGCACGGTGACGGGCATGGTCGAGGTGTTTGACGTGATGGCGGTGACGGGCTCAGGCAATGCGCGCGCCATGGCCGCCGGCATTTCCAAAGCGACCCTGCCGACCATGGCGGGGCTGGTGGTGGCTTTGTCGGGATTGTTTTTCACCACAAGTCTTGAACGCCGTGCCGAACGCTCGGTGCGCCGGTTGCAGGATGATCTGGATTTGGCCGATTGATAGGGCCGACTGAATATATAAGGGAGCACCAAAATGCGCCGTAAAAGAGTGAGACAGGAGGAAGACGCCGATATCGATATCACGCCAATGCTGGATATCGTGTTCATCATGCTGATTTTCTTTATCGTCACGGCAACTTTCGTGAAGGAAAGCGGCATTGATGTGACCCGGCCCGATGCCGAAACCGCGGTCAAGCAAAACCGCGTCGCCATTCTCATTGCCATTCGTGACAATAATGAAGTCTGGATCAACCGGCGTCAGGTCGATCTGGCTTCGGTGCGCGCCAATGTCGAAAAACTGCATGCCGAAAACCCGCAAGGCGGCGCGGTTATTCAAGCCGACCGCGAAGCTGAAACCGGTGTGCTGGTCGAGATTATGGATCAGGTGCGCCTTGCCGGGGTCGGCGCCATTTCGATTGCGGCGGAAGAAAAATAGGGCAGGGCACCGGCGATGGAAATGACCGTATATTCCAGAATAATGAGCACTGTGCTGCTGGCCGCAGGGGTCACGATCGGCCTGTTTCTTATTATGAAAGTGCTGGTGACGGGTCAGGAATATGAGATTGAAGAGGAACTGGCTTCCATCGGCATCGACTTTGTGCGGGTCGAGCGCGACGAAGAAAGCCAGACCAAGGACCGCGCGCTTAAACGCCCCAGCAAGGTTGAACCCGAAGAGCCGCCGCCGCCGCCCAAGCTGACACAACCCAACCGCCCCAATGTCGACAAGGCATCAATGAGTGCCGATTTGGGGGCTTTTGATTTGGCCGGTCTCAATTTGAATGCGCCGGTTGACGGCGACACGCTGGCGATTGTGCGGGTCTTGCCGCGCTATCCGAGCCGGGCCCTGTCGCGCGGCATTGAGGGCTGGGTGTTACTGGAATTTGCCATTGACGAGCTTGGCCTTGCGGTTAATCCGGTGGTCATCGACGCCGAGCCGCCGGGCATATTTGACCTTGCGGCGACCTCGGCGGTGAAGCGCTGGAAATATCGGCCAATGATCGAAGATGGTCGCCCGCGCATGCGTCCGGGCGTGCGCCAATTGATCAGCTTCGAGATTGCCAAATAAGTGGAGCGCGCCATGTTTCAACCTTTCAAAGATTTTCGTCTGATTGGCGTTTTGGCTCTGGCCTTTCTGTTTCAGCCTGTCGGCCAATTGGCACTTGCCCCGACCGGCGCGCTTGACGTGCAAGCGCAAGAAACCCGCCAGAAAAAGGAAAAACCAAAGGGCCGCCGCTCGCAGGTTCTCAGCAAACGCGCCTATGCGATTATCGAGGATGCGCAAAACCGCCTTGCCGAGGAAGATTATGTCGGCGCGCTGTCGCAATTGCAGCAAATTCGCGATGGGGCCAAATTCTCGGCCTATGAAAAAGCCGTCGCCTTACAGACCGAAGGCTTCGTCCATGCCGGTCAGGGCAATTATACCAAAACCATTCAGGCTTTTGAAAAAGCCGCCAATTCCGGCGATTTGCCGCCGCGGGTGGTGAGCGATCTGATTTACAATCTGGCGCAACTTAATCTGGCCGAAGGGCGCAATGCGCGGGCGCTGGACTATCTCACCCGCTGGTTTGCGACCGTTGAGGGGGAGCCGACGGCGGATGCCTATGGGCTGAAAGCGCAAATTCATCTTGTGATGGAAGATCTCGCCGGTGCCGAACAGGCGGTGCGCAAGGCATTGTCGAAAGTGGAGGAGCCACGGCAAAACTGGACGCGGCTTTTATTGTCGGTTCTTTTGCAACAGGAACGCTATGGCGAGGCGCGCCCGATTTTGGAAGATGCCGCGTTGCGCTGGCCGGGCGTGAAAGCCTTCTGGCAACAGCTCACGGCGGTCTATTATGAGGTGGATGAGGAAGAGCTTGCTTTCGTGACCCAGCAGATCATGCACCGGCAAAATATGCTGAAAACGTCGAAAGAGCTTTCCGGCATGGCCCAGCTTTATCTTTATCACGATATTCCGATCAAGGCGGCGCGCATATTGCAGACCGGGCTTGACGATGGAAGCATTGAGAAAACGGAGAAGAATTACGAGCTTCTCGCGCAGGCCTATATGCATGCCCGCGAATGGGACAAGGCCATCAAGCCGCTGACCGCGGCGGCTGAAAAATCCGACAAGGGCCGGTTTTACGAACAACTCGGACAATCCTATCTGCAGGATGAAAAATGGCGCGATGCCGAACGGGCTTTCGTCAATGCGCTGAACAAGGGCGGGCTGCGCGATACCGCCAATACCTGGCTCTTGCTGGGCATTACACGCACACGCGTCGAAAAATGGGACGCCGCAATCGCCGCCTTCCGCAAAGCCGGTGACGATGATGAAACCGCAAAAGACGCATTTCGCTGGATACGCTCGATCGAACGCCAGCTCGCGGCGCAAAGACGCGGCTAGGCGGGCGTCGAAATCAGGTGCAATACGGTTTGCAAAACTACAACCATTATGGAACCCTAACACCGGTTGCGAAGGACGCGCGCGCGTCTTTTATTTGAATTTTAGTTGGATTAAAGGAAGAAGATCATGCTTACACTTCACTTTGCGCCCAATTCGCGGGCCGTGCGTACACTCTGGCTTTTGGAAGAATTGGGGCTGGAATACGAGCTGAACAAAATGGCCTTTCATCCGCAGGATTTGAAATCCGATGACCACCGCGCGCGCCATCCGCTGGGCCGCATTCCGGTGCTGGATGATGGCGATGTGCGGATTTTCGAAAGCGGCGCGATTGCCGAATATTTGCTGGAGCGGCACAAAAATGGCGGGCTGAAACCCGCTGTCGACAGCCCGGAATATCCCGCATATCTGCAATGGTTTCATTATTGCGAAGGCATGGTGATGCCCCCCGTCAACACGATTGTCGTACACACGATTTTACTGCCGCCCGAACGCCGGGACGAAACCGTGCGCGGCCAGGCCGAGCGCCTGCTGACGCGCGCCTGGGGGCCGGTGAATGAGGCCCTTGAGGGCCGCGAATATCTGGCCGGCGATTTTTCCGCCGCCGACACCATGCTGGGCCATGCCTCGGTTATGAGCCAACGTCTGGGATGCGTGCCGGCGGAAATGGAACATTTGACTGCCTATATTGAGCGCCTGCTGGCGCGCCCCGCCTTTCAAAAAGCACTGGCCGTAGAATGACGGCCTGTCGACCGGGATATTGAGACGGCGTGGATATTAACGACAAAATCTGCGTCATCACCGGCGGCGCCAGCGGCATCGGGCTGGGGCTGGCCGGGGCATTGCTGGCGCGCGGCGGGCAGGTGGTGCTGGCCGACATAAATATCGCGCGCGCCGAGGCCATGGCGGAAGAATTGGGGCCGAAAGCCCACGCCGCCATGGTTGATGTGCGCAGCACGGAAAGTTTCGAGGCGCTTGCCGCGCATGTGTATTCGAACTATGGCCGGGTTGATGTCATGGTCAATAATGCCGGTGTCAGCGGCGGGCGCGGCCTGCTTGATACGCCCGAAGACGAGATTGACTGGGTTATTGACGTTAATCTGAAAGGCGTGTGGCGGGGCACGTCCGTTTTCGGCAAGCGCATGCGCGGGCAGACCACGCCGAGCCTTATCTGCAATATCGGGTCTGAAAATTCGCTGGGCTATATCAGTCGGGGGCTGGGCATTTATGCCGCCAGCAAGCATGGCGTGCTGGGCATGTGCGATGTTTTGCGCCATGAATTGCCGGCGCATATGAAGGTTTGTGTGGCGTGTCCGGGGCTTGTTACCAGCGATTTGACGCGCTCTTCCGCCCAAACTGCGCCGCGCCCGCGGCTCAACGAGGCCCAGCTTGAAATCTCCGACCGCGTAATGGCAATGGGCATGCCGGCTGAAGAGGCCGGCGAAATGATCGCCAAGGGCATTGAACGCGAAGACTTCATCATTCCCATTCATCCTCATGTGGTGAAAATTGCCGAAACACGCTGGCAGGACATTGCCGACAGTTTTGCCGCGCATGCGCCTTACACGCCGGAATCTGAAAAATATAATGTGCTGGAAGTGGTCAAACGGTTGCGGGCGGAAAACGACTAGCCTATCGCGTATTTATCTTGGGTTTGCACCGGATTAGCCCCAGATTAGCCTCGGATTAGCCTTGGATTTGTCCAATCTAACAGTTGCATGGTAATGTCTTTATGCGTCAATATTGAAAAAGCCCGTGCATAGCGGGCGCCGGTAAAAGAGAGTTGAGTTGCGATGTCGTCGAAAGTTCAGGTTGAACCGGTCAGCGCCGGCGTGCCCGACGCCGCCAAATTGGGGCGGGTCGTCTATATCACCGCATGGATTGTCGAAATAGTCGCCGCCATTGTCGGCCTGTTCATTGCCTTTTCGCAAGGCCTGTCTGTCTTTATCAATATTCCTGAAATTGATCGCGATTTCGGTGCCTATACCCGCGCCGTCATCGGTGCGCTGCCTTTCGTGGTGGTCGCCATTTTGGAGCCGACGAAAATCTATCTGGCCTCCGGGCTGTATTTCAGCACGCGCAACCGGCGGGGCGGTCTGGCGCTGGCTTTCATGGCGGCGCTGGCGGCGCTTACCTTCATCACTTTCGAAACCATGTTCAACGCGCTCATCCAGCAAAACACCAATGTCACGCGGCAGGTGCAGCGTTTGGTCAATGAACGATATGAAACGCTGGACGCCATTGAAACCAACCAGCTTGCAATTTCGCGCATCGAAAACCAGACGCCGGAAGTCATCAATACGCGGTTTGCCCTGTCGATCAAGGAACTGGAAGACGAGCGCGCCACGCGCCGCAAGGCCGCGTTTGAGGATTACAGCCTCGCCGTGAAGGAAATTAACGCCAATCGCGGCAGTGTCAGCGAAATGTCGGGTCAGAGCGAGCAGAATTATTTTTCTTCGACCGTGTCCGAGCTGGGCGCCAACCAGTCCAGACTGCTTGGCGAGCGCGACGCCGCGCTTGAGCAAATCACCGCCGATTATGACCGCCAGATTGGCGAAAAAGAGGCCGAGCTGGAGACGCTTGAGGCCAATCGCGACCGCCGCCTTGAGCGGGTGGACGACATATTTTTCGGGCGCGCGCAATTGCTGACGGATATTGACCAGACCTACCGGCTGCGGCTGAACCAGATCAATTCCGAAATCACAACATTGAAACAGAGCCAGCAAACCGCGCTTAACGAAGCCCGCGCCGGTTTTGACGCGCGCATTGAGCGTCTTGCTTCCGAGCAGACCGAATTGCGCGGCAAGCTTGCCAATCAACAGGCGCGCGAAATGGGCGCGCGCGAAAACATCCTGCGCGAATTCAACCGGCAATTGACCAATGCCGAGCGCGAATACACCGTGCGCGTAAGCGAAATCGACCGGCAGGTTGACCAGCTTGTGTCGGAAGTTGTGGCGCAGAAAAAAGCCCTGCTCAAAGAGGCCGGGCTTGGGGTTACGCAAATTCCCGTTTTGCAGGCCGAGATTGACGGTCTGGAACAGCGTAGCACCGATTTGCGCCAGCAATATCGCGAAAATATCGAGAAGGTTCAGGTCTATCAGCTAACCGCCATTATTTGCGGTGCCTTTGAGAGCTGGTGCTTCCCGACACCCGCGGCCGAGCCGGACACCACCTCGCAACAGGGCGCCTCACAACAGGGCGCCTCACAACAGGGCACTTCAATTCAGCCGCGCGCGCGCGGCTTCGATGTGGCTGATATTCCCGAAGACAAGGTGCGCTTCGTCAGCACTTTGTGGTTCGGGTCAACAGCCGCAATTGTGGCGACCATGGGCACATTTTTGGCCTTCATCTCATTTGTTTTGTCGGGGCTGGACAATGAACGCTTCGAGCCGCGCTCGCGCACCAGCCGTCTGTTCTTCCTGATGGCGCTGCGGTTTACAAATCTCGTGCGCAGTGTCGCCGTCGCGCTTATCGAGATTAGTATCCGGCTGGGCGACAGCATCGCCTATATGATTTCCGTTGGGCTTCAATTGCTGCGTATTTTGGTCGAGACCCTGCTCGAATTTTTCATCGTCTCCATTGATGCATTGCGTATTCTGGTCATTGTCGTGAGCCGCTATGTCTATGCCAAGACGGATGAAGCGCGCAATATTCTGGAAGAGCGCGCCAAGCTCGATGACAGCAAACGTTTGCGCGTCGGCGGCCGGAGCGAACAGCATCTGGACACAGGCTTTGACGAGATTGTCGAGGATGAAGAGCTGATGGCGCCGCGCACGGCCGAGGATGCTTCGCGCGAAACGGCCACGCGCTCGCTGGCGGCGATGGCAGAGAATTTGATGCAAGGGTGGAACCGAACACGTCAGGGGCTGGATGAAAGCCGCGTGCGGCTGAGTGAGTGGACGGCGCAAGTGCGGACAGGTTTTGCCCGTGGCATGCAGGAAACCGGAGATGCGCTGAAAAGCGATATGGCGCGGGCGACGAATGCACTGCGCGCAATATCGACCAGTTTCACGCCGCCGGCGCTCAAGGCACCGGTTGGGAAGGCTGAAAAACCCCGCGCCCAAAAAGCCAGATCGCGGGCAACGAAAAAATCCGCGACCGCGTCAAAGCCCGCTAAAAAAGCGCCCGCGCGTCGCGAAAAGCAATGGTATGAGGATTAAAGCGGCGGGCAGGCGCTAGAAATACAACACGCCGGCCAAGAGGCCGAAGACAACCACCATTGCGCCGAAAATGGCAAGCGGCCAATTCAATGTCGTGGCATTGTCCTGCTCTTCCAACTCCGCCTCCACGGCACCGATTTCGGGCAGCACCGGCAAATGTTGCTCGATTGAGGTCAGGTCGACAATTTGCTCGCCAATATCCGGTTTTGAAAGCTTGCCTGCCAGTCCCGCCAAATCGTCCTCTGCGGGGTCAGGCGGAGGGGTTGATATGTCGAGTTCTGCATCTGTTGCCTCACCCGTTTCATTATTTGTCTCAGGCGCGGCATCGGCGTCCGGTGCCTCACTGACACTGGTTTCGGCGGCTCTGGGCGGCGGGTCGGCTTCGGCATTTGCGTTTTCGCCCTGACCATTGTCCGCCTTTTGCAACCAGCTCGGCAAGGTCGGAACAATGTCATCCTCCCCGTCTTGATCCGTTTCCGCCCCCAAATGCTGCCAGACATCGTGCAATGATTGGTAGCGCGTCAGGGGCTCATGGTCGGAAGCGCGCGCATAACGAGGTTCGGGTTCCTCCGCTTCGGCTTCGGCGTCAATGGTGGCGCGTGAGGTCAGGGGCAGGTCGAGTGTCTCCTGCGACACATGGGGCAGGATCACTTCCTGCGCCTCTGTCGCATCAAACCGCGCGCCGCAAGCATGGCATGTCAGCATAACGCGCGCGCGGCCCATGCGCGCGGCACCGAGCGAGGATTGATCAACAAGCCCCGTCTGAGAGCACGAAGGACACGCAATATAAACTGCGATATCTGTTGCAAACGCCTGCATAACTTGACCGAATCGTTTTCTTGTCAAACGGCGTCCAGCTTATCATATTTCCGAAATACGCGCAGAGATTTGCACTTGCCGCCCCGCGCGGGTGCGCTATTTTGCTTATATGATGTCGCGCATACGATATGCCGTTTCGGGACGGTTTCGGGTTTTTTCCCCGATTGAGGCCCCAATTGTAGCTCTGGTTGTGACGCTGCTTGTGGCACTTGTGCAACCGAGCGTGGCCGGTTCGATATATGACTATACCCTGCCATCCATTGATGGCGGCGAGTTGGATCTCGCAAAATTCAAGGGTCGACCCCTGCTGGTGGTCAACACCGCCTCGCAATGCGGGTTCACCCCGCAATATGACGGCCTGCAGAGCTTGTGGGAAACTTATCGGGCGCGCGGGCTGGTTGTTATCGGTGTGCCGAGCAATGATTTTGGCGGGCAGGAGCCGGGTGCGCGCGAAGACATTAAGGAATTTTGCAGCGTCAATTTCAATGTTGATTTCCCGATGAGCGACAAGGTTAGCGTGCGCGGGTCCGAGGCGCATCCCATGTATCAGTGGCTGGCCGCCACACTTGGCGCTTCTTCGCGCCCGCGCTGGAATTTCTATAAATATCTCATTGATGCCAATGGTCAGCCGGTGGCTTATTTTTCGTCCATGACGCGGCCCAATTCGTCGAAAATCACCAAGGCGATCGAAGCGGCCCTGCCGCGCTAAATAGTGAAGCGGCTCTGCCGCGCTGAACGCCCAAGCGGCAGGTCGCTTGGCAAGTCGGGCAAATTGTGACAAGACGGGGCCATGGTAACCGCGGCTTCCGTCATTTTCCCCGTCATCGCCATTATTGCGCTGGGCTTCTTCCTTGTTCGGGCCAACATGTTCACGCCCGACCAGAACACGGCGCTGAACAAATTTGTGTTCATGATTGCCGCGCCCGCGCTTTTGTTCCGCAATGTCGCCGTCACGGAATTTCCCGAAACCACCCCATGGGGGCTTTGGTTGTCTTATTATCTCGTCATGTTTGGATGCATGGCGGTGTCCATGGGCCTTGCGCGCCTTCTCCTGCCGCGCCGTGCCGCCGCCGATTGCGTTATCATCGGCTTCGGCTCAAGTTTTTCAAATACGGTCATGCTGGGCATCCCGATCATTTTAACGGCCTTTGGTGAGGCGGCCGCCCTGCCGCTTTTTCTGGTGCTGGCGTTTCACGGCCTGTTGATATTTTCAACCGGCATTTTGCTGATGGAACTGACAACCGCGTCTTCGCGCTCGCTGCGCGGGGCCATTTCGGCCCTGCCGCAGGCACTGTCAAACCAAACCGTTCTGATTGCGCTGCTGGCCGGGGTTATGTGGAATATGTCGGGCTTGCATTTGCCGGGCCCGGCGGACAGGTTTCTGGATATTCTGGGGCAGGCGGCCATTCCGCTTGCGCTGGTGGCAATCGGCGGCACGCTTGCCACCGTGCCGGTGCGCCGCAGTGTCGGCGTGGCGGCTTACATGTCTGCCTTCAAGCTCATGGTGCAACCGGCCGCGACTTACGCTGTTGCAAGTTTTGTGTTTGGTTTGCCGCCGCTATGGGTTGCCACAATAACGCTTTTGTCGGCCATGCCGACCGGTGTGCTGACATCCGTTTTGGCCGAACAATATCGCGCGGCACCCGGCGCGGCCTCCAGCTCGATTATGGTGTCGAGCATGGCGGGCATAGCCACATTGTCGTTCTGGCTGATTTTTTTCGCACCATTTTTGCGCGGCTAATAATTGAACGCGTAAGTGAAGGTCAGCGAAAAACTGGTGGTGTCGCTGGTGAAATCGGTCAGATTTGATTGCGTGTCGGAATAATTATAACCGGCCTGTATGCGCATATCGCGCAAATGCGGGCTAATCGCACGCCCCATCACGGTGTAGTTCAGGCGGTATGAGCTAATCTCGTCTTCCCGCTTTTTGCCCGTCGCGTCGGGCCCAACCGAACCGGAATAATTATTGTCATGGGCAACATCGCTATAGATGGCGGCCAGCGAAACAATATGGTCGTTTGCCGGCGCGGTGGTCAGGCTGATTTGCCCGGCGAAAACATCCTTGTCCTGATCGGCATCCGTGTCGGCTTCAACGATTTGATAATTGCTCGACACGCCAAGTGTCACGCGCGGGCTTACCAAATAATTGAGCCCGGCCGAAAAGCCGGTCGTATTGCCGTCTTTGGCGCTTTTGGCGCCCTCATAGGCGCGCTCGACATAGCTGACATTCGCATTGCCCTGCACCTTGGCGGCCAGTTTGCGGTAGGCATCAATGCCATAGGAGGTGATGTTCAAATCGCCCAGCAACTCAAAATCATTGTCGATATCGCTGAAGCTCACGCGCGGGGTTACAAGTGTCTCGCCCAATGTGATGCGCGCGCCAAGGCTCGCATTGAATGAGCGGTAGGCCAGATAGCCCGTGTCGCCGTCTTGCGAACCGGCAATGGCAAAATTGGCGAATATCTGGTCAATGCGCTGCAATTGCGGGTCGTAGACCGACAGCTGCGCGACATTATAGGTGATCGCCCGATCATCCAGCTTTTCTTTAAACTCATTGCCGGCAATATCGAAAGTCGAATAGCTGCTTTCATTGCTTTGCAGCGTTACCAGGCCGGAATCGGGATAATTGTTCACATTGTCGCTGTCGATCAGCCCCAGGCTCATCGTGATCATGTGGTGCCAAGGCTGGCGGCGCGCCGCAATCTGGTCGCGCATATTGGCGACCAGCCCGGCCTGAGCTTCGGGCAGGGGCAGTTTGGCAAGCGCCTGCAATTCACTGTCGGCCTGCAGGTCACTGCCCAACGCCATCAGAATGCGGGCGCGAAACAGGCGCGCGGCCAAATCTGTGGGCCGGGCGGCCAGCACACGTTCTATGGCCGCCAGCGCGCCCTTGGCATTGCCGGCACCAAGCTGCTCGACGGCATATTTCCGGTTTAACTCGACATTGTCCGGATCGGCGAGAATGTCGCTATAGCTGATATTGGCATGGGCCGAAAACGCCGTGCCGAAAAACAGCACGATAAACAAAAGGAACTTTTTCATTACTGTTTCTCCATGCCGAAGATTGTGCCTTCCGCCTTGGCAAGCTCGCCTTGCGTGTCGGAAACAAGATTTATGCTCACCCCGCCTTGCGCGAAGCTGGCGGTCGGGTTGGCACCGGTATTGTTGTCGACATTGGAAAGCGAACCGAATGTGGCGACATTCAATGTCTGGTCGGCGGCCAGTGCTTCGGGGTTGGACAGGGTTGAGAATGACGGCTGATTGGCGAAATTATTGGTCGCCACATCGCCGATTGCGACCGTGGTGCCGTATTGTCCGGCAAGGCCGGGATTGCCGAAATAATCATCCTGCACTTTGAAGTTGGCTTGGCCCGAAGCACCGTTCCAGCCAATAGTCTGATTGACTTGGGTAAAAGTGCCGGTAAGAGCCGTGCCCGCGCCATTGTCGAGGCTGTAATTGCCGGACAGATTTGCGGTGACGGTTTGATTGGAAAAATCATAGCTGTGGCTCATCGAAAACGTGCCGGCATTATTGCCATTGGCGTCTTGAATGACGGCATCACTGCCGAAAAATGTGGTGGTGCCGGTCAGCCCTGCCAGTTCCGCAATTTGGGTCGGGCCGAGATAGTTGAAATTGCCGTTTCGAAGCAGACTGGCAATCTCGCCGCCAAGATTGACCCCGTTGAAAAACTGCGCGGCTTCGTCGCCGCTCATTTCCAGCACGCCTTCGCCAAACAGGGTCAGCGCCACGCTGGCGCGCAAGGCATTGTCGGTGGTCACGCCGCCATCGCCGGTGGCGCGGTTCAGCGCCGCGCCCAGTTCGCTGTTGCCGGCAAAGCTGTCCAGCCGGCCGTCGCCATCCGTGTCTTCGCCCTGTTGCAGGTTCAGCGTTTCGGCATCAATGCCCAGTTCCGCGGCAATCATGCCGGAGGCCTGCTCAAACAGCGAGGTTTCAACGCGCTCAAGCTGTTCGGGCGTGGCCTGCGCGGGTGGCGATGGCGGGGCCGCCTCGGACGGGGCCGACACTTGCGTTACAAAACCGGGCCGGGTGATGGCAATCGTGCCGAAATCATTGGCAACGCTGATTGCTCCGGCGGGCAGGCCAAGCGTGTTATTCGGCGCAGGGCCCAGCAAAATCACCGTGGCCGTGCCGTCTTCTTCCACTTCGCCGCCCACGGATGTGCCGCGCACGCCAATGGTGGCGGCCGGCAATTTCACCTTCATCGCGTCATTATTGAGGCGCGCCACCCGGCCCGAAACAAATCGAAACGCGCCGCTTTTTATGCTGGTGGTCAGCCGCGCGGTGTTCGCCTGGCCGGGGTCATAAACAAATTCGTCAATCCGCATGACAGAGTTTGCGCCAAGCGTGAACACGGTTTCGTCCAGCAACATGACCTGCAGGCGGCCTTGGGCACCGACCTTGATATCATCACCCAGAAAAACCTTCTGACCGGATGACATTTGTCCGATGGGGGTGCCTGTCTGAAGACTGGCGGTGCGAACGACCGCGCCGCGCAAGGCGGCCGTGACGCCGATCTGCTCGGCGCGTGGGGCTGTCATCGGGGTGACAAGCGGCAGACATATGAGGATTGCGGCTGAATAAAACCGGTGCAAGGCCGCGCGGTGCGCGCGTAAAGGCATAAAAACAAACATAAAAACTCCCAAAAAAGCAGAATTTTCTCTTAGCCTTCCAAGGGAGAACACACCAAATAAATTCGCCCGCATTATGCTTGTCGACGGCTTTTTTATGAGGTGGTGATGCAAAAATGGCGGCCGGAGCCGCCATTTCAAATCTGTCGTTGAGGCATGTTTAGCCCGTCATGCCCGGCACGTATATTATTTGCCTTTCCAGACCGGCGCGCGTTTTTCGGCAAAAGCCGTAGCGCCTTCAATGGCGTCTTCGGAGCTGAAAACCGGATCCATAATGGCCTGTTGGCGTTGCCAAATCTCGTCATGCGGCCAGGTTTTGTATTCCTGCATGATTTTCTTGGTCGCCGCGGTTGCCAGCGGGCCATTGCAGGCAATGCGCGCGGCCAGCTTTTTGGCACCTTCAAGGGCTTGGCCTTCCGGCACAATCTCGTTTATCAGGCCAACCTCATACATGCGCTTGGCATCATAATGATCGCCTGTAAGCGCAAGCTCCATGGCAATGCGTGGCGGAATTTGTTGCGGCAGGCGGAACACGCCGCCCGCACCGGCAACCAGCGAGCGTTTTACTTCCGGAATACCGAATTTTGTGGTTTCGGTGGCTACCACCAAATCGCAGGAAAGCAGCAATTCGAAGCCGCCGGCCAGCGCAAAGCCTTCGGCCGCCGCAATCAGCGGTTTGGCCGGGCTGTATTGGGTCAAACCGGCAAAGCCGCGCCCTTTGACAACCGGGGTTTCACCGGCCAGAAAGCCTTTCAAATCCATGCCCGAACAGAAGGTGCCACCGGCTCCGGTCAGAATCGCGACGCGAATATCCGCATCGGCCTCAAAACGGTCCACCGCCTCGGCAATCGCGTGCGACATGGACTTATTCATCGCATTTTTGGCCTGCGGCCGGTTCATGGTCATGGTCATGATGCCGTCTTCGACGGACACCAGCAGCTCTTCGCTCATTCGTCACTCTCCCTTGAAAATAAGGCCCCTGATTATGGGGCGCTAAATGTTCCAAAAACTCAGCATGGCTGGGATTTTCTGTCAATATGCCAAAGCCGGAATGGTTAAAAAACAGGCATTTTCGCCAAAATGTCGCATAATGATTAAAATATAGGCAAACCAATCGGCAAATATTGCCTAAATTTTGCTGTCAGGCGCAGAAAACTGCGACTTTGAAAAACTGGCACGCTCCTTGCTCTAGTGTGGCGGCTAATTGCAAAAGGAGTAAATTATGCAAAATGCGATCATTAAAAAAACTGCACTGGCGGCCGTTCTGGCAACCGGCA
>JBMZAX010000016.1:0-42448 GCA_049611805.1 Parvibaculales bacterium | reverse complement strand
ATTTTAACCCCGTCGGGCGAGACGAATTTGCACGCGGTTGAAACCGTGGCGGGACTGTGGCGCGACATTGGCAGCGATGTTGAATTTATGGATGCCCGCCATCACGATCTTGTGCTTGCCATTACCAGCCATTTGCCGCATCTGATTGCGTTTAATATTGTCGGCACCGCCGCCCAGCTGGAAAGCGATACGCGCAGCGCCGTCATCAAATATTCCGCCAGCGGCTTCCGCGATTTCACCCGCATTGCCGCATCCGACCCGATTATGTGGCGCGATATTTTTATGCAGAACAAAGACGCGGTTCTGGAAATGCTGGGGCGTTTCAACGAAGACCTTGTCGCCCTGCAACGCGCCATCCGGCATGGCGATGCCGACTATCTGCAAAGCACCTTCAGCCAGACCCGCGAAATTCGCCAAAGCGTGATTGATGCCGGTCAGGATGTCGATGCGCCGAATTTTGGCCGCGACCTGCCGGCCAAACCCGATGCGGGCTAGCGCCAGCGCGGGGCGGGGCCAACATCCAGCGGGCCGATAAAGCTGCGCGCCTGCCGAAACCGCAAGGGCACTTGCAGGCGGTCGCGCGATTTACCCGAAAATGCCGAAGAGAGTTGCGCCAGCAACATCAGCCGGTTCCGGTCGCGCTTGCGGGTGAGGCCGGCATCCTCCAAAAGCTCGAACAGGGCGACCAGATTGACGACATCCATATCAAGCTTGCCGTCGATAAAGCCGCTGGCGGCGAGTTTCAAGCGCCCTGAGCCGCGAAAAGTCAGCGCATCGCGCACGATAATGAACTTGTCAATGCCGACAAGATCGCCGGCAACCGGGCTGCCGGTCAGCCAGCTTTGCGGCGTATCAATATCAAGCTCGCCGCGCGAAATACCAAGTCGCGCATCGCCCTCTATGCGGCCAGTGCGCAGCGCAATATCGGTGCGTGCGGCATTGTCGGGTGCGCGCCGGACATGCAGGGCCACATCGTCGCCGGACAGGGCCAGAGTTTCTTTCTTTGTCGTGATCTGCATTTGCGGGCGGGTGAAAGTGAAGGAAGCGCGCACCAGCCCTTGTGTGTCCAGAACAAGACTGGCGAGATTGCCGCCATGGTCAAGGCGCAGTTTGGCAAAATTCGTGGCGAGCCTGTGCGGTGAGGAAAAATCCACAACGGCATGGTCGGTTTCAAACGGCATAACGGTAAAGCGCAAAGCGGGCACCGACCAGTTGAGCTTTTCGCCCTGCCAGCCCATCTCGGTGAAATCCATGGTCATGCGTGCCGGAAAGCCCGCGCGCACCACATTTTTCCATGTGATGTTTTCCGCGCCCAGGCGCGCTTCAATTTCATCGCCGGCGTAAGACCATAAAAAGAAAAAGCCGACGCCGAGCGCAAACAGCGCGACAAAGGGGGCAAACAGCCAAATGCGGGAACGTTTCAACATGGGTTCGGTCAGGTGAAAACGGGCAGGCCCGTGAGCGACCAAATATAGCGCACATATTCGCCGAGCAGTAAGGCAAAAGTGCCGGAATAGCGCCACCACGCATCCATGCGCACATTTTCGGGAACTACCGGATAGGCCGACAGGCGAATGGCGGGCATGGCGCGCCGCATTTCCAGATAGGCGCGCGGCACATGATGCGCGCTGGTGACGATGATGAGCGATTTATAGCCGTGAATCTCTGCCCAGAGCGCGGTTTCATGGGCGTTTTCTCTTGTGTCCTTGGCAATGTAATCGAGATCCAGACAGCAGGCGACATTGTCCAGACCGGGCGGCGCCATGGCCAAAATAGTGTCGAAATTCTGGTCGGCATAGACGCCGGAAATCAGCAGGCGTTGGCCCTTGCCCTGCGCGAGCATATCAAGCCCCGCGCTGATGCGGGCGCTGGCCGTGCCGGTGAAAACAACAATGCCGTCAGCCGCCGGTACGTCGCCGGTTTCGGTGTCGAGATTATTGGCAAAGACCCCGAAGAAAAACGCAAATACAACCAGTGCGCCGCCACAGGCGAACAAAAACTGGCGCAGTATTTTCTTCGGCAGGCTTGGGTCGTCTGTGTTTTCAAATCTTGTCATGAGTGTTCAGCTTACACGCGCGCCTTAAGGCTTGTCATGACATAGTATCTTGTGACCTGCCAGCTAAACGGCACGGCGATGGCCGGCACGCAAGTGAGATAGATGAGAAAACCGCTGCTGCGCGCATCGGGCACCAGCGAACCCAACGCGTAAAAAAAGCCCAGCGCGGCCAGAAATCCAAGCGCCGAGGCAATGGCGGTCAGCTTGACAAAATGGGTTTCAAAGCGCCGCGAGATAAAACTGTCCTGGGCGCCGATCTGGTGCAACACATCGAGAATATCTTCGTTTGTTTTCAGCCCGGCGCGGGTGGCGAATAAAATGACCGTGCCGGTGGCCAAGGTCACCATCACCAGCACAAGTCCGGCAAAAAACCGTAAAGCGCGCGCCATGCGCTCAAGCGTCTCGCGCCACCGCCCATGCGTGTCAAGCCGTGCGCCCGGCGCCACAGCCGTCAGTCGCGCGCGCAAGGCCGCTTCGGCGAAATTGGCCGTGCGGTCGGGGGTCACTTCGATCAATAGCGGCAGCGGCAAATCGGTCGAGATATTGCCCGCGCCGAGCCACGGCTCCAGAAGCCGGATAAGTTCGGTCTTGTCCAGCACGCGGAAATTGGCGATGCCGGGCGTGGCAGACAATTCGCGCAAAACGGCCGGCAATTGCTCATCGGCCGTCTGGCTGCGCGTTTCCACAATCTGAATGCTGACAGCGCTGGTGGCGCGCGTCAGCCAGCGTTCGGCGGCGCGGTCGACAAGCACGGTGCTGCCAAGCGCAAGGCACGCCAAAAGCGTCATCACCAAGGTTACGGCCAGCAATGCCGGGCCCGCCATATTGCGCGGCGGCAAAAGCGCGGTTGTGGAAGCGCCCCGTTTAGACATAGGAGCGGGCCTCCGGCGACAGGCGTTGAATGTGCTGGTTTTCAAGATGCAGGCGCGGGTGGTTGAAACTCGACCAGATGTAATTGTCGTGCGTGGCAATCAAAATGGTCGTGCCCATTTTGTTCAATTCGTCCAGCAGGCGCAGCAAACGAATGCCCATTTCCGGGTCAACATTGCCGGTCGGTTCGTCGGCCACGATGAGGCGCGGGCGCGCAATCACGGCGCGCGCGATGGCGGCGCGCTGTTTTTCGCCGCCCGACAATGTTTCCGGCTTGCTGCCCATTTGCTGCCCAAGACCGACCCAGCGCAGCAATTCGGTCACATTATCGCGATAGGCGGCTTCGCGCTTGCCGGCGATACGCAAGGGCAGGGTTACATTCTCATAGACGGTCAAATGGTCGATCAGCCGGAAATCCTGAAACACCACGCCGATTTGGCGGCGCATCATGGCAAGCTGCGCGCGCGACAGCTTGCTCACATTTTTTCCGAACAGGTCAAGCCTGCCGACACTCGGCCTGTGCGCCAGAAATATGAGCTTCAACAAAGACGTTTTGCCGGCACCGGACGGGCCGGTCAGAAAATGAAACGAGCCCTCATCCAATGTCAGGTCAATATTGTCCAGAATATTTGGTCCACCATCATAATTCAGGGAGACATTTTGCAACCGGATCATCGCTACACCCTCATATCACGGGGTTATTTTGGCAGAAAAAAGAGCTGCGCGCACCTTGCTTTCGCGTGCTTTCATGTGCTTTCGCGTGCTTTTTCAGCCTTTTTCCCGGCCTTTACCGGCCGTCTTGCGCATTGAGCCGGTCGGGGATTTTTTCACCGGCCAGCATGTCCGCATAATCGGGGCGGCGGCGCACCACATCATGGGTTGCGCCGTCGACCAGAACCTCCGGCGCGGGGGGCCGCGTGTTATAGCTGGAGCCCAACACCGCGCCATAGGCACCGGCTGAGAACACCGCCAGCAAGGCGCCGGGGTCCAGTTCGGGCAGCTGGCGCGCCAGCCCCAAAAAGTCGCCGCTTTCGCAAACCGGCCCGACAACATCCCATGCCAGCAATTGTTCATCGCGCTGGCGCACAAGGCCGATATCGTGATGCGCGCCGTAAAGGGTCGGGCGCACCAATTCGGTCATGGCGGCATCGACAATCATGAAATTTTTGGCCTGTCCCCGCTTGGTGCGGATGACGCGCGTGACCAAAATACCCGCATTTGCGGCAATGAGCCGCCCCGGTTCCAATATGATCCGGCAGCCGCTATCGGCAAAATTTTCCGCAATCAGGCGCGCATAGGCGGCCGGGTCGGGCGGGGTTTCATTATTGCGCTGATAGGGCACGCCCAGCCCGCCGCCCAAATCAAGCTCGGTGATGGTATGGCCTTTGGTGCGCAGGCGCGCCAGCAGGTCGGCGGTTTTTTCAAACGCGGTTCTGAAGGGCGCAAGATCGGTGATCTGACTGCCGATATGAATGTCGATCGCGCAAGGGGAAAGACCCGCCAGCCCCGCCGCATGGGCATAAGCGGCCTCGGCATCTTCCCACGCAATGCCGAATTTGTTTTCGGCCTTGCCGGTGGAAATTTTTTCATGCGTGCCCGCATCGACATCCGGATTGACGCGCAGTGCCACGCGGGCGGTTTTGCCCATCCGGTCGGCAACCGCGCCAAGCTGGTCAAGCTCGGCAAGGCTTTCGACATTGAACTGCCGGATACCGGCTTCGAGCCCCGCCGCCATTTCATCATCGGTCTTGCCGACGCCTGAAAACACAATTTTCTCCGGCGCAATGCCCGCCGCCAGAGCGCGGTGCAATTCGCCGAGCGAGACAATATCAGCGCCCGCGCCGAGGCGTGCCAGCGTTGCAATCACGCCAATATTTGAATTGGCCTTGACCGAATAGCAGATCAGCGTGTCGTCGAGCCCGGCTTGCGCGCAAGAATCATGCAACACACCATAATGGTGGCGCAGCGTGGCCGTGGAGTAGCAGTAAAACGGCGTGCCGACAGTTTCGGCCAGATCGACAAGATTTACGTCCTCGGCGTGCAAAACGCCGTCGCGATACTCAAAATGATCCATGTATTTGTCCCAATGGCCTAATCGGTCTGGGCCGGAGGCAGAACCAGTGTTCCGCGTTTGCCGCATGCCGAAAGCGGTGCCGCAAGCACCAGGGCTGCCAGCAATAGCAAATTTGTCATCCTCATCATGCGTCCCCGATGCTGTTTACCAAGTTTTTCATTCATTGTTCAGCGCAGCGCGCCAGTTTTGCGCCGCGGCCCGAACATTTTCCGGTGCCGTGCCGCCAAAGCTCGTGCGACTGGCAACCGAATTTTCCACACTTAGCACGGAAAAAACATCATCGGTAATCCGTGCATCGACATTTTGCATGTCGGCAAGTGCCAGATCCGCCAAATCGCAGCCGTTTTTTTCCGCCAGCGCCACCAGCGCGCCGGTTATGTGATGGGCATCGCGAAACGGCACATCGGCTTTACGCACCAGCCAGTCGGCCAAATCCGTTGCCGTGGAAAACCCTTTGCCGGCGGCGGCCAGCATGCGCGCGGGCACCGGCGTCAGCTTCTCCATCATGCCGGTCATGGCCGCCAGACATAAAGACAGGCTGTCGAGGGCGTTGAACACACCTTCCTTGTCTTCCTGCATGTCTTTGGAATAGGCCAGCGGCAGGCCCTTCATGACGACGAAAAGCCCGGTCAGCGCGCCGATAATGCGGCCGCTTTTGGCGCGCACGAGCTCTGCCGCATCGGGATTGCGCTTTTGCGGCATGATGGACGAGCCGGTCGAAAACGCATCCGGCAATTCCAGAAAGCCGAAATCGGGTGATGCGAAAATCACAATTTCTTCGGCCAGCCGCGACAGATGCGTGGCGCAAATCGACATGGCAGACAGGGCTTCCAGTGCAAAATCGCGCGCCGAAACACTGTCAATGGAGTTCGCCGTCGGCGCGTCAAAGCCCAGCGCGTCGGCCGTGGCGTGCCGGTCGATCGGAAACGACGTGCCGGCCAGAGCCGCCGCACCCAGCGGCGATTGGTTCGCCCGCGCGCGCGCATCGGCAAACCGGCCACGGTCGCGCGACAACATTTCGACATAGGCCAGCAAATGATGGCCGTAAGTAACCGGCTGGGCCGGTTGCAAATGCGTGAAGCCGGGCATAATCAGGCCCGCATGGGTTTCGGCCTGTTCGGCCAGCACGCGCATCAGCGCGGTGGTCTGGGCGGCGAGATGGTCGAGGCTGTCGCGCACGAACAGCCGGAAATCGGTCGCCACCTGATCATTGCGCGAACGCGCCGTGTGCAACCGTCCGGCGGCGGGGCCGATCATATCGGTCAGCCGCGCTTCGATATTCAGGTGAATATCTTCCAGCGCCCGCGAAAAGGAAAATTCGCCGGCCTCGATCTCGGCTTCAATCTGCGTCAGCGCGCCGAGAATTGCGGCGGCATCTTCGCCGGAAATAATGCCCTGCGCCGCCAGCATTTCGCAATGCGCGCGCGACCCGCGAATGTCCTGGGCAAACAGCCTCTGGTCAAATCCGATGGATGCGTTTATTTCTTCCATTATGTCGTCGGGGCTGCCGCCAAATCTGCCGCCCCACATGCGATTGCTCATTTAACTCTCCAAAGCAGGAGGCCCGATGCAGTTTTCATTTCGCCACGCCGCCCTCATTGCCAGTGTTTTGCTCGGTGTGATTGCCACCGTGTCTTTGACCCTATACCTGAACGGGGGTGGCAAAGGCAAGCCGCCCGGTGCCGCGCAAAACCGGCCGCATGAAGAAGCGCTGGAAAATTTCGTGCAATTTTCGCCGCCGCGCGCCGTGCCCGAAATATCCTTTGACCTTTTGCTGCCCTCCGGTGCGGTGGAAAAAGCCGGCCTTGCGCGCTTTAAGGGCGAGGTGGTGGTGGTCAATTTCTGGGCGACATGGTGCGCGCCGTGCCGCCGCGAAATGCCGCTATTCGATGCGTTGCAGGCGCGTTATACGGATGCGCCGGTGCGCGTTCTGGCGCTGGCGCTCGACCGCGGCTCGGCTGACAAGCCCCGAAAATTCCTGGCAGATCTGAATGTAAAGCATCTCACCCAAGCCCATGACCCAAGCTATGCCGCAGCGCGTGCGGTCGGGCTTATCGGTCTGCCGACAACCCTTGTGCTGGACGCGTCGGGTCGCGAAATAGGCAGGCTGGCCGGTGAAGCCGAATGGAACAGCCCTGCCGTGCATGCGCTTCTGGACGCGGAATTGGAAAAAATCGGGGCCGCGGATTAACGTGTCGGCCCTAGCGTGTCGGAACCGGCGCTTCGCCGGAATAGTCGTAAAAGCCGCGCCCGGCCTTGCGCCCCAGCCATCCGGCTTCGACATATTTGACCATAAGCGGGCAGGGCCGGTATTTGGTGTCGCCCAGCCCGTCATATAAAACCTGCATAATCGACAGACATGTATCCAGCCCGATAAAATCGGCCAGTTCAAACGGGCCCATGCGGTGATTGGCGCCCATGCGCATGGCTTTGTCGATGCTCTCGACATTGCCGACACCTTCATAAAGCGCGTAAACGGCTTCATTGATCATCGGCAGCAAAATGCGGTTGACGATAAAGGCCGGAAAATCTTCCGCCGCGCATGAGGTTTTGCCCAGCGAGGCGACAATCTCCACCGCCTTGCCATAAGTCTCGTCATCGGTGGCGATGCCGCGAATAATCTCGACAAGCTCCATCACCGGAACCGGATTCATGAAATGCATGCCGATAAATTTTTCCGGTCGGCTGGTTGCCGCGGCAAGCCGGGTTATGGAAATCGAGGAGGTGTTGGAGGCAATCAGCGCATCGGGTGACAAAACCGCACAGACTTCTTTCAAAATGCCGGTTTTAACCTCTTCGTTTTCGCTGGCCGCTTCGATAACAAGCGCAGTGTCGGCCATGGTGTTGAGGCTGGCGGCGGGCACAATGCGCTCAAGCGCGGCATCGCGGGTGCTTTCGTCAATGCGCCCCGACGCCAATTGCCGGTTCAAATTGCCCGAAATCGTGGCAATGCCCGCTTCGATGCGGTCTTGCGCGACATCGTTCAACAGCACGCGATAGCCCGAAAGCGCAAAGACATGGGCAATGCCACTGCCCATTTGTCCGGCACCGATAATACCAACGGTGGTGTCCGCCATAATTCTTGTTCTCCTTGGCGGGCCCGCGCCCCTTTCGAGACTTGCCTAAAGGCCCGCTTTTTCCAATTCGCTTTCCAGTTCCGGAACAGCCGTGAAGAGGTCGGCAACCAGACCATAGTCAGCCACCTGGAAAATCGGCGCCTCTTCATCCTTGTTGATCGCAACAATGACTTTGGAATCCTTCATGCCGGCCAGATGCTGAATGGCACCTGAAATGCCGACGGCAATGTATAATTCGGGCGCAACAACTTTGCCCGTCTGTCCGACCTGATAATCATTGGGCACAAATCCGGCGTCAACGGCGGCGCGCGAGGCACCGACCGCGGCACCCAGCTTGTCGGCGATTTTTTCCAGCAAGGGGAAATTATCACCCGACTGCATGCCGCGACCGCCCGAAACAACGATTTTTGCCGATGTCAGTTCGGGGCGGTCGGATTTGGTCAGCTCTTCGCCGATAAATTCCGAAATGCCCGGATTGTCGCCCGTGCCGACAGCTTCGACAGCGGCACTGCCCCCGTCTCCGGCGGCGGCAAAGGCCGTGGAGCGAATGGTAATGGCTTTGCGCGGCTCGCTTGTGCGCACGGTTTGAACGGCATTGCCCGCATAAATCGGGCGCTCGAAGGTCTGCCCGTCAACAACCGCCGTAATGTCGGAAATTTGCGAGCAGTCCAGAAGCGCGGCAATGCGCGGCATGAAATTCTTGCCATTGGTCGAGGCCGGTGTGGCAATGGTGGCATAGCCGTCGGCCATGCTCGTCACCAGCGCGGCCATGGGTTCGGCCAATTGCTTTTCATACAAAGCGTCATCGGCCACCAGCACTTTGGCGACGCCGTCCAGTTTTGCGGCGGCTTCGCCCACGGCGGCACAATTTGCACCGGCAACCAGCACATGCAGTTCGCCGCCCATTTGCGCGGCGGCGGTGGCGGATTTGACGGTGGCGTCGGCCAGCGTCTCATTATTGTGTTCTGCGATCAAAAGCGTGTTCATTACAGCACCCCTGCTTCGTTTTTCAGTTTCTCTACCAATTCGCCCACGGTTTCCACTTTAACCCCGGCCTCGCGTTCGGGCGGTTCGGAGACATTCACAATCTCAAGCCGCGGGGCGACGTCCACACCGTAATCGGCGGTCGTTTTTTCGTCGATCGGCTTCTTTTTGGCTTTCATAATGTTCGGCAGCGACGCATAGCGCGGCTCGTTCAACCGCAAATCGGTCGTCACCACGGCCGGTGTAGTCAGCTTGACGGTTTGCAGGCCGCCATCGATCTCGCGCGTGACTTGCAGCTTGTCATCGGCAAAATCAAGCGCCGAGGCGAATGTGCCCTGCGGCCAGCCCAGCAGCGCGGCCAGCATTTGTCCGGTCTGGTTATTGTCGCCGTCAATCGCCTGCTTGCCCAGAATAACAAGATCCGGGTTTTCTTCGGCAATAACCGCCTTCAGCAATTTGGCAATGCCCAAGGGCTCCAAATCATCATCTGTCTGCACAAGAATGCCGCGATCGGCGCCCATGGCGAGCGCTGTCCGGATCGTTTCCTGAGCCTGGCTTGGGCCAACGGAGACCACGACAATTTCGATTGCTTTGCCGGCTTCCTGCAGGCGCACGGCCTCTTCCACGGCAATTTCGCAAAACGGGTTCATCGACATTTTTACATTCGCAAGGTCAACACCCGATCCGTCCGGTTTCACGCGGATTTTCACGTTGTAATCAACCACCCGTTTGACAGGGACCAGAATTTTCATGTGTGTTCTCCATAATTGGGCGCGTGTCGGCACGCATTGCCGCATAATTAGAGAATTGGCCCTGATAAGTCAATTCGCACAAGGTTTCGTGCCTGCGTCAAAATGCGCGGAATTTTAGGCTTATCTGTTCAGGCCCGGCTGCCAGAGAATGTCCGATTTGCCGTTATTGTTCGCCACTCTTGCCGCGACGAACAAAAGATCCGAAGCGCGGTTCAAAAACTGTCTGGCGGGGTTCGAAATGGCCGTGTCGCCTTCGGCAATCGCGGCACATAATTCGCGCTCGGCGCGCCGTGTAATGGTGCGCGCAAGATGCAAGTAGGACGCCGCCGGCGTGCCGCCGGGCAAAATGAAGCTTTCCAGCGCATCGAGCGTGGTGTTGAGTGCATCAATTTCTTTTTCCAGCCGCGCCACTTGTTCATCCGTAATGCGCAACGCGCCTTCCATATCAGGGTCGGGTGTCGCCAAATCCGCGCCCAGATCGAAAAAATCATTTTGCAGGCGCAAAATCACTTCGGAAAGTTCGGATTTTTCCTCAAGCGCAGTGCGCGCAAGGCCCAGCGCGGCATTGGCTTCATCAATCGTTCCGTAACACGCAATCCGCAAATCATGTTTGGCGCGCCGCGTACCGTCAGCGAGGCCGGTGGTGCCGTCATCGCCCGTGCGTGTGTAGATTTTTGTCAGTTTGACCATGCGGGGTTTCCCGAATCTTTCGTCAAATTACCGCCCTGAGAGGTAAAATCCCAGCATAACCAGCACAACTGTCGCAAATTGAAGCCCGACGCGCCAGCGCATCAGCTTTTGCGAGGTGCTGGCACTGCCGCTGCGCAGCATGTTCAACAGCCCGGCGAGCAAAACGGCGGTGACAGCCGCCAGCCCCAGAGGAATCATATAATTGACCACAGCCATGATATTTCCGTTCCCGTTTGTCGGTATCTCATTCTTATTTAGGTGGCACAAGGCGGCGGGCAATAATATCGGCCTGAATTTCCGCCGCACCCTCAAAAATATTGAGAATGCGGGCATCGCACAAAACGCGGCTGATCGGATATTCAAGCGCAAAACCGTTGCCGCCATGAATTTGAAGCCCATTGTCTGCCGCCGCCCACGCCACACGCGCGGCCAGCAATTTTGCCATGCCCGCTTCCAAATCGCAGCGCGCATTCATTTCCTTGCGCCGCGCCGCAAAATAGGTCAATTGGCGCGCCGCCAGAATTTCCGCCGCCATCATCACAATTTTGCCGCTAATGCGTTCGAACCCGAAAATCGCCTTGCCGAATTGTTGCCGGTCCAGCGCATATTTGAAGGCGAGGTCCAGCGCGCTTTGCGCCACGCCCACGGCGCGCGCGGCGGTTTGAATGCGGGCGCTTTCAAAAGTCTGCATGAGCTGTTTGAAGCCTGTGCCGGGCTGTCCACCCAAAAGCGCGGCCTCATCAATGTGAAAATCATCAAAGCCCAGATCATATTCCTTCATGCCGCGATAGCCCAGAACATGAATCTCGCCGCCCTTCAGCCCGTCGACGGGAAAATCATCATCGGCGGTGCCGCGCGGCTTTTCGGCCAAAAACATGGAAAGCCCGCCATGGCCCTCAATATCGGCTTCGGTGCGCACCAGCAGGGTCATGAGGTCGGCGCGCGCGGCATGGGTGATCCATGTTTTGGCCCCGAACACGCGGTAGCCATTATCGGTTTTTTTGGCGCGCGTCGTCAGGCTTGCGAGGTCTGAGCCCGTATTGGGCTCGGTAAACACCGCCGTCGGCAGAATTTCACCGCCGGCAATGGCGGGCAGATATTTTTCTTTTTGCGCTTGCGTGCCGTTTTGCATGATCAGTTCGGCGGCAATATCCGTGCGTGTGCCCAGCGAGCCGACGCCGATATAGCCGCGCGACAATTCCTCCGACACAACGCACATGGCCTGCTTGCCCATGCCCAGCCCGCCGAACTCTTCCGGTATTGTCAGGCCGAACACGCCCAGCCCCGCCATTTCATTGATCAAGGTCAGCGGGATAAGCTCATCATCCAAATGCCAGCCATGCGCGTGGGGGATAACCTTATCCTCGGCAAAGCGGCGAAACTGGTCGCGGATCATCAAATGGGTTTCATCAAGGCCGGCATCGGCTTCGGGCGTCACAAGCTGGGCGAGCAATTCCGCCACTTGCGCGCGCCGCGCGCTTGTATTTCCTTGCGTGCGGAAACAGGCGATGTCGGCACTGTCAAATCCCGGCAACGGGTCATCGAGCCCCATATCGGCGGGGCGCACAATCTCACCCTGGCTCATGGGCAGGCCACCGGCGAGCTGGTTCAAATATTCGCCAAACACAATATGCACCAGATGATATTCAAGCGCGCCCAAACGCGATTGCGCGGCCATATCGGCGCAGTAATCGGCCAATTGCGTGAGCACGGCCACATAAGTTGCCGCCCAAGCGCGCCCGTGGCGGGCAAATTGGCTTTCGGCCAAGCCCGTCGGCAACGGGCTTTCCAAGCCGCTTTGAACCGCTTTCAGCGCCTCTGCGACACGGGCCGTGCGCGCTACAAGCGCCTGAATATCGGGCGTTTCATTGGCAGACATATCTAGGGCAACACTCATGGCGCCAGCATACAGGACGCGGAATTGTTGGCAAGCGCTACACGGACGCACCTTCTCCGACAGGCGCGGGCAGGGCGGCGATGACCCGCTCGCGGCTGTATCCGTCTTGGCGCAACCCCCGAAAACCGGGGTCGCCCGCCTGTTTCGACAGACGCCGGCCGGATATGTCGCGCACCAGTTCGTGGTGAAAATATTGCGGCTCCGGCAGGCCCAGCAAAATCTGCAGCACGCGGTGAATATGGGTGGCGGCCTTGAGGTCGCGGCCGCGCGTGACATGGGTAATGTCCTGTTCGGCATCATCGATCACCACGCTCAGATGATAGCTGGTCGGCACATCTTTGCGCGCCAGCACGACATCGCCAAAAAGCTGCGCCTCAACCGCGATCCGTTGCGGCGTGCCGCCGGACAATTCGGTGAAAAATAGCGGCCCGCCATTCAGTTTTTCGGCCTCGGCAATGGCGCGGTCCATCCGCAAGCGCCACGCATAGCTCGCGCCGCGCCACATCAGGCTTTGGCGTTGTTCGGTCGTGATATCGCGATAAATGCCCGGATAAACGGGCGCGCCGTCAGGGTCGCGCGGCCAGTTTTCGGCCCCTCCCGGCATGGCGTTGATTTCCGCCGCAATTTCGGCGCGCGAGGCCCAGCACGGATAGACCAGATCGCGGTCGCGTAAATTCGCAAGCGCGGCCTGATAAGTCTCAAAGCGCGTCGACTGGACAAGCACCGGTTCGGGCCATGTCAGGCCCAGCCAGGCAAGGTCTTGATAAATGCCGTCGACAAAATGTGCCCGCGCGCGGCCTGTGTCGATGTCTTCAATGCGCAGGAGAAACACGCCCTTATGGGCGGCTGCCTGACGCGCCGCCAACAGCGCGGAATAAGCATGCCCCAGATGCAGCCAGCCATTTGGACTGGGCGCAAAACGGGTCACGAAATTTTTTTGCTTTTCCATCATCGACAATCCGCGGATACTGGCTCCCGCATGAAAAAATTTAACACCAATGCCGATCTCGACTATGCGTGTCGACAGCTTGCGGCGCAAGATGCCCGTCTCGCCCATGTTTACGAAACCTACGGGCCCCCGCCCATGCGCCGCCAACCAAGCGGCTTTGCCGGGCTTGTTCGCATTTTAATCGGACAGCAAGTGTCGGTCGCGGCGGCCAATGCCATTCAGGGCCGGGTTGACGCATTACTGCCGGAAACCACGCCGCAAGCATGGTTGGCGCTGGATGATGCGGCACTGGCGGCGTGTGGCGTGTCGGCGCCCAAGCGGCGCTATCTGTCCGGGCTGGCAGAAGCTGTGGTGGAAAAGCGTTTGGTGTTTGCCGCCCTGCACCGCGCCGAAAATGACGCGGCACATGAAATGCTGACAGCCTTAACCGGCATCGGCCCGTGGACGGCGGATTGTTATTTGCTGTTCAACATGCGCCGCGCCGACTGTTTTCCGGCCGGCGATTTGGCCCTGCAGGAGGGTTATCGCCTGCTTTATCGCAAAAACACCCGCCCCGATGCCGCGCAATTGACGGCGCTGGCGCAAGACTGGTCACCCTTGCGCGGTGCGGCGGCGCGCTTGTTGTGGGTGTATTACGGGCAACAGCGACAAAAGGTCTGATGGCGCATGACTTGGCATGAGCCCCGGCTCCATGTAACACTTGCGACACTTTTTGCGGCATAATTGTGAGAAGGTGATTCGTTAGCGATTGAAAAATCTTGGGTCAGGCGGGAGAGAAAGGATATGGCAGAGATGCAAACAGCACGACCGGATATAAGCGATTTCGTCAAAGCCGCGCCGCCGGATTTCAAAAATCCGGAAAGTTGTCCGGCGCTTGTGCTCAATGCCGACTTCCGCCCGCTCAGCTATTACCCGCTTTCGCTATGGGCGTGGCAGGATACGCTGAAGGCCGTGTTTCTCGACCGCGTCAATATTGTGTCCGAATATGACACGATTGTGCGCTCGCCCTCGACCGATTTTGTTCTGCCCAGCGTTGTTTCGCTGAAAACTTATGTAAAGCCGCCGCGCTATCCGGCCTTTACGCGGTTTAACGTGTTTTTGCGCGACGGGTTCAGCTGCCAATATTGCGGCTCACCGCAGGATTTGACCTTTGACCATGTGATTCCGCGCCGCGCCGGTGGCCGCACGACATGGGAAAATGTGGTGGCGGCGTGCAGCCCGTGCAATTTGCGCAAAGGCGGGCGTCTGCCCAAACAGGCCAATATGGTGCCGCGCAACAAGCCGCATCAACCGACCGTGTATGAATTGCACGAAACCGGCCGACGGTTTCCGCCAAATTACTGCCATGAAAGCTGGCAGGACTATCTGTATTGGGATACCGAACTGGAGCCGTAGGCGCCGGAGTTCAAAAGCATTCAATAACGTTCAGACGCGCGTATGGCGGCGCGACACCCCAGCCTTATAATGCGTGTCATGATTTCATATCCTGGCGCTTCTTCGGCCCCGGCGTCGAACGCGGTCTGGCGATGTTCGGCTTCATCGGCGCGAAATTGCGTGATGGCCGCCGACAAATCCGCTTCGCCCTCATGGGCTTCAAGCTCGTTTTCCTGGGCGGCATAATGCGCGTCAATCTCGGCCTCAACGGCGGCCGTGCAGGCCATGGCAGCCTTTTCGCCCATCAGCGCGGTTGCAGCACCCAGCGCAAATCCGGCGATATTCCAAGCAGGCCCGAAAACCGTCGGGCGCACACGGCGCGCGGTAATGAGTTGGTCAAAATGGTCGAGATGGCTCTGTTCGTGCTGTGCCATCTCACGAATGAGATCGGCTGTTTTTTCCATTCCCGGCACATGGGCGAAAACGGCCAGCTGGCCGTCATAAATACGCACCGCGCCATGCTCGCCGGCATGGTCAACGCGGATCATTTCGGCAATCCGCTGCGGTGTGCGCTCCGGTGCCGGCTTCTGTGCGGGTTTTTGTTTTGTCATTTTACCGTTTCCCGTGGTGTCTCCTGAGGCATTGCGCGCATGGCACCGTGCCAGGCCAAAACTGCCAAGCCGGAACTTGCAAGAAAATTATACCCCGCCATGGATATGCCGAAAAGCGTGAAGGCGGCTTTATCACAAGCCACCGGTTTGGCGCGCGCCATGGCATCGAACAGGTCGGCGGTGGTTTCAAATCCGCTACTGCCGCCGCCACAGCCGGACGGCCCGGCCCACAGCGCGTATTCGACACCGGCATGGTAAAAGCCCAAAGCTGCGCCAGCTGCGAAAATAACGCCGACCGGCACCAGCAGCCCCTGCAAGGCAATCGGCGCGCGATCGCCCCCGACCCAGACAAGCGCCGCCAGCGGCAGGGCGATGTAATAGGGCCAGCGTTGCTGGAGGCACAGCGCGCACGGGGTCAACCCGCCCCAAATCTCGCTGGCCAGCGCGGTCGCCAATATGGCCGTGCCTGCCAGCGTGATGATGAGTGCGTGAGTTTTGAAACCGGTTTGCATGGGGTTCGCTACCTAGTGCCGCATGAAAAGATAGACGAAGAGAAGCAGTGCCAATATGCCGGTGACCGCCGACATGCGGGCAAAATTGCGCTCGAATTGGCGGCGCATGCCGGGGCCCAGATAATAGGCTCCGGCGGCAACCAGATAAAACCGCAAACCCCGTCCGACAAGGCTTGTGATGAAAAAGCCGACCAATGGCAGACCGGCCACGCCGCTGGCAATGGTGGCAATTTTAAAGGGCAAAAAAGTCACTGCCGCGGCGAGCAGAACCAACAGACCCCATTCGACATAAAATGCCTGAAAACTGTCAAACGCTTCCTGCCCGCCATAGAGGAAAACAATTTGGCTGCCGAGTGTGTCCCAGAACAGGGCACCAATGGCATAGCCCAGCAAGGCACCCAGCGCCGATGTGATTGTGGTGATTGCCGCCAATGTCCAGGCGCGGGCGCGCTCGCTGAAAATCATCGGCACCAGCAAAAGGTCGGGCGGCAGGGGGAAGACGGAGCTTTCAATAAATGACACCGCGCCCAGCACCCAGCCGGCGCGGCGATGGGCGGAAAGTCTCAGAACGGCATCATAAAGGGCGCGCAACATGGCCGAACTATATAGGCGCAGGCGGGTCAGGGAAAGGGTAAGGATGGGGAAAGGGGCGCGCGCTCTTGCCGCAAGCAAACCGTGGACGCTAACGGGTCGCTTCTGTATACTGCTGCCAAGTGAGCCCTCGTGGCGGAATTGGTAGACGCGACGGATTCAAAATCCGTTTCTTTCAACGGAGTGTCGGTTCGAGTCCGACCGAGGGCACCATGAGACAGAGCTATGACCCGCATCAGGGTCTCTTTGAGGTTTTAAGATGTTTGGATTTGGTAAGTGGCGGATAATTGCCACCGCATTGCAAAGGCTGATTGCGGACAAAGAAGACACCAAACAGGTGTTCATCATTTTGCAGGCAATGGGGCAGCGCTCCGGCATTCGCTCCTATAAGCGTTTTCGCAAAAACGCCATTGCGGAAAAAATTCTGACCGCCGAGAAGCCGCTGGTTTCATATTTGAAAGACCGCGACTGGCTGGCGGCACAACCCGAAGGCTCGCTGGGGCGCGCGTATCTTGATTTCACCACCACCGAGCAAATTTCGGCTGACGGCCTGACGCAAGCCAGTGTTGACGGCGGTGGCGCACACACGGAATTGACCGGCGGCCATTTGGTGTTCTCCGAACGCCAGCGCGACGCCCATGATTTGTGGCATGTCGTGACCGGCTATGGGCGCGACGGGCTGGGCGAGTTGGCCTTGCTGGCCTTCACATGGCGTCAGCTCGGCAATCCGGGCATTTTGATGATTATCGCCATGGGCTATCACGCCTCCATGCGCGAGGCACCTCAGCTTAAAATCGGCAAAGCGATCCGCGAAGGCTTCGCCATGGGTCGGCGCACGAAATGGTTGCCGGCGGCGGATTGGGAATATTTGCTGACCCGCCCGATCAGCGAAGTGCGCAAAACGCTGAACATCACACCGCCCGACGCTTATAATGCAATGGCCGACCGGGTGCGCGAATTTGAGCGCGCGGCACTGGCTGCGGCTGAATAATGGCGCTCACGCTTTACGGCATTCCGAATTGCGACACGGTGCGCAAAGCGCGCAAAATGCTTGAGGCCGAAGGCATTGACTATCAGTTTCATGACTTCAAAAAACAGGGGCTGACGGCACAAACCGTGCAGGGCTGGCTGGCGCATCAACCGCTCGATATTTTGCTGAACCGGCGCGGCACAAGCTGGCGCAAGCTGTCTGACGCCGAAAAAGCCCTGACCGATGAAGCGCAATTGGTGGCGCTGATGGTTGCCAATCCAAGCCTCGTCAAGCGTCCGGTCTGTGTGGCCGGAGACATGGTGACGGTCGGTTTTACCGAAGAGGTTCAGGCAAAGCTCAAAGCGCTTTAGCTTTTTCTGATTACAAATTCAAAAACTGTCATGCCGCCGGGCCCGGCGCCGGTTTCGGTTCGCCTGTCGACAAGAATATGGCCGTGTTCATCGACAAAATGCGGCACATCCACTTCGCTCATCGGGTCGGTGGCATGCAGGCGCAGGCATGCGCCGGAAGCCACGCCGCGCAGCGCTTTTTGCAATCGCAAAACCGGCAGCGGGCAGGTCAACCCGGTGGCATCGAGATAGAGTGTGCCGTCAGCTTCGCTCATGTTTCGCTTTTTTCCGCGCGCCTAGCGCTCTTGCGGGCGGGCTGCCGCATAAGCGGCCATGCCGGCAAAAAGCTCGGCAATTTCGGGTTCATGTTCGGCCCCGAACTCGCGGTATAAAGTGGCGCAATTGACGACAATGCGCTCGCGGTCGCCCCAATCGTCAAAAACGCCCAGCGCGATATCCATGGCCGCTTCCTGATAGCTCATGCCCGCCTCAAACCGCAGCCGCGCCTCATTGCGGATGGTCAGCAAATATTGCCGCACTTCCTCAACCCCCTGTTTGGTGGTGATGGGCCCGTGTCCGGGAACGATGGTTTCAACATCCATGGCCTGAATTTTTTCGCACGCATCAATCCAGTTTTGCACCGGGCCTTCCCATAAAATCGGGTGGCCGCCAATGAACAAAATGTCGCCGGTATAAACCGTGCGGTCGGCGGGCACATGCACCAGCGTGTCGCCGGGCGTGTGCGCGGGGCCGACATGCAGCAAATGTACCTCTTTGCCGCCGACATGAATGGTGGTGTCTTCGTCAAACAATGTGTCGGGGATTTTCTGGTCAACCGATTTGAAATCGAACGGGCCGAAGCAACTGGTCACATATTTTCCCAATTCGCCCATTTCCGGTGCCATGTCGAGAAACCCCTGCACCAGTGTCGGCGGTTCCAGCGCCATATGCTCCGCCGTTGCCCGATGCGCGATGATTTGCGCGTCCGGACAACAGCAATTGCCGTTGCAATGGTCGCCATTATGATGGGTGTTCACGACCATATTGATGTTCTCGGCCGCTTTGGTCGCTCCGGCATAGGCCGCCAGCATGTCGCGCGTCAGCGGCACATCGAAAAGCGTGTCGATGACAAGCGCCTGATCATCATCGACAATCAGGCCGGAGTTCGACCAGCCCCAGCCGCCATCGGGTTGCAGCCAGGCATAGGCACCATTGCCGAGTTGGTGCAGGCCCTTTTCATAAGCGAATTTCGGATGCGCTACGGTCATGGCAAAGTTCCTCCTGCCCGAATGTTAGGCAATCTTGCGCGTGTTTTCTAACGAAATCGGCCCGCAATCGGATGCTTAAGCGATACACATGCGCGCATTGAGGTTTTTTATCTGCCGCTTTTTTTCCGCCGCCGACCAGTTGAGCCGCCGGCTCATATATTCGGCAATCGCCGCGATTTGGGCTTCGTCAATCTCTCCGGTCTGGCCCTCGGTCACACGGCGCAGCACCACATCGTCCAGACAGACCGCCATTTCTTGGCTGACGGCATAGGCCGTCTGCGCCGCCAGATGCGCCGGCAGGTCGGGGGTGAGTTCCGCGCATGCGGTCGCGAGCATGTCGTCCAGCCGGTTGCCGTAAAGGCGTGCGAGGCGTTCAACCCGTTCGGGCGCGAGGCTCTTGTGCCGCGCTTTTGCGGCGTCAAGAAATTCGGCAAGCGGGCCATGCGGCGTGTCGGCCAGCGGTTCTTTCATAGTGCGGCAACCGGGATCGCTTTGCCCGATATGGTCAAAGGCCAGATCGACCACTTGCTCGGCCAGACGCCGACAGGTCGTCCATTTGCCGCCCAGCGCCGAGATTAAGCCTGTCGGCCCGCCTTGATTTGCATGGTCGACAATCTCCGCGCCACGGCTCATGCCATAGGTTTGGCCGGGCGCATCTCCGGCATCGGCCACCAAGGGCCGCAAACCCGCATAGGCATAGATAATGTCATTGCGCGTCAGGCCGAGGCGCGGCAGCGCGGTTTGCACTTTTTTCAGCAGCGCCGCAATGTCATCCGCGTCGGGGCGCACCGTATCGGGGTCTTGGGTAAAGCCCGTATCGGTGGTGGCAAACAATGTGCGCCCCTGCCAGGGCAGCACGAATAAATGTTCGTCTTCCAGCGGAACGGCCATGGCCGTGCCATTGGTCACATCATGCGTGACAAAGTGAATGCCTTTTGAGCGCATGATTTGTTTGGGCGCAGGCGCGGGGCTGGCGGCCTGCATGACGAAATCGGCCCATGGGCCCGCCGCATTCACGACCGTTTTGCAGCGCAGCGTTGTTGTGGCGCGCCCGCGCATGTCGCGCAGTTTCACCTTATGCAGGCCGTTTTCGTCGCGCGCAAAGGCATCGGCGCGCGCATGATTGACCGCGACGGCGCCACCCGCCACCGCCGAGCGGACCATCGACAGGCACAAACGCTCCGGCGACAGCATTTGCCCGTCATGGTAAATATAGCCGCCGGTCAGCCCGTCACGCGCAAGGCCGGGGGCCAGCCCCAACGTTTGCGCTGCGGTCAGCGACCGGTGGCGCGGCATGTTCTGGGCCGGGTCGATTTTGCGGTTTGTGTCAAATGCCAGCAAATCATAGGCCGTCAGCCCCAGCCCCATCACCCATTTGCTTTGCATGAGCGGCGCATATGTCGGCAGAACAAAGGGCAGGGGCTGTACCAAATGTGTGGCGATACGCCCCCAGATGCGGCGTTCGCGCAAGCCCTCGCGCACCAGCGCAATCTCGCCATTTGCCAGATAGCGCAAGCCCCCATGCATGAGTTTGGACGAGGCGGCCGATGTTGCCGCCGAAAAATCCGACTTGTCGACAAGCGCCACATGAAGCCCGCGCAAGGTGGCATCCCACGCAATGGCCGCACCCGTGGCACCGCCGCCAATGACCAGCATGTCGAAGACCGGATTGCTTAGAGAGGAAAAATCGCGTTCCATAAGGGGAGCAGTTTCTTTGCGCGCATGTGATGTCCCTTCGTGTAGCATGAATTCGCGCGCGCCGGAAATCGAACTGGAAATCGAAGACGAAAATGGACTGTGTTGAAGCCAATGAAATGATGCTGGCCTATGAGGTTTTCGGGGCGCAAGGCCCCCGCCGCGCGCCGCCGCTCATTTTGATGCGCGGGCTGGGCACGCAGATGATCCAGTGGCACCGGCCCCTGATTGACAGCTTCACCGCGCAAGGCATGGATGTGGTGATATTTGACAATCGCGATGTCGGGCGCTCGACCAGGCTGGATGCGGCCGGTATTCCCGATTTTTCGGCGCTGGCGGCGGCGGCCTCTGTCGGCACCATGTTTCCGGTGCCCTATACGCTGGATGATATGGCCCGCGATGTGGTCGGCCTGATGGACGGGCTTGATATGCCCAAGGCCAATTTTTTCGGCATTTCAATGGGCGGTATGGTGGCCCAGCATCTCGCTTTTTCCCATGCCGACCGGTTCGAACATATTATCTGCGTCATGTCGAGTTCGGGTGGGCCGGACGTGCCGCAACCTGATAGCGGCAATTTGGAAATGCCCGATATCGATGACCGCGCCGCATTGATCGAATATCTTGTCGCTTCGCTGAAGCAATATATGGGGTCGGGCTTTCCCATGTCCGACGCCGAATGTCTGCAAATGGCCGAACGGATTGCCGAACGCGGCTATTATCCGCCCGGCATTGCCCGCCAATATGCAGCGATACTGGCCGATGGGTCGCGCGTCGAGCGGCTGAAAAACATTACGTTGCCGTTTTTCGTGATCCATGGCGACCAAGACACTTTGCTGCCGCCGGCATGTGGCGAGGATATTGTCAAAAATGTGCAACACGCCCAATGGCTTCCGGTCGAGGGCATGGGCCATGATATGGGCCCCGGCATTGAAGCGGTCATCACACCCGCGGTTTGCGCTTTTTTGGGGCTTGATATGGCCTGATGCGGCTTGATACGGCCTGATGCGCTGACTATTTCGAGGCCTGCTTCATATATTCGATAACATCATGGCGGTCTTTTTCCTTGCGCAGACCGGCAAACGCCATGCGCGTGCCCTTCACGGCCTTGCGCGGATTGGCCAGATAAGCATCCAGCACGGCTTTGGACCATACGGGTTCTTTTTCGGCATAAGCCTTCATGGCCTTTGAATATCGGTAGTCTTCCAACACCGCAATTTCGCGCCCGATAATATTGTTGAGATGCGGGCCCACGCGGTTTTTGGCTTTGTCGCCGACCATGTGGCACGACACGCATTTTTTGAAAACCTTCGCGCCCTTTTCGGCGTCACCCGCCGGATAGGGCTCGGCGTGCACCTGGCCGGTCAGCGTCACGACAGACGCGCCCAGAAAAGCAAGCAGTGAAACGGTGAAGCGGGTCATGGCATCCTCTTTTGGTTGTTGGCTCTAACCTATTGGGAAAGATGTAAGGCTTTCAGATGCCGCCGCCAAGCCTTCGCGCCGCCGCAATCTGTCGCAGGCTAGGGAACCAGCCAGCTATGTTGGGGTTGAGCGCCGGTGAAATCAAACAATGCGCGCCGGTGCCCGCGCGCGGCCAGATACAGCCATTCGATTTGTCGGACATGGGCCACCACCGGTGCGAAGTGATCGGCCCCGTCATTGGTCGCCGCCGCATCGAACACCACATCGGCCGGTGCCGACAGGGGTGCGCCGGGCGCTTGTGTCACCTGATAGCATTCGCGGCTCATGGGGCGCGTATTGTCCCACGCCGCGTCATAGGCCTCGCCCGTGAGCCGTTCAAGCCGGGCGCGCACCCGAAGCTGAATTTTGGCACCGGGGTCGTAAAAATGCAGTGCGGCTTGCGGCTGTTCGCGCATTTCGGCAATTTTGGCCGAGCGCGTATCGGTGTGAAACCGCAAGTTTCGGGCATGGCTGTCGCAGCCGCGCAAGACCACGGTTCTGATTTCGGGCAATCCGTCTTGTGTCACGGTTGCGAGCGCGGGCGTGTGAAAAGGGCTACGCCGGTCTTTCACGCCGCGCGCCAGCAGCGCCCATGCATGCGCGCAACTGCCGTCAAGGTCGTCATAGCATCCAAGCAATGGGGCGGCATTTTCACGCGTGTTTTTTTGCGGATTTTTCGAGGGTTCACTCATAGCCCGATATATAGGTTGGGATCGGCGGGTGTCTAGCCGTGATATATGTTGAAGTCCGACGACGGTTTTGTTCTGAGCCTTCTGTTTAAGGCTTCGTATGCATAAGAGATGGTGAAAAAGAAGGTGTAATTTAAATGGCGTTTTTGCAGAACGGATGGGTGCTACCCGTGACTTCTAGGGAAAAGGCAAACCCTTACGAAAAGGCAAACCCTTACTAGGTGTAGGGGAATTCCATCCTATGCCATCAATGGCAACATATTCATTATTTGCAACGCTAATAAACATCCTGGTTATCGGGTTGGTAACAGTAAAAGAAATTTTGTGCTCAGTAAGATTTTTATCATATTTAAAGTCATGAAGAGCGGTTGTTCTAACGTCTCCGTTAGAGTATCTGTCAATATCTATCATAAAGCTGGTTTCTTTATTTTTTATGGCAGAGATATACAAATCAACTTTATGATCCTGTTTGGCTATAAAATTTAGTTCTAACCCGTAATTGGAATGATCGAGTCCCCCATAGCCCAGAAAATGTATTGGCATATAGCGGTTGCCATTTTGATTGGATGCTAGATAGTCAGTAATAGAATTATCAACTTTACCGATGTTGCCTTTGACGGAAGCGTTCAAATCAATAACCACCGGAACAAATGTTCTCTGATTAGTATCAGGGTTGGAAGTGGTGCTGGTGAAATAAGTTTTTTCTATATCTCCTATTATCAGATCTTGACCCGGATAGAAGACAAAGTTGTCATCTCGTGAATGATCTTTCTTATTAAATTTTAGGGTCTGATACTTAAACCTTCTTTTTTCACTGAATTGCGCTTCTTGTCTTAAATCCCCTTCAAATCTTTTTATGTCAATATTGGGGTATAAAAACCTTGCTTCTGATATTGATAAAGGGTCGTTTTCATTTTGTTTGGTAAAATAAATTCCAAAAGAAGAATCAAAGAATCTCCACTTTCCGTCTATGAATATTTCTGTTGCCGAATGACCAATCTGGTAAGGAATATAAAAAAATTTACCCTTCTGTGCCTTAAACCTAAATAGCGTGCATAATCTTGCATTAAAACATCCCTACCACCGCATGCAGAAACCATGGTTTCTAGGATGTCATTTGGATTGCCCCCCTCCTCTGGAATTTCTCAGACCAAAGGAGCTTGGCATCCATGCGCTTATACTCTTGAAAAAATTACAGGATTGACATCGGTTATTTTTAAGTGATTTGCCAGTTTAAGAAAATTTTCTTTAGAAGTGTTTTGTGGAGTGAATTTTTCTCGTTCCGACGCTTCCGGCGAATTAATCATTACTATCGTTGATAGAAATAGGGCTAATAAAATGCTAGCCGATCGATTCTTTACATTCACTGGTACATCCAACTCATTAACTGGAGAATCGAAATAGGAAGCCTCTGCGTTGCAGTTCGTAAAAGAAACGGAAACACTTTGTCAATTAATTTGTAATTTTTCTTGAACCAAGGCAATTCAATTAATTGATAAATGGACAAGCCTCCGAGCCTGAAAGCGCTCATTGAGGCATCGGGGAAGGTTGGCCATTTGTCCGGCCTAATGGAACGGGAAAGGGTCGGCAATCAAACCATTTTGCTGCAATCGACGCTTTTCCCGCGTCGCTACAATGGCGTGACGTAGCGTGAAATTGGGCCTGTTCCACCGTTCCCTGACGGCCCGCCGCCGGTGAAAATGAAATCTACAGGTTAACGGTCCACCCCGCGAAACCTCGTCAATTCATTCTTTCCTTTATGAGCCGTTCCGGCAGAAGCGTGGTGATCCCGGGTGGATTCGAACCACCGACCCTCAGATTAGGAATCTGATGCTCTATCCTGCTGAGCTACGGGACCTTCAGCGTTTATCCCAAAGACTGTTTTTCGGCCTTACGCGGTTTTGGCTTCGCTGACCGGCGCGGCGGCCAATTGCGTGATGGCGCCGTGATCGAGGATTGAGGTCACATTGTCATCCTCATCCAGAAAGACGACGGCCCCGTGGTTTGAAAAAAACAGCTCGCTATATTCGGGGAATTTCGTTTCCTCATGGACGGAGTCCAACGGCTCATATCCATAATCGCCCGCCACGGCACAACCGGCGCGATACTCCATGCGCCCTTTAATCATAAAATACTCGCCCGGCCCCAAATGCTTGTGTTTGGCAAAAGAAGAACCGGCCTGCGCGCGCAGCAAAACCGTCCATGTTCCCGTTTCAGGAGAGGTACGCAACACCCGATAATCAATACCTTCGGCCAAAGGCACCCAAGGTAAATCGGTCGTTTTTACGAGAATATCACTCATCGTATCTGTGCTCATTTCTGGCTCCCGATAAATTATTGTCTCGGTTAAAAGCCTAGACTGAACCATATTTGATAAGCAACACTCAATGCGCAACCGATCACACGAAAAAAAACCGAATTTAAGCACACAGGCAGGTACAGGCAGGCAAAAAGCAGGCCCGACAAAGACCCCCATACAGGCAAAGCCCGGCGGCGTTAATCCCCAGCGGCCTTAAGCCTCAGCGGCTTTTTATTTATTAAAGTCCATAAGAACCGGCATAAATTTCCAGGACGGTTCGTCATTGAAAAATTTCTCACCCAGACTGCTGAGAAAACCGCTCTCCTGGCGCCATGCAAGATAGGTATCATAAGCCTCGCGGCTGTCCCATTTTGTTATCGCCTCAATTTTGTCGCTATCTGCATTCTCGCTAAGATAGACCCAATGACACCCGCTATATGATTTTGTGCCGGGTAAAATGAGGGATAATTCGTGAAGAAACTCTGCGCGCAGCTCAGGCTTCACTGATACGGTTAGATTTACGATACAAGCCATTGGACACCTCCTAATTCCGAACAAATTATCATTATACAAAGATGTAATTTTGGCAATTTTTAATTTTTCAATATTGCATTTTGAACATAATAAATGGCGCGCTGCGCGCCAGGCCCGAAAAGCACAGCGCGTTTGCGAGGGGGTTTTTGCGTTTTGCCGTTAAATATCAGGGGAGAGATCGGCAGAGAAATCAGGGGCTCTGCATCAATTCGACCAGCACGCCGCCCATATCTTTCGGGTGGATGAAGATAATCGGCGTGCCATGCGCGCCAATGCGCGGTTCGCCCGTGCCCAGCACGCGCACGCCCTTTGCCACCATCTCGTCGCGCGCGGCGATTATGTCATCAACCTCGAAACAAATATGGTGCTGGCCGCCGGCGGGGTTTTGCTTCAAAAAACCGGCAATGGGGCTTGTGTCATCTATCGGTTCGATCAGCTCGATCTGGCTGTTCGGCAGATCAACAAAACAAACCCAGACACCTTGTTCCTCCATGGCAAATTTTTCGTGAATTTTTGTCGCGCCCAGCATATCGCGATAAAGCGCAATGCTTTGCTCGATTGAAGGCGTGGCGACGCCGACATGGTTCAACCGTCCGATCATATTAAAGCTTCCTTCCCGCTTTATGGATTGCGTGTGCCTATGGTATCGTGCCAATCCCAAAAGAACCAGATAGGTAAAGGGTTCATGATGATGTTTTCGGGCAAAAGCCGTGTCTGGTCGCCGCTTGTTTTCATTGCCGGTCTGTTGGCGGCGTGTGGGCCCAATGCCACATTGCTGAGCGAGGCCGACGAAGCCAGAATTGGCGCCGAAGAACACGCCAAAATCATGCAAGCCTATGGCGGCGCCTATGGCGATGAGCGGGTGAATGATTATGTCGAGGCGATTATGGAGAAAATCGCCCGCGCATCCGACAAGCCCGACCAGAAATTTCAAATCACCGTGCTGAACTCGCCGGTGGTTAACGCCTTTGCCCTGCCCGGCGGATATACTTATGTGACGCGCGGGCTTCTCGCGCTGGCAAATTCGGAGGCTGAACTGGCCGGCGTTATCGGCCATGAAATAGGCCATGTGACGGCGCGCCACGGCGCACGGCGACATACGGCGGCGGTCGGGGCGTCGATTGTGGGCAGTGTGCTGGGTGCCGTGCTGACCGGCAGAACCGGCATTGACCCGAATGTCGCCGGCGATTTGATAAATTTTGGCGGCTCGGCCATTTTGGCCGGATATAGCCGGTCGCAGGAATATGAGGCCGATGATATCGGTGTACGGGTGTTGGGCCAGGCCGGTTATAGGCCGGAAGCGCAAGCCGATTTCCTCGCGGCATTGGGCGGCTATTCCAGCTATATGCGCGACGGGCGTGCCGGAGCACCGGCGTGGTTGTCCACGCATCCGTCGACGGATGAGCGCGTGACGCGCGCGCGCGAACAGGCGGCGGCCTTCAAGCCTGACCCGGTTGCGGGAAACGGGTCGGCCGGTGCGCCTTTGAAGGAGGGTCGCAACCGGCATTTGCAGATTATTGACGGGCTTCCCTTTGGTGATGACATCAAGCAGGGCCTTATTCGCGGCCAGCGTTTTGTGCATCCCGATTTGCGGTTCGCGTTTACCGTGCCGAAAAAATTCACCCTTCAAAATGCCCCCGACCGCGTGACGGCCAAGCATAAAAATGGCATGGAATTGCTGTTTGACCTGGCAGGCCGCAAAGAGGCGCAACGCCCGGTTGATTACATTCGCAATGATTGGGCCCCGCGCGGCAGCCAGCTTGATGTTTCGGCACTCACCGTGGCCGGCCGACCGGCGGCGCTCGGCAAATTGCGTCAGGGCGGCAAATATATTGAATTGCTGGTGGTTGAATATTCCCTGTCGCAAGTCATGCGGTTTGCGCTCATCTCACCGGCCAATCTGTCGGGCAATGCCCAGTCTGCCATGCAAACCGTCCGGCGCGGGGTGAAGCTGTTGAGTGCGGCGGAGGCCGCGCGCATCAAACCCGACCGGATTCGCGTGATTACCGTTCAGCCCGGCGACACGCTGGAAAGCCTGTCGCGCAACATGGCAACGGATGAGCGGCGTCAGGATTTACTGCTGGCGCTGAATAATTTGCAAAAACCCGTCACCCTCAAGCCGGGCATGCGGCTGAAGCTGGTGGTCAATTAGACGGATAAATTAAATGAGCCCGGCGCGGCGCGGGTCGCCGCCCGTCTGCTCAATCAGCGCGCCTTTCAGCTTGCCAAGCGCCTCATGCTCGATTTGGCGCACGCGCTCTTTTGAAATGCCAAGCGTCGCGCCCAGACTTTCCAATGTCACGCTGGTGTCGGTCAGACGCCGTGCCTTGATGATGGTCAGCTCGCGCTCGCTCAGATGCGTCATGGCATTGGCAATCCAGTTCACGCGCCGGCGTCCGTCCAGTTTGGAGCTTACTTCGTCTTCGGGCAAAGCGCGGTCGCAAATCAACAAATCCTGCCATTCGGTCGTGCCACCATCTTCGCCCGATTCCGAAATTGTGGCGTTGAGCGACCGGTCATTGGCTTCCATGCGCCCTTCCATATTCTCGACATCTTCCAGCCGCACCCCTAATTCGCGCGCCACATAAGTGCGGCTGTCATGGGTCATGCTTGCGCCGAAATCATTAATTTTGGCGCGCAGACGGCGCATGTTGAAAAACAGGGATTTTTGCGCGGCGGTTGTGCCGGTGCGCACAATCGACCAGTTGCGCAGCACATAGTCCTGAATTGACGAACGAATCCACCAGCCCGCATAGGTTGAAAACCGCACTTCGCGATCCGGCTCGAAGCGGGCGGCAGCCTGCATCAGGCCGATATTGCCTTCCTGCACGAGATCGGCCATGGGCAGGCCGTAATTGACGAATTTGCTGGCGATTGACACAACCAGACGCAAATGCGCGCTGGTGAGTTCGTGCAGCGCGCTTTCATCCTGCTGGTCTTTCCATTTACGGGCCAGAATCTGTTCGTGCTCAGGCTCCAGCAAGGGCAATTTCATTGCCTGCTTGATAAACCGGCGGGTGGCCTGTTGTGTTTCGCGTGTATCCAAATGAGCCATGCGTATCTCCTTGCACAAGATACGCAGACACGGTGAAACTGGTTCACCTTAAAATAGCGGTTTCACATTTGCCCGGCAGTATTGCGTCAGGCGGCTTCGTTACTGTCGTTTTTGCGCCGCGCGCCGCCGGTTGTTTTGGCCAAAACAGCCTCAAGCGACAAAATCGCCTCATCATCCGTCGTTTTATTGACGGTTGCAACCTCGCGCGCCATGCGTTCCAGCGCCGCTTCGTAAAGCTGGCGTTCGGAATAGGACTGCTCCGGCTGATTTTCATTGCGGAACAGGTCGCGCACCACTTCGGCAATGGCAATCAGATCGCCGGAATTGATTTTTGCCTCATATTCCTGCGCGCGGCGGCTCCACATGGTGCGTTTGATGCGCGCACGCCCCCGCAAGGTCTTCATGGCACCTTCCATCACCTCACCATCGGCAAGCTTGCGCATGCCAACCTGTTTGGCCTTGTCCAGCGGCACCCGCAGAACCATTTTTTCCTTTTCGAAATTCACCACGAAAAGCTCAAGGCTCATGCCGGCAATTTCCTGATCCGCAATGTCGATAATCTGCCCGACACCATGCGCCGGATAGACGATAAATTCGTTGATTCTGAAGCCATTGGCCGAGCGGCGGGGCTGCTTTTTGGCAGGTTTTGCCGCGCTTTTGGCGGCTGTTTTTGCGGGCTTTTTGGCGGCAGCTTTCTTGGCTACCGGCTTTTTCGCCACCGCCTTTACGGGTGATGCCTTTACGGGCGATCTCTTGGCGGGTTGTCTCTTGGCGGGCGCTGATTTGGCCGCAGGTTTTTTGGCTGCGGGCTTTTTCGCCGCCGTTTTGGCCGTTTTCTTGGCCGCTTGCTTGGCTGATGTTCGGCCCGCCGCCTTTGATGAAGATTTGGTGGCCGTTTTACGCGTCGTCGCCATTTTCACAGTGCTCCGTCAACGCCCAGCTTCCGCGATAAGCGCAGGAAGATTTGAACGCGAGAAACCGCCGATTACACGCCGAATTACCGCCATGTTTCGAGGTTTTGTTAATAATTACATTATTATAACATAAATTTGGCAAAACTCAACGCGAGGCCCAAACCCCGTGCCGAGAGGCCCGCCAAGCCTTGTTTTAGTCGCCTTCTCCCGGCGCTTCGGTGAAATGAGCCTCAAATTTGCCGTCTTTATTGAGAAAATCATCCGCATCAGCCGGGGGATCTTTTTTGATCGTGATATTCGGCCAGATATCGGCAAATTTCGTGTTCAGCTCCAGCCATTTTTCCAGATTGGACTCCGTGTCCGCCTTGATCGCCTCGGCCGGGCATTCGGGTTCGCAAACCCCGCAGTCAATGCACTCGTCGGGGTGGATAACCAGCATATTCTCGCCCTCGTAAAAGCAATCGACGGGGCACACTTCCACACAGTCGGTATATTTGCATTTGATGCAGGCGTCAGTCACGATATAGGTCATAAGATCTCCGGAAAAATCTATTGGGGGGAGGGGATTTCAGCGCGCTTTCGGGCGGCTCCGGCTTCAGTGTCCGAAACATGGATAAGACCCGCCACGCGGCGGATGAGATTGGCCTCATAATCATCAACCACGCCGTCGGCCAACACCACGCGCCAGAGCAATTCGACCAGCATGATTTTATGCTCCGGCCGGAAATCGGCATTGATTTGCTGGGTGAATTGGAACAGATCATTGGCCGCATCAATCGCGGCTGTTGCCTGGGTCAGCAATGCGGCGGCCTCTTCATCGTCGAGGCCGAAATACGGGCCGACAAGGCGTTGCAATAATTGCTGCTCATGGGCATCGACCGTCCCGTCAATCTGCGCGGCCCGAATGAGCAATGCGGCGGCGGCCACATGCAGGCGGTCAGCCGGCTCCGGAGCTTCCGGCACCGGCGTGTCATTGGCAATCAGCGTTTTCAGACGGTTCAACATGGCTAGTATCTAGCGCGACTTTCGCGCCAACACAATATGTCTCGTAATCATGCGGCAAAAGGCCGTCAGCCCTGAAAACTGCCCTTGTCGGCAAAGGCGTCACGGGCGCGGCGCTCGCGTTTTGTCGGGCGGCCGCTGCCGGGCGCGCGGTGTGCGGGCTGTGCCTCGGCGGGCGTCTTTGGCCGCTGCTTCGGCGGTTCGTGGTCATGGTAAAGTGTGCGGGCTTCAACGGCCGGCCCGCGGCGTGCGCTCAAGGCAATAATCTCAATGACGCGCACATGCCCGTGCAGGGCGAAAGTCAGCATGTCGCCCGGACGAATGCGGGCACTGCTGCGGGTCTGGCGCGTGCCGTTCACGCGCACATTTCCCGCCGCCGTATAGGTGCCGGCGCCGCTGCGGGTTTTGAAAAACCGCGCATGCCACAACCATTTGTCGAGCCGCATAAAAGCGTCCGCTTCGGGTTTGGCGGGTGCTGACGTCATTTTGTGCGCTCTTGCGGTTCGGTGGGTTTTTCCGGCTCGGACACGGTGAGATTGCGCAAGGCCGCAAAAGGCGAATTGGGGTCAATATCGCGGGCGGGGTCGCGCGCGGGCTTGTGCCGCCGCTTCTTCCCCGATCCTTGAGTTTTCGCGCCTTGGGTTTTCGCGCCTTGAGTTTTCGCGTCTTGAGTTTTCGCCGTGCCCGATTTTACCCCTGATTTTGCATCAGCCTTTTTGCCGTTCGGGTTTTTTCGCGCGCGGGGCCCACCTTTGGTGCGCGGTGCAAGCTGCCAGGCCCAGCTCAGCGGGTCCTCAATCTCCGGTTCTGCGGTTTTCGGTTCAGTGGATGCCGTTTCCTGCCCGGCGGGTTCGGGCGCGGGCTCGGCTTCAGCCGATATTTTTTCATTTTGCTCCGGCTTTTGTTGTGGCTTGGTGTAGCGATAGCCAAGCGCCGAAAGTATCTCGGCAAGGTCTTGGGCACCGCAGCCCATAATCGACATCATGTCGGCATTCATCTGAAAGGTTTTGCCGGTTTTCGACTTGTTTTCTGCAGTGTTTTTTTCACTTGTCAGCAAAGGGCGGATGAGGTCGTCGAGCCGCTCAAGCATATCCAGACGGATGGCGCGCGCGCGTGTCGGATAAAATCCGGCGGCGCGATATTGGCGCGCGGGCAGGCTTTCGCGGGGCACGGAAGTCAGCCCCGGTGCCGGCAGACGGCGCATGTCCTTTGCCGCCTCGCGGCCTTCTTCCAAAATTGTGGCAAGGGCGAGAATGGCCGCCGGTGCCGGTTTCAGCAAGGCCGGCATGAACACATTATAGGCCCCGAACCGCACCCCATATTGGCGCAAACTGCGGCGCAAGGGCTGGTCGAGCCGCGCCAGCAAATCGGCGATATCGGCGCGCGCCAGATTGCCTTTGTTTTCCAGCAATTGAAACGCCACGCCGCGCGCCAGACCGTCCAGATCGGAAGCCTGGTGAAGGTCCAAAAGCGGCTTCAGCGTGTCGCCGACCTTGGCGCGCAGCCATTGCGTGACGCGCGCCTCGGCGCGCTGGCGCGTATCGCCATTGAGCATTTCATCGGCCAGAAGCCGCGCCGTCGGCGTCAGATAGGCCAGCGGTGTCGTCTTGGCTTCGCCGTCGCTGAAATACATGCGCGCAATGGCGGCCGATTGCCAGATAATGTCGCCCGTATCGGACAGTGAAAACGCGTCATTTTCAGCCGATGCGATTGTCAGCGCGCGAGCGCGCAAGGCTTCGCCGGCGGTTTTTTCCACGGCACTGCGCGCGGTGCCGGCCGGCGCGCCCTTTAGTCTCGGATCGCGCTCAATGCGCAAGCCGTTCAAACGGCCCATATATTCGCCCGCCACCAAAATATCGCCATTGGCCTCAATCTCGGCCTTGACCTCTTCGCCGCCCTGCAATCGCCGCATCAGCGCGGATGAGTTTTTGTCGACAAACTGCCCCATAAGTTTCATGTGCAGGGCATCCGACAATCGGTCTTCAACCGTCCGGCTGCGTTCCTGCCAATGGCGGGGATCGTCCAGCCAGTCATTGCGATTGGCGACATAGGTCCAGGTGCGAATATGGGCCAGCCGCGTCGACAGCGTATCAAGGTCGCCCTCCACGCGGTCGCAACGCCCGATCTGCTCGTCCATCCAGGCGGACGGTATGACGCCCGCATCTTGGCGCAGAAATGTAAAAATTTCACCAACCAGCCCGCTATGCTCGCTCGCCATGGTTTTGCGGAAATCGGGAATTTGCGCGACCGACCATAACCGCCGGACATCCTGCTCGGTTGCCCCAAGGTCGCATATGGCCGGATCGCGCGACAGAAGATTGAGCGCCTGCATGTCATCGGCCATGGGCGCGCGCGCCAGTCCGGGGCGCGGCGCAGGCTGTTCCAGACTGATAATCAGCGCGGGCAGGGTGGAAAAATCGAGGTTCGGATTGCGCCACATCAGCGATTTGATCGGCTCAAACTCATGGTTTTCAATCTGGGCGACCAGCTCTTCGTCGAACAGGGCGAGATCGGCCGTCACGCCGAAGCTGCCGTCATTTTTGTGGCGGCCTGCGCGTCCGGCAATCTGTGCCAGTTCCGCCGGGGTCAGGTCGCGGTGGCGGCGCCCGTCAAATTTGCGCCGCTGGGCAAATGCCACATGGTCGACATCCATGTTCAGCCCCATGCCGATGGCATCGGTGGCGACCAGAAAATCCACCTCGCCCGATTGATACATGGCAACTTGGGCATTGCGCGTGCGCGGGCTCAACCCGCCCATTACGACGGCCGCCCCGCCGCGTTGCTGGCGAATAACCTCGGCAATGGCATACACATTATCGGCGGAAAACGCGGTGATGGCCGAGCGGCGCGGCAGGCGCGAGAGTTTCTGGGCACCGTTCCAGCGCAATTCGGAAAAGCGCGGGCGGCTTTCGATCGGACTGTCGAGCAGATTTTTCAAAATCGCCGCCATGGTGGTCGCGCCGAGCAACAGCGTCTCGTGCCGGCCGCGCGCGTGCAAAATGCGGTCGGTGAAAACGTGCCCGCGTTCGGGGTCGGCGGCAAGCTGCACTTCGTCAATGGCAACAAAATCCACCTCGCGGCTGATCGGCATGGCTTCGGTCGTGCAGATGAAAAAGCGCGCATTGGGCGGCACAATTTTTTCTTCGCCGGTAATCAGCGCCACATCGGCCGGATGCGCCTTGCCGAAATGCCCGGCCAATACGCGGTCATACACTTCGCGCGCGAGCAGGCGCAGGGGCAGACCGATCATGCCGCTTTGATAGGACAGCATGCGTTCCATGGCGAGATGTGTTTTGCCCGTATTGGTGGGGCCCAGCACGATACGCAAATGCGCGGTGTCTGACATGGCTGACATGGGCCTAATGTGACGATTTGGCGGGCGCTGTGCAAGCGGCACGGCGTCGCAATTACGATTCGGGGACGATAGGGGAGCGATTCGGGGTCGATTCGAGGTTGATAGGCCGGAACCGGAACAAGCAAAGAACATAGCATGTCCGAATCACTTACATAGTAGGGCTTCTTGGTTCGTTCACGACTAAATATTGTGGGTCGGCGCATTTAGGCACTGTTTTCGTGCCTGCCCTGTGCCCATTGTCAACACCGGCAAAGAAAGACATAGTGGGGCTCGCAAATTACGCTGGTACCATGCGCCGCGCGCGCGGGGCAAGCTTTGGGGGGACGACAATGGATTTTGACATTCCGGAAGATATCAAAACATATCTGGCCGAGCTGGATGCTTTTATCGCGCGCGAGATCAAACCGCTGGAAGAACAGGACGACAATATTCGCTTTTTTGACCACCGGCGCGAATATGCCCGCACCGATTGGGATAATGACGGCCAACCCCGCCATGAATGGGAGGAATTGCTGGGTGAAATGCGCCGGCGTGCCGATGCCGCCGGACATTTGCGCTTTGCCCTGCCCAAGGAATATGGCGGGCAGGACGGCTCCAATCTGGCAATGGCGGTCATCCGTGAACACCTCGCCGAAAAGGGCTTGGGGCTGCACAATGATTTGCAAAATGAAAGCTCGATTGTCGGCAATTTCCCCCAAGTGCTGATGTTCCGCGATTTCGGCACGCCCGAACAACAGGACATGTTCATCAACGGCATGCTGGCGGGCACGCATCGCGTGGCCTTTGGTCTGACCGAGCCAACCCATGGCTCGGACGCAACCTGGATGGAGACTCGCGCCGAACCCTGCACCCGCGACGGCGTGGATGGCTGGCTGATCAATGGCGAGAAAATGTGGAACACCGGTCTGCATGTTGCCAATTACGACATGATTTTTGCCCGCACCTCGGGCGATGACGGTGCCGCGCGCGGCATTAGCTGTTTTCTGGTGCCGACGGATGCGCCGGGTTTCAAGATCGAGGAATATCTCTGGACGTTCAATATGCCGACCGACCATCCGCGCATATCGCTGACGGATGTTTGGGTGCCGGATACGGCACTGTTCGGCCCGCGCGATGGCGGGCTGGTGCTGGCACAGCATTTTGTGCATGAAAACCGCATTCGCCAAGCCGCGTCCGGTGTCGGCGCGGCGCAATATTGCATCAATGAAAGCGTGGCCTATGCCAAGGCGCGCAAACCTTTCGGCAAGGCTTTGGCGTCCAATCAGGCGATCCAGTTTCCGCTGACCGAATTGCATACCGAATGCGAAATGGTGCGCAATCTCGTCTATAAAACGGCGGCGCAAATGGACACAATGAGCAAGCCGGAAGTTGCCCAGCGCATTTCCGACAAAGTGTCGATGTGTAATTACCGCGCCAACCGCTTGGTGTGCGAGGCGTCCGACCGCGCCATGCAGGTGCATGGGGGCATTGGCTATTCGCGCCACAAACCGTTTGAGCATATTTACCGCCACCACCGCCGCTACCGCATAACGGAAGGGTCTGAAGAGATTCAAATTCGCAAAGTGGCCGGTCATTTGTTTGGTTTCATCGGCAAATAGGAGAGCGTCCCATGCCAAGCTCCAGTTCTGTACCAGAAGGTTTTAAACCGTTCGATGTCGCCGCGCGGCTGGGACATGACGGGTCGGATTTTCTCACCCATAGCGGCCCGATTTATATGCGCGAGGATGCCGACATGCCCCGGCTCGGCTTTGAGGTGCTGCCGCATATGTGCAATCCGGCCGGTATTTGCCATGGCGGTATGATGATGGCGGTCATGGATACCGGCCTCGCCTTTATTTTGCACGCGGCGCTGAAACAGCAGGTGTTCTCGCCCTCGATCAGTTTCAATTTCGATTTTCTGGCACCGGCGCAATTGGGGCAATGGTTGGAGACCAGCGGCACATGCACCAAATACACAAAACGCACCGGCTTTGTTTCCGGCGCGCTTTTGGGGCCGGACGGGCCGGTGGTGCAGGGCAGCGGTATTTTCCGCATCACCGGACGCGACGTCGCCGACCTGTTGGCAAACACCGCTTGACGCGCGCGGCGCATTTTTCTATATCAAGCCCTCGGTCGGGCGTTGGCTCGGCTGTCTGGAGAAAACCTCGGAGAAAAGCCCATGTCACGCGTATGCGATCTGACCGGTAAGAGCGTCATGAGCGGCAATAATGTCAGCCACGCCATGAACAAAACCCGCCGTCGCTTCCTGCCCAATTTGCAGCAGGTGAGCCTGCCGAGCGAGACGCTGGGCTATACGCTGCGTTTGCGCATTTGTGCGGCGGCGCTGCGTTCGGTTGAACATCGCGGCGGCATTGACGCATTTTTGCGCGCCGCTTCGGACAAGCAACTCTCTGCCAAGGCCCGCAAGTTCAAAAAACAGGTTGTGGCGAAATCCGCCTGAAAATCCGTCTAGCCCGGAAAGCCGCGCACCGGCGCATCGCCTGTGCGCACCGTTCGACCCCCGCCGCCACCGGCTTTTAACGCACCCGTTGCCGGACCTTTGGGCGTAGCGGTTTGTGCGCCCGATTGAGACGGCAGGTCGGCATCATCGAAAAGTTCTGCAAGTTTGTCTGTCATTGCGCCGCCCAATTGCTCGGCGTCGACAATGGTCACCGCGCGCCGGTAATAGCGCGTGACATCGTGGCCGATGCCAATGGCAATCAGTTCGACCGGCGACTGGGTTTCGATATCTTCAATGACATTGCGCAAATGTTTTTCAAGATAATTGCCGGCATTGACCGACAGCGTGCTGTCATCAACCGGCGCGCCGTCTGAAATCACCATCATGATGCGGCGCTGTTCGCCGCGCGCCAGCAGCCGGTTATGCGCCCATATCAGCGCTTCGCCGTCTATATTTTCCTTCAAAAGGCCTTCGCGCATCATCAGCCCCAAATTGCGGCGCGCGCGACGCCACGGCGCATCGGCATTTTTATAGACGATGTGGCGCAAATCATTCAGCCGACCGGGGTGGCCCGGCTTGCCGTTTGCCATCCAGGTTTCGCGTGCCTGCCCGCCTTTCCAGGCGCGGGTTGTGAAGCCCAGAATTTCGGTTTTGACATTGCACCGCTCCAGGGTGCGCGCGAGAATATCGGCGCACATGGCGGCCACGGTGATCGGGCGTCCGCGCATGGAGCCCGAATTGTCGAGCAGCAGGGTGACGACCGTGTCGCGGAATTTCGTGTCGGATTCCATTTTATAGGAAAGCGGTTGTGTGGGGTCGGTGATGACCCGCGACAGACGCGCCGGGTCAAGATAACCTTCTTCCAGATCGAAATTCCATGACCGGTTCTGCTTGGCCTGCAAGCGGCGTTGCAGGCGGTTGGCAAGGCGCGAAACAACGCCCTGCATCTGGTGTAATTGCTGGTCGAGATAGGCGCGCAGACGTGCCAATTCTTCGGCGTCGCACAAATCCTCGGCATCGATAATCTCGTCAAATTTTGCCGTATAGACATTATAGGCCGATTTTTCGGGGTTCACCGCCCCGTCGGGTGCATATGGCTGGGCGTTTTCCACGGCTTCTTCGCCGTCAACCTCGCCGTCGACCTCTTCGCCTTCCATCTGGACGGTTTCCTGGTCGCCTTCTTCCATTTCGCCGTCGCCCATCTCCATATCTTCAGATGAGCCGCCATCTTGCTGTTCGGCTTGTCCGCCTTCGCCGTCTTCGGGGCCATTGTCGCCGTCTTCGCCGTCGCCTTCCTCGCCGTCTTCGTTTTCAAGGTCGCCCGCCGGTTCGCTGAGGCCGAGATCGACCAGAATATCGCGCGTCACATCGGCAAAACCCTGCTGGTCATCGACCAGCGCCGCCAGATTGTCGAGCTTGTCGCCGACCCGCTCGGTGATCCAGTTCTGCCATGCCGCAACCACGCCTTTGGCCGCCGGAGGCGGAGCGGTACCGGTGAGGGCTTGGCGCACCATAAACCCAAGCGCTTCTGAAACCGGCGCGTCATCGCGGCTCATTTGGTCGTGATAGCCCTGTTTGATACAGCGCGCCTCATGCATGTCGGCCAGATTGCGGGCAATGCCTTTCATGTCGCGCGCGCCCAGCGCTTCGCAACGTGCGTCTTCGGCCGCGGCGAAAGAGGCGCGCGCCTCACTCTCGCGCGGCATCATCTGCGCATTGACCGTTTCATCGTGATGGGCAAGGCGCAGGGCAAAACTGTCGGACTGGCCGCGCACATTTTGCCGGTCGACCGGGTCGAGGTCGCGCGCCGGTTGTGGCAGGCGCGCGCGCAACCCGTTCAGGCTCGGCGTTTCCGAACCGAATGTCACGGTGAGTTCGGATTCCTCCGCAATCGACCGCATGGTCTGCGTCAAGGCGCGTTTGAACTCTTCGATCGGTTCACGCTCATTCATTGTTTTTTGACCTAACTGCCGGCCAGAACACTAACCGCTGTTTGTGGCAAATCCTCGCCCAGACAACGCTGGTAGAACTCGGCCACGGTGGGGCGTTCCAGCTCGTCGCATTTGTTCAGGAATGTCACCCGAAAGGCAAAGCCGATATCACCGAAAATTGTAGCGTTTTCGGCCCATGTCAGCACGGTACGCGGGCTCATCACGGTCGAAATATCGCCATTGATAAAGCTCGCCCGTGTCAGATCGGCAACCCGAACCATGGCGGCAATCTTATCACGTCCCTCGGCCCCGTCATAGCCAACGGCCTTGGCGTGAACAATGTCGGTCTCGCGGTCATGCGGCAGATAATTGAGCGTGGACACGATATTCCACCTGTCCATCTGGCCCTGATTGATCTGTTGTGTGCCGTGATAAAGGCCCGACGTGTCGCCCAGACCAATGGTGTTGGTGGTGGCAAACAGGCGGAAGCCGCCATGCGGGCGAATGACCTTGTTCTGGTCGAGCAGGGTCAGCTTGCCGGAAACCTCCAGCACGCGCTGGATCACGAACATGACATCCGGGCGACCCGCATCATATTCGTCAAACACAAGCGCGACGGGGTTTTGCAACGCCCAGGGCAAAATGCCTTCCTGAAATTCCGTCACCTGCTTGCCGTCGCGCAACACGATGGCGTCCTTGCCGACCAGGTCGATACGGCTGACATGGCTGTCCAGATTAACCCGCACACACGGCCAGTTCAGCCGCGCCGCCACCTGCTCGATATGGGTCGATTTGCCGGTGCCGTGATAGCCCTGCACCATGACGCGGCGGTTATGGGCAAAGCCGGCCAACAGCGCCAGCGTCGTGTTTTTGTCAAACAGATAATCGGCGTCATAATCGGGCACATATTCATTGCGCTCGGCAAAAGCCGGAACCTCAAGATCGGTCTCAAAGCCGAAAATCTCGCGCACGGAAACCGTCGTATCCGGCAAATCTGGCATCGGGCCGGATTGCGGTTGCTTGGCGTTTGTTTGATCAGAGGTCGTCATTATTTTCTCCCAAGTCGGCCCACGAACAGATGCGGGCCAAGTGTTACCAAATAAAATGCATTAACAAAAGCCGGAAGCTTTTAAATATTCATGAGCCTTTATGACGCGCTGCAGACGCTCTTCGTGTTTGCGGTCGCCGCCATTGGCGTCGGGGTGGAGTTTCTTGACCAGCGATTTATAGGCCGCGCGCACATCTTCCGCCTTGGCGGTGGCATCAAGGTCGAGAATATCGAGCGCACGTTTTTGGCCTGTCGACACGCGGCGTCCATTGACCGTTTCGCCCGAAACGGGGCCGGCATGGGCCATGATTTCCAGCGGGTCTTCAAACTGCCAGCTGCCGGGCGCGCCGCGCCGCGCGCCAAGCGACCATGTTGGCCGGTGGCCGGTGGTTGCGCCCATGCGGTATTTTTCGACATCTTCCGAGCTCATGCCTTCGAAGAAGTCATAACTCATATTATATTGCCCGATATGCTCGCGGCAAAAATGTCGCTTTCCGGCTTCACGCGGGCCCATCGGTGCGGGGTGTGGCGCGGCAGCGTCACAATCGGGCCAATCGCAACGCGGCGTATGGTCGGCCACGGTTTCGCGGCGGCGTTCGGCGCGGATCATGTCAAAATATTTGGACTTTAAATTCATCATCACAGTGTGCCAGCGCGGGCCGTCAAAAGCCAGCGCAAGGAATGACGCAGGCAGGTGTATTGCAGGACTAACCTGATATAATGCGGTTGCAGCAAAACACAAATTCGCAAAAAAACACGGGACATGTGATGGGAAACGTCGCCAGCCAAATCGAAGAAAAACTGAAGGCCGCCCTTGCGCCGGATTATCTTGAGGTCATTGACGAGTCCTTTTTGCACGCCGGACATGGCGGGGCGCGCCCCGAAGGTGAAACCCATTTCCGGGTCATTGTCGTGGCGGCAGCGTTTGAAGGCGTGTCGCGGCTCGAACGCCAGCGCCATGTGATGGATGTGTTGTCCGACGAGCTGAACGGGCCGGTGCATGCGCTGGCCATTCGCGCCCGCACACCGGAGGAGCATAAATCCTAATCCGGCGTTTTCGGGTCCGCGACCCGGCTGATATTGATTTGTAAAATCTGGTTGCGCAGGCGGCTCAGAATGTGAAAGCGCAGCCCGTGAAAGACAAAGGTCTGACCTTCTTCGGGAATGGCACGCGCCTCGTGAATGATGAGCCCGGCAATGCTGGTGGCTTCGGTGTCCGGCAATGTCCAGCCCATTTCGCGGTTGAGGTCGCGAATGCTGAGTGTGCCGGTCACTTCAAGCGACCCGTCGGGCAGTCGGCGGATCGGGCGGTCGGGTTCGTCATGCTCGTCGTCAATATGGCCGACAATTTCTTCCAAAATATCTTCCATGGTGACAAGCCCCATCAGCGCGCCATATTCATCCACCACCAGCGCGAAATGGGCTTTGCGCGTGCGAAAGGCATTGAGCTGCTCGATCAGCAAAGTGGTTTCGGGCACAAACCATGGCGCGGTGGCAAGGCGGCGAATATCCAGCGTTTCGCTGCCGCCGGTGCTGGTGGCCAGCGCGCGCAACAAATCTTTGGCGTGCAACACGCCGATAATGTTTTCCGGCTCACCCGACCATAGCGGAATGCGCGTATAGGGGCTGTCGAGTGCCTGTTTGACAATCTCGGCCGGTGTCAGATCGGCATCGATCATGAGCATTGATTTGCGATGAACCATCACCTCGTCGACATGGGTGTCGCCCAGATCGAGAATACCACCCAGCATGTCGCGATCGCGTTTGCGCACACCGCCTTCCTTATGGTGCAGGTCGATGGCGCCGCGCAATTCTTCATGCGCCGGCAACAGGCTGCCGGCACTGGCGCCGGTGAATCCGGCGGCGCGCAAAATCGTGCGCGAAATAAGCTGCAACAGCTTGGTGAAGGGGGCGAGAACGCCGACCAGAATGCGCAACAGCCCGGCGGCGCGCAGCGCGGTTTGGTCGGGCGTTTGAATGGCGTAGGTTTTGGGCAGAACTTCGGCAAAGACAACGACCAGCACGGTCATCATCAAAGTTGCATAGACAACCCCCGTCTCGCCGAACAGCCGCAGAAAAACACTGGTTGCCAGCACCGAAGCCAGAATATTGACCAGATTATTGCCGAGCAAAATCGCGCCGAGAAGCCGCTCATGCTGGTCGAGGAGATAGGCCACCCATCCGGCGCGGCGCGAGCCTTCCTGTTGCATACGCAACATGCGCGCGCGGCTTGTCGCCGTCAGTGCCGTTTCCGAACCGGACAGAAATGCCGACAATATGAGCAAGATGACGATAAATCCGCCGGTCAGCCATAACCCCATTTCGGACTGGCTCATTGACGTGACCCCTCCCGCGCGGCCCCGCCCGTATCAAGCGCGCCCTTTTCCAGAGCACCTTGGGCGACCAGAAAGGCGCGCAAATCAGCTTCGGCCACCGTGTCGGTCAAAAAGCTTTTGCCCAGCGCCTCGGCCAGGACGAAACGCATTTTCCCCGATTTCACCTTCTTGTCCTGACCCATGGCCGCAACCAGCGCGTCGGCGTCAAAATTGCCATTGCCGACCCGCGTCATGGTGACGGGCAGCGTGGCCGCATCGAGCAAGGCGCACAAGCGTGCCGCGTCTTCGGCCGGGCAATGGCCGCGCGCCACGGAAAGCTCAAACGCCAGAACCATGCCCAGCGCCACCGCCTCGCCATGCAGCAAGGTGTTGGAATAGCCGGTCAGTGCTTCAAAGGCGTGTCCGAATGTATGGCCCAGATTGAGCAGCGCACGCTCGCCGCTTTCGTGCTCATCGCGGGCGACAATTTCGGCCTTTGAACGACAACTCTCGGCAATGGCGTAGGTTTGCGCGGCGGCATCCCCGGCCAGCACATCGGCGCCGTTTTCTTCCAGCCAGTTGAAAAATGCGGCATTGCCCAGCGCGCCATATTTCACGATTTCGGCATAACCGGCGCGCAATTCCCTCGCGGGCAGTGTGGTCAGCACTTGCGTGTCGACCAGCACCA
>JBMZAX010000015.1:0-43096 GCA_049611805.1 Parvibaculales bacterium | reverse complement strand
CCTTGCCGTCATCCAGTGTGATGGTTGCTATGTCGTCTACGATTTCCACTTTTGCCAATTCGCTCATGGACGTTCTCTCCTCATGGTTAATTGAGTGTCATGCTAGCGGATGCGCGCGCGTTGCGGTAGGATGTTTTGACGCAAGGGAATTTGCGGCGATGCAGGGTATAAATGCCGGAAATTGGAGTGGTTCATGACTTATAAAGCGCCTGTTAACGATATTGTTTTCACCCTCAATCATGAGGCCGGCTTTGACCGGCTCGTGCAATCGGGGGCTTATCCGGATTTGTCCGATGATTTGGTGGATGCCATTCTCGATGAAGCCGCCAAATTTGCCGATAATATTGTCGCCCCGTTGAGCTGGGAAGGCGACCAGACCGGTGCGCGCCTTGAAGATGATGGCGTAAAACTTCCCGAAAGCTTCAAGCAGGCCTATGCCAAATATGTTGAAAGCGGCTGGTCGACGCTTGCCGCACCGACAGATTATGGCGGGCAGGGGCTTCCGCTTGCACTGTCAAATGCCGTGACCGAAATGATGAATTCAAATATCGGCTTCCAGCTTTGCCCGATGTTGTCCAATGGCGGCATGGAAGCATTGGCGGCGCATGCTTCGGACGAACAAAAGGAAACATATTTGAGCAAAATCGTTTCCGGTGAATGGTCGGCCACGATGAATTTGACCGAACCCCATGCCGGTTCAGATGTCGGCAATATTCGCGCGCAAGCCACGCCGCAAGATGATGGCAGCTACCTGATCCGCGGCACCAAAATTTACATTACTTATGGCGACCACGACATGGCCGACAATATCGTGCATCTGGTTCTCGCCCGAACGCCGGGCGCGCCGGAAGGCACGAAGGGCATATCGCTTTTTCTCGTTCCGAAATTCCTGGTCAATGATGACGGCTCATTGGGCACGCGCAATGACGTCGCCTGTATCGGGCTTGAAGAAAAGCTGGGCATTCATGCCAGCCCCACATGCGTTATGGCTTTCGGCGAAAATGACGGCGCGGTCGGCTGGCTTGTCGGCGCGGAAAATCGCGGCATGGCCTGCATGTTCACCATGATGAACAATGCGCGCCTGCATGTCGGCCTGCAAGGTGTCGGTGTTGCCGAGCGTGCAACGCAACACGCGCTGGCTTATGCCGTTGAGCGCAAACAGGGCAGGGCACCGGGTGCGGGCAAGGATGACAATGAGGCGGTCGCCATTATCAACCACCCCGATGTGCGGCGCATGTTGATGAGTATGCGCACAATGACGGAAGCGGCGCGCGGCATTTGCTATGAAAATGCGGTGATGGCTGACCTCGCACACACAAGCGGTGACGCTGCGGCGCAAGCCAAATACGACCTGCTGACCCCGATATCAAAAGCCTTCAGCACCGACATTGCCAATGAGGTTGCCGCGCTTGGCGTTCAGGTGCATGGCGGCATGGGCTTTATTGAAGAAACCGGTGCGGCGCAGCATGTTCGAGACGCGCGCATTCTGACGATTTATGAAGGCACAAACGGCATTCAGGCCATTGATTTGGTGGGCCGCAAACTGCCACTCGGCAATGGCGAGGTGGTGCGCGCCTATATTGGCGAAATGCGCGAAACGGCGGAAATGTGTCGCCAGTCCAACCATCCGGTTTTGGCACAAGTTGCAGGTGAGCTGGGCGATGCCATTGGCGCACTTGAAACGGCAACCGACTGGTTGTTGGAGCGCGCGAAATCCAGCCCGATGGATACGCTGGCCGGTGCCACGCCCTATTTGCGCCTGTTTGGTCTGGCGGCGGGCGGTCATTATCTTGCCAAGGGCGCGCTTGCCGCAACGCATGAAGAGGCGCTCGACCCGGCCTTCGTCAATCGCAAACTTTCCTCAATCCGTTTCTTCGGAGCCAATATGCTGACCGCGTGCGGCGGTCTTGCGGCTTCGGTGATGGCCGGCAATGATGTTGTCGACGATATTGGTCTGGAAGCACTTGCCGGCTGACGCCACAGCCCCGGCGCGTAACAATTGGCAAAACTGTTTGATTTCGGTTCTGTCCGACTCTGATATAGACAGAGGAGGATTAAGGGCTTCGAAGGAACAGTTATGTCCCAGACAGCTACTGCACCAAATACTGCACCGGATACCGCAATAGTCATTCTGGCCGCCGGCAAGGGCACGCGGATGCGTTCCGCCGTGCCGAAAGTTCTGCATGAAATTGCCGGTCGTCCAATGCTGGGCCATGTCATTGCCGCTTCACTGGAAGCCGGGGCGTCCCGTCTTTGTCTGGTCACGGCACCCGACCAAAATGACGTGCGCGACTATGCGCTGACCGAGGCACCGGACATCTCAAACTGCATTCAGGAAAACCAACTCGGAACGGGCGACGCCGTGCGCGCTGCCATGTCGGCCTGCGAAGGTGTGGCGCGGGTGGTGATTATGTTCGGCGACACGCCGCTTATGCGCCCCGATATTCTTCGTCAGCTTGCGGCGTCCGAGGCAGATGTTTGCGTGCTGGGGTTTGAGCCCGAAGAGGCCGGAGCCTACGGGCGCATCATCATGGAGGCAGGCGCGCCTTCGCGCATTGTCGAATATAAAGATGCCGATGCGCCGACACGCGCCATAGGTTTGTGCAATGGCGGGGCAATGGGCGTGCGCGCGGACGTGTTGAACGAATTGCTGCCGCAATTGCAAAATGACAATGCACAGGGCGAATATTATCTGCCCGATTTGGTGCATCTCGCGGTTGCCTCCGGCCGATCGACGGAACTGGTGCTGGGCGACACGGATGACACATTGGGTGTCGACAGCCGCAAAGGGCTGGCGCACGCCGAGGCCCGCATGCAGGCGCGCCTGCGCGCAAAAATGCTTGAGGCCGGTGTTGGCATGCAAGACCCTGACACGGTTTATCTCAGCCATGATACGCAAATCGAGGCCGATGTGACATTGGAGCCGCATGTCAAAATCGGCCCCGGTGTACACATAAGCGCGGGCACGCTCATCAAGGCATTTTCGCATCTGGAAGGTGTGCGCATTGGCGCGCGCGCAACCATCGGGCCGTTTGCGCGCCTGCGCCCCGGCACCGTGCTGGGCGATGAGGTGCGCATCGGCAATTTCGTGGAAACCAAAAACGCCCGATTGGGCGACGGCAGCAAGGTCAATCACCTGTCTTATATCGGTGACGCCGAACTGGGCATTAATGTGAATGTTGGGGCAGGCACAATCACTTGTAATTATGACGGCTTCAAAAAACATATCACGCGCATTGGTGACGGTGCGTTTATCGGTTCGAACAGCTCGTTGATTGCGCCTGTCACGATAGGGGCGGGGGCGTATCTGGGTTCCGGCACGGCGGTTTCCGGCGATGTGTCGGCGGACAGTCTGGCGGTGACGCGCGCACCAAGACGCGATGTCGAGGGCTGGGCGCAATCTTTCCGGCGTAAAAATCAGGAGGCCGACTGATCCATGTGCGGCATTATCGGTATCATCAGCGACAAGCCTGTCGCCGACCCAATTTTTGACGGGCTGAAGCGGCTCGAATATCGCGGTTATGACAGTGCGGGCATCGCCACGCTGACCGACGGGCAATTGCACCGCCGCCGGGCCGAAGGCAAGCTGGAGGCTCTGGCCCGCGAACTTGAGGCCGCGCCGCTGTCGGGGTGTGTCGGCATCGGCCATACAAGATGGGCGACGCATGGGCCGGCGATTGAGGCCAATGCACACCCGCATCAATCGGAAAAAGTTGCGGTCGTGCATAATGGCATTATCGAAAATTACCGCGACCTCAAACAGCAATTGGTGGCGGATGGTGCGGAATTCACCTCCGACACGGATACGGAAGTTATCGCGCATTTGTTTTCGCAAAATCTGAAAGCCAAAGATGATGTACTGGCGGCCGCCGCGACCACTTTCGCCGCGCTTGACGGCACTTATGCCATCGCGCTGATTGTCGAGGGGCTGGAAAACCGCATGATTATCGCGCGCAATGGCAGTCCGTTGGCGGTGGGCTACGGAAACGGCGAAATGTTCATCGGTTCCGACGCTTTCGCACTCGCGCCGTTTGCCAATCGCATTGCCTATCTCGATGATGGCGACTGGGCGGTTGTTTCCGATACGGGTGCGGAGATTTTTGCCGCTGACGGGTCGGGTGTCACGCGCGAACAGGTGGTGGTTGATGCCGCGTCCGCCATGGTGGACAAGGGCAATTACCGGCACTTTATGAGCAAGGAAATTCACGAGCAGCCGGAGGTGTTGTCGCGCACTTTCGGGCAATATGTCGATCCGGAAAACCGCTGTGTCACCCTGCCGGAAAATAATGTTGATCTGGCCTCCGTCAAGCGCGTCATTCTGGTCGCTTGCGGCACGGCCTATTTCGCCGGACTGGTCGGCAAAAACTGGATCGAACGCTATGCCGGCATTCCGGCCAGTGTCGATATCGCATCCGAATTTCGCTACAGCGAAGCCCCGCTCGATCCGGAATGTCTGGCGATATTCGTGTCGCAATCGGGCGAGACGGCAGACACGCTGGCCGCCCTCAATCATTGCAAGGCGCACGGGCTGAAAACCATGGGCATCGTCAATGTGCCCGACAGTTCCATCACCCGCGAGGTGGATGTCACGCTGCCAACCTATGCCGGCCCCGAAATCGGTGTCGCCTCAACCAAAGCCTTTACCGCCCAGCTTGGGGCGTTGGCCGCTTTCGCCATCAGCCTGGGTCGCGCGCAACAGACATTGGGTGCAGATGAAGAAGCGCGGCTGGTTGACTTGTTGCTGTCCACGCCGCGGCTTGCCAACTCGGTGCTGGATTGCGAGGCCGAGATTGAAGAGCTTGCCAAGCAGGTGAGCATCGCCACCAGCGCGCTGTTTATCGGGCGCGCGACCATGTATCCGCTGGCGCTTGAAGGCGCGCTGAAACTGAAGGAAATCTCCTACATCCACGCCGAGGGTTTTGCCGCCGGAGAGTTGAAACACGGCTCGATTGCGCTGGTCGATGAAAACATGCCCGTTATCGTGATCGCGCCCGATGATGCCTTGTTTGAAAAAACCGTGTCGAATATGCAGGAAGTCATGGCGCGCGGCGGCAATATCGTCCTATTTGCCAGCCAAAACGGGGTGGCCGCGGCGGGTGAGGGGTGCATGGCGAGCATTGCCATGCCGGAGATGGATGCCTTCATCGCGCCCATGCTTTATGCCCTGCCATTGCAGCTTCTGGCTTACCATGCGGCGGTGGCCAAGGGCACGGATGTTGACCAGCCGCGAAATCTGGCAAAATCGGTCACTGTAGAATAATTATCTGAATTTATTATATAAATTTTCCTTACAGAATGACTAGGTAGATGTTTCTGTAAGGATGTTTTTTTGATATTCTGTCTAACCTCATATAATAGTCACCTAGTTTAGGTGTCTCTGCATCATTGCGTTAGTAAAATGAAAATATTGACCTCAAATTATTTTCGGATTTATGGTTTAAAAAAAATGAAATGAGAAACAGGTAAGTAAAGTGAAATATGTGAAGATTGAATACAAGACTAGTTCTGGTGACTGGCGTGATGCAGGTAGAAGCGGTGATATGACTGATCCAGATATAAAGAACGCACTAGAATCTTGCTTGCGGACTTACGGCAGTCACGGTGGGGCGGTTCGGGCAGTTACAAAAGATGGTCAATTAGTCGATATGTTGACCAAGTGATGATAAAATTAACGAAAGTTGTTGGTTGATGCGTCATCAAAAAATAGTGTGCCGTGCGCTCTCTATAGTTTTTTTGATGTAGAATATGGGTATTCTTGATTTTATTGCGGCAGGATATCTAGCAAAACGTGCACACAATAAACTTAACCCGCCAACCATCATCGTTCCAGAAGATCATGAGATCGTGGGTGTAAAATCGCGAGGTTTATCAGAATACGAGATACGATATAAAAAAAAGAGTTCGCCCTCAACTTCGTTGATGGTGATTAGTAGAAGTACTAAATCAATGTCGGGTGGGTGGATTTTCAATTGGGACTAGTGGCACAACGCTTCTAAGAAAGTAATCTTGCCGAAAGAACAAATGTGAGACATCTACGTCAGTTAGCGTTAGTAAATTCATATCATCCCTCTAGAATTCCAAAATCACTCATCAAAATGGTCTTATCGACAACCTCCATACTGAAGTCTGACCACATCGGCGGATACTCTCGGTTCAGTATCTCTTCCTTTGCTAATCTCTTTTTCAAGATTGAGTGGACGTGCGCACCTCTGAACTTTTTGCCACGCACTGTCAGGTATCCTTCCTTGTTCAACCAGTCAGCAATGGCATCAAAGGTCATGCCTTGCTCTCTATGCTCTGAGATAGTCTGATAGAGGAACAGTTGATAGTCGGAGTAATAACTGCCTGTAAGGGCAGGGGAACGGTAGGTAATTGCAAAGTTGAAGGTTAGGTCAGTGTTTTTTAATGCACCCCTACACCGTCCCTTTGCTACGGTGGAATAGCGCAAAACCGCACTGTTTTTTCTTGCCTAGTGCGTTTCCTTTGCTAGGATTAGAGGGTCAAAACAACAAATAAAAAAAGCGGGTCTGTTTGGGGCCTGCTTGAGATTTTTTCGGGTATTTTTGCGTTTTTGTGGTGTGCTGTCGGCTATGGCGCGGTTGCGGAAAACATGGCACCGGAGGTGCAGAACACTTCCGATGTGAGGGTGGCATTCACCGAGGATGCGGGCGCCCATGCTTATGCAAACATTCAAGGCATCAGCTTTATCGCCGAGGATCCGGGCGCAGAAAGCAACAAATATGGCGTTGAGGTGTACTTTGCCTTCGGCTACCGCATTACTGTGGAAAACAATGTTCTCAGGCTCGGACTCAATGGCGGTCTTGAAAGCACCGTACCGAATTATATTCGGGATGTGTTCAACGGTGACAATACTTCCGGTTATGATGCCACCGAGGTGGCCTTGTTGAATCCGGTGGGAGCCGTCCTGACAGGTCTGGAGGCGGACCGCCTCAAGAGCCCCTTTGCCGGCGACCTCTCCGGCGGTTCGGCCAATGCGGTCATCTCCGGCACGCTTGATATAAGCGATGCGGAAGATGACACTTTGACCTACACGGTCAAAACGCAAGGCACTTACGGCACGTTGAGTTTCACCAGTGGCAGCACATGGCAATATATGCTCGACAATGACAACGCCACCATTCAGGCGCTGAATAACGGGCAAACCGAAACCGATACGGTCACCATCACGGTCAATGATGGCTTTAACGACAAAGACGTTGACATCACCATCACCATTAATGGTGCCGATGAGCCGAATAATCCGCCGGAGATTGCCGATAGCGGCAATACGGGCACGATAACGGAAGACGCTGACCCGAACACCGTTACCGGAACCCTGACGGCGACCGATGCCGACGGCGACGGGCTGAGTTGGAGCGTCAAGACGCAGGGCGACCATGGTACGCTGACCTTCACCAGTGGCAGCACATGGCAATATGCGCTCGACAATAGCGACACTGACGTGAACGACCTCAATGACGGTGAGAGCGATACCGACACCATCACGGTTTCGGTGACTGACGGCACCGACACGGTCGATGCCACCATCACCATCACCATTAACGGTGCAACGGATGCCCCCGCAGGGCCCACGCTCAATACAGTAACCGGCACAAGCGGCGCGGACACGCTGGAGGGCGATGCAGGTAAAATCAATCTTATGAGCGGTGCAGGTGGCAAGGACAAATTTACTGTGCGGCTTGATATTGCCAAACCTGCTGAAGGTGCCGACCCGGATGATTACGATGTCGTAACCGATTATGCCGCTACTGGTCGCGGTGAAACGGATAGAGTTCGGTTCGAGTCTCCGTCAGGTGAAACCTACACCGTCAATCCCGAATCCACCGCCCTCTTGGACGGTGGCGGCAATGCCATTGCGCGCTGGGTGCAGGAAGATAAAAGTGCTTTGTCCACCGCCGCCGGTTCGTCAACCAATGATGCCGCCATCAATGACACGGTAATCTATCATACCAATGGCACAGCTGACATAGGCGATGATTATGTGCTGATGGTGCTGGAGGATGTCACTGCTTTAGGCAATCCCACACAATTCGACATCGTTTAACACCACCACCGGAGGGTGAAGGGCAGGGGAAACTCGGCCCTTATCCTTGCGGCCTTTACCCTTGCCCTTGTCCTTGTTGGGGGTTTGAGCCCGTAACCCCGTGAAAAACGCGGGAGGGTGCCCGCATGATAGGCGGTCAATTCACCGCATTTGCCGCGCGCGGGGATGGGCTTATATTCTCCGCATGACGCAAGGTTCTGATAATTCCGAAGAAGCTGCTGTCGCGGCTGCGGCGGCTGCACTGGTGCAGCAATATGGCGATGATGCCGAGATTGTTGCCACTTTGCGCGCCGCCGAATTTGCCGCGGCGGGCGATGTTGAGGCGCTGGCCGCCTGGGACTTGATTATCGCCTATCTGGAAGCCATGCGCGAAAACCGGCCCGCGCCGCAAAGCACGGGCCTCAACTGATGACCCGCATGGCTGATAACCCCTCAAACGACACCCCCGAACTGACCGTTTATTTCAACGGCGCGTGCAACATCTGCGCGCCGGAAGTGGCGCTTTATCGCCGCCGCACGCAGGCCCATGGGCGCATGAATGTCAGCTATTGCGATATTTCATCTGCCGAGATGCCGACGGATGCGCCCGACGGCACATCGCGCGACGACATGCTGGCCCGCCTGCATATTCGCAAAAATGATATTTGGTATAGCGGCGTCGATGCGTTTATCCACCTCTGGGCCGAGGTGCCGGGCTTTAACCCGCTGGCGCGCCTTGTTGCCCTGCCGCCCGTGCGCGCGATCGCCGTGCCGGTTTACGACCATGTGCTTGCGCCATGGCTTTATCGGCGGCATGTGCGCCGCGCGGCCTGCGCCGTTTCCTAAATTATCGGGATAAACGGCACGCCGAGGGCGCAAGCCGAAAGCAGTGTTGCCGACAAAATTGTGATGATGCGTTGTGCCATTTTCCACTCCGTTTTTTTCCTTATGCGGCGGAGCGGGTTGATTAAGCGTTAATGCCTTAAATGCCAGGCACGAAGGGCACGTCGATGGAACAGGCCGCCAGCAATGTCGCGGCGGTGAAAATAATGATGATGCGGTGTGCCATGGTGAACTCCGTTTTTCTTATTGGCGGGGTGGGGTGGTATTTAGCCTTCTACTCAACCTTCCTCTTGACCTTCTTCGGGCCAACCCTTGCTTTGCGCGGTTTTATAGCCCGCATAAGTGGGCTGGTCGATTGCCAGCTTGCCCATGGTCGCGCGTTTCAGATGCGCCATCAAGGCCTCATCTTCAAGACCCAGCGCGCCTTTGGCAATTTTGTCACATAAAGCGCGGTTCAGCGCCTCCAGCGTGCCGGTCTCGCCCAGCAGCGCCTCAAGGCGCGCCTGCTCGGCCGCGCGAAAGCCGGGGCCAAGCTCCAGCTCGCGCTGCATGAGCGCCAGAACATTGCCCGCCACGCGCGCCGAAAACGCGCCATGGCCGGTGAGGGCGGGCGCAATTTCCGCGCCGATGAAATCGCGCACGGCCTGCATCAGATCGGCAATGTCGGGCTTATCTTGCATAATCAATTCCCTTTAACGTCGGGGGCATCAGTCCTGCCCCTCCAGCATGCGCAGCAAATCAATCTCGGTTTCCGATGCGCGCCGCCCGATCGCCGCGCGCTCCACCGTGCGGTCGGCACCGGATGTGAAGGCCGTCGCCATCATGGTGCACATAATGCCCCATTTGAGCGTGCCCAGAATTTCCCAGAAGCGCACCGCCGCGCGGTCAATCGTGCCGCCTGCGGCCTCGTAAGCGGCGTAGAAATCTTCGCGTTGGCCGAAGCCGCCGACCGGATTTTGATGCTGGCCGAACCGCCATGAGGGCACGCAGGGCCAGCCCAGATCTTCCATCGGGTCGCCAATATGGGCCAGCTCCCAATCGAGAATGGCGACCACGCCCTGTTCGGGCGCGACTATCAGATTGCCCATGCGAAAATCGCCATGCACAAGGCAGCGCGCCTGCGAGGGCGGCACATTGTCGGCCAACCATTTGATTGCCAATTCAAAAACCGGATGCGGGTGGCCGACCGCGCGCAAAATCTCGGTATATTTGCCCAGTTCGCCCGTGGCATCAGAGCTGGGCAGGCCCGCCATGTCTTGCGTTTCAAGCGCGTGCAGGCGCGCCAGCATGGTGCCGCATTGCGCGGCGAGTTTGGGGCGCAAATCGGCAAAGTCATCATCGCGCAGAATTTTGCGCGCAATCGTCTGCCCCTCGATGAAGCGCATAATATAGCCCGGACCCACCGCGTCTTCGGGCGCGCAAATATGCACGACCTGCGGCACCGCCACGCCCGCCGCATAAACGCGCGCCAGCGTGTGCGCCTCATCCGTCATGGAAAGCGCGTTGCTGCCCGTGGTTTTGGCGACGCCACCGGGCGGGCGGCGCAGCACGAAAATCTCGCCCGCACAGGCAAAACGATAGCTTTCCTGGCTCGCGCCGCCCGAAAGCCGCGCGCAGTCGCTCATCGGCCCGCCCAAATGGGTGGTGCATAAGGCGTCGAGCGCGCGGGTGAAATCGGAAGCTTCTTGCGGTGGTGTCATGGTTAATTGCCTATTATCCGATATTCTGGCATGTATATAAGAATGCAAGAAGAATCGCCACCGCGCCGCACGCTGCTGACCATTTTGCGCACCTATTTCCTGACCGGGCTGGTGGTTACCGCGCCGATCTTCATCACCTTTTATCTTGTGCTGTGGTTTGTCGAAATTCTCGACAATTGGTTCACGCCATGGATCCCGACGCAATATCGGCCGGAATCCTATCTGCCGGTTGAATTGCCCGGCACAGGCCTGGTGCTGGCGCTTATCGTGCTGACGATTATTGGCGGTTTCACGGCGAATTTTCTGGGCCGCAGCCTGCTCAGCTTTGCCGATCGCGTTATCCGGCAAATGCCGGTGGTCGGCTCGGTCTATACCGCGCTCAAGCAGATATTTCAGACCGCCATGCGCGAAGACGACCAGTTTTCGCAAGTCGCGCTTATCGAATATCCGCGCCGGGGGCTGCATGCCATCGCCTTTGTGACCAAAACCGCCGATATTCGCGTGAATGAGGCGACGGGCGAGGAGATGATCAGCGTATTTCTGCCGACAACGCCAAATCCGACCTCCGGATTCCTGCTTTTCGTGCCCAAGGCGGAAATCAAGATACTTGATATGACGGTTGAAGAAGGCGCGCGGCTGGTCATTTCCGCCGGTCTGGCGGATAAGGAAGCCAGCTCATCCTGATGTCAGATAGCGAATAGCCGCGTCGCGCTGAAATAAATAAAGCAATGTTCTTATGGCTTTACCGCGATTATTCTGAAGCGTTGGATCGACTTCAAGTAACAGTTTAACATCATCATGCACAGCCGGCAAAAGTTCCGCATGAACTTCAATATCGGCCAGACGGAAATTTGGCAGACCGCTCTGGCGCGTGCCCAGCACTTCACCGGCCCCGCGCAGGCGCAAATCTTCCTCGGAAATCAGGAATCCGTCGTCAGTTTGCCGCATAATTTCAAGTCGGCGTTGAGCAATTTCGCCCAACCGCCCGTGATATAACAAAATACAGCTCGATTTATCGGCGCCGCGACCAACCCGACCGCGCAATTGGTGCAATTGGGCCAGCCCGAAGCGTTCGGCATGCTCGATAATCATCACCGTCGCCGCGGGCACATTCACCCCCACTTCGATCACCGTGGTCGCCACCAATATGGAAATCTCGCCGCGCTGGAATTTTTCCATCACCGCGTCTTTTTCCGCCGGTTTCATCTGCCCGTGCACCAGCCCGACTTGGGGCCCGTAAATTTCGGCCAGTGCCGCATGGCGCGCCTCGGCCGCGGCAAGGTCGCTGGCGTCGCTTTCCTTGACCAGCGGGCACACCCAATAAACCTGCTGCTTCTGCCGGATAATGTTTTTCAGATTGGCGACAATGTCGTCATAGCGCTCAAAGCCGATAAGCCGCGTATCAACAGGTTTGCGCCCGGGCGGTTTCTCGGTCATGCGCGAAACATCCATATCGCCATAGGCTGTCAACGTGAGCGTGCGCGGAATGGGCGTGGCCGTCATCACCAGCACATCAACGCCGTCGCCCTTATCCGACAGGGCCAGCCTTTGCTGCACGCCGAAGCGGTGTTGCTCGTCAACCACCGCCATGCCCAAATCCTGAAATTCAATCTCCGACTGGAACAGCGCATGCGTGCCGATGGCGAGGCGGGTGGTGCCGTCGGCCAGTCGCGCCAGCGCGTCACTGCGCCGTTTTCCCTGATTGCGGCCGATCACGACATCCCACGCAATGCCCAGCTCATCAAGATAGGGGCCGATGGTTTCGGCGTGTTGCAGCGCCAATATTTCGGTCGGGGCCATCAAAACGGCCTGCGCGCCATTATCCACCGCCTGCATCATCGCAATCAGCGCCACCATGGTTTTGCCGCTGCCGACATCGCCCTGCAACAGGCGCAACATGCGCTGGGGCTTGCCCATATCGGCCGCGATATCGGCCAGAGCTTCTTGTTGCGAACCGGTCAGCGTGAAGGGCAACAACGCGGTCAGGCGCGCTTGCAGGGCACCGGGGCCCGGAAAACTGCGGCCCGAAGCGCGCCGTCTCTGGCGGCGCACCAGTGCCAGCGTGAGTTGGTGCGCCAGCAATTCATCATAAGCCAGCCGCGCCCGCGCCGGATGCATGGGCGACAGGGCATCGCCGGTTTCGGGCTGATGCACGGCGCGCATGGCCGCGTGCCACGGCATCCAGTTTTGCGCCGCCACCCAATCGGCATCCTGCCATTCGGGAAGTTCGGGAATCTCGCCCAATCCGGCCTGCACCGCCTTCATCAACGTTTTTGCCGCAATGCCCGCGGTCAGCGGATAAACCGGCTCGATTATCGGCAGCGCGTCAAAATCGGCCTGCGTCAGCATGTGGTCGGGATGGGTCATTTGCAACTGGTCGCGAAACCGGTCAACGCGGCCGGAAATCATGCGTTTTTCACCCACGGGCAGCGCGCGCTTCAGCCAGTCGCCCTTGGCATGGAAGAAAACAAGGGTCAAAAATCCGGTGTCGTTTTGGCAGGCCACGCGATAGGGCAAAGACCGGCGCGGCGGCGGCATATGCTTGATAATCTCGACCTCGAAAGTGGCAATGCGCCCGCTTTCAACCTCGGCAAGGGAAGGGCGGTAGCGCCTGTCGATCAATCCGGACGGCAAATGCCACAGCAAATCGACAAGCTTGCGGCCTGTAAATTTCTCCAGCGTCACGCCCAGCTTCGGCCCGATGCCCGGCAATGTGGTCGCATCCGCAAAGAGGGGCGTTAGAATATCCGGTCGAATTTTTGCCTCCTGCCGCCCGGCTCGGTTTGGTGTCCGAACCGCCTTTCTTGTCCAGACGATGACAGCGGTCGAAACTCGCTTTATAACACCACAATATAGAAGGATTCCCCGCATGTCAGAAACCAAACAGGCCCGCCTCCGCAAACTCGAATACCGCTCGCGCCATCGCGGTATCCGCGAGATGGATATTGTGTTCGGGCGTTTTGCCGAGCATGTGCTTGACGGGCTTTCCGACGCCGAGCTGGATGATTATGAGCGCATTCTGGAATTGCCCGATGACAAGCTGTTTTCCTGGGCGACCGGACGCGAACAAGTGCCCGAAGAATTGCGCTCGCCCCTACTCGATGCGCTTTTGAGCCTCGCCCATATGAACCCCACCGATTAAACGGACGGGAGATTTTGTGACTGCCGCCGCGCCTGATTTCCTGCCCCGCATGATTGCCGAAAAGGGCCGCCATATTATCGGCGGCGTGCCGGAGGGCTATCGCGCACTCGTCATATCGGATCTGGCACGGTTTCACGGCGACCGCTGTGTCTATGTCGCCCGCGATGCCGGCGCGCTGGCCAGCCTGTCGCGCGCGCTCGGCTTTTTCGCGCCCGACCTGCCAATTGTCGAATTTCCGGCATGGGATTGTTTGCCTTACGACCGCTTGTCGCCACAACCCATGGCAAGTGCCACCCGCATGGCGACTTTGGCGCGCCTGCCGGCGCTGGCGGGCAGTGCCCATATTGTGCTCACCACCGTCTCGGCCATGATGCAATATGTGCCGCCGCGCGAGCTGATTGGCGAACGCGTGTTTCAGGCACGCCCCGGCCAAGACCTTGATACGCAAGGGCTGGTCGAATTTCTCTCGGCCAATGGCTATAGCCGCTGTTCGACCGTGATGGAGCCCGGTGATTTCGCCGTGCGCGGCGGGATTATCGACCTGTTTCCGCCCGGCAGTGCCAGCCCCGTGCGGCTTGACATGTTCGGCCAGACGCTTGAGTCCATCCGCAGTTTTGACCCCGAAACCCAGCGCAGCAAAGAACAATGCGACGAGATTTTCCTGTTTCCCGCCGGAGAGATACATCTGAATGATGAGGCTGTGTCACGCTTTCGGCGCGGCTATACAACGACATTCGGGGCCGTGACCGATCACGACCCGCTTTATGAAGCCATCAGCGCGGGCGCGCGCTATCAGGGCATGGAACACTGGTTGCCGCTGTTTTACGAAAAGCTCGATACCGCCTTCGACCATTTCGGGGCAGGCGTCTATTTCACCGACCCGCAAACCGGCAATGCCTATCGGGAACGCGCCGAGCAGATCCGCGATTATTACACGGCGCGCGAAGAAGCGATGCACGACAAACCGGGGCAGGGCGGCACGATTAAACCGCTGCCACCGGAACATCTCTATCTGACCGACGAGGTGTGGCAGGCAACGCTTGACCGCGTCACCTGGGTAACGTTGGACGGCTATGCCCGCCCCGATGCCGAAAGCGAAGACTTTGGCGCGCGCATGGGGAAAAACTTTGCCGCCGAACGCGGCATGGACGGGGTCAATGTCTTTGACAGCTTCATCGCGCATTTGTCGGCCTTGCAAAACGCCAACAAAAAAGTGCTGCTGGTTTGCTGGAGCGCGGGCGCGCGCGACCGCATGACAACCGTTCTGGAAGAACACGGCGCGCGCGACATTCGTATGGTTGCAAGCTGGACGGATGTGGCGGCACTGCCGACCGGCGTGTGCGCGATTGCCGATTTCGGGCTCGATGAAGGCTTTGAAACCGACACGCTGGCCGTTGTCAGCGAGCAGGATATTTTGGGCGACCGCATGGTGCACCGCCAGCGCCGCAAACGCGCGGATAATTTCCTCACCGAAGCCGCCAGCCTTTCGGTGGGCGATCATGTGGTGCATGTCGAGCATGGCATTGGCCGGTTTGAGGGCCTGCAGACGATTGATGTCGACGGCGCGCCGCATGATTGCCTGAAGCTTGTTTACCACGGCGATGCGCGGCTGTTTTTGCCGGTCGAAAATATTGAACTGCTCAGTCGTTTCGGCGGCGATGATATGAGCGTGACGCTGGATAAAATCGGCGGCGGCGCATGGCAAATGCGCAAGGCAAAACTCAAGGAAAAGCTGAATATTATCGCCGAAGAGCTGATCAAGACAGCCGCGGCGCGCGCCATGCGCGAAGGCGAAAAACTGTTTGTCGGCGACAATCTTTATGAGGAATTTTGCGCCCGCTTCGCCTTTGAGGAAACCGAAGACCAGCTTTCGGCCATTGAAGCCGTGGTGGACGATCTGGCAAGCGGCAAACCGATGGATCGGCTGGTTTGTGGCGATGTCGGTTTCGGCAAAACCGAAGTTGCCCTGCGCGCTGCGTTTATTGCCGCGATTTCCGGCAAGCAGGTGGCGATTATCGCGCCGACCACGCTTTTGGCGCGCCAGCACATGCAAACTTTTTCTGCGCGGTTTAAAGATTTGCCGGTGGTCGTGCGCGAGTTGTCGCGTCTGGTATCGGCCAAAGATGGCGCACAAACGCGCACCGGTCTCGCCGAGGGGGAGGTGGATATCATCATCGGCACCCATGCGCTGCTGTCGAAAAACATAAGCTTCAAACGGCTGGGGCTGGTTGTTGTCGATGAGGAACAGCATTTCGGCGTCGCCCATAAGGAGCGGCTCAAAAACTTGCGCAACGAAGTGCATGTGCTGACGCTGACCGCCACCCCCATTCCGCGCACTTTGCAAATGGCGATGACGGGCGTGCGCGACCTGTCGATTATTGCAACGCCGCCCGTCGACCGGCTGGCCGTGCGTACTTATGTCAGCCCGTTTGACGGGGTGAGCCTGCGTGAAGCGCTGTTGCGCGAGAAATATCGCGCCGGACAGAGCTTCATCATCGTGCCGCGCATTTCCGACATTAAGGAGATTACGGATTTTCTGTCCACGGATGTGCCCGAAGCGCGGTTCATCACAGCGCACGGCCAGATGTCGGGCGGCGACCTTGAAGAACGCATGACCGCCTTTTATCAGGGCACATATGACATTTTGGTTTCGACCTCGATTATCGAAAGCGGCCTCGATATACCCTCGGTCAACACCATCATCATTCATCGCGCCGATATGTTCGGGCTGGCACAGCTTTACCAGATGCGCGGCCGTGTCGGGCGGTCAAAAACCCGTGCCTATGCCTATTTAACTTATAATGAAACCAATGGGTTAACGGAAGCGGCGGAGAAACGCTTGAAGGTTATGCAGTCGCTCGACAGCCTCGGTGCCGGGTTTAACCTTGCGAGTTATGACCTTGACTTGCGTGGCGCCGGCAATCTGGTCGGTGAAGAACAATCCGGCCATATCAAGGAGGTTGGGTTTGAACTTTACCAAACCATGCTGGAAGAGGCGGTCGCCAATCAGCAGGGCGTGGAAACCGACCGCAGCTGGTCGCCGCAAATCAATGCCGGCATTTCCGTGATGATTCCGGAAGCTTATGTGCCCGCCCTCGATTTGCGCATGGGGCTTTACCGGCGGCTGCCCGATTTGGAAGACCGCAGCGCGATAGATGCCTTTGCTGTGGAACTGGTCGACCGCTTCGGCGCGCTGCCGCCGGAAGTCAAACATCTGCTCGATATTCTTGTCATCAAGGGCGATTGCCTGCGTGCGGGCGTGGAAAAAATAGATGCCGGGCCGAAAGGGGCGGCGGTTTTCTTCAAAGACCGCACATTCAAAAATGTCGACGGCCTGCTTGATTATGTCGCGCAAAATCAGGATGAGGTGAAATTACGCCCCGACCAGAGCCTTGTGTTTCGCATGAAAAACGAAGATGCCGAAGCTCGCCTTGCCCATGTGCGGCAGGTGTCGCGCAAGCTCGCCGAAATCGCCCGGGCCGGTTAGCCCGCCTCTTCGGTTTCCTGCGCGGCCAGTTTTTCATCGGCTTTTTTGAAAAACCGTGTCAGCCGGTCGCTGTCTTGAGCGCCCATCAGCAGAAATTTGCCACCGGCCAGAAACGCCGGAACCCCCGCCACGCCAAGGTCGCGGGCGGCGGCGTCATCATTCCGGGTCTCTTGAACATCGGCGTCGCTGTCCAACAGCCGCGCGACCAAATCGGTATCCATTTCGTTTTCGGCGGCAATATCCAGCAACACTTGATTTTGCCCGACATCTTCGCCGCGCTCGAAATAACGGCAGAAAAGCGATTCCGCCACCTGATGCTGACGGCCCGTGCTGGCCGCCCAGCGAATGAGGCGATGCGCGTTCAGCGTGTTTGGTGTGCGTTCAATCTTGTCGAAAGCAAAATTAATTCCCGTGCCGTCTGCCGCGGCGAGAATATTATCCGCCAGCTTGCGGGCGCCATCACTGCCGAACCTCTCTTCCATCTGCTTGCGGCGGTCATAGCCGCCGGGCGGGGTGGTCGGATCAAGCTGGAAAGGCCGCCAGATCAAATTCACCCGCAAATCCTCCACATCACCAAGCGCGGCGTCGAGTTTGCGCTTGCCGATGAAGCACCATGGGCAGATAACATCGGAAATTATATCGAGATGAAGTACGCGGGGCTGATTATCCATATTGCTCTCCTGCTTGTGAGTGTGGCAAACAAGGGTGTCTTGTGTCAAAGGAAACGCATTATGGAAAAACCAACCCACGCCGAAACGATTAATATCGAGCAGAATTTGCAAGGAAAAACCGCGCTGATTACCGGCGCGAGTTCCGGGCTTGGCGTGCGGTTTGCGCGGGTTCTGGCGGCGGCAGGCGCGCGGATAATTATTACGGCGCGCCGCGCCGACCGGCTGGCCGCCCTTGCTGACGAAATTACCGAAGCAGGCGGCGAGGTTTTGAACGAGACGCTGGACGTGACCCGGCTGGACGGATTGGCCGATTTCTATGAAAGCCTGAACGCACGCGGCTGGACGCCGGATATTCTCGTCAATAATGCTGGCATGAATATTTCAAAGCCCGCGCTTGAAACCACGCCGGAAGAATTCAGCCGGGTTCTCACCACCAATCTGGATGCGCCGTTTTTTCTGGCGACCGAATTTGCCCGCCCGCTTATCGAAAAAGGGCAGGCCGGGCGTGTTATTAATATTGCTTCTGTCGGCGGGTTAAAAGTTCTGCCCGGAGCCACGCCCTATTGCGTGTCAAAATCAGCCCTTGTGATGATGACGCGGGGGCTGGCGCGCGAATGGGCGCGTTATGATATAAATGTAAATGCGCTCTGTCCGGGGTATATCGAAACGGAGATTAATGACTTCTGGTGGGAAACCGAAGGCGGGCAGAAACAGATCAACAGCTTTCCGCGCCGCAGACTGGCGGAACAAAGCGATCTGGATGGTGCTATTTTATTGCTGGCCGGGCCGCTGGGTAAGGGCATTACCGGCACGACACTGACGGTCGATGACGGACAATATATTTAAGGATGCATATTTAAGGAACCATTCATGCTTGTAGACAGCCATTGTCATTTGGATTTCGAAGATTTCGACGCCGATCGCGAGGCCGTATTGACGCGCGCACGCGCTGCCGGTGTCGGCCTGATGGTGACAATCTCGACCAAAATAACGCTGGCCGACAAAATCATCGCGCTGGCCGAGGCCCATGAAGATGTGGTGTGTTCGGTCGGCATTCATCCGCATGAGGCGGGTAGCGAACCCGAAACACCGGCATCGGAAATAGTCCGGCTGTCGACGCATCCGAAAGTTGTCGGCATTGGCGAGACCGGCCTTGATTATTATTATGAGCACAGCCCGCGCGAGGCCCAGCAACGCAATTTCAGGGCGCATATCGCCGCCGCCCGCGAAACCGGCTTGCCGCTGATCGTTCATGCGCGCGACGCCGACACAGACACGGCCGATATTTTGGAAGACGAAATGAAAAACGGCGCATTCCCCGGCCTCATTCATTGTTTCACCGCCGGGCCGGAGCTTGCCAAGCGCGCATTGGATATCGGCTTTTACATCTCGATTTCCGGCATCGCCACGTTCAAAAATGCCGAAACGTTGCGCCAGACCATTTTGACCGTGCCGGAAGACCGTTTGCTGGTGGAAACGGATTCGCCCTATCTCGCGCCCGTTCCCCATCGCGGCAAAAGAAACGAGCCTTCTTTCGTGGCCGATACCGCCGGTGCGCTGGCAAGTTTGTTCGACACGGATTTTGAAACGCTGGCCGCCCGCACGACGGATAATTTCTACCGTCTGTTTACCAAAGCGCCACACCGTGAAATCCAATAATGCGCGAGATCACCTGATGCCGGTTACATTTCGTATTTTGGGATGCGGGTCGTCAGGTGGTGTTCCGCGCATTCATGGCGATTGGGGCGATTGCGACGCCAATAATCCAAAAAACCGACGAACGCGGTGTTCGATGCTGGTTACGAAAACCGGAACCGATGGCGCAACCAATCTACTTATTGATACATCTCCCGACATGCGCGACCAGCTCATTGATGCAGGCACGGATTGGCTGGACGGGGTTTTATATACTCATGACCATGCCGACCAGACCCACGGCATTGATGATCTGCGCGCCATGGTCTATGCCCGCCGCGCGCGCATCAAGGTCTGGATGGACACCGCGACCGCACAAACACTGACCAAACGCTTCGGATATTGCTTCAACCAAATACGCGGCAGCGATTATCCCTCCATATTGGAAGACAATCGTATCGATATTCCCTATTCGGAGATTGCCGTGGACGGGGCAGGGGGCGCACTCTCCGCCATCCCCTTCAGGCAAATTCACGGGCGCATCGACTCCCTGGGGTTCCGTATTGGAAATGTCGCCTATTCCAGTGACATTAGCGACCTGCCGGAAGAAAGCGAAGACGCATTGCGCGACCTCGATGTCTGGGTCGTTGATGCCTTGCGCCGCACACCGCACCCGACGCATTTTCATCTCGAAAAAACACTCGAAATGATTGAAAAAATCAAACCCCGACGGGCGATTTTGACCAATTTGCACATTGATATGGATTACGAAACCCTGACCGGCGAATTGCCGGAAAACGTCTGTCCGGCCTATGACGGCATGGAGTTTGCCGAAAGTCAGGCAATTGGGCAACAAACCCAAGATAAAAACAAATCCGCCTAACTGCATCCTTGGAAAAGAAACCAATTAAATGGTCACGGTCGCCGACAATGCCGTTGTGCCGACACCGTCGGCTCCTCCGGCCTCCGGGTGTACGACAGCGGTCAATCTGGATTTGCCTTCCACATGCGGGCACCCACAATGGACATGCACATTGCAGTCCGGCCCGACCGATTGGACGATTGCAAGCAATAATCTGGTTATTCCGGCGGGCTATTCCGGCACGGGCAGCCAGTCGGCAACCATACGCATGGCGCTGGATATTTACACGCCCGCCTATACGGTGGACATCACCAAGACCTATGATGTTCAAACTGCGATTGCCGATGCGACCAATGGCAAGAAGCGGTATAATAATGGCTCCAGCGAAGATGTCGTCACCGCGCAGAATGCGTGTCGGGCCAAAGGGGGGCGTCTGGCAACAAAATCCGAGCATGACTCACTGGGGACAACGACTTATTCCTTGTTCCACTGGTCAACCGATGATCCGGATATTTCCTAAAGTGTCGCGTGTGGCAACGGTAAATGCACCACCGGCAATAGTTGCAATTTTGGCTCCAACAAGCGGGTCAAGCGCAGAAATTCGGACGGGTGGAAAAGCTGTGAAGGGTCGGGCACCAGCAATACGATCCATTATACCTGTGCCGACTTGCCGTCCTGCGAATGATATATTTGAGTGCGCGCCTATATATGGTGGCATTCCCTGATATTTTATTTGTCATAATATATATTATGCGAATTTAGGGACTGGGAATTGTGCGGTAAAAAAGACCACGCCCCCCACGCCAAACGCGGTCAATCCGCGGGTTTAACGTCCAATATCTCCATCAACGGTTTGAAATATGGCTCATAGGCACGCCAGGCTTGCGTGCTGCCGGTATACATTTTACGCCGCACCTGCTCCTGACTGGCGGTTCGCACCGGCCGCACATTTTCGTGAAACGACAAGGTTCCCGCTTCAAACTCAAGCCCGCAAAATTCCAGAAGCGCGCGTGTTTCACCCTCTTGGTTCTTGGTCAGGCGGTCATAATCCAGCTCATACATTGTCTCGCCGAATTTTTTGCGCCAAAACCCCATAAGATCGGCGTAAAGCTTGTAATAACGGCCCAATGCTTCCAGATTATTGCCGAAATTCATGCCTTTTGCCGGGAAAAAGCGCTGATAATTCGACCAGCACACGGCCATCGGGTCGCGGTTTGTGTGAATGATGCGCGCATCGGGAAACGCCGCCCGGATGAAGCCCAGACGCATGAAATTATGCGGCAGTTTGTCGACAACATAAGGCTCGTCAACGCCCAGTGCGTTGATTTTGTCCATATAATCGCGCCCGATTGAGCCAAAAGCGCGGTCGTTCAGCTTAACTTCCGGCTGTTGCGTGAAGTAATACATTAACTCTTCGGTAATCTCGTTCATGAAGTTCAACTCACCGGCGCCATGCACGGCGGAGTGACTGGACAATATCTGCTCGGTCAGCGATGTGCCCGATCGCGGCATGCCGACGACAAAAATCAGTTTCTTGTCCTGCGGCGTGGTTTTGACATGCGCCTCATTCGGGTCGAGATTGTGAAAATCAACCGGCCCGAAAATATGTTTCAGCGTATTGAAGCGCAATTCCGCGCGGTATTCCTCATAGGGGCCGTCTTGCTCAAGAAAGGCGTTGCTTTTCTTGAAATAGGTGAACGCTTCTTTCGGGTCGCCGCGGTCATGGGCCGCCTTCCCCAGTGCAAAACCGGCAATGGCGCGCTGCTTCAAGCCAAGGCTGCGCTTTGAAAATTGCTTTTTCAGCTTATCGACAATCGGTTGATGGCGCGCGGTCACCTTTTCCAATTGAATAAGGCCCGCAAGCGGCGGCAGCGCGTCAGCCTCGATGCGCAAAGCCGAGCGGTATTGCGTGCGGGCGGATTTCACATCGCCAAGCGTGCCGTAAATTCTGGCCTTCATCACATGTGCCGACTGTTTGTGGGCTTTTTGATTAATCGCCCTGTCGCACCACTCAAGCGCCTCTTCGGTTCGGTTCAAATTCGAAAGACTGTCGGCGAGATTAAGCATCACCCTGCCGTCATTTGGGCGCTGTTCGGCCAGCAATTGCCGATAACGGCGCTCGGCATCGTCATAATGGCGCCCTTCCAGATAGGTGTTCGCCAGAACTTCGGCAATTTCATCATGGTCCGGCGCAAGCCGATTGGCTTTTTCCAGATATTCGGCCGCCTTATGATACATTTCGATGGCATTATAGGCTGAGCCGGCACCGCACAGGGCTTCCAGATTGTCGGGTTCGGCTTCCAGCCATTTCAAATAGGCGGGCAAAGCATTGCGATGGTCTTCCAACTCCGTATGGCAAATCGCCAGATGTTTGGTAACCTGCAAATCGGCTGGGTCTTGCGCCGCAAGCTCGGTCAGAATCGGCACGGCCAGCGCGTGGTCTTTGGCGACGATATGAATGAGAGCCAGGCTGAACTGCAAGGTTTTCTGGCCGGGATATTTGTCAACCAACTGTTCGGTGAAACGCGCTGCCTGATCGAGTTTCCGGTCGGTTAAAAGCCCGGTAATATGGCTGCGTTCGGCTTGGGTTGGCCCATCATTTGTTTGTAAATTTTGTTCGTGCATGTTTTTTATTTATTCTTAAACACTTAACAAATCCCTAAGCCAAGCCGGCTTCGCGCGCAAGCCTAAACTTCAGAGCGCCGGCATTCCACGGAGAAGAAATCCCATGACCGATACTGCCCAGCTGCTTCGTATTCTGGACATTATGAAAGCCCTGCGCGACCCCGAAACCGGGTGCCCGTGGGATATTGAACAGACCTTCGCGTCAATCGCGCCCTACACGATTGAAGAGGCTTACGAGGTGGCAGACGCCATTGAAACCGGCGATATGACAACGCTCAAAGATGAACTGGGCGATTTGTTGTTGCAGGTGGTGTTCCACGCGCAAATGGCGGAGGAAGCCGGTCATTTCAATTTTTTCGATGTGGCGGCGACCATCTCCGACAAAATGGAACGCCGACACCCGCATGTATTTGGCGACATTGAGGTTGCCAGCGCGGATGCGGTCAAATCCAACTGGGAAGACATCAAAGCGCGCGAGCGGGCGGAAAAATCGGCAAATCAGGAAGCCGGCCTGCTGGATGATGTGCCCGCCGCCCTGCCCGGTCTGTCGCGCGCCGTGAAATTGCAACGCCGCGCCGCCCGCGTCGGCTTTGACTGGAACGCGGCAGAACCCATTTTCGCCAAACTCGATGAAGAAATAGAAGAATTGCGCCGCGAGATGCGCGCCCAAAATGCCGACAAGGCCCGGCTTGAGGATGAGTTGGGCGATATTTTATTCGTGATTGCCAATCTCGCCCGGCATCTGGGCGTCGACCCCGAAGCCGCCATTCGCAGCACCAATGCGAAATTCACGGCAAGGTTCAAATGGATGGAAAAAAATGCCGATCTCGACACGCTCTCCTTGGCGGAGATGGAGCAAAAGTGGGAACAGGCAAAGTCCCACAGCCGATAGATACGTTTTTAACTTACGCTTCGGTAATTTCGACCGGACTATTCGGCATGATCGTCGAAATCGCATGCTTGTAAACAAGCTGGGAATGTCCGTCACGACTCAACAACATGGAATTTACGTCAATCCATGTGATTGAACCCTGAAGTTTGACACCGTTCACGAGGAAAATCGTAAGCGGCATTTTCTGTTCACAAACGTGGGAAAGAAATGCGTCTTCGAGATTTGATGTTGAACTTGTTGTCATGGGTAAGGCCCAATTTATTGAGGGAAGAGTGAAGGATTGCGCGTCTCTCCCCAATTCACTATGCGCGTAATAAATATTACACAACTTTTGGTTGTTTTATATACTAAATTTCAATTAATGAGTGTTGATCATACTGATTAACAATTTGGCGCGCGACCGCACCCGGTTTGCCGTCACCGATATTTTGCCCGTCAATACTGACAACCGGAAACACTGCAAGGGTCGAAGCGGTCGAAAAACACTCGCGTGCCGACAGTGCTTCCTCGACGCTGAAAGCGCGTTCTTCGAAGGTCAAATCCAGTTCATCCAGCAATCCGATAATGGTCTGGCGCACAATTCCGTTGAGAATTCCGCCATCCGCGGGCCGCGTGCGCAAAACGCCGGCACTGTCGACAATCCATGCATTTGTCGCCGCGCCCTCGGTCACCATCCCGTCTGCATCCACCTGCCATGCTTCCTGCACGCCCCTGTCTTTGGCCGCTTGCCGCGCCAGCACATTGGGCAGCAGGGAAATCGATTTGATATCGCAACGCGCCCAGCGTTGATCCGGCACGGTGACAACACTGATGCCATCGCGCAACACCGAGGCACGCCGCGCCGGGTCAGTATGGCGCGCGGTGACAACCAGAACGGGTTTCAATCCGGCGGGATAATTATGCTCGCGACTGGCGACCCCGCGCGTAACCTGCATATAGACAATGCCATTGCGAATGCGGTTGCGGGCCAGCGTTTCGCGCACCACGATTTTCATGGCCGCGCGGCTCATCGGGGCGGCAATGCTCAGTTCCGCGAGGGAACGCTCCAGACGGTCAAGATGTGCCTCTTCGTCAATCAGGCGCGCATTATGAACCGCGCAAACCTCGTAAACGCCATCGGCAAACTGATAGCCGCGATCCTCGACATGAATGCCGGGCATATCTATCGGTTGATAAACACCGTCTACATAGGCAATGCGAGACATGCATACTCCATAATCAGCGCAAGAGGCGCCGGAATCGGGCACTGAATATCACTAATAGCACAAGTAATTCAATTCGCCCCGCAATCATCAGCACAATGATGAATAATTGTGTCGCACCGCCCATCGCCGCAAAGCTTGTGTCGAAGCCCAGATGCGGCACAATCGCCAGCGAATTGGTCAACCCGCCCAGCGTAATTGCCCAGACAGCTTCCATCTCCAGCCCCAGCGCGCCCAGCACAATAATTGCGCCGGCGGTCATCAGAATGAATATCGCCATATAGGCCCATGTCGCGCTGAAATCGGCCATATCGACCGCCCGCCCCCGCATGCGCGTAACGCTGACAGAAGACGGATAGGCCAGACGGCGCAATTCGCTTGCCAGTTCGCGGCCAACCAGAATGGCGCGGTTAATCTTGATACCGCCCGCCATGGAAAGCCCCATGCCGCCAATGAAGACCGGCAACATGACCCATAAAACCGGCCAATTGCTCAAACTATCCGCCGGCAGAAAGTTGAACCCCGCTGTCGTTGCAAGGCTGATGGCTTGAAAAACCAGCGCGAAATAACTCTCCCCGCCTTGGGTCAGCGCGGAAATCACGGCAAAGCTGAAAATTATGGCGAGCAGCACTTTGAACTCGGTTTCACGAAAGAGTTTCGCCGATTGCATCTGCGTCATGGCTATGAGGGCGGGCAGGCTGAAGGCGCTGAACATGCACAAACTTGCCAGAGACAACTGCGACAGCAGCGAAAATGCGTCATAAACACTGCCCGATACAACGCTTGTGCCGGTTCCGGATATGCCCGACAGAGCCATGCAGAACGAAGCGATAAACCCGTCGCCACCGGCCGCCATGCCGATAACGCCCAGCATTGTGAGCGCCAGATAATATGGGAAAATAAAGCGCATGGGACGCCCCAGCCGTGATGACAGCGCGGCATCCTCATCATGCTGCAAAAGCGGGCTGCCCACCAGCGACAGGCCGCCTATGGCAAAGGGCGCCAGCACAGCGACGGCGAAAACAAGTGTCCACAAACCCCCCAGCCAGCCGAGCAATGCGCGCCAGACCAAAATCGGGGAATCCTCAAGCTGGGGATAGACAATCACCCCGCCGCCGGAGGTCGTCAAACCCGACACGGCCTCAAAATAGCCGGCCATGAAACTGCGCACCTGAACGGCACCGGTCAGCGGGATCGACGCCAGAACCGGCAGCACGAACCAGAACAGAAGCATAACCGCCAGCAATTCGATATTGCGTGCCGGCAGACGCCGCGTCGGCAGGCCGGAAATAATCATCGCGCCGGAAACAAATGTTGTCAGCGTCAGGCCCATGGTGAAGTTTCGCGCATGCGCCCAATGGCCCTCGGCAATGGCGACAATCAGGGGCACCAACATGCACATGGCAAGCATGGCCCCGCCAAAACCCAATGTGTAAAGAAGCGCGCCCAGCCGCATATTTGCTAATTCTTCTGCCGGCTGGCCGGAAACAGACGCTCAACATCCTCAATCGCGTTCGACAAAGCGAAAACGACAATCCGGTCACCGATCTTAATCTCAGTGCCGCCGCGCGGGGTGATTAATTCATCCGCGCGCACCATTGCGCCAAAGCGAATGCCGTCGGGCAAATCCAAGTCGCGCAGTTTTTGGCCCACCAGAACAGAACCTTCCAGCACTTCCGCTTCAAGAGCTTCCGCACCGCCATCACCAATGGCGTGTACGCGAATTATTTGCCCGCGCCGCACCTGCCCCAAAATTGACGATACGGTGATGGCGCGCGGGTTAATCGCCACTTCCATGCCGAATTTACCGGCGAGGCGTTGAAAGCTGTTGTCATTAATCAGGCACATGCCGCGCACGCTGCCTTCCTGCAGCCCCAACAGCGTTGTCAGAACATTGACCTGATCGTCATTTGTCAGGCCGAGCGTGATATCGGCATCGCGCACGCCGGCTTCCGCCAAAATTTCAGGAGACAGGCCGTCGCCATGCAGCAGCACCGATTTGGTGAGCTTTTCGGCAACCTCGCGCGCGCGGATCTCTTCCTGCTCGATAAGGCTGATCGAGTATGGCGCGCGGCCGTTTTCCAGCGTGCGCGCCACCTGATAGCCAATATTGCCTGCGCCGACGATAACAATGCGGCGGGCTTCGCGTTCCTCATGGCCGAAAATTTTCAGCGTGCGCAATGTGTCACTGGCCGCCGTGACCAGATAGGCCTTGTCGCCTGCCAGAATGGTATCGTCAAATTCGGGCACATAAAGATGGCCGTCACGCTCCAGCCCGACCACAATCGCACGCAAATCCGGAAACAGGCCGGTCAACTGGTTGAGCGGCGTATCGATAACCGGACAATCATTTTCGATCGACACGCCGATCATTTGCACCACATTGTCGCAAAAGCCGAAATTGTCGAATGTGCCGGGCAAGGCCAGACGCCGCACAACGGCTTCGCCCACTTCCGTTTCCGGCGAAATAATAACGTCGACGGGAATGTTTTCCCGATTGAAGAGACTGTCCTGCCACTTGCCGGACAGATAATGCCGGTCGCGCACACGGGCGATGGTTTTGGGCACGTTGAACAGCGATTTGGCGACCTGACAGGTGACCATATTCACTTCGTCGCTGGCCGTCACCGCGATGAGAATATCGGCGTCCGCTGCGCCGGCTTTCTCAAGCGTTTCGGGATAAGCGCCATGGCCCTGAATGGGCCTGACGTCAAGCGTGTCACTGATGCGTTGCATCAGCGCGGCGGCACGGTCAACGACAATCACGTCGATCCCCTCCCCCGCGAGATGCTGGGCAATACCCTGCCCCACCTGGCCGGCCCCACAAACAATGACTTTCATATTAGATCCCTTAACAACCCCGTTCAGGCATGGCTTTTAGCATGATTGCTTCCGGCGATGCCCAGAGATTTCAACTTTCTGTGCAATGCCGAGCGTTCCATACCGACAAATTCGGCCGTGCGCGACACATTTCCGCTGAACCGGTCAATCTGGGCCATCAGATATTCGCGCTCGAACCGCTCGCGCGCCTCGCGCAACGGCAGAGACATAATGTGCCCCGAACTGGTGATGGTCTCGCTGACATCCGTTTCCGAAACAATTTCCTTCGGCAACATCTCAATCGTCAGCACATCGCTTTGTCGGGCAATGCTGTTCAGCATCATATGTTCGACGCAATTGCGTAACTGGCGCACATTTCCGGGCCAGTTATGGCTTTGCAATACGGCCATAACATCATGCCCGGCCTTGCGCGGGGCCACGTTAATTTGCTCGGCGATGGCGGAAATATAAAACTCGACCAGCAGCGGAATATCGTCGCGCCGCTTAGCAAGCCCCGGCACATCAAGCGCCACCACCTGCAACCGGTGCAACAAATCTTCGCGCAGCAAGCCCTTCTTCACCAAATCTTCGGGCACGGCCGAGCATGATGACAGAATACGCGCATCGACATTCACTTCGTCATTGCCGCCAACCCGCGTGAAGTTGCCCTTCAGAATGAACTTCAATATGGCACTTTGAATTTCCATGGGGAAATGCGCGACATTGTCGAGATAAAGCGTGCCGTTATGGGCTTGTTCGAATAGCCCGACCTCGACGAAATCTTCCGTTTCGTGTCCGAACAGGGCTTTTTCGATACGCGCCAGATCATTTTCCATCAGCGCACTGTGTACGGTGATGAAATTCTGGTTGGCGCGCGGCGACCTGCTGTGCAACCGGCGCGCCACAATCTCTTTGCCACTGCCGGACGGCCCGTGGATCATGATGCGGCTATTGGTCAAAGCCAGCTTGTCGATTTGCGTATTCAGCTGTTCGATGACCGAGGCCTGCCCGATCAGCTCAAACTGCATGCCGTTCTTGCGCCGCAATTCATTGTTTTCGCGTTGCAGGCGGGCATTTTCACATGCGCGCTTCACGGTCAGCAGCAATTTGTCGGATTTGAGCGGCTTTTCAATATAGTCGTAAGCGCCTTTGCGAATGGCCGACACGGCGGTTTCGATATTGCCGTGCCCGCTTATGATTATCACCGGCAATTCCGGATAGCGCTCGCGCAAAATATTCAGCACTTCAAGACCGTCAAGCCGACTGCCCTGAAGCCAGACATCGAGCAGCACAAGCGACGGGCACCGGCTGGTAATCTCCCGCAACGCGGTGTCGCTGTCCGACGCCGTACGGGGAGAATACCCCTCATCCACCAAGATACCCGCCATCAGATCGCGAATATCCTTTTCATCATCAACGATTAACACATCTCCAAACATCACGTTTCCTCTAATACTTTGGAATGTCCCACCGTTTCTTTGTGATGGAGCGGAAACACCAGAATCAATCCGGCGCCCGTGCCACCCGAAGCACACCAAGGTGCGTCTTCGAGCAGCAGAAATCCGCTGTGGTCCTCCATCACTTTCTTCACAATGGAAAGCCCAAGCCCCGTGCCTTGGGCACGCGACGTGTTATAGGGTTCCACAAGTGAATACCGGTTTTTCTTCGGCCAGCCGGGGCCATTGTCAAAAACACTGATTTTCAGTTCATTGTCGGATGTTTCAAGGCGCACTTCTATGATTGCCGCATCATCATCCGGGTCATTCGCCGAAACAGCTTCCTGTGCATTTTTCAGCGCATTGGTCAGCGCCTGGCTCAATTGGCGCTTGTCGCCGACCATCATCAATGTGCCCTCATGCCCGAAGCGATAGGAAATTTCGGGATGCGCGATGCGTTGCAGAAATACGGCCTGCGAGACAGTGTCGGCGGCATCAAATTCGCGCATAACGGGCTTGGGCATGCGCGCGAAGGATGCAAATTCATCGACCATTCGGCCAATATCTTCCACCTGACGGATAATCGTCTGGGTGCATTGGGCAAAAACATCAGGCTGGTCGTCAATATTGCGGCCATATTTTGACTGCAACCGCTCGGCCGACAATTGAATGGGCGTTAACGGGTTCTTGATCTCATGGGCAATGCGGCGCGCAATATCAGCCCAGGCCGCCGTGCGCTGGGCCGAGATGAGATTGGTAACATCGTCAAAGGTAATCACAAAATTGACCCCATAGGCCGTGTCCGACTGCGCGGTCGACACAGAAAGACTATGCTCATTGCCATCGCGGTCGCGGATGGCGATTTGCTTGATTTTGCCGGTTTTGACCTTCTGGCCGCCCGATTTCAACAGTTCCGCGAAGGCTGGAATAACGTCTTCAAGTTTGCGTCCGGCCACCTCGGTTTCGTTGAGATTGAACACAAATTCAGCCGCTTCATTGACGTGGTTGATGCGACCATTTTCATCGACACCGATCACGCCCGAACTGACACCGCTCAAAACCATTTCGGTAAATTTCGCGCGCTCATCCAAATCATCGCGGGCCGTAATCAATTCGGTTTGCTGATTGCTGATACGCTCGGCCATGGTGTTAAACGTGCGCGCGAGTTGCCCGACTTCATCATCGTTTCGGTTATCGTCGCGCACGCGGGCCGACAAATCACCGTCACCCAGTTTCTGCGTTGCGTTAATCAGTGCCGAAATCGGTTGTACCAGCCGGTTGGCAATCAACAGCCCCAGCCAGATGGCTGACAGCAAAATCACCAATGTCAGTACGATATAAACCAGCGCGAAGGTCAGCTGAGCTTCATAACGTCTGGATTCCATTGTAGAATATTCCCGCACGGCGGCGTCTGAACGCGACAAATGGTCAAGCACATTCGAGGCCACAAAACGGGTTGCATAGAGGTAATAGCCGTCAAACCCCTGCAGTTTCATCAGCGCCCGCACCTGCGAGCGTTCGCTGACCGTAATCAGTACGGGGTCGCCATTATTGGCGGCGTCAAAAGCCTCATCCGGCGGCAAATCCGGCAAAATGTTCATATTGTTGGAAGCGGCCAGCACAACAGTGCCGTCGCGCTGGACGATAAGCGCTTGCGGCATTGACCGCAGAGCGGCTTGCGCGGTGATAAAGTTTTGCGACCGGCGGGTGTCTTCCATCAGCACTTCCGACGCGCGGGTCAGGTCGCGCGCCATCATCAGCACATCGCGGCGCAAGCCTTCGCGGTGTTCGCTGAGATAGGCATTGGCGACGGCCGTTGTGTTGTTGATGATGGCTTTGGTGCGATTGGAAAACCAGCTGTCGAGCCCGCGATCGAGGGTTACCGTTGCGAATATGGCCACCAGAATGGCCGGCACCGAGGCGATAACGGCAAACAGCGTGACCAATCGGCTGTGCAATCTGGCACCCGCACGCTTGGCGCGGCGTGCCCGACTGAGCGCGACGAGCTGCCAGCCGATAATAAAAACCAGACCGGTAACGATGAAAATATTTGTTGAAAGCAATGTCCAGATAATGACCGGACTGGGACGCAATGGGGTCAAATTTGACAGGACAAGATAGGTGAAAACCCCGGACATGAGGCCCAAAACGGCGAAAATGACGGAAGAATAGCCGACAAGCGTGCCCAGACCGGAGTTGGGAACTCCGTCAAAGCTTGAGCGCACGCGCGTAACTAGGGAATTAATCGAAGCCATCTCAATACTTCATTTGTCCTGCGCCCACCTCATCGAATGATGATAAGCGCGCCTACAACATGCAATTAAATTACCCTATCGCGTGCGGTCAGACCACTGATTTGTTGCAAGTTGGCAACAGTTTTACCCCGCACGCCGGCAAAACGCCCCAAAAACGCCCATTCGGGCTAATCGTCGGACGCCGGCTCCATTGCCTCAAGCCGGGGAAAAACGCCCGATGGCGCGGGCAGCGCGGTGCCCGGCACAAGCCGATGCGCGCCACCCAAATATGAAAAATCGCGATGCGCCGGATCAACACCCAGATAATCCAGCAATTTTGCCGCCCCTTCGGGCACAACGGGCTGTATCAGAATTGCCGCCTGACGCACAATTTCGGCGGCGCAATAAAGCACCGTGCCCATGCGGGCCGGGTCTGTCTTTTTCAACGCCCATGGTTCCGCGCCCGCGAAATAGCGATTGGCCTCGGATACGACATCAAATACCAGCGCGAGGTAGTTGTGGATTTCAAATTTTTCCATCGCGGCTTGCGTCGCGGCACCAAGCGCGTCGGCCTTGGCCAGAAGGTCGTTTTCTTCGGCGGTAAATTCACCGGCATCGGGAATTTCGCCGCCGCAATTTTTGGCAATCATGGAAAGCGAACGCTGCGCGAGATTGCCCAGATCATTGGCAAGGTCGGCATTCACCCGGTTGACAATCGCCGTGTCGGAAAAACTGCCGTCCCGCCCGAACGGAACCTCGCGCAGGAAGAAATAGCGCACCGCATCGACACCGTAATGCTCGGCAAGCACGAACGGGTCGAGGACATTGCCGAGTGATTTCGACATTTTCTCGCCCTTCACGGTTAAAAACCCATGCGCGAAAACCTGCTCCGGCAGGGGCAGGCCCGCACTCATCAAAAAGGCCGGCCAGTAAACCGAATGAAAGCGGGTAATATCCTTGCCGATAATGTGCAAACCCGCCGGCCAGAAGGCGGTGTAGGCATCGCCGTCGGTTTCGGGATATCCCGTCACGGTCAGATAATTGGTCAGCGCATCCATCCAGACATAAATCACATGCTCCGGATCGTCAGGCACCGGCACGCCCCAATCGAAGGCCGTGCGCGATACGGAGAGATCTTTCAGCCCGCCTTCAACGAATTTGATGATTTCATTGCGGCGGCTATCAGGTTGAATAAATTGAGGATTATTTTTGTATAAATCCAGAAGCCGGTCTTGATAATCCGACAGACGGAAGAAATAACTCTCTTCCTCCAACCACTCGACCGGCGTGCCTTGCGGTGAAATTTTGGTGCCGTCCGCATCTGTTTCCACTTCGCTTTCGGTATAAAAGGCTTCGTCGCGCACCGAATACCAGCCGGCATAGCTGTCTTTGTAAATGTCACCATTGGCGGCGACTGCCGTCCAAATGGCCTGCACGGCCGCATAATGGCGCGGCTCCGAGGTACGAATGAAATCATCATGGCTGCAGGAAAGTCGGCGCGCCATTTCTTCAAAAGCCGGCGTCAGTTCATCAGCCAGCGCGCGCGCCGTTTTGCCCTGATCGCGCGCCGTTTGAAACATTTTCTGGCCGTGATCATCCGTGCCGGTGGAAAACAGAACATTGTCGCCGGACAGCCGCCGGAAGCGCGCAATCGCGTCCGTCGCCATCACCTCATAGGCATGGCCGATATGCGGCGGCCCGTTCGGATAGGAAATGGCCGTGCTGATATAAAAATTCTTTTGCATTGATACCCCTTATGCTGCAATGCAATCACGCAAGCATGTCGCCCATATCGCTGAACCAATCAAGCACAATTTGCTTGCGGTCGAGGTTGAGGGCCTCGGCCTGGCGCGCGTCATCATTGATTTTCTCCCACAAGCCCAGCAATGCGCCGGTGCCCACCCGCGACACAAAGCGCGCGGCCACCTCATCCTCCCCGGCAAATACCGGCACAACGCCCTGCCCGTCAATTTTACTGCGCAGCGCGCGATGCAACCAATTGCTCAACAAAAAGCAGAAAACCGGAAAGCTCTTGGCATCCCCGCGTGGCCCGAAACGGTCTGAAAACCCGTGCAGCTTTTCAATATCGGGGCGCGGCAGACCGTCGAGCAAAGATATGAGATCGCGATACAGATCAAACCCGCCCAATTCCGCCAGTGTCAGCGCCATATGCGCGCTGCCGTCGGCCAGAAACGCCGCCGCTGCGGAAGCCTCCGGTGCCGTTTCGGGAAGGTGGTGGGCGATTATCCGTTCAAGCTGGGGGCGCGCCAGAGGCTTGAAATCAAGCTGCCGACTGCGCGATTTGATGGTGTCCAACAGCCCGCCCACGCGGTGCGAAATAAGGAAGAAAATGGATTTTTCCGGCGGCTCTTCAAGAATTTTCAAAAGGCTGTTGAGCGAATATTTGTTCATCTCGTCAAGGCTGTCGATAATGCAAACCCGCCAGTTTCCGCCTGCCGAACTGAGCTGGAAAAATGATTTCATCCGCCGCACATCATCGACGGGAATATCGGTTCTGAACTTATCCGTATCGCGGTTATAGCCGCGCGCCAGCACAAACAAATCCGGATGCGCGCCGCTGTCAATCAGCCGCATGGCGGGGTCGGTTTCGGGCAAGGCGTGTTGCACGGGCGCATCGGCAGGCGTGTTTAAAAGCAAATGCCGCGCCGCCTGATATGCAAAGCTGGCCTTGCCAATACCCTTAATGCCGCTCAACAGCCAGCTATGGTGCAAACGCCCGCGGGCACGACTTTGTGTGAAATCGGCAAACGCCGCATCATGGCCCAGAACCTCGCGCGTCAGGCGGGGCGGTCGGTCGCCGTCTATGTCCGGCAGTTCTTCTATTTCTTCGGCGCGCGACATGGGGCCGTCTCCTCATTCACCGGAGGCGGCGTCACAATTTGAAACGGCGTCCAAGCTCGGCTTCAATCTGCCCCCAGACATTGTCGAATGTGTCTTCGCCATCAATCAATACGATACGCTGCGGGTTCTCATTTGCAAGCGCCAGAAAGCCGTCGCGCAAGGTTTGGTGGAAGGCCGCGCCTTTTTTTTCAAAGCGCGCCGCGCCGCCCCTTTTTTCAGCGCGCTGCAAACCGGCCTCGGCGCGCACATCCAGCAGGAAGGTAACATCGGGCGTTGTTGCGCCGACCGCCAATTGCTGCAATTGCCCGACCAGCTCAAGCCCCAATTCACCGGCAATGCCCTGATAGGCCAGTGTCGAGTCGGCAAAGCGGTCGCAAATCACCCATTTGCCTTCATCCAATGCAGGTTCGATCAGCCGGTTGACGTGTTCGACACGCGCCGCCGTGATGAGCAATAATTCAGACAGCGCCGACCAGCGGTCGGGGTCGCCCTGCACCAGCAAATCGCGCAAGGCTTCGCTTTCGGGCGTGCCGCCGGGCTCGCGTGTTTCCAAAACCTCCAGCCCCTTGCCGCGCAAATAGCCGGCCATGCGCGCGGCTTGTGTGGACTTGCCGCCGCCTTCCCCGCCTTCAAAGGTAATGAATTTTCCACGCATATCAGTCTCCGAACAACAAATAGCCCAGCCCGTCAAAGGCGCGCGATATCATGCCGCCGCGCCCGACATCTTCGGCGGCAACCAGTGGCATTTCCTGCGGTAACAGCCCCGGCAACGTAATCCGCAAAACCCCCAGCTGGTCGCCCTTTTTAATCGGCGCAAGCACCGGCTTTTCATATGTCACCGTGGCCGCCATGCGGCGCATGCCGCCGCGCGGCACCATGACTTTGAACAAACGATCCGGCACCAGAGACACGCTGCCCTTGCGCCCGTGCCAAACGGGAAGCTCCGTCACCACATTGCCGCTTTCGACAAGCACTTCGGAAGTGAATGAGCGGAACCCATAATTCATAATCTTGCGCGCCTCAGCTGCGCGCGCGCGTTTCGAGCTCATGCCGTTCAGCACAATAATGAGCCGCCGCCCGCCCTGCTCCGCCGAGGCTACCAGCCCGTAACCGCTTTCTTTCGTGTGTCCGGTTTTGAGGCCGTCAGCCCCGATATCGGCATAAAGCAACGGATTTCGATTGGTCTGGCGAATGCCGTTCCATGTAAAGGCGCGTTCGGAAAACAACGGATAATAAGTGCTGAATTCCTGCACGATAGTGCGCGCCAAATGCCCCAAATCGCGCGCCGACATTTTGTGGTTCGGGTCCGGCAGCCCGGTTGAATTGGCAAATACCGAATTGCGCAAGCCCAGCTCAATGCCGCGCTCGGTCATCATATCGGCAAACGCCTCTTCGGATCCGGCCAGCCCTTCGGCCAGCGCAATGCAGGCATCATTGCCCGATTGCACAATAACCCCGCGCAGCAAATCCAATACTGACACTTTCGAACGCGCGTTCAAAAACATGGTTGAGCCGCCCGACGCCGAGCCGCCGCGCCGCCAGGCATCATCGCTCACAAAAAACTTGGTGTCGGGCTGCACAGCACCGTCGCGCAGGGCCTCAAAAACCATCAACACGGTCATGAGCTTGCTCATGCTTGCCGGGCTCATCGGCGCATCGGCATTTTTCTCATACAAAACCACGCCGGTTTCGGCATCCATCACAAACGCATAATCGGCGACACTTTCAAAAGCCCGCACCGGCGCCCCAAGCGCAAAAACGAAAGCTATAGCTAGAATAAAACGACCCAAAACCGACAGCATTTTCGGCCTCCTTCAGCCTGTTTATTGTTCAACGATGACCGCGTCCTGATGGCCGGCAGATACCAGCATGTCGCGCGTCTGGCGCGCATCCTCGCGCACATTCGCCCCGCCCACTTTCACGCGATAATAGGTTTCGCCGTTAATCTTTGCCTTTGTAACTTCAGCGGGCGTAATTTGGTCAAGCTGGCGTTTCAGGCGCTCGGCATTGAAGCGGCTGCTGAAAACCCCCACCTGCACGGCGTATCTTTTGCTGGCGATGGGCGGCGGGGCGTCGGCAATTGTGCGCCCGTCCAGTGTCTGCTTTTCAACCTGCCCGACGGGTGCGGCGGCAACCCTTTTGTTTTCATCGGGGGTTCGCGGTTTTTCCGCAATGAAGGTGGCAGGCTCCTGCCCGCGGATCAGGCGTCCGGCGCTGTCATACATCGGCGCGCGGCCCAGATATTGAACGCGCACCTGCGTGGTGCCCTTGTCTTTGAAGCCCAGAACTTCGGCCGCCTTGCGCGACAGGTCAATCTCGCGGTCTTTGGCAAACGGCCCGCGATCATTGATACGCACGATAATCGACTTGCCATTTTCCAGATTTGTCACCCGCGCGCGCACCGGCATGGGCAATGTCGGGTGTGCGGCTGTCAGCAAATTCATGTCGAAAATTTCGCCATTGGCCGTGCGCCGCCCGTGAAATTTCGGGCCGTACCACGAGGCGATGCCCGTCTCGTCATAATTCGGGTTTTCACGCGGATAATACCAACTGCCCATAATTTGATAGGGCGTGCCGATTTTGTAAATGCCGCCGGCGGCGGTTTGGCGCCCCTGTTGTTCATAGGTGTTTGCGCGATTGGACGGCGCGCCGCACCCCGCCAGAACGGAGATAAGAACAAAGGCCGATAAGGAACGAGAAGAGAGCATACGACAACTTGCTTGGCAGAATTGAATTTCGCAGAGCCTATAAGATTCGCGCGCCGAGTTGAAGCATTACCAACGCAATAGGGGCTTGCGCGCGCGGCCTGTCTTGTTTATTCAGAAGTTCGGTTCGGAGAGGTGGCTGAGTGGTTGAAAGCGGCGGTCTTGAAAACCGTTGAGCGTTTGCGCGTTCCGGGGGTTCGAATCCCTCCCTCTCCGCCACAAAATTCCTTTAATATACTGTTTTTATTATCATAATTCAGCTTTGAATTATCGGTGATACACCTAGTGATACACCTTTGATGGGGCAGTTAGGTATCGTTTAATTGCATCCAACTGCCCCAGCCGCCTGAGCCAAATCACTTTCGAATCAATAGCCTCAAAAGTGTTCTCAACGAAAGGACACAGACATGAGTGACGTATTGAACGATGAACGTGTCGAGCTTCTTAGCGCAAAGGAAGTTGCTATTTGCTATGGCGTGACACAGAACACAATCTGGCGATGGAATCGTGAAGGCAAATTACCGAAGCCAGCAAGGTTTGGCGGCACAACCAAATGGAGCCGTCGTCAGATTATCGACGACATCAAACAAAAATTCCAAAGATGACCAACATCATTCAGAAAGCTTTGGAAGTTGGCAAACGAGTGCCAGTATTCCCATGCAACAGCCAAAAGAGGCCAGCATGTAGGAATGGCTTCAAGGCTGCTACGCAAGACCCAGAAGAAATCGAGAGGCTGTTCAGTTCCCCTAATGCGTCATTGATAGGCATGCCTACCGGAGCCTCATCAGGGGTGTCGGTAATCGATATTGATGTTCACGGCGATAAGAAAGGAGAAGAATGGAGGCAGGAAAACGCTTCCCTTCTTGGCGACACACGCGTGGCCCGAACCAAGTCTGGTGGCTATCATTTTTATTATGTTCATGAAGACGGAATTCGGAACTCGCAAGGAATTGACGGCTGCGTAGATATAAGGGGTGAAGGTGGGTATGTAATTCATCCGGAGTCAGAGGGTTACGAGTGGCAAAACGAAAGGCCTATAGCTCCGTTCCCTGCTCAATTCAACAAAAAGCCGAAAACCGCCGAACTATACTTGGCCTCTCCTGTCACCCTTTCGAACTCCCAAATGTCCCGACTAAGGGATAGCTATGAAGGTCACGGGTGGAACAGAATTGTATCGACTATTTGCTATAACGCAGTGGAACATGGGTGGAGCGATACACAAATTCGAGATTTCCTTGCGCCCATCTGCGATGGCGGCGCAAATGATGCTGACCTAACACCAATTCTAAAAAGTGTTAGAAAAAAGGTTAGCATTCAGGACAACGGCAACACCTCTCCAATACCTATTCCTAAAAAGCCGAAGCTTCCTTTAGCCAAACTTGGCCTTATAGACATCGATGAAATCGAACCGCGCGAGCTTGTTTATGGGCGAGACTATTTGGCGGGTGTGTTCTCCCTAACGGTAGCTAGCGGCGGTGTAGGAAAATCTATGCTGGTTATATTTGAAGCTTGCGATATGGCAAATCAGGGCAAGACGGTGCTTCTTATGATGCTGGAAGACGATACCAGCGAAGTTAAGCGCCGCATCATGGCCTGCAATATACATCACGGTCTCGACCCAGATAAGGTCGGCGATAATCTAATTATTCTTACTGCCGAAGCTAAGTTAACAATTGCAGGTATGGAGCATACCAAGCCTGTTGCCCTTGATACTGACTTGCTGCGCGCTTCAATAAAGGAATACCAGCCTTCCGCTGTAATCATCGACCCGCTCGTGCGAACACATGAAATGAGTGAAAATGACAACGTTCAAATGAACTTTGTTGCTATGCAATTCGCGTCAATTGCGCGTCAGTTCAACACTTCGTTGATGTTGGTCCACCATGCTCGGAAAGGTGCAGACAATGTCGCTAGGGGCGAGAAATCACGCGGTGCCTCAGCATTAATGGATGCCTCAAGGAACGTCCGTGAGCGACGCCAGCTTACTGAAAACGAGGCCGCCAACATAAACATCGACAAACAGTTTGTTCATGAGTTCATAGTCGTAGAGCATACAAAAGCAAGCTACACGGCACACTCCCCCACCCGATACATGCGCAAAATACCCGTTGAGTTGCCATCAGGTCGCTTCGGGTCGCAAACGGCGGCAACGGTGGAAAGTTTCGCGCCCGAGCGTTTCGAAGACATCGTTACCGATGAACACCGAGAGCAAATAAAGGAAATGGTAAGCTTGGCAAGAAAGGCAGAGCGGCCTTATGTGCAGCACCTTCGAGCAGGCTCCCGCAATATTTACAACGAGGCCGCAGCTAAGTTAGGAATTGGCCACAGCTGTGTAAAATGGTTGGTTTCCGACATGATAAGCCAAGGTGACCTTGTAAAAAAACGGTCGGGGCGAAGTGAAGCTGCTCTTGCAGTGGGTCTTGATTAACAACAACAATAAAAGCGCCTATAACAATGTTATTGTTGTTGTTGTTCACAACAACCAACAATCAACCTTATTCTTAGGCGCAAAGCTTGTTGGAACTATTTTGTGGAAGCCTGCACCGGTGATTTATCGTCGGCCACCATATTGCAGTGAGAACCTAGATCGGCAAAACCTATCTTTCACAAAACACTTCAACTGGAAAGGCCGGACCACCTATAGCTCGACATCTATACCCGATTTGGATGAGGTCTGGGTTCCCAGTACCTTTTGGATACATCTGACCATCGATATGAAAGATAGTGTCTCCATTCCAGTCAATTGCAAGCGTCAGGCCGTTTGCAAGAAATATCTGACCCCCGACTTTGCCAACGACCTCGCTCGTAAGGTTGGCGCGCTCCTCTGCCGTTCGTCTCGCCTCGTCCTGTTCAGCCCTCTTTTTCGCTAGAGCCTCTTCTCTCAGTCGCAAAGTTTTTTTAACTGAATCTAAATACTCCACTAGCGAGGCAACCACATCATTTGCTGGAAACATTTCCTGCAACCTATCAATTTCGATCTGCGCGCTTAACGTCTCCTCTTTTTCTATTTCCCTTTCGACTAAAGCTTTTGCTTCTCTCAGATAAAGGTCTTGGAGTTCACTTATTTGCGCTGCATCACCCATTAGTTTTCTATATGCTGACAATTCTGATGGGCCGAAATGATGCAGCTTATTATCGTCCGCATAGGATTGAATTTCTTCCATAGTTATCTGATGGCGAAGGCTTTTTAGCAGCTCATTTTCAACTATGCGCGGTATCAACCTATCCAGCTCATATTTAGCGCTAAAGAAATCTTTTTGCTCTATATCTTTTTTTACAGACTCAATGAAAACCTCGGGATTTGTATTGTATTTTTCAACAATTCTTTCACCTTCTTCATTCGCTGATCTCGAAACCATCATTGAGAAATAAGTTACAACTAAAAGTGTGACGATCAATGAGGTGCCTAGCCAACCCGCCAAAAAGCCGAATTTTTTCGAAACAAGAACTTTTCCTCTTATAGGAGGAAGTAAATACAGCCCTAAGATTAGGAGAGGCAGTGCGGCCAAATGGCGAAGTATAAAAAATTCGGCCGCTCCGTATACAAGAAAACCTGCTGAAAGAACCCACAGTGAAATTTTCGTCATCTTATTCCCAATCAAAATTTAGCTAAGTGAAAAATTAATACTAATTTATAAAACAATTAACCTATGAAACAATCGATTGTTTTTGGGGAGAGGCCAGCAAGCAACCCAGCACTGACTTAAACCCAACAATGGTCAATATGCGGGTCCTCATAAGCGAAATACCCAAGTGGGTAACGCGCGACCCTGATACTAGCCTAGCGACAGAAATTTAAAACACTGATTTCTGTTCTAATTAGCTTTACCTAGCCAATAGCCCCCCTTCCTGTCTTCGTTCGAATGGGGGCATTTATGGGTGCCTATTATAAATTTTGAAGATGATCGAGAAGTGCTATACCTCCCCAATAAAGACCCTCAAAAAATGCAAAAATAACAACCCCTTGAACGAATGGAGGAGGATCCGTTGTTAAATGATCTAAGTTTGCAACAACGATACTTACCGACAAAGCTAGAGCAAACAAAAGGAAGTGGAAATTATAAACGAGAACTTCGCTAGGTGACATTTATGCCTCCAATGCACGATACAGTGGATTTTAGCAAAGCACTATCGCTAGACGACAATCAAGCCTCCGCTAGCCAATAGCCCCCTGCCCGTCTCCGTTCTGGGTGGGGGGTTATTTATTACAGGTTTATCTGTTGCGGATTTCTATTCGATATTTCTCAATAGCTTCTTCTAGGTTTCTGTAACCAATTCCGACAAGTTTATTATCAATAAAAACTACTGGGGTAATTTCATCATCTGTCACACCCTGCGTTCTCATGCTTTGGGTGTAGTAATAATAAGCAACAATTGGTTTATCTCCCGCCTGAAAAATTTCCTTCTTAAAAGGATTATTTATGTCAGGTCGCCCAGTTTCTGTTCCCATTATCGCAATCATTGTCTCTGGTGAGATTCCGAGATCGAGCTTTAACATGTTCTGTCTATTTTTACTGCCAACCTCACTAGGTGTGACTAACCCAGCACAGGCCGCTAAAAGTAAGGCTGACAAGATGATGGTCAAACGCGTCATTCTGAAGCTCCAGTTTGCATTGTGGTGGAACTTAGAAAAGCACTATCGCTAGACAATGATCAAGCCTCCGCTCACCCACGGAAGGTTGGTTGCCGACAAGAACCTTGATGGGAATTGCATAGGTTCTTTCGTCAGATTGTTTTTACGGGTAATTCGGACGTCGGAGTTTTTCTAGTGGCAGAGTGGTGAGGGCTATTTCGTTTCGTGTGCGCCACTAATCAGAAAGGTTATGAAGTTTGTCCTCTTGGGCTTCACTAAACCTGACTCTGATATCGTTCATGTATTCCCAATTTCGTTCAATGTTCGAGCATTCTACGTCAAATAATCTTGCCATAGTTCTAATGAATTCCACCCATGGAGATCTGCCCTTTATCGTTTGTGGGATATCCAACTCAAGCGGCGTGCTGGGGTTTTTTGAGATCATATAAAGAGAACTTCTTACTGACCACATGAAAGCAATCAGTTTAGGGTTTTGCCAATTTTTCTTGCGGTATCGAATGCTGGCTTGCTCCCCCTTTTTTAGAGCCCTAGTTAACTTTTTTGAAAGCTCAATAAGCTCAGATTTTATAAATGTAGATTCCTCCATAGGGCGTTTCATTATGCCAAGAGCTTCCGCCTTCTCGTCATCGAGCACCTCCCAAACGCCCCAGCCCATATTTGATCGAACTTGAAATGGCAGGTTGTCGATGCTCAAGATCAGATTGTCGATTGCCCCATCAATTCGCTCCATTTCTTTCAATAGCGGCTCAGGGTCTACGTTAAATTCTTTAAGGGACATTTTCCTGATTTTAAAATAACTCTCAGTGTATCGAGTTAATAGCAACCCTTCTGTTTTGAGATCTTCACCCCACTCTGTTTTTGTTTCGGTTAAAAGTACTTCGAGAGCTTCCTCAACCCACTCCCGAAGTTCTTGTGAGTCCATCTTACTCATTTGCTTCTCCCGTCAGGAAATCTTCCCACTGAGTTAGAACCTTGCGTGTCCGATCGTGCACCTCATGGCTACCATAGTGCCCAGCTATGCCGGACTCTTTATGTCCCAAAGCAAACTCTAAGACTTGCGGATCAGCACCCGTATGGCGTCCCCAGCCGCGTATAACGTGCCTCCACCCGTGGGGGCTCTGTTGATTACCGAAACTGGTTTTATGCGTCTGTACGCGCACGCTATCGGGCGTTATGTGCCCCTCAGATCGATTGTCGGAGGGAAAGACGAAGTGGTTTGATGTACGAAGCCCTGTCCCTGCCTGTCGCGCGCTTTCAATCAAATCGAGAACCCTTGGCGTTAGAGCGATGTCATAGATGTCCGGCGTCTTTCCGTCGAATTCTTCCTGATACCAAATCCCGT
>JBMZAX010000014.1:0-53135 GCA_049611805.1 Parvibaculales bacterium | reverse complement strand
GCAAGCTTTGCACCAAAGCCGCCAGTTCGGGGCGGGTTTCCTTGTCCATCACCAGAATAACGACCAGCGGTTGCACGGCGTACGCATCCGCCTTGCCCAGAAGCGCAAGGGCGGCGGCCAGACGGCTGACGCCGATCGAGATGCCGGTAGCCGGAATTTCCACGCCTTTGAACCGCTTGATAAGGTCGTCATAGCGCCCGCCACCGCCGACCGAGCCGAAGCGCGTCACCGTGCCGTCGCTGTCTTGCGTGTCAAAGGTCAGGTCAATCTCATAGACGGGCCCTGTGTAATAGCCCAAGCCCCGCACAATGGTCGGGTCGATGCATAATCTTTCGACGCCATAGCCCAGCCGCGTGAACAGCGCGTCCATGTCGCGCAATTCGCCAATGCCGTCGGCACCCGACGCGGTATCGCCAATCTGGGCTTCCAGCGCATCCAGCATTTCCGGTCGGCTGGCCCCTTGCGCGCTCACCAGCTCGGTAACGGCGTCGATTTGCGCGTCATCCAGTCCGGCACCGGCGGTAAAATCGCCGCTTTCATCGCGCCGGCCCGCGCCCAGCAGGTCGCGCACACCGGCAAGGCCCAGCCGGTCATATTTGTCCATGGCGCGCAAAATGGTCAGCCGCCGCGTCTCGTAATCGGCCTGGTCATGGGTCAGGCCGATGCGCTGCAGCAGACCATCCATGATTTTCCGATTATTGATGCGCACCAGATAATCGCCTTCGTCAATGCCAAGGGCTGCCATGCAATCGGCCGCCATCATGCAAATCTCGGCGTCTGCGCCCATATTGGCCGCCCCCACCGTATCGGCATCTATTTGCAGAAACTGTCGGTAGCGGCCGGGGCCGGGCTTTTCATTGCGCCAGACCGGGCCCCATTGAAACCGGCGAAAGGGCTTGGGCAGGCCGTCATAATTTTCTGCCACATAGCGCGCCAAAGGTGCCGTCAGGTCATAGCGCAGGCTGAGCCATTGCTTGTCGTCATCTTCCAGCGCGAAAACGCCTTCATTCGGCCGGTTGGCATCGGGCAGAAACTTGCCCAGCGCATCGGCATATTCAAAGGCGGAGGTGTCGAGCGCATCAAAGCCATAGCTTTGATAGACATCCGATATTGTGGCAATCATGCGCTGTTGCAGGGCAAGCTCTGCGCCCGCCATATCGCGAAACCCGCGCGGCACGCGCGCTTTGGGTTTGAATGTCTTTTGCTTTTTAGCCATTGGTGAAGCCCAACTCCTGAGTGCTCTTCCCTAACCTGTCAAGTGGATTTTCGCAAGCGCAACCGCTCAAAACCCGAATGGCGACAGGCCGCGCACATGCTCATCAAGGCGCAAATTGCGATTGACCGAAGGCGTTGCCCGCTGGTTGCAGTCATCGCGATCGCACAGGCGGCAATTCACGCCAATCGGCGTGTCGCCCGCTTCCATGTCGAGATTGATGCCGCGCGAATAGACCAGACGCTGGGCATGGCTTATCTCGCAGCCCAGCCCGATGGCGAACTGATTGTCGGGTACGCCAAAGCCCGAATTGTCGCGGCTGACGGTGCGCGCGATTGAAAAATAGCGCGTGGCATCTTCCATCTGCACAATCTGGGTGGATATTTTGCCCGGAATGCGGAACGCATCATGCACATGCCAGCGCGGGCAGGTGCCGCCGAAACGCGCAAAGTGAAAACCGGCCGCCGAGAACCGCTTGGAAATATTGCCGGCATTGTCGACGCGGATCAGAAAAAACGGAATGCCGCGCGCATTCGGGCGTTGCAGCGTGGTCAGCCGGTGGCACACCTGCTCGAAACTGGTGCCGAAGCGCCGCCCCAGCAAAGTGATGTCATATTGGTTGTTTTCCGCCGTTTTGAGAAACAGGCCATAGGGCATCAACACGGCGGCGGCGAAGTAATTCGCCAGCGAAATGCGCGCCACGGTGCGTGCATTGTCGTTTTCCAGCCCCGATGCCCGGATAATGTTTTCGATCTCCGGCATTTGCTCAAAATAAGCCAGCTGATAGGCCAGTTGAAACGACCGGCCGGGCTGGTCGAGAAGCTCGGACAGAAAAATCGTCTGCCGGTGCCGGTCAAAGCGGCGCAGCGTGTTCTCCATCACCTCGACGGGCGCAATCCGTGTCGATATTTGGTGGTTCGCCTGCAGGCGCGCGCGCAAAGCCAGATAGGGCTCGTCATGCTCGCCCACGGCTTCGGCGTATAGCTCCTCGGCCGCACCATCCAGCGCGCCGAAATGATTGCCCTGCTGATTGATAAAATCGCGCACTTCTTCCAGCGCCAGCAGGGCTTCGGGGTTTTCCGCATTCGGGTCGCTGGCGAGGCGTTCGGCCAGCATGGAGGTCGTCGTGCGGCTTTCCTGAAAGGCCTGATAAAGGCGCGCCAGCGCATCGACGGCAACCGGGCTGGCCGCCGCCAAATCCTTCAATTCGGCTTGCGAAAGCGGCGTGTCGCGGAACATCGGATCGGCAAAAACCTCGTGCAATTGGGCTTGCGCGCGGGCTTCTTCGTCACCGGCCAGCCCGCGCGGGTCAATGTCGAAAACATCGACAAGGCGCAATAATATTTGCGCCGAAACCGGACGCTGGTCGCGCTCCAGCAGGTTCAGATAGCTGGTGGAAATGCCCAGGCTTTCAGCCATTGCCGCTTGCGTCAGTCCAAGCTCGCGACGCAGGCGCCGAATGCGCGGTCCGGCGAATAATTTGCGCTCGACAAGTCGGCTGGAAGGTTGTGCGGGTTCTGACATAAAACGGTTGAATCTCAGTTGGTTAAAGACCCCCGAAGGGCCTGAAAGTTTACAAGTTTTACATATATAACAGAAAATGACGATAATGTTGTAAACTTTTTAACTTTAATAATTTCAGATAGTTAATCTTTTCTCGACATTTCCATGTGGGCTGTGTATGTGTTCGCCATCCACTCCCGATACGACATAAAGAGGACCCGCAAATGAGCAAATATAGCGAACTCGTCAAAGAACATTCATCCATGCTTGAGGGCAAAGGCACCGCATGGGCGGCCCTGAACCCCGAATATATCGCCCGGATGCAGCTTCAAAACCGCTTCAATACCGGTTTGGACATTGCCCGCTACACGGCCGATATTCTGCGCAAGGATATGGCCGATTATGACGCTGACAGCGCAAGCTACACGCAGTCTCTGGGCTGCTGGCACGGCTTCACCGCCCAGCAAATGATGATGGCCGTCAAACGCCACCGCAAAAGCGTCAAGAAATCTTATGTTTACCTCAGCGGCTGGATGGTCGCCGCGCTGCGCTCCGAATTTGGCCCGCTGCCCGACCAATCCATGCACGAAAAAACCTCCGTGCCGGCCCTGATTGAAGAAATCTACACATTTTTGAAGCAGGCCGATGCGCGCGAATTGCGGCATTTGTTTGTTGATTTGGACGACGCGCGCGCCAATGGCGGCGACGTCGATGCGGCGCTGGCGGCGATCGATAATTTCGAAACCCATGTGGTGCCGATTATCGCCGATATCGATGCCGGTTTCGGCAATGAAGAAGCGACATATTTGCTGGCGAAGAAAATGATCGAAGCCGGTGCGTGTTGCATTCAAATCGAAAATCAGGTGTCGGACGCCAAACAATGCGGCCACCAGGACGGCAAAGTCACCGTGCCGCATGAGGACTTCCTGTCCAAAATCAATGCTGTGCGCTATGCGTTTCTTGAACTGGGCGTTGAAAATGGCGTGATTGTCGCGCGCACGGACTCGCTTGGTGCCGGCCTGACCCAGAAAATTCCGGTCTCGCAACAACCCGGCGACCTTGCCGACCAATATAACAGCTTCCTGAAAACCGAAAGCGTTGCGGATGCCACGCAAATCGGTCACGGCGAAACAACGCTGGTGCGCGACGGTGAAATCGTCAAGCCGGTGCGCCTGCCAAACGGTCTTTATGCTTTCAAAGAAGGCTCCGGCGAAGACCGTGTGGTGCTTGACTGCATTACATCTTTGCAGAACGGTGCCGACCTGTTGTGGATCGAAACCGAAAAGCCGAATGTCGCGCAAATCGCTGGCATGGTTAATCGCGTGCGCCAGGTTATTCCCGATGCCAAGCTGGTCTACAATAATTCGCCCAGCTTCAACTGGACACTGGCCTTCCGCGAGCAGGTCTATGCCGAATGGCAGTCTGCGGGCAAAGACGTGTCGGCCTATCCCGACCCGGCCAGCACACCGCGCGGGCTGATGGATGTGAAATTCGACGACAGCGAATTGGCCGCCGAAGCCGACAAGCTGGTGCAGTCGTTCCAAGCCGATGCCGCGCGCGAAGCCGGTATCTTCCACCATCTCATCACCTTGCCGACCTATCACGAAACGGCACTGGGCGTTGATATTCTGTCGGAAGGCTATTTCGGCGATCTGGGCATGCTGGCCTATGTGCGCGATATTCAGCGTCAGGAAATTCGCCGCGATCAGGCTTCGGTGAAACACCAGGATCTGGCCGGTTCGAATATTGGCGATGACCACAAGGAATATTTCTCCGGGGACAATGCTCTGCTGGCTTCGGGCGAAGACAACACAATGAACCAGTTCTAGCCATTGTTGGTTTTTGAGCGGACCCGCGGCTTAACCGGCTGCGGGTCTGTTTCTTTTTGGAGAGTTTTATGGATGCAAGCGTTTTTGCAACGACCGATATTGCGGATGAATATGGTGATGCGGTTTATGTGGTGGCCCCGAAATTTCACAGTTTTGGCGGTGTCACACGCTTTTGCGGGCCGGTGAAAACCCTGCTCGCTTTTGAAGACAACACCAAAGTGCGCGCCGCTGTTGAGGGCAAGGGCGACGGGCAGGTGCTGGTTGTCAATGGTGGCGCGTCAAAGCGCTGTGCGCTGTTTGGCGGCAATCTCGCAAAACTCGCCGCCGATAATGGCTGGGCCGGTATCATCATTAATGGCTGCGTGCGCGACACGGCCGAATTGGCCGCCGAAAAACTGGGCATTAAGGCGCTTGGTGTTCACCCGCGCAAAAGCCGGAAACGCGATCTCGGCATTTACGACGTTCCGGTAAAATTTGCAGGCGTGCGCATTTATCCGGGCGATTGGATTTATGCCGATGAAGACGGCATTATTTTGTCGCCCGAAAAGCTCGACCTTTAAGGTTTAAAAACTTTTCCCGGCCGCCAGACGCCCCATTTGGCCGGTAATGTCGTGAAACTCGCCGACCATGGTTTCGATAATCTCGGCGACAGGCTTTACCTCATCAATCAGGCCGGAAGTTTGCCCCGCAAGCCCGACGGAAGCCTCCATGTCGCCGCCAAAATACAAATCAAGAATATTCTTGAACGTATCGGGCGGCATCAGCCCTTCATCGTAAATTTTGTGGGTGCGCTCTGTTTTCAATGCGCGAATGCACGGGCTGGCCTTTTTGTTCAGCACATAAGTTCCGGTTGTCGGGGCATCGACAATGGCGGATTTGTAATTGTCGTGAACCGGGCTCTCTGCCGATGACACAAACCGCGTGCCCATTTGCACGGCTTCGGCTCCCAGTGCAAAGGCCGCCGCCATGCCGCGCCCGTCGCAAATGCCGCCGGCGGCGACAAGCGGCACATCTACCGCGGCACGCACGGCTTGCAGGAGAACGAGAGTTGAAACTTCTTCCGGATTTTTGAAACCGCCGCCTTCGCCGCCTTCAACGACCAGACCGTCAATCCCCGCCTCGACGCAGCGAATGGCGGCCTCGACCGTGGGCACGGCGTGATAAACCACAATGCCGGCCTCTTTCAACGGGCCGACAAATTTGCTGGGACTGCCCGCCGAGGTGGTGACGAATTTGACGCCGCTGTCGCAAATATAAGTGAGCATGGCATCGTCTTTTAAGAACATGATCGGCAGGTTCACGCCGAACGGGGCGTCCGTCAGCTCGAACATTTTCTCAATCTCGGCCTTGCAGGTGTCGGTTTCGCCGGATGAGGTTTCGATAATGCCGAGCCCCCCGGCGGCGCATACGGCCGAGGCCAGTTGCGAGCGCGCTATCCAGCCCATCGGGGCCTGAATAATGGGATATTTGGCGCCGGTATGTTCGAGAAAACGGTTGGTCATGCAATGCTCCTGAATAGGTGAGGTGTTTGACGACCCGCTACAGCAACCCCCGCTGAACAAACAAAAACACACCATAGCCGGTCAATATGCTGGCGAGTATATCCGACCAGCGAATTCTGGGCGACGGTAAATCCTGCAACAACACGCGCAGCGGCAGCAAAATCGCGAAAATAAATATAAGCTGGCCAAACTCCACGCCGAGATTAAAGCCCAAAAGACCGCTCAGAACCTGTCCTTCGGGCAGGCCGACATCGTGCAGCAATCCGGCAAAACCAAAACCGTGAAACAGCCCGAAAGCCGCGGTAATAACCGGCGCAACGGCCTGCCTGTCGGCTTCGGTGCGAATTGCGAAGCCGTAGCTTACGGCAAACAGCATGAAGCCTGCCCAGCCCGCCAGAGGCAGGGGCGCGGTGAAGAACATCGACAGCCCGGCGATGAAATAGATGAGGGCGGCGGCGATCAGCCCGGCGCGCGGCATCAGCCCGGCGCGGGTCAAAATGCCTTCGGCGGCCAGTGCCGCGATTGAGCCGCCAATGACGGCTTCGACAATGCCCGGACTGGGCGCGACCACGCCGAGCGCGGAGAGGGCCAATGTCAGGCTGTGCCCAAGCGTGAAGCCGGAAACCAGAATGACGAGCCGTCGCACGCTGGTTGCCAGCAAAACAAGGCATAAAACAAAAGCCAGATGGTCAATGCCGGAGGCGATATGTTCGACACCCAGACGGAAATAACGCCCCAGTGCTTCAAAGAAGCTCTGCCGCGGGGCGAATTTCTGTTCGGCCATCGGGTTCAGGCTGAAGGTGCGCTCATTGGTGGTGAACAGCACTTCTTGGCCCTGCATGGTTCGGCGCGGCCCGATCTGGATGCGCGCCAGATGAATATGGGTGCGGATCATGTCGAAAAAGACATTATTCGTGACCTGCAGCGCGGCGTTCTCGCTCAGGCACCGAAACGTGGCCTGCATACGCACATAACCCTCGCGCGCAGGGCGTGCGTCAAAGGGCGCGCTCAGTGTGCAGGGCGTGTTGATCTGGCGCAGTTCAAACCTGTCCTGCAAATGATTGCCCAGCACGGAAACAAGGTCGGTGCTGCGCGCGGTTTGCGGCAGATAGGTAATGTCGCGCGCCGACACGGTGAAGATAACTTCCACGTCGCGCCCGTTCCAAAGCCAGTCTGAAAAACTGATGCTTTTGTTATGCGCGTGCGCGGTGCCGCTCAGCAGACAGAATAAAACCAGAAACCGGATCATTGCGGTGCATCATCGGCCAGCGAAATGGCTGCGCGTTCCTTCAGCCAGGCGAGATAATCGACAAGCGCGGCATCGTCCGACTCGCGCTGCATGGCGGTCAGAATTTGCGTGCGAATATCGTCAAATGCCGGCGGTGTGCCGGGCTCGGAACGCACGATACGCAGAAAATGCCAGCCCTCGCCATCGGCTATGGCATCGGAAATGCTGGGGCTGGGAAGGCGGCTTGCGGCTTCGGTCAGGCGCGGGCCCAGATAGTCATACATTTTTTTGCGCGGCAAAAGTGAGCGTGGCAGCGGCGGCAACACCGTGTCACCCAATTGCGCCGCCGTCTCGGTGAAGTCCTGCCCTTTGCGCAATGCGTCGCGCACCTTGTCGAGGCGCGCAATATCGCCGGTGGCATCCAGGCTGCGGCGGATGAACAGCCGCTCGATTTGCAGTCGCGCCGCCGGTGTGAAGCGGGCGATATTTGCCGCATAAAAGCCGCGCAATTCTTCTTCGCCAATCTCTTTTTGCGCATTGCGCGTCATGGCAAAATCAATCACGGCGCGCGCCACGGCCTTCCGCACCGAGGCGTCGCCTTCCAAAAGCCCGATTTCAATGCCGCGCTGGACGAGCAGTTCTTCCTCAATCAGGCGGTTCAGCACAAGGGCGCGGTCTTTGGCCGTTGGTGCCTTGGTTTTGTCGGCGAGAAGGGCTTGCAGGGCGGTGGCATATTCGGTGCGGTCAATATGGGCGTCATTGACGCTGGCAATCGCGCCGGCTTGCGAGAGCGCGCTGCGGTCGGTCTGCGCACTGGCAATCAGCGCAATCAGCAGACCCGCGAGTGCCCCGGTCATTAATACGCGGCGCGACAGTTTTTCTTCGCTTGAGTCTTCCATAAACCTTCCCAAAGCTGGACTGTGCCACAAGAATTAGCATTTTCTCCAAAATTGTACACAGCCAAAAAGCAAAATGATGCAACCATTTACAGTATTATGAGGCTCAATTTGGAGATTCGCTGCAATGCCCCAACTCGATTTCGATATTTCCGCTGCGCTTACCACCGACACGAAAGACGCGTTCGACACGGCGATTAAAGCGTTGGAGGCACCGCTGGCCGAATGGCGCAAGGCCCCGCTGCCGCATTTCACCCTGCCGGAAAAAACCGACGATTTGCCGGCCTTGCGCGAGATGGCGGCTGACATGGCGGCGGCATTTGCCCGTGTGATTGTTTTGGGAACCGGCGGGTCAAGCCTTGGCGCGCAGGTGCTGGCGCAAATTCACGGCTGGGGCACGCCGTCCGGACAGTCCGGGGGCCCCCGGCTTGTGTTTGCCGATAATCTGGATGCCACCAGCATGGCGCAGCTTTTGGCACCGGAAGAGCTGTCGGATACCGGCTTTCTTGTTGTGTCGAAATCGGGGGGAACGGCGGAAACCATGATGCAGCTTTGCTGTGTGCTGCCGGCTTTGGAGGCCGCGCGGCTTGAACCGGCGCGCCATATTTTCGGCATTTGCGGCACGGGCGATGTGGTTTTGCGTCGGCTGGCGCATCAATATGGGCTGCGGCTTTTGGATCACGAAGCCGATATTGGCGGGCGCTTTGCGGGTTTGTCGAATGTCGGCCTATTGCCCGCGCTTTTGGCCGGATGCGACATTGAGGCAATCCGAAACGGCGCGCGCGAAAACGTCGCCGCGCTTTTCACAGGCGATGCGTCGGGGCACGCAGCCGCGCAAGGTGCCGCGCTGCAATATGCGCATATGCAGGCCGGTCGTATGGTGAGCGTGCTGATGCCCTATGCCGACCGGCTTGACCGCCTGACCTTCTGGTTCCGCCAGCTCTGGGCCGAAAGCCTCGGCAAGGGCGGCGGCGGGTCTTTGCCCGCCAATGCGCTGGGGCCGGTTGACCAGCACAGTCAGGTGCAGCTTTATCTGGACGGGCCGGATGACAAGCTGTTCACCCTAATCAGCCATAAAACGCGCGGTGTCGGCCCGAAAGTTCCGGGCTCTTTCGGTGCTGATCCGGCGCTCGGCTTTATGGTCGAGCGCACGATTGGCGACCTTGTCGATGCTGAAGCCCGCGCGACATGCGACACGCTGATCGCGCATGGCAGGCCCGTGCGCCATATTCAACTGCCCAATACGAATGAAGCCATTATCGGTGCCCTGCTGATGCATTTTATGCTGGAAACCATTATGACGGCGGCGTTGATGGGCATTGATGCATTTGACCAGCCGGCGGTTGAAGACGGCAAGAAAAAGGCGATGCAATATATGCTCGATATGGCGACATGAGGGATGACATAAAATGACCATCCGGCGTCTAGACGAAGGCACGATAAACCGCATTGCCGCCGGTGAAGTTGTCGAGCGTCCGGCCAGCGCGGTGAAAGAGCTGGTTGAAAACGCCATTGATGCCGGTGCCAAACGCATTGACGTCACGTTGGAAAATGGCGGCAAAAGCCTGATACGCGTCGAGGATGACGGCTGCGGCATGAGCCCGGCGGATTTGGCCCTGTCGCTGGAACGCCATGCCACATCAAAATTGCCCGACGGAGATGCGGGCGACAATCTTTTCCGCATCACCTCGCTGGGCTTTCGCGGCGAAGCCCTGCCGTCAATCGGGGCGGTGTCGAAAATGACAATCACGACGCGCACGGCGGATGCCTCCGAGGCCAGCACTTTGACGGTGGCCGGTGGCGTGGCGGGCGATATGGCCCCGGCGGCGGGCACGCGCGGCACGCGCATTGAGGTCAGAGACCTGTTTTATGCGACACCGGCGCGTCTTAAATTTCTGAAATCCGAGCGTGCCGAGATGATGGCCGTCAGCGACACACTCAAGCGTCTCGCCATGGCGCATGCCCCTATCGCGTTCAGCCTGACAAATGACGGGCGGCAGAATTTTTCCGTGCCTGCCGAAACCGGCGATGCGGGCCAACTCAACCGTCTGTCGGCGATTATGGGCAGGGCGTTTGGCGAAAATGCCGTGCCGGTGCATGCCGAACGCGACACGCTGCGGCTCAACGGTTTTGCCGGTCTGCCCACCTTCAATCACGCCACGGCGCAAAAGCAATATCTTGTCGTCAACGGGCGTCCGGTGCGCGACAAATTATTGAACGGGGCGGTGCGCGGCGCGTATCAGGATTTTCTGGCCGGCAATCGCCATCCGGCGCTGGCGCTGTTTATCGACATCGACCCGACTGAGCTTGACGTTAATGTGCATCCGGCAAAGACGGAAGTGCGCTTCCGCGACAGCGGGCTGGTGCGCGGCATGATTGTCGGGGCCTTGCGCGCCGCGCTGGCCGAGGCCGGACATCGCGCCGCAACCACGGTGGCAGACCAAACCTTGTCATCCTTCCGGCCGGGCGCGTCATCGGGCAGGGGCTCAACATGGGCGCAAGCGGCCGCCGCCGGACAGGGAGATTTTGCCGTTGCACCGGCCGATTATGGCAGTCTTGCCGAAGACGCCGTCAACTGGTTAAGCACAGCCGGAACCGCCTGGGACGCGCAAGCCCCCACGCCGGAGGCCAATTTGCCGCTGGGTCTGGCGCGCGCGCAATTGCACGAAACATACATTTTGGCGCAGACCCATGACGGCTTCGTGATCGTTGACCAGCATGCGGCGCATGAGCGTCTTGTCTATGAACGCATGAAGCGGCAAATCGCCGAAAACGGCATTAAGCGCCAGATTTTGCTGGTGCCGGAAATTGTCGAAATGGAAGCGCACGCCGCCGAGCGGCTGATATCGCGGGCGGGCGAACTGGCCGAGCTGGGTTTCATTATTGAGCGTTTCGGCCCCGAACAGGAAGCCACGGCCGCTATCATGGTGCGCGAAGTGCCGGCCCTTATGTATAAGGGCAATGTGGCGGGCCTTTTGAAAGACATGGCCGAGGAAATTGATGCGCTGGGGCAGGGGCTGGCCGTGAAAGAGCATCTTGAAGAGCTGTCCGGCACGCTGGCCTGCCACACCTCGGTGCGCGCCGGGCGGCGTTTGAGCATTGAAGAAATGAACGCCCTGTTGCGCGACATGGAAGCCACGCCGCATGCCGGGCAATGCAATCACGGGCGCCCGACTTATGTCGAATTAAAGCTCGCCGATATTGAACGCCTTTTCGGGCGGCGCTAAAACTCAAGGATAAAAAAAGGGCGCCCGCAACGGCGGACGCCCTCTTATTGCGAAATGTTTCGCCTAGCTGCGCGGCACGTCGAGGGTTTTCAACTCGCCTTCGCCGGCTTGTGTCAGGTCCTGATATTTTTTCATTTCCAGACGCGCAATAGTGCGGTTGTGCACCTCGTCGGGGCCGTCGGCCAGACGCAAGGTGCGGATACCGGCATACATTTTGGCAAGACCGAAATCCTTCGTCACGCCGCCGCCGCCATGGGCCTGAATGGCATCATCAATGACTTGCAGGGCAATGCGCGGACCGGCAACCTTGATTTGCGCGATCTCGCTTTTGGCGACCTTATTGCCGACCGTATCCATCATATAGGCCGCCTTCATGGTCAAAAGGCGCGTCATTTCAATATTGGTCCGGGCTTCGGCAATGCGCTGCTCCCAAACGCTGTGATCGGCAATGCGCTTGCCAAAGGCCGTGCGGGTCAGCAGGCGCGTGCACATTTTTTCAAGCGCGCGTTCGGCCACACCGATTGTCCGCATGCAGTGGTGAATACGGCCCGGGCCAAGCCGCCCTTGCGCGATTTCAAAGCCGCGGCCTTCACCCAGCAGAAGGTTTTCAGCCGGTACGCGCACATCTTTCAGAACAACTTCGGCATGTCCGTGCGGTGCATCATCAAAGCCAAACACGGGCAACATGCGAACGATTTCAATGCCGGGAGAATCCAGCGGCACCAGAACCTGCGACTGCTGTTGGTGCAGCGGGGCTTCGGGGTTGGTTTTGCCCATTACAATGGCGATCGAGCAGCGCGGATCGCCGACGCCGGAAGACCACCATTTGCGCCCGTTAATGACATATTCGTCGCCATCGCGCTCAATGCGGGTTTCGATATTGGTCGCATCGGAAGACGCCACAGCCGGTTCGGTCATCAAAAAGGCGGAGCGGATTTTGCCTTCCAGCAGCGGCTCCATATATTCCTTCTTGTGCCGGTCATTGCCGTAACGCTCCAGCACTTCCATATTGCCCGTATCGGGGGCCGAACAGTTGAACACTTCGGCAGCAAAGCCGACACGCCCCATAATTTCGCACAAAGGGGCATATTCCACATTTGTCAGCCCGTAACCGCGCTCGCTTTCGGGCAGAAACAAATTCCAAAGACCTTCAGCTTTTGCCTTTTCTTTCAATTCTTCCAGCACGGCCGGCACCTGCCAGCGATTTTCACCAAACGCTTCCATCTGTTCCGCATAGACGGACTCGGCAGGATAAATATGAGCGTCCATAAACGCTTCAACCCGCGCAATCAGTTCTTTGGTTTTGTCATTATGTTCGAAATTCATGGATATCTCTCCTTCAGATGTGATTGATTTAAGCAGAGGCGGCGCGGGCTTGGCTATCAAAAAAACGGCTCATTTCGACGCAGGGCGAAAAAATCTTTCAACAATCGCGCGGCTGCCTGTTCCTGAATGCTGCCGTAAACCTCCGGCTTGTGATGGCAGCTGGGCTGGTCGAAAAACGCCACGCCATTATCCACCGCGCCCGCTTTGCGGTCACCCGCACCGTAATAAAGCCGCCTGATGCGCGCATGCGAAATGGCGCCGGCACACATGGTGCAGGGTTCCAGCGTCACATAGAGGTCGCAATCGGGCAGGCGGTCAGTGCCAAGCATTGCACATGCTTCGCGCAAGGCCAGCATTTCGGCATGCGCCGTCGGGTCATTGGTGCGCCGCATGGCATTGCCGGTGCGCGCCAACACGGTGCCGTTAGCGGCCACAATAACCGCGCCTACGGGAACCTCGTCAGCTTGCGCGGCGGCCTCGGCTTCGGCCAGCGCCATGGCCATATAATCGGGTGCATTCATGCGCGCACACTAGCATGGGGGCCCCGACGCGTGCTACAGGGGAACCCATGAGGCAAACACCCAAATCCAAAGCGCCAAATTCCAAGACGCCAAATTCCAAGCCGGCAAGATCCAAGCCGACAAGATCGCAGGCAGGATCGCGGGCAGGCGAAAAGCGCAATTCGGAAAAATCGGCATTTGCCGGTGAGCGCATTGCCAAAGTGCTGGCGCGCGCAGGCGTGTGTTCGCGCCGCGATGCTGAAAAGCTCATCGCCGAGGGGCGCGTTTCGGTTGACGGCAGGCGGCTTGATACGCCGGCTTTCAACGTCACGCCGCAGCAGAAAATCAGTGTCGACGGCAAGCTGTTGGGCGCGCCCGACCCGCCGCGCCTGTGGCGCTTTCATAAAACAACCGGGCTTGTCACCACCACACGCGACCCCGAAGGCCGGCCCACCGTGTTTCATAAACTGCCGCCCAATTTGCCGCGTCTCAATGCGGTCGGGCGGCTTGATATCAACACCGAAGGGCTGTTGTTGATGACCAATGATGGCGGTCTGAAGCGGTTTCTCGAATTGCCAAGTACGGGCTGGTTGCGCCGCTATCGGGTGCGGGCATTTGGCACGGCAGACCCGGCGCGTCTGGCAGATTTGAAAAACGGTATTGAAATTGACGGTGTGCGCTATCGCAGTATCGACGCCGAACTGGAACGCAAGCAGGGCGGCAATGTGTGGATGAGCGTGGCGTTGCGCGAGGGCAAAAACCGCGAGATTAAGCGCGTGCTTGAGCATTTGGATTTGAAGGTGAACCGGCTTATCCGCTTGTCTTTCGGGCCGTTCCAGCTGGGCAATCTTGAAGCCGGACAGGTCGAAGAAGTGCCGCGCCGCGTATTGCGTCAGCAATTGGGACGCGAATGGCACAAGCTGGTCGGCGAGGAAACCGCGCCCGACAATTCGGGCAGTGAACGTTCCGATGCGCATCGTCGGCGGTGAATTTGGCGGCACGGTGCTGAGCGCGCCCAAGGGTCGAACCACGCGGCCGACCGGAGAGCGTACCCGCGAAGCATTGTTTTCCGTTCTGGCCTCGCAAGCCGATTTTTCACTCACGCAGGCGCGTGTGCTGGATCTTTTTGCCGGCACCGGGGCGCTGGGGCTTGAGGCGCTTTCGCGCGGCGGCGAGTTTTGCCTGTTTGTGGAAAATGATACGCGCGTGCGCGGCACGTTGCGCGACAATTGCGAGGCCTGCGGCGTGCTGGGACGCACGAAAATTTACCGCCGCGATGCCACACGGCTTGGCCCCCGTGCCGCAACCGCCGGGCCGGTTTTCAATCTGGTTTTTGCCGACCCGCCTTACGGCAAACAGCTGGCCGAGGCCGCGCTGGGCGCGCTGGCGGCGGGCGATTGGCTGGCGCACAACGCCATGCTGGTGGTTGAAGAAGACCGGCGCGCGGGCTTTGAGGCCCCTGCCGGTTTCACCGAAACACAGCGGCGCAGCTATGGCGACACCGAGCTTGTTTTCCTGAAATTTGCGAAGGGTTAGGCTTACGCTCAGCCGACCGCGCCGGCTTTTTGGGCGTAAAACCAGCCGACATCGGAAAGCGGCTTAACGCGATCTTCCATCAGAGCGGCATGTTCATTGGAGGCCGTGCCGTCGCGCACACGCCCCACAATGCCCTGCAAAATACCGGCCAGCCGGAACATGTTATAGGCAATGTAGAAATCCATATTCTCAATGCTGTCGCGTCCGGTATGCTCGCAATAAAGGCGGGTATATTCGGCGGCATCGGGAATATTGAGCGCGTCGAAATCAACCCCTTCCAGCGTCTGGGTCGAGGCACCGTCAGACGGCATGAACCATTGCATCAGATGATAAGTGAAATCGCCCAGCGGATGGCCGAGCGTCGACAATTCCCAATCAAGCACGGCCAGCACTTCGGGCTTGTCGGCATGCAGCACCATATTGTCCAGCCGATAATCGCCATGCACAATTGAATTGGCATCATCATCGGGAATATTGCCGGGCAGCCAGTCGATCAGCTTGTTCATCGTGTCGATGGTCTGGGTTTCGGACATTTGATATTGCTTTGTCCAGCGCGAAATCTGGCGGGAAAAATAATTGCCCGGCTTGCCGAAATCACCCAGCCCGATCGCCTCGTAATCGGCATTGTGCAATTTTGCCAGGGTCGAAATTTTCGCCTCAAAAATGGCGCGACGGCCCTCGCGCGGAATATCCGGCAGGCGCGGGTCCCACAAAATGCGGCCCTCGACCATGTCCATAACGTAAAAAATAGTGCCGACCACGCTTTCGTCTTCGCACAGGCAATAGGTGCGCGGCACGGGAAAGCCGATTTTGCCCAGCGCGGTGATGACCTTATATTCGCGGTCAACCGCATGGGCGGATGGCAAAAGCTTGCCGGGCGGTTTGCGGCGCATGACGTATTTTTTGGTCGGCGTGACAAGCTGATAGGTCGGGTTGGACTGACCGCCCTTAAACTGGCGCACTTCCATCGGGCCTTCAAAACCCTCGACATGCGCGGCGATATAGGCCTCCAGATTTTTCTCGTCAAATTTGTGGCTGTCGGCGACATCCTTGGTTCCGCCGTAGCGTTCCACACCTTCGTCCTGCATTATTTTCCCCTCTGATTTTCTTCGCGCTCAATCTCGCGCCAGCCTATGTCTTTGCGGCAGAAGCCTTCGGGCCAGTCGATCTTTTCGCACCCAGCATAAGCCTTCACTTGCGCCCGTGCCACTGTTTTGCCGCGCGCGGTGACGTTTAACACGCGGCCCCCATGGGCTGTGAGTGTGCCATCGCCCGCGCTTCGCGTTCCGGCGTGAAACACAACCAATTCGTCGCTCTCGTCCACCGCATCCAGCGAAATCCGTGTGCCCTTGTCATAGCTGCCGGGATAGCCTTGCGCCGCCATCACCACCGTCAGCGCCGGGTCTTGCGACCAGGTAAGGTCTATGCCCGACAAATCGCCTTGGGCAGACGCCATCAGCGCCGGTACCAAATCGGTTTCCAGCCGCATCATCAAAACTTGGGCTTCGGGGTCTCCGAAGCGGCAATTATATTCCACCAGCTTGGGGCCTTCCGGCGTCAGCATCAGGCCGGCATATAACACCCCGCGATAGGGGGTGCCGCGCGCGGCCATGGTGTCCAGCGTCGGGCGAATGATTTTATCCATGGTCTGCGCGACAAGCGCGGGCGTCATAATGGAGGCGGGCGAATAAGCGCCCATGCCGCCCGTGTTCGGCCCGGTGTCGGCGTCGCCCACGCGTTTGTGGTCTTGCGCGGTCGCCAAGGGCAGGGCATGGCGGCCATCGCACAGCACGAAGAAGCTGGCTTCCTCGCCGGTCATAAATTCTTCAATGACCAATTCGGCACCGGCATCGCCAAACGCGCCGTCAAAAATATGGTCGATCGCGTCATGGGCGGCATCCATGGTCTCGCAAATGATGACCCCTTTGCCGGCGGCCAGCCCGTCGGCCTTGATAACGATTGGCAGGTCTTGTTTGGCAAGATAGTCATGCGCCGGTGCGGGTGCGGTAAAGCGGCCATAGGCGGCGGTCGGGATATTGGCTTCGGCGCATAAATCCTTGGTGAAGCCTTTTGAGCCCTCAAGTTGTGCGGCGGCACCGCCGGGGCCAAAAGCGGCAATATTATGGGCCTGCAATGTGTCGGCCAGCCCGTCCACCAGCGGCGCTTCGGGGCCGATAACCACCAGCGCGATGGTGTTTTCGCGGCAAAAGGCGACAACAGCGTCATGGTCTTTTTCATCAAGGCTCACATTTTCGGCAATCGCCGCCGTGCCGCCATTGCCCGGCGCGCAGAACAACCGCGCGCACAACGGGCTGGCGGCAATTTTCCAGCACAAAGCGTGTTCGCGCCCGCCGCCGCCCAGAACAAGTATGTTGAATTTGGTTTCTGTCATATGATTGCCGTTATAAGAAGGTGCTTCCGTCCGGTGAAATCTTCTATCATAACGCGAGTTACAAAGGCAAAGGCGCATGGAAGAGTTTGAGACGAATCTTGTTGAGTTTTCGGTCAGCGAGCTGTCGGGAGCCATTAAGCGGCAAATTGAAGACAGTTTCGGGCGGGTGCGCGTGCGCGGCGAATTGGGTCGGGTGTCGCGGCCAGCCTCAGGGCATGTTTATTTTGATGTGAAAGACGACAAGGCCGTTCTGTCTTCGGTGGCGTGGAAGGCCGTTGCGCAAAAAATGAGCGTCCAGCCCGAACAGGGGCTCGAAGTCATTTTGACCGGTCGGTTGACAACTTTTGCCGGTCAGTCACGCTATCAGCTTGTGGTCGACACGCTGGAGCCCGCCGGCGAAGGCGCGCTGATGGCGCTGTTGGAAGCGCGGCGCAAACAGCTTGCCGCCGAAGGGGTTTTCGATGCGGCAAACAAGCAGGAACTGCCCTTTCTGCCCGCCTGCATCGGCGTGATAACCAGCCCCAGCGGCGCGGTGATACGCGATATTTTGCACCGCGTCTCAGACCGGTTCCCCTGTCATGTGCTGGTCTGGCCGGTGCGCGTTCAGGGGGAAACCTGCGCCGAGGAAGTGGCGCGCGCCATTGCCGGTTTCAATGCTTTGCCGGCCGACGGGAATATTGCGCGGCCGGATGTTCTGATTGTTGCGCGCGGCGGCGGCAGCCTTGAGGATTTATGGCCGTTCAATGAAGAAATCGTCGCGCGCACGGCAGCCCAATCCGAAATTCCGCTCATCTCGGCGGTCGGGCATGAAACCGACACCACGCTGATCGACTATGCCGCCGACCGTCGCGCGCCCACGCCGACAGCCGCCGCCGAGATGGCGGTTCCGGTGCGCGGCGATTTGCAGGCCGGCCTTGTCGATTTGCAAGGGCGGCAATTGCGCGCTCAAACCCGCCGCTTCGAGCAATTGGGCGCGCATGTCACCGGGCTGGCGCGCGGGCTGCCGCGGCTGGAAGATTTGCTGGCCCTGCCGCGCCAGCTTCTGGACACGGCGGGCAAAAGGCTGGGCGCGGGCCTGTCGATCAATGTCGGGGTGCAACGCACGCGCGCGGCGCGCATTGCCGCGCGTTTGACGCCGGCCATTCTGGTTCAGCGCACGGCGTTTTTGCGCCAAAGCTTGAGCGATCTTGAGCGTCGGCGTCTCGCGCGCATGGCCGATACAATGCGCGCCGCACACCAATCCGTGTCGGGCCTGAGCCGTCAGCTAAATCTGCTCAGCCATGAATCTGTTTTGCAGCGCGGCTTTGCACTCGTTACCAATACGAGCGGCAAAGCGGTGCGCCGCCCCGCCGATGCGCCGACCGGCAGCGATGTGCGTATTTTACTTGCCGCCGGAGAAAATCTTGCCGCGCGGATTACCGAGGGGGCCGAAAGCGCGAAAACCAAGCCTGCGAAAACCAAGCCCGCGAAACCAAAACCGCGGCGCCGGAAAGCGCCGCCCGACGATGACGCGCAAGGCGAATTGCTGTAAGTTTTCGACATTAAACAGGAGATGCGACATGGGTGGCAGTGAAGCCGAATTGCGATATCTGGACGGTGATTTCGAAATTTTGAAACCGGGAACCCATGTGCTGTGCGCGGTAACCGGACAGGCGATTGCCTTGGAAGATTTGCGCTATTGGAGCGTGGCGCGCCAGGAAGCATATGTGAATGCGGTGGCGTCTTTGCAGGCCGAGGATGGCGAAGGCGCCTGATGGGAAAGCGCGCGCTCTTAATCTGCCTGCTGTCCCTCTTTGCTTTGCCGGGCGCTTTTTCGCAAAATGCCGCTTCACAAATGCCCGGCGAAAGAGGGCTGTTTCCCGAAAATTTCGTAAAATCCTCGCGTGGCGAACTCACGCAAGGCGGGCTGGTGATACTGACCCTGCAACCGGGCGCGCGCGCGCTTTATGACGGGCGCACCCTGCCGCAATATGAAGGGAAGGTGGCGCTGGGCTTCGGGCGCGATGCGCCGCTCGAACAAAGCGTGCTTTTCACCCGTGGGGAGACCGCCCGCGCGGTTGATTTTCAATTGAAAGCGCGCGTTTATGTCGAACAGCGCATTGACGGGCTGCCACCGGCTTTCGTGACGCCGCCTGCCGAGGCGCTGGAAAAAATAAAACGCGAAGCCGCCGACAAACGCAAAGCGCGCAGCGAACTCACCCTGCGAGGCGGTTTTGCCGAGGCGTTTATCTGGCCGGTGGCCGGACGCATAACCGGTGTTTACGGGTCGCGGCGTTTTTACAATGGCGCGCCGCGCCGCCCGCATTACGGCATTGATATCGCCGCGCCTGCGGGCACGCCTGTCCAAGCGCCCGCCACGGGCCGCGTCACTTTGGCGTCACCGGATATGTATTTTGAAGGCGGTTTGATTTTCCTCGACCATGGTCTGGGCGTCACCTCCGTGTTCATGCATCTTGAAACGCTGGCGGTTAAGGTTGGTGATGAGGTGACTCAGGGTGATGTTATCGGCACGGTCGGCTCGACCGGCCGTTCAACCGGCCCGCATCTTGACTGGCGCATGTATTGGGCCGACCGGCGCATTGATCCGGCACTGCTTGTGCCGCCGCGCTAATGGGGTGGCCGGTCGAGTTTTGACAAAATATCGGCGCGCAGCGTGTCTGCCTCGGCCAGTTCCAGTTTCACGCGCAGGCACTCCGAGGCCTTAGCAAGCGCGGCCAATTGCGAGTCCGCTTCCGGCTTTCGCAGGCGCACAAGGTCTTTTTCGGTCGTTATCAAACCGGCACCTAGTGCTTGGGCTTCGCTCAACAGCCGCGCGGCATCGCTTTCGCTGAACATGTGATGGTCGGCAAAAGAAATTTCGCCCGCCAGTTCAAAATTGCAGGCCCGCAGCGTGTCGAAAAACTTTTCCGGTCGGCCAATGCCGCAATAGGCCAGCACGCGCTTCGGGTCGGGCGCAACGGGCACGAGTTCGCCGGTGAAAACACGCGTGGTTTCAAGGCCCAGTTGTGCGGCAATATCGGCTCGGTTTTGCCCGGAAACTGTGCCGACAAGCAGGACCGCATCAATGCGCGGTGCGCTTGCGGCAAGCGGCTGGCGCAAGGGCCCGGCCGGCAGCAGCAGGGCGTTTCCGAAGCCCGTGGCGGCATCCACGACGATGAGATTATAATTATGCGCAAGCGTCGGGTTTTGAAACCCGTCATCTTTAATGGCGATTTGCGCGCCCTCGGACACGCCGGCGCGCAAGGCTTGGCGTCGGTCGCGGGCAATATAGACGGTCAAGTCATCGGCCAGCATGAGCGGTTCATCGCCCGTCTCAAGGGCGCTGTGGCGGGTCGGGTCGACGCGAAGCGGGCCGGTATTTTGCCCGCCAAACCCGCGCGACAGCACAATTGGCTGATGGCCTGCGCCGCGAAGCAACTCGGCCAGCGCGCGAACCGTCGGGGTTTTGCCGGCCCCGCCAACGGTCAGATTGCCGACGCAAATCACCGGAATTTCAGGTTTTTCAGGCGTGGTCAGTCGCCGCCGCAATGCTTCCGCCGCGCCATAGAGCAGTGCCAGCGGCATCAGCCCGATTGCGGTTGCGCCAATCGGGGCATACCAGAAGGCCGGGCTACGCATGCGACCCTGCCAGTAATTCGTTCAGCACGGCCAGCGTGCGGGCGCGCGCCCCGCCCCGGCGCGCATCGCAGGCGCGCGCGTTTTCGGCCAATGTTTGAGATTTCGCGGGCGTGCGCAGCAGGCTGTCGAGCGCATCGACCAGCTCCCGCGCATCGCCAACACGCATGAGCCCCGCCTCAGCGTCGAGCATGTCATAAACCGCGCTGAAATTGCCGGTATGGGGGCCCGATAGGATCGCATTATCAAGACGCGCCGCCTCCAGCGGGTTTTGGCCGCCATGGCGCACCAATGACCCGCCCATGAATACAAGTCCCCCCAGACGGAAATAGAGGCCCATCTCGCCCAATGTGTCGCCAATGTAAAACGCATCGCGCTTGCAAGGCAGTGTGCCTGCACTGCGGCGCGGTGGCGTTTCTCCTTCATGCGCTAAAAGCGCGGCAATTTCCGCACCGCGTTCGGGGTGGCGCGGCACGACAATGCACAAAAGGTCGGGATGCATGGCGCGCAAAGCTTCGTGGCACGCGCCAATCATGGCCTCTTCGCCCGGATGCGTGCTGGCGGCAACCCAGACGGGGCGGCCTTGCAGGGCGTCCTGCATCTGGGCGAGGGCAGCGGCATCGGCTTCCAGTGGCGGTGCGTCGAGTTTTAAGTTTCCCGCCGATACAATGTCTTTCAGCCCCAATTCCTGCCAGCGTTGCGCGGTAATGTCGTCCTGCGCGAGCAGCCGGTCAAAGCAGCCGAACAGCGCGCGCGCCGAATTTTTTGCCCGCCGCCAAAATTTGAATGATTTTTCCGAAAGCCGCCCATTGATGAGGGCTGCCGGAATTTTGCGACGGCGCATTTCAAACAACAGGTTCGGCCATAATTCGCTTTCGACGAATATCGCCAATTGCGGCGACCAATGGTCGAAAAAGCGTTTCACCCAGCGCGCTCGGTCGAGCGGCAAATATTGATGCGTCAGCCGGTCAATATCGGGAAAACTTGCATGCGTTAACCCGCCGACCAGCGTGGCCGATGTGCGCGTTCCCGTTGTCATGAGAATATTTATGTCCGGTCGGGCGGCCAAAAAATCAGCCAGTAAGGGCAATGCCGAGCGCGTTTCGCCAACGGATGCCGCATGCACCCAGACGAGATTTCCCGCCGGTCGCGGCGCCATATTGCAGGCTTTGCGCTCGCCCATGCGGGCCGGGTCTTCGCGTCCGGCCCCGGCGCGGCGTTCAAGCAAAAGCGGCAAAAGCCTGCCGCCGAGCATCACGCCGAGCTGATAGGCCCGCACCGCCAGCATCAGCTTTGGCTTTCCTGAAATTGCGTGCGGTACAATTCGGCATAAAGCCCGTCGGCGGCCAGCAGGTCATTATGCGTGCCGGTTTCGCGCAAACGCCCCTGTTCCAGAACGTAAATCCGGTCGGCATGCATGACCGTTGACAAGCGGTGCGCGATGATGAGGGCGGTACGGCCTTCAAGAAGTTTTTCCAGCGCCTTTTGCACCTGAGCTTCGGAAACCGTATCGAGCGCGGAGGTCGCCTCATCAAGCAGCAAAATGGGCGCGTCTTTCAAAATGGCGCGGGCGATGGCAAGGCGCTGTTTTTGGCCGCCCGAAAGCCTTATGCCGCCTTCACCGACATGGGTTTCATAGCCCTGCGGCAGCGCGCAGATAAACTCATGCGCCGCCGCGTTTTTTGCGGCTTGTTCAATGTCGGTCTGGCTGGCATCGACCTTGCCGAAGGCGATGTTTTTGGCAATCGTGTCGTCGAACAAAAATGGCTCCTGCGTCACCAGCGCGGTCGCCGCGCGCAAGCTGTCGAGCGACACATCGCGAATATTCTGCCCGTCAATTGTGATGCGGCCCGTATCAATGTCGAAGAAACGCAAGGTCAAATTCAACAGGGTCGATTTGCCCGACCCCGACGCACCGACCAGCGCGACGGTCTGTCCGGCAGGCACTTCCAGCGAGATGCCGTCGAGTGCCGGAGTGTCGCGTCCGGCATATCCGAAGGCGACATTTTCGAAACTGATCGCCCCGTCTTGGATGTCGAGGCGCGGCGCGTCGGGGATGTCGACAATCTCGTCCGATGCGTCAAGAACGGTGAAAATGCGCTCGCCGGCTGATACGCCTTCCTGCAAAACGGTCTGCAAATTGGCGACGGCGCGCAAAGGCTGATAGGCCATGAGCAGGGCCGAAATAAAGCCCATAAACTCACCCGCCGTCAGATTGCCTTGCGTGGACTGATAGCCGCCATAGAAAATAATCACCCCAATGGCAATGCCGGCCAGCATTTCGATCGCCGGGCTGGCCGCGGCGCGCGCGCGCACCGAGCGCATGGTGTAGCTCAAAAGCGTGTCGATGGTGGAGCCGGCGCGGGTGATCTGGTCGGCTTCCTGCCCGTAAGCCTTAACGATACGCAAGCCCCCAAGCGTTTCTGAAATCAATGTGGAAAGCCCGCCAATTTCCTCCAGCCCCTGCCGCGAGGCCTTGCGCGTGACACGGCCCAGCCGCCGCATGAACACAATGCCGAGGGGAATAACAATCATCGTGTAGATGAGCGCCATTTGCACATTCATCACATACATGAAAATCGTCAGCGCCACGACGGTCAGCAAATGCCGCACAATATTGATGATGGTGGTGTTCACCGTGTCGCGCAGTCGCGTGGCGTCATTCATGAAAATGGAAATATATTCGCCCGAATGTTGCTTGGTGATGCGCGCCAGATCCCCGCGCACCAAATGGGCGAACAAATCGCGTTGCAGGTTCGAGGTGGTGCGCTGGCCGACAAACCCCATAATCACATTGGAGCCATAGGTCGCCGCACCTCTGGCGAGGGAAATGGCGACCACGCCGACGGGAATAAGCAGCAACATGGTCGTGTCCTGGTCGCCAAACACCTTGTCAATGGCCTGTTGAATGAACCAGGGCAGGGCGCTGGTCGTGCCCGCCACCACCACATTTGCCAACACGCCGAGGCCCAGCAACCAGAGATAGGGGCGCAAATAAGTGCGCAACATGCGCTCGATAAGCGCATAGGAGCGCGACTTGCGCTGCCGGTAGGTGTCGATGATGTGCTGAAGCGGTTCCATTTTTAAAGCCCGGCCAGCGTCATGCCCTCGACCAGAAGGGTAGGCGCGTTCACGCCGCGCCGGAAAGCCAAATCGTCGGCCGGTGTCATGTTCGCGAACATGTCTTTCAGATTTCCGGCAATGGTAACTTCGCTGACGGGATAGGCCAGTTCGCCATTTTCGATCCGGAAACCCGATGCGCCACGGCTATAATCACCGGTGGCACCGTTAACGCCCATGCCGATAAGTTCGGTCACGAAGAAACCCTCGCCGACATCGCGTAAAATCTCGGCAACGTCTTGCGTGCCCGCAGCCAGATATAAATTGGTGGCCGAAGGCGAAGGCGGCCCGCCAACGCCGCGCGCGGCGCGGGCATTGCTTTCAAGCTCCAATTGGCGCGCCGTGGTGCTGTCGAGCAGCCAGCTTTGCAGCACGCCGTCCTGCACAAGATTGAGCGTTTCCGGCGACAGCCCCTCGCCGTCAAACGCGGCCGAGCGCAGCCCGCGCGGGCGGTGCGGCTCATCAATGACATTGAGCCCCGCGCTCATAATCTGCGTGCCCATGGCATCGCGCAAAAAAGATGTGCCGCGCGCAATTGCGCTTCCCGAAATGGCGGCGGATAAATGCCCCAGCAAGGATGCCGAAACGCGCGTGTCATAAACCACCGGCATTTTCATGCTTTCAAGCTTGCGCGGATTGAGGCGCGCCAGCGTGCGTTCGCCCGTGCGCGTGCCGATGGTTTCGGGCGTATCAAGGTCTTCGAAATGCCGCGCGCTGTGGCTGGCATAGTCGCGCTCCATATTCTCGCCCGTACCGGCGACCACACTGCAACTCAGCGAAAAGCTGGTGCTGGAATAACTGCCGGCGAAGCCGTGGCTGGTCACAAGCGCCGTGGTGCCGCGCCCCCATGCGGCTCCGGCCCCTTCCGAATTTGTGATGCCCGCCATGGCGCGCGCCGTGTCTTCGGCTTCCTGCGCCATGGTTTGCAATTCGGCGGCGCTCGGCTCATGGTCGTCGGCGAGGTCGAGGCTCGGCAATTTGCCTGCCAGACGCTCGGCGGGCGCAAGGCCGCAATAGCGGTCGGCCGGTGTTGCCTTGGCCATTTCAACGGCGCGCTCGGCGAGGCGTTGCAGGGCTTCGGCGTCAACGGCCGTGCCCGACACGAAAGCCTGTTGCTGGCCGATAATGGCGCGCAGGCCCAGTTCGCGACTTTCCGAGCGTTCGGTATCTTCAAGTTGCCCCAGACGGCACGAGACATTGAGTGAGGCGCTTTCGCCCACCACCGCATCGGCGCTGTCGGCACCCAAAGACAGTGCCAAATCAATAATTTTTTGTGCCAGATCAAGATTGCGGTCGGACATGGACACTCCTTACGAACGCGTGCGGGCGAGGGTTCACGATGCGTTGGAGGTGAAACCCTCGGTGAAATTTCCGGCAACGCGCCGGCGCGCATTATGCACCAGATTGCCGGGCTCATCTTCGTCGTCGCGCCGCGCACAGGCTTTGCGCAAAACGCTGAGATATCCCGGTGCCGTTTCCATGCGCTCGCCGAAACCGTTCGCGTTCAGCGCTTTTTGCGTCGCCGGCAATTGCCAGCACGGAACATACATCAACAGGTGATGCTCGACATGATAATTGACCCAATAGGGGGCGAGGAAAATGCGCGCCAGCCAGCCGGCCTTGGTCGTGCGCGCATTGCGGAACGGGTCGTCATTGTCGGGCACGAGCGCATGTTCGGCAATATTGCGAATGCGCGTGATTGCCATGTGATAGGTGAAAAAGGGCAAGAGCCACAACAGCAGATAAAAGCTCCAATGAAACAGCACCGTGCAGACCGCGAAAATCACCAGATTGGCGACCATGGCCGGGCCCAGCCTTTGCCAGAAATGCACGGCGCGTTCTTGGTGCGACAGGTCTTTATCGCCCCATGCGCTCACAAATTGGGCTTTGCGTTGTTGATAGGCGGTCTGTCCGGTCAGGTCGCGGATCATTTTCCGAATGAAGCTTTTGCGCGTGATCGGAAACGGTGCCGACAAGACAAGGTCGGGGTCGTCTTTTTGTTGGGTGCGCATGTGGTGTTGCAAATGATAGCGGCGATAGGCGTCCGTGCGCGCCAGCAATGGATAGGCGCAGAAAAAATCGCTGAGTATCTCGTTAAATTTGCGATGCGGGCTCAGCGCGTTATGCGCCGCATCATGCATCAAAATGGCCAGCCCAAGCTGGCGGGCACCGATAATCATAACGGCCAGAACAAATGTCAGCGGATTTGGAAAGAAATAGAACAGCGCCATGGCACTGGCGATAATGGCCCAGGCGTGAAAAACCAGCGACACCCCCATCAGCGACGAACGTTGACGCAGCGCAATGAGGGTTTCGCGGTCTATCAAATCATCCGCATGTACCCGCAATACCGATGATTGGGCCATGGTTTCTCCTTTGTTACCCCTAACATAGGCCAATTCGTGCCGGTTTTCACCCCTTAACGGGTTTTGCGATGCGGCCGGGCTTTCCCAAAGCCGCTGTGCGCCTAGAAAATGCCCAGAATAAAAGCACCTGCAATGACAAAGCCCGCATCCCGATTGCTCTTGAAAATCTGCAAGCAACGCGCCGGGTCGTCAATATCCAACCGATAGACCTGCATGGCCGATTGCCAGCCCGCAATCGCCAGCCCCGCCCAAAACAGCGGGCCGACACCGCCCCAAAACCCGGCCAAGCCAAGACAGGCGAGCGATATGGCGTAGAAAAACAAAACTGCGGGGGCTGTGCTGGTGCCCAGTTTCAGCGCACTGCTTTTGACACCGACCAGCGCGTCGTCTTCGCGGTCTTGATGGGCATAGATTGTGTCATAGCCCAATGTCCAGAAAATGCCCGCGGCGTATAGGGCGAGCGCGGGCAGGTCTAGTTGTCCGGCAAGGCTTGTATAACCGACCAGCGCCCCCCAGTTGAAAGCAAGCCCCAAAAACAATTGCGGCCAATAGGTGATGCGTTTCATGAACGGATAAATCGCCACCGGCACCAGCGACAAAAGGCCGATGAAAATCGTCGTGACATTAAATTGCAGCAGCACGACCAGCCCGATAAGGGCTTGTGCCACCAAGAAAACCCAAGCCCCCGGCACCGAAACGCGGCCCGACGGCAAGGGGCGTCCGGCGGTGCGCGCAACTTTTGCGTCAATATGGCGGTCAGCAATGTCGTTGAATGTGCATCCGGCACCGCGCATCACAAAAGCGCCCAGCAGAAACAGGCCGATGAGACCGGGCGGCGGATAGATATTTTGCGGTGCGGCGGCCAGTGCCACCCCCCACAGGCACGGCCAGAACAGCAACCAGCCGCCTATTGGCCGGTCGAGCCGCGCCAGCTCTGCATAAGGTTGCAAACGGGCCGGCACAAAACGCGCCACCCAATTATCGGCGGCGGCATCTGCGGGGCGCTCCGTTTCCGGTGGTGAATGGGTCATCTCAAATTTCCGTTTATCCGATTGGCCGATTATATCGCGCGTCCCTATAATAATGTGGTACGGGATAAACGCATGACACGCGAAACCAAATCCGTTCAGCGCCTGTTTGTAGACCAGCCGCTTGCGGCAGACAAGACGCTCACCCTCACCGGCAATCCGGCACATTATCTGCGCAATGTTTTGCGCGCCAATGCTGATGACGCGGTGCTGGTTTTCAATGGCCGCGACGGTGAATGGCAGGCGCATATCACCGCCATTGACAAACGCGCGGTGACGCTGGTGACGGCGCGCCGGACGCGCCCGCAAACACCCAAGGCCGACCAAGCCGATATCTGGCTGCTGGTGGCGCCCGTCAAGCGCGCGCGGCTCGATTATCTGGCGCAAAAAGCCACCGAAATGGGGGTCACGCGCCTTGTTCCGGTCATCACGCGGCGCACGCAAGGCGGCACGGTCAATCTCGACCGCCTGCGGGCGAATGCACAGGAAGCCGCCGAACAATGCGGCATTTTGCAGCTTCCCGAAATCACGGATCCGGCGCGGCTGGACGATGCGCTGCAAGACTGGGATGGCGCGCGCCGGCTTTTGTTTTGCGACGAAACGGCCGAAGCCGGGATGGGTGTTTCCGAATTGGCCGCACAGCTGCGCCCGCCGCTGGCGGTTTTGATCGGGCCCGAAGGCGGCTTTACGCCGGAGGAAAAGCAGGAGCTTCTGGCGCTCAACCAAACGGTTCGGATAAGCCTTGGCCCGCGCATTTTGCGCACCGACACGGCGGTCGTTGCCGCGCTTGCGCTGGTGCAATGGCTGGCGGGTGACTGGCAGGGCGGGTCGACGGATGCGCGCTAGCCGCGCCGCGCCATACCTTGAGCCACGCCCTCGCTTCTTGTCGAAACCTTCGAACTTGTCTAGAAATTAACCAACACCGTCGCTGTGTCGGCGCGTGCCCGGGAGATTAAATGGCCACCGCGGACAATGAGCTTGTATATCTGGAAAATGCGAACGCGCTGAAAGACTGGATGGAGGCCGGCTGCAAGCCGGTCGAAGATTGGCGCATTGGCACAGAACACGAAAAATTCGGCTTTCGCACGGCCGACCGCACGCCCTTGCCCTATGCCGGGCCGGACGGCATTCAGGCCATGCTTGAAGGCCTGATGCGTTTTGGCTGGCAGGGCAAATATGAAGGCGATGTGCTGATCGGTCTGTCGCGCGCCGCCGAGGCCGGTGGCGGCTCGGTAACGCTGGAGCCGGGCGGCCAGCTGGAGCTTTCCGGCGCGCCATTGACGAACATCCATCAGACCTGCGCCGAGGTGAACAAGCATTTGGGCGAAGTGCGCACGGTGGCCGCCGAATTGGGCCAGTCTTATCTGGGCATTGGCTATGCGCCGAGCTGGGGTCTTGAAGACGCCCCGCAAATGCCAAAAGGGCGCTATCGCCTGATGACCGATTATATGCCGACGCGCGGCACGCGCGGGCTGGAAATGATGTATCTGACGGCGACCGTGCAGGTTAATCTCGATTTCGGGTCGCCTGCCGATATGGTTGAAAAACTCAAAATCGCGCTGGCGCTGCAACCGCTGGCGACGGCCTTATTCGCCAATTCGCCGTTCAAAAACGGCAAGCCTACGGGGAATTTGTCGGAACGTTCGCTCGTTTGGCTGGACACAGACCCCGACCGCACCGGCATGTTGCCCATGGTGTTTGAGCCGGGCTTCGGCTTTGAGCATTATGTCGATTACGCGCTCGATGCGCCGATGTATTTTGTGCAGCGCGAGGGCGGTTTCATCAATGCGCTGGGCATGAGTTTTCGTGATTTCCTCGAAGGCCGCCTGCCGGCCCTGCCCGGCGAAAAGCCGACCGAGGCCGATTGGGAAGACCATCTGACAACGCTGTTTCCCGAAGCCCGCGTGAAGCGATTTATCGAAATGCGCGGGGCCGATGCGGGTTCGTGGCAATCGCTGTGCGCGCTGCCGGCTTTCTGGGTCGGGCTGCTTTATGACGGCGCAACGCAAAAACGCGTCGCCGATATGATTGCCGACTGGACGCAAGCCGAGCGCGACACGCTGCGCCGCCTGGCGCCGGTTTCGGGCCTTGCCACGCCGTTTCGCGGGGGCACATTGGGCGATCTGGCGGCAGATGTTCTGGCGCTGGCCGAACAGGGTTTGCAGGCGCGTGGCTTTCTGGACGGCACCGGCGGCGATGAAACGCAGTTTCTGCACACGCTTCAAGACTGCGTTGCGCGCGGGCAAACGCCCGCCGACAATTTGCTGGCGAAATTTAACGGTGAATGGGAAGGCCAAGTCGCGCCGATTTTTGACGCGCTGGCATTTTAGAACCTGCTGCCCGCCTAGCCCGTGCCGCCGACGGTCAGCCCGTCAATGCGCAAAGTCGGCTGGCCGACCCCCACCGGCACGCCCTGACCGGCCTTGCCGCATGTGCCAATGCCCTCGTCGAGCGTCATATCATTGCCGATCATGGAAATGCGCTGCATCGATTCCGATCCGGTGCCGATCAGCGTGGCACCTTTTACAGGCGCGCCCAATTTGCCGTCTTTAATCTCGTAAGCCTCGGTGCATGAAAAGACGAATTTGCCGGAGGTGATGTCCACCTGCCCGCCGCCAAAGGCCGTGGCGTATATGCCGTTTTTGACACTGCCCAGAATTTCCTGCGGGTCGCTCTCGCCGCCCAGCATGAAGGTGTTGGTCATGCGCGGCATGGGCTGGCAGGCAAAACTTTCGCGCCGGCCATTGCCGGTCGGCTTCATGCCCATAAGGCGCGCGTTCATGCGGTCTTGCATATAGCCGGTCAGCACGCCGTCTTCGATAAGCACGGTACGGTCGGTGGGGGTGCCCTCATCATCAACCGTCAGCGAGCCGCGCCGGTCGCTCAGCGTGCCGTCGTCAATAACGGTCACGCCTTTCGAGGCGACCTGTTCGCCAATGCGCCCGGAAAAGGCCGATGTGCCCTTGCGGTTGAAATCACCCTCAAGGCCGTGGCCGACCGCTTCGTGCAGTAAAATGCCGGGCCAGCCGGGGCCGAGCACGACATCCATTTCGCCCGCCGGTGCCGGAATGGATTCCAGATTGGTGAGTGCTTGGCGCAAGGCATTGTCGACCTGTTCGTGCCAGTTTTCCGGGGCCAGCCATTGCGCATATCCGGCGCGCCCGCCGCGCCCGCTATGGCCGGTTTCCTGCCGGTCGCCTTCGCCGACGACCACCGAAACATCGAGGCGCACCAGCGGGCGAATATCGAAAACCGGCGCGCTGTCGGGCCGGATAATGCCGACCGCCTGCCATTCGCCGCTCAATGCCACCGAAACTTGCCGCACGCGATTGTCGCGCGCGCGCGTATAGGCATTTATTTCGTTGAGCAGAGCCACCTTGTCGGTGAAACCGGCACTGTCGAGCGGGTTTTCGGCGACATAAAGCGGGCTGCCCGCCACATTCGGGGCTTGCGCCCATGTGCCCGCATGACCGGACAGAACCGGCGTGAGGCTGTCGGCGGCGCGCTTCAGCGCAGCCGGAGACAGGTCTGTGGCGTGGGCATAACCGACGGCTTCATCATTGACCGCGCGAAGCCCGAAACCTTGTGCGGTGTCGAAACTTGCAGCTTTCAGCCGATTATCGTCAAAAGAAAACGCCTCCGAGAGCGTATATTCGAGATATAATTCACCATCATCGGCACCGTGCAACGCATTTTCGGTAAATTTTACCGCCTGTTGCAAATCAAGGTCGGTTTGGGTGAAAAACAAATTCTTCGGATCCAAATTCTTCGGATTAATGTCGGCCATATCCGTGCGCTCCTGAGGTTCTCATGCTGTCTTCAATATGTAGATTAAACCCTCCCAAGGCAAGAGCAAGGATAAGGGCAAGGGCACGGGCGGGCAGCGGCAAAACGCGCGCAAAACGCGCTTATGGGCATAAGGTCGCAGACATCAAGCTGACGGTGTTATCAGGCGGGTTTTTTAGGTATATAGTTCATCCAATAGAGCCAAAATGTTTCTATGGCACCAATTCGCGGGAGAAAACGAATGAATTCTTTTCGGCACAGCATCGCCCAATGCGGCCTCAAGCTCAGTGGTCTTGGGCTTATCGGTCTTGGGCTTTTTTCCGGAAACGCGCTGGCCGCCCAGCCCAAGCCCTGGCAATTGGGATTTCAGGATGCGGCGACCGACAACATGACGCAAATCACGAATTTCAATGATTTTCTCCTGATTCTCATGACCGCCATCACCTTGGTGGTGCTGGGGCTTATGGTCTATGTGATGTTGCGGTTCAATGCCAAATCAAATCCGGAGCCGTCGAAAACAACGCATAATACATTGGTCGAAGTTGTCTGGACGGTTGTACCGATTCTCATTCTGGTCATCATCGCCATTCCGTCATTCCGCCTTCTGTATTATCAGCGCGTGCTGCCGGAAGCGGATATGACCATCAAAGCCACCGGCTATCAGTGGTATTGGGGTTATGAATATCCCGACCATGGCGGCTTCGCCTTCGATTCCCTGATGCTCAATGATGATGAGCGCGGCGACCAGCCCCGCCTGTTGGCAACCGATACCGCCATGGTGGTGCCGGTGAACACAACCGTCCGTGTCATCGTGACCGGCGCCGATGTGCTGCACAGCTGGGCCATGCCCGCTTTCGGCGTGAAAATGGATGCGGTGCCCGGACGTTTGAACGAAACATGGTTCCGCGCCGAGCAAACGGGCACTTATTACGGCCAATGCTCGGAGCTTTGCGGCATTCGTCACGCCTTCATGCCGATTCGCGTTGAAGTGGTGGAGCCGGAGGCCTTTGCAAGCTGGGTGGTCGAAGCGCAAGCCGAATACGCCCAATTGGAAACAAGCAAAGATATTCTGGCCGATGCCGGCAATCTGAACAAGTAAACTGAGACAGGAGCACCGATAATGGCAACCGATCAGGCACAAGAACACGGACATGAAGAACACCCGACCGGGTGGAAGCGTTATGTCTATTCGACGAACCACAAAGATATCGGGACCATGTATCTGATATTCGCCATTTTTGCCGGCGTTGTCGGCGGGGCCATGTCGGTCATCATGCGGATGGAATTGCAGGCACCCGGCGACGGCGTGTTGAACGGCGATTATCATCTTTACAATGTGCTGGTGACCGGACACGGGCTTATCATGATCTTCTTCATGGTGATGCCGGCCATGATTGGCGGCTTTGGCAACTGGTTTGTGCCGCTCATGATAGGGGCGCCGGATATGGCGTTTCCGAGGATGAACAATATTTCCTTCTGGCTGTTGCCGGCGGCATTCATTTTGCTGGTCATGTCAATTTTTGCCGAAGGCCCGCCCGGTCAAAACGGTGTGGGCGGTGGCTGGACCATTTATCCGCCGCTGTCGACTTCAGGCCAGCCGGGGCCGGCCATGGACTATGCCATTTTGGCGCTGCATGTGGCGGGTATCTCATCCATTCTGGGTGCGATTAACTTCATCACCACCATTTTCAACATGCGCGCACCGGGCATGACCTTACACAAAATGCCGCTTTTTGTGTGGTCGATTCTGGTAACCGTGTTCTTGCTGCTGCTGTCATTGCCGGTTCTGGCAGGTGCCATCACCATGCTGTTGACCGACCGTAATTTCGGCACAACATTTTTCGACCCCGCAGGCGGCGGCGACCCGATTATGTTCCAGCACCTGTTCTGGTTCTTCGGGCATCCGGAAGTTTACATTCTTATCCTGCCGGGCTTCGGCATTGTCAGCCATGTCGTTTCGACATTTTCCAAAAAGCCGGTTTTCGGTTATCTGGGCATGGCCTATGCCATGGTCGCCATTGGCGGCGTCGGCTTTGTTGTCTGGGCCCACCACATGTATACGGTCGGCATGAGCGTCGATACGCAAGCCTATTTCGTGGCCGCGACAATGGTGATTGCCGTGCCGACGGGGGTCAAAATTTTCTCGTGGATTGCGACCATGTGGGGCGGGTCGGTCGAGTTCAAAACCCCGATGCTCTGGGCGCTGGGCTTTATCTTCCTGTTCACGCTGGGCGGTGTGACGGGCGTGATGCTGGCAAATGCCGGCGTTGACCGCGCCTATCACGACACATATTTCGTCGTGGCGCATTTCCATTATGTGCTGTCGCTGGGTGCCGTGTTCGCCATTTTCGCGGGCTGGTATTACTGGTTCGGCAAAATGTTCGGCTATGCCTATTCCGAATTTATCGGCAAGCTGCATTTCTGGATCACCTTTATCGGCGTGAACCTCATCTTCTTCCCGCAGCATTTCCTCGGCATGGCCGGCATGCCGCGTCGCTATGTTGACTATCCGGATGCCTATGCGGGCTGGAATTACTGGTCGTCAATCGGCAGTTATATTGCCGCTGTCGGTGTTCTGGTGTTCCTGTTTGGCGTGTTGCATGCCTTTGCACGCCGCCAGCAGGTTGAAAACAATCCGTGGGGCGAAGGCGCAACGACGCTTGAGTGGACGTTGAGCTCACCGCCGCCCTTCCACCAGTTCAGCGAATTGCCGAAAATCAAATAGGCATGGAAGGAGACTTGATGTCTCAAACCCATAAAGCGGAACTTGAAATCAACGCGGATCAGGCCTCTCTCGCAGATGCCGGATCCGCGGCTGATTTTATCTCACTGATGAAACCGCGCGTCATGTCGCTTGTGGTTTTTACAGCCCTTGTCGGCCTGATTATGGCGCCGGTGAGCCTGCATCCGGTTTTGGCGGTATCCGCGGTGATTTTAATCGCGCTTGGAGCGGGTGCGTCGGCGGCGTTGAATATGTGGTATGACGCCGATATTGACGCGGTCATGGCGCGCACCAAAACGCGGCCCGTACCGGCAGGGCGTATCGACCGGGAAGATGCGCTGTTGTTCGGCCTGTGGCTGTCCGGCCTGTCGGTGTTGAGCATGGCGGTGCTGATAAATTATGCGAGCGCGGCATTGCTGGCGTTTACAATTTTCTTCTATGCGGTGATTTACACCATGCTGCTGAAGCGACGCACGGCGCAGAATATCGTCATTGGCGGGGCTGCCGGTGCTTTTCCGCCGGTGATTGGCTGGGTGGCGGCAACCGGTTCGCTTTCGCTTGAGCCGCTGGTGTTTTTCCTGATTATTTTCATCTGGACGCCGCCGCATTTCTGGGCTTTGGCGCTGGTCAAAAACGACGATTATCGCGCCGCCAATATTCCCATGTTGCCGGTGACCAGCGGGGCCGGTGCGACGGTGCGCCAAATTCTGCTTTATACGCTGGCGCTGGCCGGCACGGTCATGCTGCCTTATTTGCTGGGCTTTTCCGGACTGCTTTATGGTGTCGGTGCGGGTGTTGCGAGTGCGATTTTTGTGGGTCTCAGCCTGCTTCTCGCGCTCGGTTCGCCTGAAAAACGCAATCGCATTGCCGGGATGGTGTTTGCCTATTCGATTTTTTATCTCTTCATCATTTTCGCGCTGTTGCCGGCTGACCGGCTGATGGCTTCGGGTCTTTAGGAGGCTTTCATGGCAGGCGAAAAAGACAGTCAGACGGATGCGAACGGGTGGACGCCCGAATTGCTGAAGCAACGTCGCCGTCGCGCGCTGATTATGGCGCTGGCGCTGGCCGGGCTTGTCGGCATGTTTTTTCTGGTCACGCTTGTCCGGCTTGGCGAAAATGTGGCAAATCGGGCGCTGTAAAATGACCGGGCATAATGCACAAACCGAAATGATGAGTGGCAAAAACCGGCGCACGGCCATTGGTGCGGCGGGGCTGGCCGTGCTCATGATCGGCGCGGCTTACGCCGCCGTGCCGCTTTATGATTTATTCTGCCGCGTAACCGGCTATGGCGGCACCACGCAAATTGCCAGCGCTGCGCCCGCATCCGCCGCGGGGCGCGAAATTACCATTCGCTTTGATGCCAGCCTGAACCGCGATATGCCCTGGTCGTTTGAAGCACCGGCCCGGCCGGTGCAAATCGCCGTCGGCGAGCAGGGGCTTGCCTTTTACGAAGCGCATAACCCGACAGATGTGAGCATTACCGGCACCGCGACCTATAATGTGTCGCCGTCAAAGGCCGGCATTTATTTCTCGAAAATCGACTGTTTCTGTTTCACCGAGCAGGTGCTGGCACCGGGCCAGCGCGTGGATATGCCGGTGAGTTTTTTCGTCGATCCGGAAATTTTGACAGACCCCGAAATGGATGATGTCAAAACCATCACTTTGTCCTATACATTCTTTAAAGCGTCAGAATCGGCGCGTGCCGAACCGGCTTCACCGAGGGGGTAGAAACTCATGGCTGACACGCATGCAAAGCATCACGATTATCATCTGGTAAATCCAAGCCCGTGGCCCGTGGTGGGCTCTGTAAGTGCGCTGGTGCTGGCAATCGGCGCGGTGCAGTATTTCCACTCGGAAACGCCATGGGTCATGATTATCGGGCTGGCCGGGGTTTTATATACCATGCTGGCGTGGTGGCGCGATGTGATCGACGAAGCCCATGGCGGCGACCATACGCCGGTGGTTCAGTTGCATCATCGCTATGGCATGATTTTGTTCATTGCCTCCGAGGTGATGTTTTTTGTCGCCTGGTTCTGGGCCTATTTTGACGCCAGCCTCTATCCGGGCGAAGCGATTCAGGCCGCGCGCACCGAACTGACAGGCGGGCATTGGCCGCCCGACGGTATCGAGACATTTGACCCGTGGCATTTGCCGCTCATCAACACGCTGGTGTTGCTGACATCGGGCACAACCGTGACCTGGGCGCACCATGCGCTGCAACATGACGACCGCGAAGGGTTGAAATGGGGCCTCGTGCTGACTGTCGCTCTGGGTGTTTTGTTCACGATTTTTCAGGCTTATGAATATCAGCATGCGGCGTTCGGCTTTTCCGGCCACATTTATGGTGCAACCTTTTTCATGGCAACCGGATTTCACGGCTTTCACGTGATTGTCGGCACGGTGTTCTTGCTGGTGTGCCTGTTGCGCGCGCTGGCCGGCCACTTCACCCCGCAAAGCCATTTCGGGTTTGAAGCCGCCGCGTGGTACTGGCACTTTGTTGACGTCGTCTGGCTGTTCCTTTTTGTCGTCATCTATATTCTGGGTGCGGCACCGGGCGCGGGCGCGCATTAAAGCAAGAATTTTGGGCATGCGGCGCACCCTCCCGCTTCTTGTCACCATGGTGATGCTTGCGGGTCTCTTGTCGCTGGGCTTTTGGCAGGTCGAGAGGCTGGCATGGAAAGAAGACCTGCTGGCGCGCATCGAACAGCGCGTGTCGGCTGAGCCGCTGTTGCTGGCCTCGGCCGACGACCTCACCCAATTACGCCGCGCGGCACATGATTATCATCCGGCGGTGATCGACGCGGCCCGAAGCGGCAACTCGGTATTCTGGTTTACCCAAATTGAAAACGCACCGGCAAACATCGCGCCCGCCGACCGGGTTGGCTATCATGTGCTGACACCGGTGAGGTTTGCCGACGGCACCCATATTTTGCTGGATGAAGGCTTTGTTCCGGCGCGGCTGAAAGACCAAATTGGCGCAGACCAACCCCTGCGCCAAGAAGCCGGACAAAACCTTATGCAAAGCTTGCCGGTTGTCATTCGCTGGCCCGATGCGCGCAATATCTTCGCTGCCGAAAATGATCTGGAACGCGGTCTGGTTTATGTGCGCGACGCGCCGCAAATCGGGCGTCATTTCGGAATTTCCCTGCCGCCCGTTATCGTCGAAGCCGCAAATGTGCCCGCGGGCGCTGAACCCCCGTGGCCGCGCGGCGGGCAGACACGAATTTCCCTTTCAAACCGGCACCTTGAATATGCGTTTACGTGGTTTGCCTTGGCGGCGGTGCTTGTATTTATTTCCGGTCTGTGGCACATGCGGGGCAGGCGCAAGCGCAACGATTAGGGTATCCGGTGGAGTATATCAGCACGAGAGGCCGCGCAACGGCACTGTCATTCGAACCGACCTTGCTTGCAGGGCTGGCCGGTGACGGGGGGCTTTATGTGCCCGACCACTGGCCGAAACTGTCGCGGCAAACGCTGGAAGGGTTTCGCGGGGCCGGTTTTCAACAGGTTGCCAAAACCGTTCTGATGCCGTTTCTGGGCGCCGATGTAGAGCCCGAAAGATTTGCCGAAATTGTCGATGAGGCTTATGCGGGGTTTTCGCGCGCCGAGGTTGCCCCCCTGGTGCCGCTGGATGACGGCCATTATTTGCTGGAACTGTTTCACGGGCCCACGCTGGCGTTTAAGGATGTGGCGATGCAATTGCTCGCGCGGCTGATGGATGACGCGCTCAAACGGCGCGGGCAGCGCGCCACGATTGTCGGGGCCACCTCCGGCGATACGGGCGGGGCGGCCATTGAAGCGTTTCGCGGCCGCGATGCCGTTGATGTTTTCATTCTCTACCCCGAAGGGCGCGTGTCGGACATCCAACGCATGCAAATGACAACGCCGACAGATGCCAATGTGCATACGCTGGCCGTCAACGGTACGTTTGACGATTGTCAGGCGCTGGTGAAAGCCATGTTCAATGACAGCGCATTTCGCCAAGAGGTAAATTTGGCCGGGGTCAATTCGATCAATTGGGCGCGGGTGATGGCGCAGACCACCTATTATTTCACCGCCGCCGCACAGCTTGGCAGCCCTGACACGCCCGTCGGATTTTCCGTGCCGACCGGCAATTTCGGCGATATTTTTGCCGGATATGTCGCCGCGCAAATGGGCCTGCCCCTCGCCCGGCTGATGATTGCCACCAATGTGAACGATATTCTCGCCCGCGTCATGCAGACGGGAATTTACGAAACCGAAGAGGTTGTCGCGACCTCAAGCCCCAGCATGGACATTCAGGTGTCGAGCAATTTTGAACGGCTTTTGTTTGAGTTGACGCGCCGCGATGCGCCGCGCGTCAGCGGCTTTATGGAGGCGCTGGCGCGCGACGGCCGGTTTGAAATGGCGGAAGATGAATTGGCGCTTATGTCGGCCCTGTTTGATGCCGCGCGCGTTGACGAAGCCCAGACGCAGGAGACCATGCGCGATGTTCTGAAGCGTTTTGACATGCAAATTGACCCGCACACGGCCGTGGGGCTGGCGGCGGCGCGGCGCGCGGTTTTGCCCGACGGCGTGCCGATGGTCACGCTGGCGACCGCGCATCCGGCCAAATTTCCCGTTGCCGTGGAAGCCGCCTTCGGCACCGGCCCCGATATTCCCGCGCGCGTGCGCGAAATGATGACGCAACCCGAACGCATTTCGCCGGTTGAAAATGCACTGGACGCGGTTCAGACTTTTATCCGTCAAAACGGACGGATGGGATAAATGGCGCGCAGTCGCATAAATTTTCTGAAACGCCCTTTGCGCATGGGGCGCAAAGTGCTTGCGGGCAATCGGGTCAATTTGCGCCCGCCGCTCATGCGCGATTATCCGCATTGGGTGAAATTGCGCCGCGACAATCAGAAATTTCTGCAAATGCGCGAACCTTTATGGATGCCGGACGAGTTGTCGCGCCGCAGTTTCCGGTTGCGCCTGCGCGCCTATAATCAGGAGGCGCGCCAAGATCGCGGCTATGCGTTCTTTATCTGGAATTTGGAAATGAACCAGATGATGGGAGCGGTCAATCTCAGCTATATTCGTCGCGGCGCGGCCCAGATGGGCACGCTTGGTTACTGGATCGGAGAGCATTTTTCCAATCAGGGGCTGATGTCGGAAGCGGTCGGGTTGATCTGCGATTTTGCTTTTACCACTTTGGGGCTGCATCGTCTCGAAGCGGCCTGTATGATTGACAATGAACCGTCGGTCAGAGTGTTGAAAAACAATAAATTCAAAGAAGAAGGCTATGCACCGCGCTATCTCAAAATCGGCGGCGTTTGGGCCGACCACAGATTGTTTGCCCTGTGTCGCGATGACCTTGCCCATTAGAATCTGCCTGCTGTTTTTGCTCTGGGCGGGTATGGCCCCCGCCTCGGCGCTTGATGCCATAAGCATTGGCGGTGATTTGCGTGTCGTGCGGCTTGCCCCTTATGTGCAATCGACACCGGAAGGGCATCTGGCCTTTGCCATTCAAAACGCCGGCGATGAGCCCATTCATCTCGACCTTGAGCGCTTGCGCCCGCCGCTCATGGGCTTTGCGCTGGGCCTGTTTCGCGAACAGGAAGGCTTGCGCCTGTTCGTGTCCGATGACAGTGAATTTACCGCCCGACCCGGACATCCCGACAGAATAAGTTTTTATATTCGTGCCAAAGCCGTGCAGACCTTCGTTCTGGTAAACAAGGTGGATGCCGCCGGGCTGTATCTGTGGAACCCCAATGCGCGCCAAGCCTTTGAAGACCGCCGCCGCACCATGCAGGCCGTCATTCTGGCGGTGTTGCTGGCTCTGGGTGCGGGCGGGTTGAGCGTGGCCGTTTTTCGCCGTTCGAGCCGGGCCTATTACGCGCTGGTTATGGGCGGCGGCATGCTGGTGCTGATTTCAAGCCTATGGATGCGCGGCCTCGTCACCAGCCTTGGGTTTGAAGATGCCGTTCTGCCCTATCGTCTGGATTATGCGCGCGGGGCGCTGATTTTCATGTTGGTGATGACGGCCATCAGTCAGGTCAATATGCTGTTGCGCAAAACAACCAACCGAAATTATTGGACGCGGGTGGTCATTATCGGCGATTTTTGTCTGCTTGCCGCCGGCATAAGCGGATTGGCCGCCGTCTGGCAACCGGATTTTGCCGGTCTCATCAGCAATGATATTTCCGAAGTTTTGCTGGCCGTGACCTGCGCATGTGTGTTTCTGGGCGCGATTTTCGTGCCCGACCAGCGCCGCGCATCGCAAGACATGCCGGAACAAACAGGCGTAAACCGCTAGGCCTCGCCCCCTTCATTGCTCAGCAGGGCCAGATCAATGCCCATGGCGGCGACGCATTTTTCGTATAAATCATCGCTTTGCGAAGTGAAAATATCGCCAATATTGGCATCGCAAACCAGCCACGCATTGTCCTGCAATTCGCCCTCAATCTGGCCCGGCCCCCAACCGGCATAACCCAGAAAAAGCCGCATTTTTTCGGGCCCGCGCCCATGGGCGGCATCGACCAGCACATCGGCGGATTGGGTCAGCGCAATGGGCAGTTCCTGCGACAGGGTGTTTTGGGTTTTTTCATAATCGCTCGTATGCAACACAAATCCGTGATCATTTTGCACCGGCCCGCCGACATAAACCGGCAAATTGACCAGCCCGGTACTGGCGACGGTTTCGGGCATGTCTTTCAAAATATCGCCCAGCGACAGCCCTTCGGCGCGTTTATTGATGATAAAACCCATCGCGCCTTCGCTGTCATGGGCCACCATATAGACGACACTGCGCAAAAACCGTGGATCGCCCATGCTCGGCATGGCGAGTAGGAACTGCCCTTGCAGGCTTTGAACGGGCGTTTGCGTCATGAGGCTATGTTAGGCCTGCACGGGCCATGAAATAAAGCCACGTTTTACGCATAATCGACCGCGCCTGCGCGCTCGAAACTCGAACCGGCGCGCCGTTTGCGGTATATTGCGCCCATGAGACCCTTATTACATGTGCTTTTACCGGCTTTTTGCGCGGCCTTGTCTGCGATTTTCCCCGCTCAGGCGGAAATGACGACCCCGTGGATAAAAAAGAATGTCATCGAGGCCCGTCTGGTGCTGGCGCGCGATGCCAAGCAACATTTCGCCGGCATTGAAATCGTCATGCAACCCGGCTGGCACACATATTGGCGGTATCCCGGTGCCAGCGGTATTGCGCCGAATTTTGATTTTTCCGCCAGTCAGAACCTGCAAACGCAGGAGCCGGTATTTCCGGCACCGTATTTTTTCGACGATGGTGCGGGCGGGTTTTTCGGCTATGAGGGGCTGACCGGATTTGTCGTGCCCTTCGTGCTGGAAAATGCAGGCGCGGGGGCTCAAATCAGCCTCAAACTGGAACTTGGCGTGTGCCGCGAAGTCTGCCTGCCGGTTGAATTTTCGTTTGATCTGCCGGTTGTGCCCGGCCCCATAAAAACCCCCGAAGAGCTGGGCATTATCCAGGCCATGCTGAACGCCAAACCGGCCGCACCGTCGGCGGAACTTGGCATTGACACACTCAGCTATGACGGCGCGGTGCTGCAATTTGTCGTGGTCGGCACAAATCTGGAAAACCCGCAAATCATGGCGATACCCGGCCCCAATGATGTGTTCGGTGCGCCGCATGTCAGCGCGCGCCACAAGTCATCATTTCTCATCGAAATGCCGGCATGGTCGGTGCTTGACCAAACAATGATTGGCCGTATGGTGGAGGTCGTTGTCAGAGACGGTGATCGGGCGGTTTTTCAAAAAATCCAAATCGGCGACCACCGGGTTTCGGGCAAATAAACAACAGGGAATAATCAAGGAGACCTCTCATGACCATCAAACCCGGCGACGCCATTCCTGACGCCCAGCTTATGTATATGACCGATGCAGGCCCGGCGCCGATTTCAACAGGTGATCTTTTCGGCGGCAAAACCGTGGCCCTGTTTGCGCTGCCCGGCGCGTTCACGCCGACCTGCTCGAACCAACATTTGCCCGGCTATGTCGACAAGGCCGAAGACCTGCGCACCAAAGGCGTGGACACGATTGTGTGTCTGGCCGTCAATGATGCCTTCGTCATGGGGGCCTGGGGCCAGCAGCAGGGTGCCAATGGCAAGGTTATGATGGTGGCAGACGGCAATGCCGAACTGACCAAAAAGCTGGGGCTTGAAATGGACGGTTCGGGCTTTGGCATGGGCACGCGCTCTTTGCGCTATTCGATGATTGTGCGTGACGGCGTGGTCGAAACACTCAATGTCGAAGAAAATCCGGGCAAGGCCGTGGAATCGGGCGTCGAAAACCTTTTGTCCCAACTGGGCTAATTTGCGCAGAAAGGCTCCATGCCGCGGCGCGCCAGCGCATCGGCATGCTCATTGCCCGCATTTCCGGCATGGCCTTTCACCCAGACCCATTCGACTGTGTGGCGGGCGCAGGCCGCGTCCAGTGCCTTCCACAAGTCGATGTTTTTGACCGGTTTGCCGGCGGCTGTTTTCCAGCCGCGCCGCTTCCAATTATTGATCCAGCTTGTAATGCCGTCCTTGACGTAAACGCTGTCGGTGATCAGCCGAATGTCGGCACCGTCCGGCACCGCGCCCAATGCTTCAATGGCGGCCATCAGCTCCATCTGGTTGTTGGTGGTCGAGGCCGCACCCCCGCACAAATCGCGCGTGCCGTCGGGCCCGTTAATCAAAACACCCCATCCGCCGGGGCCGGGGTTTCCGGAGCATGCCCCGTCTGTAAAAATTTCATATTTCATAAGCCCTCACAGCGTTAATCCGTAATCTGCCGGTCGCGTCGCACTGCGGTGAAAGCGCAAGCGGCGCAAAAAATCATTGGGGTTTTTCGGTTCAACCTGCGCACCGTCGACCTGATTGAGCCAGTCAAACAGCCGCGTCGTCAAAAACCGCATGGCGGCTCCGGCGCCCAATATCGGCATGGCATCAATTTCTTCGGCAGATAACGGGCGCACGCTCTGATAACCCGACAAAAGCGCCCGCGCCTTGGTAACATTGAAGGTGGCGTCGGCCTCAAAGCACCAGGCATTCAACGCAATGGCGAGGTCATAGGCGTAAAAATCATTGCAGGCGAAATAAAAATCAATCAGACCCGACACATCGCCTTGCATGAAAAACACATTATCGGGAAACAAATCGGCATGGATAATGCCCGCCGGCAGATTGTCCGGCCAGTTTTCCTTGAGGCGGATGAGTTCGCGCTCCATTGCGCGGGTCAGGTCGGGGCTCACCTCATCGGCGCGCGACCGGCAGCGTTCAAATAATGCCTGCCAATTGGACAGTCCGTGATTATTGTCCCGCGTCAATTCAAACCCGTCTCCGGCCAGATGCATTTGCGCCATCGCCGCACCCAGCGCGCGGCAATGTTCGGGGCGCGGGGTTTTGACACTGCGGCCTTCCAGGAAGCTAACCAGCGCGGCCGGCTTGTCTTTGACCGTGCTGATGAGCCCGCCATCTTTGCGTGCCAGCGGAACGGGGCATGACAGGCCCTGCGCCGACAGATGCAACATCAGCCCAAGAAAAAACGGCAAATCATCGGCGGCGACACCATTGGCCGAGCTTTCGTAAATTGTGAGAATATATTTTGCATCCGCCGTGGCGAGCAGAAAATTCGAGTTTTGCACGCCCGCCGTGATGCCCTTGAGCTCGTCAATTTGCGACAGCGGATATTGCGCCGCAAATGCCGCCAGCGTGTCGCCGTCAATCTCGGTATAGACAGCCATTATTCACCCCTGAGCTGGCGCGGCAGCTTGAAATGCACATTTTCCGGCCCGCCACCGGCCTCCAGAATGTCGAGTGAAAATTCGCCCTGCAGGGCCGCGATGACGGCGGTGACCATTTCTTCCGGAGCCGATGCGCCGGCGGTCAGCCCGATTTTCTCGGCAGTTTGCACATGCGACCATGTAATTTGTTCGGGCCCCTCAATGAGGTCGGCATGGCGCGCGCCGGCGCGACGCGCAACATCAACCAGACGTTGCGAGTTTGACGAATTGGTGGCCCCGATAACCAACATGCAATCGACTTGTGGTGCGATTTGTTTGACCGCGGCCTGCCGGTTTGTCGTCGCATAGCAAATATCTTCTTTGTGCGGCGCGGCAATATCGGTGAAGCGGGCGCGCAAAACCGCGATAATTTCTGCCGTATCGTCAACCGACAGGGTTGTCTGGGTCACATAAGCCAGAGGCGTTTGCGGGGGCGGGGTGAAAGTTTCGGCATCCGCCACGGTTTCAATAAGGCTTATCGCGCCAACGGGCACTTGTCCCATTGTGCCGATAACTTCCGGATGACCGGCATGGCCGATGAGCAAAATATGGCGTCCGGTTTCAAAATGGCGGGCGGCTTCAATATGCACTTTGGAAACCAGCGGGCAGGTGGCGTCAAGCCAGCTCAGCCCGCGGGCCTCGGCGTCGGCGGGCACTGATTTCGGCACGCCATGGGCTGAAAATATGACCGGCACGCCGTCGGGCACCTCGTCAATCTCGTCGACAAAAACCGCGCCTTTTTCTTCCAAGGCCGAAACAACCTGACGGTTATGCACAATCTCATGGCGCACATATACCGGCGCCCCGTGCAAGTCGAGCGCGCGTTCGACAATCTGGATCGCGCGATCAACCCCGGCACAGAACCCGCGTGGATTTGCCAGAATGAGAGTTTTCGGCGGCTTCGCTGTTTCGGGCACTGGCTGGTCTCTTTCAAACGGGTCATGGCACTGCAATCAGGCTTGAGGTTGACCGCGTGTTTGGATAATGTCTGTCTCAAATTAGTTTATAAACAGTTGTTTCGACAACCCTGCGCGAAAAGTTTCAGATCAAATCATGTCAATCAAGCCAAAATGGATGCCGCTCCTGTTTCTCCTGCCTCTGCTTGCGGCCTGCGGCGGCTCTTATGTTCCCGCCGATAGGTGTCCCTATGGCGGGGTTTTGGCGACGACAGAAAACCTGCCGACCGCCGATGGCACAGCGGCGCTGATTTATGGCGCGAAAGTGATGTGCGAAACAGCCGGTGAGGGAATCGAGGCGGAAATAACGGTTTATGGCGACATGCTGGCAAATGCCAAAAACATGGATGTCACCATTTTTGCGGCGCTCGTCGATAAAGATGACAATGTGGTGACCCGCACGCAGGAAGATTTCAAAATCAAAAAAGGGCTGTTCGAGGTTGATATGCCGGTTTTGGTCTTTGACCCGACTGACACCGGTTCGACGGGCCAAGCCGAATTTTACGTCGGCTTTGTTCTGAGCGAAGACGAATTGAAAGCCAATCGCGCCGCGTGGCGGGAAAACCTCAATATTGACTGATTAACAGCAAAGTTTTGCCGCCGATTTGACAGCGAAAGACTCTGCGCTACTATGTAGCCATAAACCGCGCTACGGGAGACGCTGTCTTTTATAAGGCAGGGCCGAAGGAGCAACCGCCCTCGGAAACTCTCAGGCAAAATGGACCGTAGCAGGTCAACACTCTGGAAAGCAGAGAACGCGAGTTCTCTCACCGACGGGGTTAAGCTGTCTTTGCGATGGCGAATTCTCTCAGGTCCAAGCGACAGAGGAGGGCGCGACACTATTTCGGTGAAATGGAATTTCGGTGAAATAGTGTCTGCTCTGGAGTCGCAAAATGAGTGCTGAAGCCACGCTTTCATCTACTGACCGGCCGCCTCTGGCGCGCACGCCGCTGTTTGATCTGCATGTGGCGGAGGGCGCACGCATGGTTGGTTTTGCCGGCTATGAAATGCCGGTGCAATATGAACACGGCGTGTTGCACGAGCATAATCACACGCGCACGCAGGCCGGATTATTTGACGTGTCGCATATGGGCCAGGCGCGGCTCAGCCCAATCACGGGTGATGGTGATGCTGCCTCGCTTATGGAAAAACTGGTGCCCGGCGGCATATCGACATTGGGCGAGGGGCGCATCCGCTACACATTGCTGACCCATGCCGATGGCGGCATTCGCGATGATTTGATGGTCACGCGCTTTGGCGAGACCGTCTGGCTGGTGGTCAATGCGGCGTGTAAAACGCAAGACTTTGCCCATATTGCCGAGGCGCTTGGCGGGCAGGCAAATTTGGACGTGCAGGACCGCGCGCTTCTGGCTTTGCAAGGCCCGCAAGCCGCGCATGTTCTGGCGCGCCATATTGAAGCGGTTGACGAACTTGCATTCATGCAGGCGATTTGGGCCGCGTGGCGCGGGCATGAAGTTTTGGTGTCGCGCTGCGGCTATACCGGCGAAGACGGGTTTGAAATTTCAGTGCCGCCGGAAATCGCCGAGGAATTTGCCAAGACGCTTTTGGGTGATGAAGAGGTCGCGCTGATCGGTCTGGGTGCGCGCGACAGTCTGCGGCTCGAAGCGGGCTTGTGCCTTTACGGACATGATATTGACCTGACGACCTCGCCGGTCGAAGCCGATTTGTTGTGGACGATTCCCAAGCGGCGTCGCGAATCGGCCGACTATCCGGGTGCCGATATTGTTGCAACGCATCTCGCATCGGGTGCGCCGCGGGCCCGTGTCGGTTTGTTGCCTGACGGGCGCGCGCCGGCGCGCGAAGGCACCGAGATTTGTGCGCCGGACGGAACGCCGATTGGCACGGTAACGAGCGGCGGGTTCAGCCCGACATTGGGCCGGCCTGTGGCGATGGGATATGTGGCCGCCGATTTTGCCGCCCCCGATACGCCGGTACATTTGATGGTTCGCGGTCGGGCTTTGCCCGCGCGGGTAAGCGAGATGCCGTTTGTGCCGCACAAATATGTGCGCGCCGGAAAATAGCGGGGAAAGAGCGGGATCGCATTTGAGGATATGGAAAAGATGATGAGGAAGAAAAAATGAGCGCAGTGAAATTTACCAAAGACCACGAATGGGTGAGCCTTGACGGTGACACGGCCACGGTCGGCATCACGGCTTACGCGCAGGAACAGCTCGGCGATGTGGTTTTTGTCGAAATGCCGGAGGCCGGAAAAACCGTTTCGCAAGGAGATGAAGCCGGTGTTGTGGAAAGCGTGAAGGCGGCCAGCGAGGTTTATGCGCCCGTATCGGGGGAGGTGGTCGAGGCCAATCCGGCGCTTGAGGATAACCCCGCATTGGTCAATCAGGACCCGCTGGCGGGCGGCTGGTTTTTCCGGCTGCGCCTGAGCGACGCCGGTGAACTTGACGGGTTGATGGATGAAGCCGCTTACAAAGCCTATATTGAGGAGCTTGACTGATGCGCTATTTGCCTTTGAACGATGCCGATCGGGCGACAATTCTGGAACGCATTGGCGTCGCCAATATTGATGACCTGTTTTGCGATGTACCCGCCGCGGCGCGTCTCGACGGGCCGGTCGATTTGCCGACCCATCAGAGTGAAATGCAGGTCGAGCGCGACATGCAGGCAATGGCCGGACAAAATATGACGGCCGGCGCCGTGCCGTTTTTCTGCGGCGCGGGCGCATATCGCCACCATGTTCCGGCGACGGTTGACCATATTATTCAGCGCTCGGAATTTTTGACCTCCTACACGCCCTATCAGCCGGAAATCACGCAAGGCACATTGCAATATTTGTTCGAGTTTCAAAGCCAAGTTGCCGAACTGACCGGCATGGAAGTTGCCAATGCGTCCATGTATGACGGCTCGACCGCCGCCGGTGAAGCGGTGCTGATGGCGCATCGCGTAACGCGGCGCAACCACGCGGTGGTTTCGGGGCGTGTGCATCCGCAATATGTCGATGTCATTGCCAATTTGTCGGATATGGGGGGCTTTGGTCTGACCCATATTCCGCCGACCGTTCAGGGCGCTGAAGAGCTTTTGTCCTCGATCGACGAAAACACCTCATGCGTCGTTGTGCAAAACCCCGATTTTTTCGGCACGGTGAATGATTATACCGAACTGGCCGAGGCGGTGCATGCGCGCGGGTGCCTGCTGATTGTCGTCGTCACCGAAGCGGTGTCGCTGGGGGTTTTGAAAACGCCGGGCACCATGGGGGCCGATATTGTCGTCGGCGAAGGCCAGTCGCTGGGCAATGGCCTGAATTTCGGCGGGCCTTATGTCGGGCTGTTTGCCGCGCGCGAGAAATTTTTGCGCCAAATGCCGGGTCGTCTGTGCGGCGAAACCGTGGACGCTGACGGCAAGCGCGGCTTTGTGCTCACCCTGTCGACGCGCGAACAACATATTCGCCGCGACAAGGCGACGTCGAATATCTGCACGAATTCGGGCCTGTGTTCGCTGGCATTCACCGCGCATGTTTCATTGCTGGGCGGTGACGGTTTGCAGCATTTGGCGCGGCTCAATCACGAGCAGGCGGTTGACCTTGCCGGCAGGCTCAGTGCCATTGACGGGGTGCGGCCGGTCAATGACACATTTTTCAATGAGTTCACCCTCGAATTGCCCCAACCCGCCGACACGGTGGTCGAAGCCTTGGCCGCGTGCGGTGTGCTGGGCGGTGTGCCGGTGTCGCGGCTGATACCCGATGGGGGTTTTGAAAATTATTTACTGGTGGCGGCAACCGAAACTTGCGCGCCCGAAGATATGGCCGCCTATGCCGCGGCACTTGAGGAGGTGTTGTCATGAGCGAGAAAAGCACATTCACCGGACATCGCGGTCTTGAACTGCGCGAAGATCTGATTTTTGAAATCGGCGCGCGCGACAGAAGCGGGGTCGATCTGGCACCCTTGCGGGGCTTGCGTGCCCGGCTGGGGGGCATCACCCGCGATGCGGTTGACCTGCCCGGCCTGTCTGAGCCCGAAGCCATGCGCCATTATGTGCGGCTGAGCCAGAAGAACCATGCAATCGACATGGGGCTCTATCCGCTTGGTTCGTGCACGATGAAACACAATCCGCGCCTCAATGAGAAAATGGCGCGACTGCCGGGCTTTGCCGATATTCACCCCTTGCAGCCGGTCTCAACCGTGCAGGGCGCGCTGCGCCTGATGGATGAATTGGCGCATTGGCTGAAAACCCTCACCGGCATGCCGGAGGTGGCGCTGTCGCCCAAGGCCGGCGCGCATGGTGAATTGTGCGGCATGATGGCCGTGCGCGCCGCGATTGAAGCGCGCGGCGAAATTGACACGCGCACGCGCGTGCTGGTGCCGGAATCGGCGCATGGCACAAATCCGGCGACGGCGGCACTTTTGGGTTTCAGCGTTGACGAAATTCCCGCCGGCGATGACGGGCGGGTCGATCTGGCCGCGTTCCGTGACAAGCTGGGCGATGATGTGGCCGCCATTATGCTGACCAATCCGAACACTTGCGGGCTGTTTGAGCGCGATATTATCGCCATTGCCGATGCGGTGCATGAGGCGGGCGGCTATTTTTACTGCGACGGCGCCAATTTCAATGCCATTGTCGGGCGCGTGCGCCCCGGCGATCTGGGCATTGATGCCATGCACATTAATCTGCACAAGACATTTTCGACGCCGCATGGCGGCGGTGGCCCCGGTGCGGGCCCGACAGTGTTGTCCGAGCGGCTGGCCGAATTTGCGCCGCTGCCGCGTGTGGTTGAAGGCGCATCCGGTTTGGAACTTGTTGAGCATGGTGCCCAGGCACCGGATATGCCGTTTGGCCGCATGGTCGCTTTTCATGGGCAAATGGGCATGTTTGTGCGCGCGCTGGCCTATATGATGAGCCATGGCGCGGACGGGTTGCGGCAGGTGGCCGATGATGCCGTGCTCAATGCCAATTACATCATGGCCGAACTTGGCGACACGATGAGCGCGCCTTATGCGGGGCCGTGCATGCATGAAGCCCTGTTCGACGACAGTTTTTTGAAAGATACCGGCGTCGAGACCCTCGATTTTGCCAAGGCCATGATTGACGAAGGCTATCATCCGATGACCATGTATTTCCCGCTTGTCGTGCATGGTGCCATGCTGATTGAGCCGACAGAAACCGAAAGCAAAGCCTCGCTGGATTTGTTCATCGCCACTTTGCGCGATCTGGTGGCTTCGGCAAAGGCCGGCGAAACCGAGCGGTTCACATCGGCACCGCAACTGGCACCGACCAAGCGGCTGGATGAAACCCAAGCCGCGCGCCGGCCGGTTCTGCGTTACGGATCAGCGGAAAAAAAGCAGGTCCGTGCCGCTGAATAGGGCAGCGGCATGAACCCCGACTTGGAACGCCATGCGGGGTGGCCGCACCGAAAAATCGCCGGAGTGGATGAAGCCGGTCGCGGCTGTTGGGCCGGGCCGGTGGTTGCGGCGGCGGTCATTTTGCCCGAAAACTTTGATTGGGACGGCCTCAATGACAGTAAAAAACTGAACGCCGAGCAACGTGGCACCCTATATGCGCGCATTCGGCAAGACGCAGCCACGGGGCTTGGCATTGCAACGGCGGCAGAGATTGACGCGTCGAATATTCTGGTCGCCAGTCTGTGCGCCATGGCGCGCGCCGTGGCAGAACTGAGGCAAGCGCCCGACCATATTCTCGTTGATGGCAATCGCCTGCCGGACTGGTCGCATTCGGCCGAGGCGGTGATTGGCGGTGATGCGCGCGCGCCCTCCATCGCAGCGGCGTCCATTATCGCCAAGCATGCCCGCGACGAGATGATGGCGGCGCTGGATGCGCAATATCCGGGCTATCACTGGGCGCAGAACAAGGGCTATGGCGTGCCCGCCCATCGCGCGGGGTTGGCGGCGCAAGGCGTGTCGCCCGAACACCGGCGCACATTTGCGCCCATTCGCCGCCTGCTTGAGCCAAAATAGGGGGGCTTTTGTGGACAAGATGTGGATAAAAAACGGCCGTCCCAATTAATATTTGACGCCGGACTCTTGATGACTCATTGTCGCCAGAATGAACCGTAACCCCTTGAGTCCCGACCAAATTCTTGAAGGCGATTGTCTGACGCATATGCGCGCGCTGCCCTCGGCCAGCGTCGATCTGGTTTTTGCCGACCCGCCCTATAATCTGCAATTGCGCGGTGAATTGCACCGGCCCGACCAGTCCAAAGTCGATGCCGTTACGGATGCTTGGGACCAGTTTGACAGCTTTGCCGCCTATGACGCATTTACCCGCGCCTGGCTCGCTGAAGCAAAACGCATATTGAAACCCACCGGCACCTTATGGGTGATTGGCAGCTATCATAATATTTTCCGCGTCGGCACGGCATTGCAGGATTTGGGCTTTTGGGTGCTGAACGACATCATCTGGCGCAAATCCAATCCGATGCCGAATTTCAGAGGCACGCGCTTCACCAATGCCCATGAGACGCTGATTTGGGCGGCGCCCGATGAAAATGCCACCGGCTACACCTTCAATTATCAGGCGATGAAAACGCTTAATGACGACGTGCAAATGCGCTCTGACTGGGTGCTGCCGATTTGCAATGGCGGCGAACGTTTGAAGGGCGAAGACGGCGCGAAGCTGCATCCGACCCAAAAGCCCGAAATGCTTTTGAACCGCGTGTTGCTGGCCTCGACCAATCCGGGCGATGTGGTGCTCGACCCGTTTTTCGGCACCGGCACGACAGGTGCCGTGGCAAGGAAGCTGGGACGTCATTTCATCGGCATTGAAAATGAGGCGGCCTATGTGCAGGCGGCAACGGCGCGCATCGGCAAAATCAAGCCGCTGGACGGTGAAAGCCTTGAAGTGGTGCAAAGCGCCAAACAGCAAAAGCGCATTCCGTTTGGCGCGCTGGTCGAAAGCGGCATGTTGAAACCGGGCACGCGGCTTTTCGGCCCGGCCCGCAAGGTGCAGGCGCGTGTGCGCGCCGATGGCAGCCTCAAACTGGGTGCCGGAAAAGGCGCAGGGCGCGCAGGGCTGACCGGCTCGATTCACAAAATGGGCGCCGCCGCCCAAGGCGCGCCGAGCTGCAATGGCTGGACGTTCTGGCATGTCGCTGACGGCGACACGCTGGTGCCGATCGATGATTTGCGGCAAAAAATACGCCGCGACGATGCGTGAAGGGTTCACGCGCGCGCGCGTGGAGTTTCTTCCAGAACTTGCATTACAACCTTACGCATGACGCTGGGCAGGGCGCGATCGGGAAAATCGCGCGGATTGACCCATTCATAGCCCGCAGGTTTGCGGAAACCTTTCGGCGCGGTTTGGGCGACCAGTTTCAGGTTGAGGCTGAAATGCGTGAACACATGCGTAACCTCGCCGGTCAACGGCGTCCAGCCATCGGGCAGAAGCTGCGGCAATTGCGTGTCATTGCTTGTGTCCCAGCCTTGCGAGGGAAACATCAACATGCCGCCCAGCAATCCTTTGTCAGGACGCCGCGCCATCAGCACGTCTTTGCGGGAATTTTCCAGCCAAAAAACCGTGCCGCTGCGTTGCGGCTTGGGAGTTTTGGGCGCGCGTCGCGGCAGGGTTTCCTGAATGGCCTGCGCGCGTGCCTGACAGGGGTCGTGCCAGGGGCAAATCGCACAATTGGGGCGCTTCGGCGTGCATATGGTTGCGCCCAAATCCATCATGGCTTGTGCGAAATCGCCCGGACGCGCCTTGGGCACCATTGCGGCATTGGCTGATTTAACCCGCGCCTTCAGCGCCGGCAGGGGCGTGGCATCGGCGGTCAGGCGCGACAACACACGCTCGATATTGCCGTCTACCGGCGCGGCCGGCCGGTTGAAGGCAATAGCGGCAATGGCCGCGGCCGTATAGGGGCCGATGCCGGGCAGGGCGCGCAATTCTTCTTCGCGCGAAGGAAATTCGCCATGATGCGATGAAACGACAATGCGGGCGCATTTCAACAGATTGCGCGCGCGCGCGTAATAGCCGAGCCCGGCCCAAGCCGCCATTACGGCGTCATCCTCAGCCGCCGCCAGATCATGCAGGCTCGGCCAGGTCTCGATGAATTTTTGAAAATATGCCGTGACTGTCGCAACCGTTGTTTGCTGGAGCATGATTTCCGACAACCACACATGATAGGGGTTCGGGCTTTGTCCGGGCAGTGCCCGCCAAGCCAGCACGCGTCGGTTTTTGTCGTACCAGCGCAGTAATTTCGATGTCGGTGTTGCACTCACACGTGATAAACTAATGCATAAACCATACGGAGCCAAACAGGTCGGATGCCAAAAGATAATCTACGGTTTCGCGGGTCGGTGCCGCCGACCCTGCCCGCGCGGGGCTTTCAGGGACGCCAAGTCGGTGTTCTGCTCGACCGCGTGCTGAGCCCGGCGCTCAGGCGGCGCGGCTTTGGCAAAATCGACCTGCTCGCTCACTGGTCGGCCATTGTCGGGCCGGAACTTGCGGCCTTGAGCCAGCCCGACCGAATTCGCCGTGGCGGGCCCGAAGGCGCGGTGCTGACCGTGCGTGTCGAGGGCGCGATGGCGTTGGAGGTGCAACATATGGCACCGCAAATAATCGAACGCATCAACGCGCATTTCGGTGCCGGCACGCTGGCGCGCCTGCAAATTGTGCAGGGGCCTTTGCCGTTGACCGGC
>JBMZAX010000013.1:0-63724 GCA_049611805.1 Parvibaculales bacterium | reverse complement strand
TTTCTTCGCCTGACCCAAGATTGATGGGGCTACTATTAGAATAATGCTTGAGTAGAAATAAAATACCCGACGCGCAATCATCGACAAAAAGAAACTCTCGTAGTGGCTCTCCAGTCCCCCAAACTGTAACCGACGTTTTATTTTGAACTTTGGCCTGATAAATTCGTCTGAGAAGGGCAGCAGCAACATGACCGGTTTCATTATCGTAATTATCATTTGGGCCATACAGATTTGTTGGCATTGCCGAGATAAAGTCACAACCATGCTGCTTGCGGTAGGCCTGACACAGTTTGATACCAGCAATTTTAGCAATGGCATACCATTCATTGGTTGGTTCGAGTGGGCCGGTAAGTAGCGCGTCTTCGGTTAGCGGTTGAGGTGCGTGCTTGGGGTAAATGCAGCTAGAGCCTAAAAAAATCAGTTTCTCAACGCCCGTCATATAGGCGCTGTGGATAATATTAGTCTCCAGCATGATATTCTGATAAATAAATTCAGCGGGGAAAGTGTCATTCGCGTAAATGCCACCAACACGTGCTGCACACACTATGACAGCATCTGGTTTGTTTTCTGCGCACCAGTCTTCGACATCCGATTGACGCAATAAGTCTAATTCAGTTCGTGGAACCGTTAAGATTTCGCAGTTTTCCGAGGAGAGTTGTTGGCACAGGGCCTTACCAACCATGCCGCTATGGCCTGCAACCCAGACGCGTTTATTGGCAAGGCTATACATTCAAAATTCTGCCAGCAATTTCGGAGTGTTATTCAATCGGGCATTGTGCAGAGCAACAGTTACCATTTCATACACCAACTCTTCTAGGCTAATTTTGGCTTCCCATCCCAGCAATTTTTTGGCCTTGGACGGATCACCGATCAAAAGGTCAACTTCTGTCGGGCGAAAATAGCGCGGGTCGATCCGCACGAGAATTGCGCCATTGGCCGTATCTTTGCCCACTTCGTCCACGCCTTCGCCTTCCCAGACAATCTCCCGGTCAATTTGGGCAAAAGCCAGTTCGACGAAACGGCGCACGGTATCGGTGCGCCCTGTCGCCAGAACGAAATCATCGCCATTTTCATGTTGCAGAATTTGATACATGCCCTCGACATATTCGCGCGCATGGCCCCAGTCGCGTTTGGCGTCGAGATTGCCCAGATACAGGGTTTTTTGCTTGCCGGTCTCAATCGCAGCGACAGCCATGGCAATTTTTTGTGTCACGAAAGTTTCACCGCGCATCGGGCTTTCGTGATTGAACAAAATGCCATTGGAGGCAAACATATTGTAGGCCTCGCGGTAATTGACACAGATCCAGTAGGCATAAAGCTTGGCAACGGCATAAGGCGAGCGCGGATAAAACGGTGTGGTCTCGCTTTGTGGCACTTCCTGAACTTTGCCGTAAAGTTCCGACGTCGAGGCTTGATAGAAGCGGGTTTTTTCCGCCAGACCCAAGGTCCGTATGGCTTCCAGAATACGCAATGTGCCAAACGCATCGGCATTGGCGGTATATTCAGCCGTTTCAAAACTGACTTGCACATGGCTTTGCGCGGCCAGATTGTAAATCTCATCCGGCTCAATGGTTTGGACCAGCCGCATGATATTGCTGCTGTCGGTCAGGTCGCCGTAATGCATGAAGAAATTGACATTTTCATCATGCGGGTCGGTGTAGATATCGTCAATGCGCTGGGTGTTGAACGACGAGGCGCGCCGTTTCATGCCGTGCACTGTGTAACCTTTTTTCAGCAGAAGTCGCGCGAGATAAGCCCCGTCTTGTCCGGTTACGCCCGTTATCAGAGCTGTTTTGGTGGCCACAGCTAAACCTCCTCGTAAACACTGTTTTGGTATACGCTTTGGGCTGATTTGTCTATGCCAAGCATGTTAGGCGTGAGTGCTGGTTTCTTACCCGAATGCGGGTTAGGTTTTCGCGCGTGAACACAGGGGTTTTGAATGTCCGCAAAAAAGACAGCGCTGATAAGCGGAATAACCGGACAAGACGGGGCGTATCTGGCGAAATTGCTGCTCGAGAAAAATTATCGTGTCGTCGGCGCGGTGCGGCGTGCCTCCACCTTGAACCTGCCGCGGCTTTCAGCGCTAAATATTGACCGCGATGTCGAATTGCAAACGCTTGATGTGCAGGATCTGACCAATATTGTGCGCATGATCGAAACCGTGCAGCCGGATGAGATTTACAATCTGAGCGGGCAAAGCTCGCCGCAGGCCAGTTTCCAGCAGCCGCTTTATACCGGTGAGACTTCCGGCCTCGGCACATTGCGCATTCTGGAAGCCATTCGCCTGATGAAAGCCTCGGCGCGGTTCTATCAGGCCTCCAGCAGCGAGCTTTTCGGTCAGGCACAAGGCGACACGCAAAACGAAACAACCGATTTTCGGCCAAAATCGCCCTATGGCGTTGCCAAGCTCTACGCCCATTGGACGGTGATCAATTACCGTCAGGCCTATGACATGCATGCCTCATCGGGCATTTTGTTCAGCCATGAAAGCCCTTTGCGCGGCATGGATTTCGTGACCCGCAAAATTACCACCACGCTGGCGCAGATTGCCTGTGGCAGTCAGGAGATGTTACAGCTGGGCAATGTCGACAATGCCCGCGACTGGGGTTTTGCCGGCGATTATGTCGAGGCGATGTGGTTGATGTTACAACAAGATGTGGCGGACGATTTTGTGATTGCCACGGGGCAAACCCACAGCGTGCGCGAGTTTGTCAATCGCGCGGCCGCCGTGATGGGGTTTGACCTTGACTGGGAAGGTAGCGGGTTGGAGGCAAAAGGTTTCGACGCCAAAACCGGACGCCAGATTGTCGGGGTGAGCGCAGATTTTTACCGGCCAAGCGAGCCCGACCCGATGATCGGCGATGCGCGCAAAGCCCGTGCCGCGCTGGGCTGGCAACCAAGTGTCAGCTTTGATGCGCTGGTTGAAATGATGGCGGAGCAAGATCTGGCGCGCGCGCGCGACGGCAATATGTGGTTCTAGTTCGGCGTTTGACACCGCGCCCCAAAAGCATGTTTATAGGGCGGGCAAATAGCAAAAACAGGAAACGCCCGTGGAACAGCCGACCAAAGAAACAACAAAAACCGAGCGGACCCGCGGGCTGTCGCTGCTGTTTGTGTGCCTTTTGTCACTGGGTATGGGCCAGTCGCTGTTTTTCGCCCTGTTACCGCCGATTGCCCGCGACCTTGGCCTGAGCGAGGTGCAAGTCAGCGCGATTTTCACCCTGTCTGCCGTTTTGTGGGTGGTGATGTCGCCATTTTGGGGCCGCCGCAGTGATATTTGGGGACGCAAACCCGTCATTCTTCTGGGCCTTGTGGGGTTTGGCATTTCGACCGGCGGCTTCGGCCTGTTGCTGGCTGTCGGCCAAACGGGTGTCTGGCCGCTTATGATGCTTTATGTGGCGATGATTATGGTGCGCGCGGTTTTCGGCTTTTTCGGTTCGGGCACGCCATCGGCGGCGCAAGCCTATATTGCCGACCGCACAACACGTTCCGAGCGCACGTCCGGCGTGGCCGCCATTGGCGCGGCATTCGGTATGGGCACGATTATCGGGCCCGGTTTTGCCGCGGCCATGGCTGCGTTTCACTTATTGGCGCCGTTTTTTGCGCTGGCGGTTTTCGCGCTGGGCGGCGCCTTGGCCATTGCGCTTTTCCTGCCCGAACGCCGCCGGCCCATGACCCGCCAGAGCGACATGCCGCGCCTGAAAATTTCCGACCCGCGCATTCGCCCGTTTTTGTTTATGGGTGTGGTGGTGTCGCTGACGCAAGCCGCGGTGATGCAGGTTGCGGCGTTTTTTGTGATGGACACGATGCAGCTCGACGGCGCGCAAACCGCCCAGATTGTCGGTGTCGGCATGATGAGCATGGCGATGGCGACCTTGTTTGCCCAGCTTGTCATTATTCCGCGCATGAATTTTTCGGTCAAAACGCTGCTGACCGGCGGCATCATCACCAATATTTTCGGGGTCGGGCTGTTGCTGGTGCCGATGAGTGCAGGCGTTTTCATTACGGCTCTGACCATTCAGGGGCTTGGCATGGGGCTGATGCGCCCTGCCGTTGCCGCGGGCGGGTCGCTTGCCGTGTCGCCGCACGAACAAGGCGCGATTGCCGGGCTGAACAGTTCGACCGCCGCCGTGGGCATTATTTTCGTGCCGTTTGTTGCCATGCCGGTTTATCTGATTTTGCCGACCGGCCCGTTCTGGATCGCGTTTGTTTCATCAATACTCATGCTTTTCATGACACGCGCGCGCAGTCTGGCCGTGCTGGAAGCCCCGCTGGATGTTGAAGAGCATGAGGAAGAAACCCTGTCGCGGCCCGCGCGGCATTAATCCGCGCGCCATTAATCTGCGCGCCGTTAATTTTCGAAAAAGCCCTGTCCCTGCCAGTTTGTAATCTGCGCCGCAACACCGGCGGCAAAGGCATGGGGCTGGTCGAGCATGATGTGGTGGCGGGCATCGGGAATTTCAAAAAACGCCGCCTTCGGGTTCAGCCCGCACATGAAGGCATTGGCTTCGCGCCGCGTCATATTTTCGAAATCATGGCTGTTGGCCCCGAACATAACGGTCAGCGGGCAGGTGAGGCCGGCAAAAATATCCGGCAGGTCGGTGCCAATCACAAAGCCCGGATAAATCGACGGGTCGAATTTCCATGTCCAGCCGCCGCCATCCGCTTCGCGCAGTGAATGGGCGGCAATGTGGTCGAGAATAAACTGATTGGCGCAAGGTTGTTCGGGCATCAGTCGGAAGCGGTGCATGGCGGCTTCTCGCGTTTCGTAAATGCGCGTCGGGCGCGGCGTTTTCACATCGGCATACCATTCGGTGTGGCTTTCGGGCGGATGCACGGTGAAATCGCAAATCATCAGCCCGGCCAGTTCATCGGCATGACGCGCGGCGGCCAGCATGGAAATAAAGCCGCCAAAGCTGTGCGCGATGAGCCCCGGCTTGCGCGTAAAACCGGCCGCGCGGATCATCTCCATCACGGCATCGGCCATGATGTCGCGCGAATAGCTGTCGAGCCAGCCGCTGTCGCCCATGCCCGGCAAATCAAGGGCGATGACGTGGTGGCGGTCGGCGAGCAAAGGCGCGATGAAATCGAACCAATGCGCATGGGCACTGTCGCCATGCACCAGAACAACGGGTGGTGCGGCGGCATCGGGGCTTCCCCAATCCAGAAAATGCAGCTCGGAATTGCGGAAGGGCACGCGCCGCGAAACGGGCTGTCTAGCCAGCGCATCTTTGAACCATTGCGGCTGAAAATCTAAAATTTCTTCTTGTGCCAGCCGCGCCTGCTGACCGCCATTATGTGCATTCATGGGAGAACTCCGGATTTGGCGGCAAGCCTACATAAATTCGCATATTTGCCAAGCCCGTAATTGCCCGCGCACGCCTTGACATGCCGGTGTGCCTCGCGTAGTTTCCGCGCTTCAAGACAGACCGGCGTCCATGGGACTTCGGGGTTCTTATGGAGCTGAAAATGAAAGTTCGCAATTCGCTTAAGTCTTTGCGCGACCGCCACCAGAAAAACCAGCTGGTGCGTCGGCGTGGGCGTCTTTACATCATCAACAAAGTCAATAAGCGCTTCAAGGCGCGTCAGGGTTAATCTGGTTTCTTGGCCGCGACCGGTGTGTCGCGGTTGCGGGCGGTTTAACTTTCATGATTTATGCCATCCCGACATTGTTGCTGGGCGTTTTTCTGGTGCTGTGGGCCCATGATGCCCGCTTGCGCCAGCGCATTAATGGCGAATTACCCGAAACCGGCGCTTATATTTCCGTTCCGACAGCGCATTTGCATTATTTGGAGGCGGGCGCGGACAAAAAGTCCGACGACCGGCCAAGCATAATTCTCCTGCACGGGTCGAGCGGCTCATCCTTTGACATGATGGCAACGCTGGGCAACAAGCTGGCGACGCAGTTTCACGTCTTGTCTTTCGACCGGCCCGGCATTGCCAATAGCCGCAACCGCATCTCAAATCACGACATGTCCGACCCGCGCCGTCAGGCGGCTGCGATTTATGCGGCGGCCGACGCGCTTGGGCTCAAAAAGCCGATTGTCATCGGCCATAGCTGGGGCGGTGCGGTGGCAACGGCTTATGCCATGCAATATGCGGACGCGCTTACCGCGGCCTTGGCGCTTGCCGCACCGCTTTATCCGTGGCGCGGGCGGGGCAGTTGGTATGAGCGTTTGGTGACGACGCCTGTCATCGGCCAAATTTTCGCCCATACGGTTTTGACAAAATATGGAATGGGCCAGCTCGACCAAGGCGTGCAGGGCAATTTTGCGCCCGAAGCCCCATTTGACGATTATGTTCGGCGCACCGGGCTTGCCATTATTTTGCGACCCCGTCCGTTTGTCGCAAATTCGGTTTATTCATTGGCGTTGAGCGGCCATCTGGCCGATATGCGGCGCGATTATCAGGATTTGGACGCGCCGCTTCTTATGTTGAGCGGCGACAGCGACCGGACGGTTTCCGCGCAAATACACTCCGAACGCCTACACGGAGAAAATCGAAATACGGCGCTGGTTATCTGGCCCGGTGCCGGCCATATGGTGCAACATACGCGCGCCGATGAAATCGCCGCCATTGTCGCGCGTCTGGCCGATGGCGAGCCTGTGCAAAAAGGCCGTTTCGTCGACGCCTATGGCTTGGCAAGCTGATGGCGGGCGCCTTTTCAATGCGCCATGATGACGGCGACGGTCGTTTTTTGATCCTGTGCGACCATGCCAGCAATTATGTGCCGCCCGAACTGGACAATCTGGGTTTGCCGCCCGAACATTTGACGCGCCACATCGCCTATGATCCGGGCGCGGTGGAGGTGGCGCGGTTTGTTTCCGACGCCCTGAACTGCCCGCTGGTGGAAGCCGGTTTTTCGCGCCTGCTGATCGACCCCAATCGCGGGCTAGATGACCCGACGCTGATTATGAAATTTTCCGACGGCATTATCATTCCCGCCAATCGCGGCGTTGACCGCTTCAATGATTTGCAACTCTGGCAATCACGTGTCGACACTTATTACACCCCGTATCATGACGCGATTTCTGCCGCCCTTGCGCGCGCGGCGGCGCAAGGCATCGCACCCATTATTTTATCGGTTCACAGTTTCACGCCGGTCTGGAAAGACCGGCCGCGCCCCTGGCAGGCGGCGGTTTTATGGGACAGGGACGACCGCCTGCGCAATCTGGCAATCGCGCATATGGGCCAATATGAGGGGCTGAATTTCGGCGATAATGTGCCCTATTCGGGGCGGTTGAAAAATGACTGCCTGTATCGCCATGCAACACATAACGGGCTGGCCCATGCACTGATCGAATTGCGGCAGGACGAAATTGCGCAAGCCCAAGGCGTAGAGCTGTGGGGCACGCGCCTTGTGGCGCTTTTGCAGCAGGCGGCGGGGGATTGCGATATGACCGTGCGGCGGGATTACGGATCATGGTGTGATGTGTAACGCAACTTCACCAAATTCGGTCATTGGCCTTATCCACTCTTGCCCGCCACCGCGCATCTGCTATAGTCCCCGTCAGAATTTCAGCCTTAAGGATTAGCGCCATGAACGACCAAAATGACAGTCCTAATTGGGGCGACGAAATGGATCGGAACGAGCACGAGGCTACCTATGACGCCTTCCTCAATTATTCGAAATGGGGCAGTGTCGCGGTCATCGCCATTTTGCTGTTCCTGCTCGTATTCGTCTACGACTAGGTTCTTTGCTTTTTCGCGCAAGGCAATTTTACGGAGAAAATGATGACAGTTCAGCTCACCGTTCTTAAAGAAGAACAGGCCAGCGAGACGCGCGTTGCGGCGTCTCCGGAGACGGTCAAGAAACTCAAGGCAATGGGTGTCTCCGTCACGGTTGAAGCCGGTGCCGGTGTCAAATCCGGTTTTGACGACAATGATTTCAAACAGGCGGGCGCCTCTGTAACCAAGGCGATTGTCGCCAGCCTCAAAAAAGCCGATGTGGTGGTAAGCGTGCGCGCGCCGTCGGCGGCGAAAATCAAATCCATGAAGCCGAATGCGCTGGTGATCGGGCAGTTGAACCCGTATCAGAATGCGGCGGGCGTGAAAGCCATGGCGGCGCAAAAAGTGCAGGCCATGTCTATGGAGCTGATGCCGCGCATCACGCGGGCGCAATCAATGGATGTTTTGTCTTCGCAGTCCAATCTGGCAGGCTATAAGGCGGTGCTGGACGCGACGGCGGAATATAATCGCGCCCTGCCCATGATGATGACGGCGGCGGGCACGGTGCCTGCGGCGCGTGTTTTCGTTATGGGGGCCGGTGTTGCGGGCCTGCAGGCAATCGCGACAGCTAAAAGGCTGGGTGCCATTGTCAGCGCGACGGATGTGCGCGCGGCCGCCGCAGAACAGGTGGAAAGTCTGGGCGGCACATTTGTCATGGTCGAGCCCGATGAAGGCGACAGCGGCGAGACCGCAGGCGGTTATGCCAAGGAAATGAGCGCGGATTATCAAAAGCGGCAGGCCGAACTGGTCGCCGAGCATATTGCCAAGCAGGATATCGTTATCTGCACGGCGCTGATTCCGGGGCGTCCCGCGCCGGAGTTGGTGACGCGCAAAATGGTCGATTCCATGAAGCCCGGCTCGGTTATTGTCGATCTGGCCGTCGAGCAGGGCGGCAATTGCAAATTGTCCAAGCCGGGCAAAATTGTCCAACATAAAGGTGTGGCGCTTATCGGGCACCAGAATGTGCCGGGGCGTCTTGCCGGCAATGCCAGTGAATTATATGCGCGCAATATTTTGAACTTCATTGATGCGTTTTTCGACAAAGACAAAAAGCAATTGGCGATTGACTGGGAAGACGAAATTGTTCTTGGCATCGGCCTGACGCGCGGTGGCGAAATTGTGCATGAAGCTCTGGCACCGCCTGCCAAAGCCGCTTCTGCGAAGAAGTCGGCGGCCAAAACAGCAACCAAATCCGCCACCACGAAACGCAAAACCGCGGCCAAGACCGCGGCGAAAAAACCGGCACCGCGCAAGCGCGCCGCCAAGGGAGCATAATAATGGTAAGTGAAAGTATTTATCTGCTGAGCATTTTTGTTCTGGCGGTTTTCGTCGGCTACTATGTCGTATGGTCGGTGACGCCGGCCCTGCATACGCCGCTCATGTCGGTAACCAACGCCATTTCATCCGTCATCATTGTCGGTGCCATTCTTGCCATTGGCGCCGATCTGGGTGTGTCGTCGGTTGATCTGGGCGATGCGGACAAAGGATCGGACGTGACACGCTGGCTCGGTTTCGGCGCAATTGTTCTGGCGTCGATCAATATTTTTGGCGGCTTTCTCGTCACCCAGCGCATGCTGGCCATGTATCGCAAAAAAGACTAAGTGAGGCTCGATATGGAATCGCAAAACCTTTCTACCCTCCTTTATCTTGCCTCCGGCGTGTTGTTCATCATCGCGCTGCGCGGGCTCAGTTCGCCCGATACATCGCGGCGCGGCAATTATTTCGGCATGGCGGGTATGGTCATCGCCGTTGCTACAACGCTGGCCCTGCTCGACAGTCAGGGCAGTGATGTGTGGTTTACCATCGTCGCAGGCATTGCCATTGGCGGTGTCATTGGTGCGGCGATTGCCCGCCGCATTGCCATGACGGATATGCCCCAGCTTGTCGCCGCCTTCCACTCGCTTGTCGGGTTGGCAGCGGTCATGGTTGCCTGGGCTGCGTTTTTGTCGCCCGAAGCCTTTAATGTGAGTGAAAACGGCGTCATCAAAACTGCAAGCCTGATTGAAATGTCGCTGGGCGTGGCCATTGGTGCCATCACTTTTTCCGGTTCGGTCATCGCTTTTGCCAAATTGCAGGGCACAATGTCCGGTGCGCCGATTTTACTGCCACAGCGCCATGCGATTAATTTGGTGATCGCGCTGGCGATTGTCGCCGGTATGGTTTATCTGGTCGCCGGTGCGCCCCAGACGCATATGACACCGGAAGTTTTCCTCTTCATCACGGTTTTGTCTTTCGTCATCGGGTTTTTGATAATCATTCCGATTGGCGGGGCGGATATGCCCGTGGTCGTGTCCATGCTCAATTCCTATTCGGGCTGGGCGGCGGCCGGTATCGGCTTTACGCTGTCCAATCTGGCGCTGATTATCACCGGCTCGCTGGTCGGCTCGTCGGGTGCCATCCTGTCCTATATTATGTGCAAGGGCATGAACCGGTCATTCATCTCCGTCATCCTCGGCGGTTTCGGGGCCGATGAAGCGGCCGGCGGACAAGACTATGTCGAGCAACGCCCGGTCAAGCAGGGCAGTGCCGAAGATGCCGCCTTTATCATGAAAAATGCCGGGTCGGTCATTATCGTGCCGGGCTATGGCATGGCTGTTGCGCAAGCCCAACACGCGCTGCGCGAAATGGTGGATGAGCTGAAAAAGAACGGCGTCAAGGTTTCCTACGCCATTCATCCGGTTGCCGGACGCATGCCCGGACACATGAATGTGCTGCTGGCCGAGGCCAATGTGCCTTATGACGAGGTGTTTGAACTGGAAGACATTAACAGCGAATTTGCCCAAGCCGATGTTGCTTTTGTGATTGGCGCAAATGATGTGACCAATCCGTCTGCCAAAACCGATCCGGCAAGTCCGATTTACGGCATGCCGATTCTGGATGTCGAGCGCGCCGGCACGGTGCTGTTCATCAAGCGCGGCATGGGGTCGGGTTATGCCGGTGTGGAGAATGAATTGTTCTTCCGCGACAACACCATGATGCTGTTTTCGGATGCCAAGAAAATGGTCGAGAACGTCATCAAGGCTTTCTAGCGGCACCGCGCACAAGCACGAAAGACAAAAAAAAAGCGCCTTCGGGCGCTTTTTCATTTGTCGGCAACAGCCGATTATTTAATCGGAACTAGTATTTGCGCTTGCCCTGCACCAGCCCTTCGCGCTGTGCGGCCTTGCGCGCCAGCTTGCGAACGCGGCGCACACTTTCAGCCTTTTCGCGGGCACGCTTTTCGGAGGGCTTTTCGTAATGATTGCGCAGCTTCATTTCGCGGAAGACACCTTCGCGCTGAAGCTTTTTCTTCAGAACCTTATAGGCCTGATCAACATTATTATCCCGAACCGAAACTTGCACGTTTCACCACTCCTTAAAATAATCGGGCGCAAACGCCCCTGATTGATGCCGTATTTAGCAAACCATGGGCTCAATGTCCACCCCTGTATTGGCTCGTGCCTGGGACGAAACATGGCCCTTATCCGGTAAAAACCGGTTGTATTCATGAGCCGCGCGACCCATATTCAGCGCATGAACGCTACATATGACGACACTTATGACGACATTCGCAATGCGGTTTTAGACGCCGCGCTGCCCGAAATTGCCTTTGACGGCTGGTCGGAAGAGGTGTTGGCGCGCGCCGGAAAAGCGGCAGGCATTGATGATAACAGCCTGCATCTGGCTTTTTCGGGCGGGGTAGGCGATCTGATTACAGCGTTTTCAAAATCGGGCGATGCGGTGATGCTGGCCGCGCTTGAGGCGCCCGATGATATGAAAATTCGCGACCGTATCCGCCATGGCGTGCGCGTGCGTCTGGAAGCGGATGCCGACCACCGCGAAGCCGCGCGCCGTGCGGCGGGGTGGCTGAGCTTGCCCGGACGACAGGCATTGGGCGGGCGGCTGGTCTATGCCACGGCCGACCATATCTGGCACTGGGCCGGAGACACCGCCACCGATTATAATCACTATTCCAAGCGGCTGATTTTAAGCGGGGTTCTGGGCGCGACGCGGCTTGTATGGTTCGGCGATGAAAGCGACGGCAATGAAAAAAGCTGGGAGTTTCTTGACCGTCGCATTGAAAATGTCATGCAATTTGAAAAAGCCAAAGCGAAATGGCAGGCCGCAAGCGACGGCAAAACGCCGTTTTCCGACCTTTTGGGCAAGCTGGCGAAACGGCGCTACAAAACGCGCTCGGCCTGATAAGGCTTCAATTTTCAGTTTTTGGAAAGCGGCGACAGGCGCGTAATGTGGCCCATTTTGCGCCCTTCGCGCGCTTGTGGTTTGCCGTATAAATGCACGCATGTGTCGGGGCTGCCGGCAAATTCGGCCCAATTGTCGATTTCATGGCCCAGAATATTTGTCATTTCACCATGGCTGTGCGGGGCGGTCGTGCCCAGCGGCCAGCCGGTGATCGCCCTGATATGCTGTTCGAACTGACCTACCGCGCAGGCATCTGCCGTGACATGGCCGGAATTATGCACGCGCGGGGCAATTTCATTGATAATCAGACCCTCGGCCGTGTCGAATAATTCGACCCCCAAAATGCCGACATAATCGAGCCGCGCCACAAGGGTTTCGCCAATATGTCGGGCGGCTTCGGCCTGGCTTGCATCGACCTCGGCGGGCATGATTGAGCGGCGCAGAATATGGTTTTCGTGTTGGTTCTCGATCGGCGGATAGCAGGCGGTCTGCCCGTCTGCCCCGCGCGCGATAATAACGGATAATTCGCGGGCGAACGGAATGATGCGCTCCAAAATAGCCGGTTGCGCTAGCATTTCCGCGCTGTTCTGCCGCCAGTCCGTATCGGCGTCAATGCGCCATTGGCCCTTGCCGTCATAGCCAAAGCGCCGGGTTTTCACAATGCCGGTGCCGGCAAACATAGCGAGACCACCTTCCAACGCATCTTGGTCGCCAAGGTCGACAAAATCGGCAACCGGCAGGCCCTGGTCGCGAATGAAGGTTTTTTCCGTGAGGCGGTCGCCCGAAATGCGCAGGGCATTGACCGGCGGCAATACGCGCGCGGCAATCGTATCCAGCGCATCGGCGGGTATGTTTTCAAATTCGTAAGTGATGACATCCGTGGCCGCCTCAAGCGCGCGCAGGCCGTCAATGTCTTCATAGGCGGTGCAAATGAGGCGATTGCAAACTTGCGCGGCGGGGGCGTCTTCGTTGGGGGCCAGCACGACCGTGCGAAACCCCAATTCGGCGGCGGCCTGACACATCATCCGGCCAAGTTGCCCGCCTCCGATGATGCCGATTGTAGCACCCGGTTTGCGCGGCTCACGCGTCACGCGGCACCTCTTCAACGGCGGCGGTGCGGGCCGCGCGCCAAGCCGCAAGGCGCACTTCCAAATCGGGGTCGAAACCGGCCAGCACCGCGGCGGCCAGCAATGCGGCATTGGTGGCACCGGCCTCGCCAATCGCCAGCGTTCCGACCGGCACACCGGCGGGCATTTGCACAATCGACAAAAGCGAGTCCTGCCCCGAAAGCGCCTTTGACTGCACTGGCACGCCGAAAACCGGCACGGTGGTCATGGCCGCAACCATGCCCGGCAAATGTGCCGCGCCGCCGGCTCCGGCGATAATGACCTTCAGCCCCCGCGCGCGCGCCGTTTTGGCATAGTCTACCAACCGGTCGGGCGTGCGATGCGCCGACACGATTTGGCAGGCATGTGAAATTTCCAATTGTTCCAGAATTTCGGCGGCGTGTTTCATCGTCGGCCAGTCAGACTGGCTGCCCATTATCACCCCGACATCTACCTGTTCGGTCATGGCTATACCCTTTCCCCCAGGTCAGGAAAGAGCGGAGTTAAGCCGATTTGTTGGATCGTTTCAAGAACATTTCAAAAATTTATGGACTCGCGCCCGTCAGTTTGACAGCATTGGAGGCACGGAGGTTTCCATGACCACAGACGCACGTTTGGCGAGCCTGCATCGTTTGCATCAACAAGTTGAGCAGGAATTGGCCGACGCACTTACCCATAAATCGACAGATGAGAGCGATATAAAAAAACTGAAATTGCGGAAACTCGCAATTAAGCAGCAAATGGAAGAATTGCGGTTGCCGGACTAGTTTCCGAACACATCTTCGGGGCGCAAATCGTCGAGATTGCGCGGTTCCGACGCGGTGTCTGCCGCCTCTGATGCGGGTTCAGCCGGCTCGGAGCTGCCGCCCAAATCACTGCCGCCGCCGGTAATCAGGTCGGCATTCGGCGTGGCGCCAATGGCGGTTGTCTCGGCGGCATCTTTCAGCACCTCGCCGGTATTGCCCTGTTCCTTGGCAAGTTTGGCGAGACGGCGTTGCTCGCGCAAGGCGGCTTTCGCAACGACTTCATCGAGCTCAATCTGCGTGCACAGACCCAATGTTACCGGATCGGTCGGGGTAATATTGCTGATATTCCAATGCGATCGGTCGCGAATGCTTTGAATGGTCGGCTTTGTGGTGCCGACAAGTCTTGAGATTTCAGAATCGCGCAATTCGGCATGGTTACGCACCAGCCAGGCAATGGCGTCGGGGCGCTCCTGGCGTTTTGACAGGGGCGTATATTTCGTCGTTTTGCGCGGTTTTCCGGCCGGAATTTCGCGTTTGCTGTCGGCGATTTGCAATTCGCTTGTCGGGTCTTCCTGACAGCGTTCAATTTCACTGCGCGTCAGCTGGCCGCTGCTTATCGGGTCCATGCCCTTAATGCCTTGTGCAACGTCACCATTGGCGATGCCTTTGACTTCAAGCGGATGCAAACCGCAGAAAAGAGCGATCTGGTCGAAGGTCAGGGCCGTATTGTCGATCAGCCATACGGCTGTGGCTTTGGGCATAAGAGGCGTGGTCATGGGCTTCTCCGTTCACCGCAAGCGTTTTTGCTGCAAGGCTTTATGCATCCTGAAAACGCCATGTCGGGATTAACGAATTATATATAACGAACCACCGCCCTCTGCAAAGGTTTTTTAACCCTCGCAATCGAGGATGATTTTGCCGATGTGTTGGCTGGTTTCCATCAGGCTTTGCGCGGCACCGGCTTCGCCGAGCGGAAACACGCTGTCGACAATCGGTTTTATCTCCTTGCCGACCAGCGGCCAGATTTTCTCTCTGACTATATCGGTCAGGCGGGTTTTTTCCGGAATGGGCCGTGCGCGCAAGGTGGAGCCAGTCAGGGTCAGGTTTTTGAGCATAACGGGCAGCATATCAATCTCGGCGCGCGCGCCCTCAAGATGGGCGATATTGACAATGCGCCCGCCGAGCGCGGCGGCTGCAATATTGCGCTGAAAATAGCTGCCGCCCACCATATCCAGAATGAGATTGGCCCCTTGGCCGTCGGTCAGTGTGGCAATGGCGGCTTCAAAATCGGTGTTTTTGTAATTGATGGTGAGGTCGGCACCCAGTTTTTTGCAAAAATCGCATTTTTCGTCCGTTCCGGCAGTGGTGGCGACAATCGCACCGAAATGTTTCGCCATTTGAATTGCGGTTGTGCCAATGCCGCTGGAGCCGCCATGGATGAGCAGTGTTTGACCGGCGCTCAGCCCGCCCAGTTCAAACACATTCGCCCAGACCGTGTAAATGGTTTCGGGCAGGGCGGCGGCCCCGGTAAAGCTCATATTTTCGGGAATTTCGAGCGCGTGGTCTTCATGCACAAGACCGTATTCGGCATAGCCACCGCCGGCCACCAAACCGGCCACGCGCGCGCCAAGCTGCCAGCGCGTAACGCCCGACCCGCAGGCCACGACCGTTCCGGCAAATTCCAGCCCCATAATTTCCGATGCGCCGGGCGGCGGCGGATAAAACCCCATGCGCTGGTAGCAGTCGCCGCGATTGACACCGGCCGCGCCGATTTTAACGAGAATTTCATGTGTGTCGGGGCGCGGCGTGTCGTGCTCACTAAGCGAAAGCGAACCCGGACTGTTGTCTTCGCCAATGCTGATCGCGCGCATTTTTTCGGGAATTTCTTCTGCAATTTCTTCTGCATTTTCTATTGTCATGATCTATTCCTGATTGGCATAATTTTAAGTCAGACGTTACGGGAAAAAGGGTAGGGCATGGAAGAAGAAACGCCAAATTCAGCCGGATCGCCGCTGGGCGATTTGCTGGCAGAAGATTTGAGCCCGATGGGTCTGGAAGAATTGACCGCGCGTATTGGCGCGCTGGAGAGCGAGATTGCGCGATGCCGCGCAATTATTGAAAGCAAAAAAAGCTCGCACAGCGATGCGGAAGCAATTTTTCAGAAATAAGCGGGTGGTCAGCCGATAAAGCTGTCGAATTTCTTGTTGAACCGGCTCACGCGACCGCCACGGTCAACCAGCGTTTGCGACCCTTTGGTCCATGCCGGATGGGTGGTCGGGTCAATGTCGAGCGTCAGCGTCGCGCCTTCTTCACCATAAGTCGAGCGCGTTTGGTAGCTGGTTCCGTCCGTCATGGCGACGGTTATCATGTGGTATTCGGGATGAATATCTTTTTTCATCGCGTAATCCTCTGTTTTCCGAAGGCTTCTATAACCGACATGGGGGTGATGTGCAAGCCTGAAGGCAAGAAAACCGACCTGCGCCATCGCGTCCCACGCGCCGAACATGGGCTGGAACCGACCCCGTGATAGAGCTATATAGAATGCAATCGCAGCGTTAGGAAAAAACGGTGAGCCGCAACACCTCAGCAGATATAGTCGCCCAGCAGGAAGACGAAGCCAGACGTCGGCCACGCGGGCGCACGGTCAGGCCGCTTTTGGCGCTTGTGCCGTTTATCGTGAAATATCCGGGCATGATTGCCGGCGCGTTCATCGCGCTGGTCATGGCGACGCTGGCGACGCTGGCCATGCCGATTGCCGTGCGCTTCATGATTGATAACGGGTTTTCACGCGATGATGCGGTCTCAATAGACAGCTATTTTCTTGCTTTGCTGGTTGTCGCCATTGTTCTGGGCGCGGCCAGCGCCACCCGCTTCTTTTTCGTATCCTGGATCGGCGAGCGCGTGACAGCCGATTTGCGCCAGGCCGTTTACGCCCATATCACACGGCTGAGCCCGGTGTTTTTCGAGGTTACGCGCACCGGCGAGGTGCTGTCGCGGCTGACCGCCGACACCACGCTGATAAAATCCGTGGTCGGGTCTTCGGCCTCGATTGCCTTGCGCAATCTGTTCATGTTCATCGGTTCCGCCATCATGCTGGTTTATACAAGTCCGGCCTTGAGCGGGCTTGCCGCGCTCACGCTGCCGGCGGTCATTGTGCCGATGATTGTTTTTGGCCGCATGGTGCGGCGTTTGGCGCGCGCCAGCCAAGACAGAATTGCCGACACCAGCGCGCATGCCGCCGAAACCCTTTCCGCCATGCAGACCGTGCAGTCTTTCACCCACGAGGTCGAGGACCGGCGCGTTTACGCAACCGCCGTGGAAAGTTCCTTCGATACCGCAAAACTGCGCATTCTCGCGCGCTCCGGCATGACGGCGATTGCCATTGTGCTGGTTTTCGCCGGTGTGGTGGGAATTTTATGGGTCGGCGCGCAAAATGTTGTGCAGGGCACCATGACCGCTGGCACGTTGGGCCAGTTCATCATTTACGCGGTTTTGTGTGCCACCTCCATTGGTGCGCTGTCGGAAGTGTGGGGTGAGGTGCAACTGGCCGCCGGTGCGACCGAGCGGCTGGTCGAGATTTTGCAAGTCACACCGCAAATCACGGCCCCTGCCAACCCTGTCTCCATCGCCCGACCGGTGCGCGGGCTCATTGGTTTTGACAATGTGAGTTTCAGCTATCCGACACGGCCCGAAATATCGGCCCTGAACGGGTTCTCGCTGGAGGTTTCTCCGGGCGAAACCGTGGCGCTGGTGGGCGCATCGGGCGCCGGCAAAAGCACGGTGTTTCAGCTTTTGTCGCGGTTTTACGACCCACAGCACGGAGAAATCACGCTGGACGGCGTTGCCCTGCCATCGGCAGACCCTTCTGATGTGCGCGCGGCATTGGCCGTGGTGCCGCAGGAAACGGTTATTTTTGCCAAATCGGCTTTTGAAAATATCCGCTTTGGCCGCCCCGACGCATCGCGGGCAGATGTGATTGCCGCCGCTCATGCCGCCCAGGCGCATGAGTTTCTCGAACGCCTGCCGGAGGGCTATGACACCGAGCTTGGCGAGCGCGGGGTTACTTTGTCGGGCGGGCAACGCCAGCGCATTGCCATTGCGCGCGCCATTTTGCGCGCCGCACCGGTATTATTGCTGGATGAGGCGACAAGCGCGCTTGATGCGGAAAGCGAAGTTCTGGTGCAAAAGGCGCTTGCCAATCTGATGGTCGACAAGACGACGCTGGTCATCGCGCATCGCCTCGCCACGGTTTTGAAGGCCGACCGCATTGTTGTGATGGCTGACGGGCAAATCATTGCCAGCGGGCGCCACGAGGCTTTATTGGCAGAGGGCGGGCTTTATGCGCGTCTGGTCGAATTGCAATTCGGGCGTCACGCGGCCGAATAGGGCGCGCGCCAAAAACCAGACCCGTAAATCAGGCCAGATTCTTCAGCAAATCGCCGTGCAGGGCTTCATTGGCAACGACAATATTGCCCGTCTCGAAAATTTTGGAACCGTTTTTCAAATCCGAAACAAGCCCGCCCGCCTCACGGCAAATAACAATGCCGGCGGCCATATCCCACGGCGCAAGCCCGCGTTCCCAGAACCCGTCAACGCGACCGGCGGCGACATAAGCCAGATCTAGCGCGGCTGCACCAAAGCGGCGAATGCCGGCAACTTTTGGCAGAAGCGTTTCCATTTCGGTGATGAATTCGGCGCGTCCGGCGCGTTCGCCATGCGGGGCACCGCAGGCAAAAACCGCGTCTGACAGGCGATTGCGCCCGCCGACCCGCAGGCGGGTATTGTGCGAAAACGCGCCCTGTCCGCGCTCTGCAAAAAACATTTCATCCGTCACCGGATTGTAAATCAGCCCGGCGACGAGGCGTCCTTCGCGTTCAAGCGCGATGGAAATGGCAAAATGGGGAATGCCATGCATGAAATTGGTGGTGCCGTCGAGCGGGTCAACAATCCAGCGATGGGTTTTGTCCGAGCCTTCAATCTCGCCGCTTTCTTCCATCAGCAAGCCATATCCGGGCCGCGCGGTTTGCAGCTCTTCACGGATGATGCTTTCGGCTTTCAAATCGGCATTTGTTACGAAATCGCCGGGGCCTTTTTGCGACACTTGCAATTTTTCAATTTCACCGAAATCGCGGCGCAAGGCACGGCCCGCTTTTTCGGCTGCCGCGCGCATAACGTTCAAACTGGCTGATTGTATGCCCATGCCTTAATCGGCGCGTTTGATGTAGGTGACTTCGTTGGTGTCGACCACGATTTTGTCTCCGGCTTCGACAAAGGGCGGCACCATGATCCGCACACCATTTTCGAGCACGGCCGGCTTGTTCGAGGAAGCCGCGGTCTGACCTTTGACGACCGGTTCGGTTTCGCTGACCTCCAGCGTCACCTGATCGGGCAGGCGCACACCGATCGGGCGACCTTCGTGGCTTTCCACCACCACCATCATGCCGTCTTGCAAAAACGCCGTGCGCTCGCCGACAAAATCGCTTTGCAATTCAATCTGCTCGTAATTATCGGTATTCATAAACACCAGCATGGCGTCGGCTTCATACAGAAACTGATAGTCGTTTTGCTCCAGCCGCACGCGCTCGACCGTTTCGGATGAGCGGAAACGCTCGTTCAATTTCGATCCGTTCATCAGGTTTTTCAGTTCCACCTGGGCAAAGGCACCGCCCTTGCCCGGTTTTACATGCTGAAGCTTGGCAACCGCCCACAGGCTGCCATTGTGCTGGATAACATTTCCGGGACGGATTTCATTGCCGTTGATTTTCATTGCTCAAACCTCAAAACCGTTTGCGCTCTGATAGCATGCGAAGGCGGATTGAAAAAGCAAATTTGCCATTTACGCGCAGATGCGCTCAGCGATAGGCGGCAAAAATTTTATCGAAGGCGCGCACGGCGGCAACCGGCCCCTCACGGTGTTGCCACACGCTGCCGGAGACGGCGAGAAAATCAGCACCGGCCGCGGCCAATATATCGCCATTTTCAGGCGTAATGCCGCCAATCGCCACGCAAGGCGGCTCCATGACTTCCTGCCACCAGGTCAAAATATCGGGTGTGGGTCGGGTGTTTGTGTCTTTGGTCGTGGTGTCGAAAAACGCCCCAAACGCCACATAATCGGCACCGGCATCACCGGCGAGCATGGCGAGGTGACGCGAGGCATGGCACGTCACGCCGACAATCGCCTTGTCTCCCAGCAGCGCGCGGGCTTGCGCATAGTCCATGTCATTTTGCCCGATATGCACGCCATCGCAGCCCAATTCGCGGGCGAGATCGGGCCGGTCGTTCAACAGCACGGCAACATTATGTTGCTGGGCGAGCGGGCATAAAATTTCGACCGCGCGGCGGATGGTGTCATCCTCAACGGGTGTGCCGTCGGGCTGTTTCAGCCGAATTTGCAGGCAGGCAATGTCACCGGCTTGCAGGGTTTCATCCAGCGTCGGGGCAAAAGCCTCAAGCTCGAATTGCGGTGGTGTAATCAGGTAAAGGCGGGGGGCGGGGCGGCGCATCAGGCTGGCGCGGCACCGGTTTGTCCGATATGGCGCAGTTTGTGGTCGGCCAGCACGCAAGCCATCATCGCCTCGCCAACGGGCACGGCACGAATGCCGACGCACGGGTCGTGGCGGCCCTTGGTGACAATCTCGGTTTCCGCACCGGCGCGGTCAACCGTGCGGCGCGGCGTCAAAATTGACGAGGTTGGCTTCACGGCAAAGCGCACGACAATATCCTGTCCGGTCGAAATGCCGCCCAGCACGCCCCCGGCATGATTGCTGGTGAAGGCCACACTGTCGCCATCGCGTGCCATTTCATCGGCATTTTCCTCGCCGCTCAGTGCGGCGGCGGCAAAGCCGTTTCCAATCTCGACGCCTTTTACGGCATTAATGCTCATCATGGCGGCGGCCAATTCGGTGTCCAGCTTGCCATAGACCGGTGCGCCCCAGCCGACCGGCACACCGCTGGCGACAATTTCAATTATCGCGCCGCAGGACGAACCGGCTTTGCGCACCCCGTCAAGATAGGCTTCCCACTCGGCGGCGGCCCGTTTGTCGGGGCACCAGAACGGGTTTTCTTCAACCCCATCCCAGTCCCAATTGTCACGATTAATGGCATGCGGGCCCATTTGCACCAGCGCGCCGCGAATGGTGATTTCGGGCAATATCGCGCGTGCAATGGCTCCGGCGGCGACGCGCGCGGCTGTTTCGCGCGCCGATTGACGCCCGCCGCCGCGATAGTCGCGCACCCCGTATTTTTCCATATAGGTGTAATCGGCGTGACCGGGCCGGAACTTGTCCTTGATGTCGCCATAGTCTTTTGACCGCTGGTCGGTATTTTCGATCATGAGCTGGATCGGTGTGCCCGTGGTGACTTGCGCGCCGGTTTCGGGATGTTCAAAAACGCCCGACAGAATTTTCACCGCATCGGCTTCGCGCCGTTGCGTGGTGAAGCGGTTCTGGCCGGGTTTGCGCCGGTCGAGCCAGTGCTGAATGTCGTCTTGCGTGATCGGCACGCGCGGGGGCGCGCCGTCTACCGTACACCCCAGCGCAGGCCCGTGGCTTTCGCCCCAAGTGGTGACGCGGAACAGATGACCGAAGCTGTTATGCGACATGGGGTTTCCTAATCTGCGTCCACGACGCCCATGCCGATTGTGTTGTAACCGGCATCGACATGGTGGTTTTCGCCCGTCACGCCGCTGCCCATATCCGACAGCAGATAAAGCGCGGCATTGCCGACCTCTTCGATCGACACGTTTTTGCGCAAGGGCGCGTTTTCCTCATTCCATTTCAACATCATGCGCATGCCGGAAATGCCGGCCGCGGCCAGTGTTTTAATCGGCCCGGCCGAAATGGAATTGACGCGAATGTTTTTCGGCCCCAAATCGGTCGCGAGATAGCGCACGCTGGCTTCCAGAGCCGCCTTTGCCACTCCCATAACATTGTAATGCGGAATGACTTTTTCGGCCCCGAAATAGGAAAGCGTAATGAGCGACCCGCCATCGGTCATGAGTTTCTCGGCGCGCTGTGTGACAGCGGTGAAGCTGTAACAAGAAATATTGAGGCTCATCTGGAAATTTTGCGGCGAGGTGTCGACATAGCGTCCCGTCAACTCATCCTTGTCGGCAAAGGCGATGGCATGCACCACAAAATCAAGCTTGCCCCAATCGTTTTCCAGCTTTTCGAAAACGGCGTCCAAGCTGGCGGCATCGGTGACATCGCATGGCATAATTTCGGCGTTAACGCTTTCCGCCAGCGGGCGCACGCGCCGTTCAAGGGCTTCGCCCTGATAGGTGAAAGCCAATTCGGCACCGGCATCGGCGCATGCTTTGGCAATGCCCCAGGCAATCGACCGCTGATTGGCGACGCCCATAATCAATCCCCGTTTTCCGGCCATTAAACCTTGCATCTTGCACCTCGTCGAAAATATCTATGTTTCTGTATAAACTGCTCCGCCTGCAAAACCTAGTGCCCTGTAAAAGCTAGTCCGACAGGGCAAGCCATTTGCCGGCCGGAACATATCCGGCATCCGCCGCGCGTTGTGCCCAAAGCCGTGCGGTTTTTTTGTCAGCCGGAATGTCGTCGCCTTCATAAAGCATCACGGCCAGATTGAGCTGTGCCGGGGCAAAGCCCAGTTCGGCGGCGCGGGTGTAGTAGCGGGCAGCTGTTGCGCCATCGCGTGCTACGCCCTGCCCAAGCCGGTAAAGATGGCCCATATTGCGCAATGCGGCGAGGTCGTAATTGTCTGCCAGCGGCTGCCAGAAGGCGTGCGCGGCGGCGTAATCGCCACGATCATAGGCGGCCAGCCCGCGTTGGAAATCATCGACAAATGTGCGGGTCTGCGGTGTCGGCGCGCAACCGGCCAGACAGATACAGATAAGGGCGGCGGCCAGTGCGCCAACAGATTTATTTTGGAACCTGCGCGGCATAGCCTTATATAACGTCCGTGGTTTAAGGAAAAAACCGAAAAAACGTAAAAGCGATAGGCAGATGACATTATTCGATAGCCCGCCCGAAGACCCGTTCGGACTGTTTGACAGTTGGATGGCCGAGGCCGTCCGGAGCGAAGTGAACGATCCCAACGCCGTGGCGCTTGCCACGGCCGACGAAAATGCGCTGCCCAATGTGCGTATGGTTTTGTTGAAGGGGGTCGATGCGCGGGGTTTTGTGTTTTACACCAATCTTGAAAGCCAAAAAGGAGGTGAGCTGGAAAGCCACCCGCAGGCGGCTTTGTGTTTTCACTGGAAGAGCCTGCAACGCCAGGTGCGCGTGCGCGGGCCGGTCAGCGCCGTGGATGATGCGGAAGCCGATGCCTATTATGCCTCACGCAGCCGCGAAAGCCGGTTGGGGGCATGGGCGTCGCAACAATCGCGCGCACTGGCAGACAGGGCCGAGCTTGATGCGGCCTATGCCGACATGGAAGCGCGTTTTGCCGGTCAAGACGAGATTCCCCGCCCGCCGCACTGGTCGGGGCGGCGTGTTACCCCGCTCAGTATCGAGTTTTGGCAGGACGGCAACCACCGGCTGCACGACCGGCTGGTCTATGCGCGGCCCGCACCCGATGCGGCGTGGCAGACACAGCGCCTTTATCCTTAGGTTTTATTTTAAAACTCTGTCAGCCATAGGCTTCGGGGCGCGCAAAGGCGAAACCGGCCTGTTCCAGCATGCGCGCGGCGGCCATGGTGGTTTTGTCGCCATAGGCCGGGCCGATAATTTGCATGCCGATCGGCAGGCCCGATGAATGTTTGCCGAGCGGAACAGCCGTGGCCGGTAACTCGCATAAAGACGCCAGACCCGCCCAGACAACATTGTCGGAATAGGGCCGTTGCACGCCATTTACGGTAATTTCGCGCGCGTTAAAGGGCTTGTCCTGCATGTGCGGCATGGCCGGGGTCGGGGTTGCCGGGGCCAGCAAAACATCAATACTTTCAAAAAGCGCCGCCCATTTTGCGCCGAGACGCGCCTTCATTTCGTGCCAGACCAGCCATTCACGATGCGCCAGCAAAGCACCGCGCGCCTGAATGATATTGGCGGATTTATCGTCCGGTGCGGCGTTTTCAACCGCTTTTGCCAGATTTTCAATCTCGGCGGCGGGGAAGCCCGTGGCAATGATGGGCGCCAAATTCATCAGATAAACTTCGTGATGCTCGGCCAGTGTGAAATCCGGTCTTGCATCGACAATTGTTGCGCCCTGTTCTTCCAGCGTTTTGGCCGCGCGGGTGATGCCGGCGGCAATTTCATCCTCAATCGGACAATAGGGGTCGCCCGGCCACAGCCCGACGCGCAAATCTTTCGGCTTTGTTGCGCGGGGTTCGGGCAGGGTGAGTTTAAGGGCGGCGGCTTTTTGCCCCTCAAGGCCCACAGTGAGGTTAAAGGCCAGTTCAACATCATTGACACTGCGCGCCAGCGGGCCGACCACGCTGAGGGCGCTTTCGGTCAATGCGCCATGGACGGGCGGCACATGGCCGCGCGCGGGAATAATGCCATATGTCGGCTTGTGGCCGAACAGACCGCAAAAATGCGCCGGTGTGCGGATTGAGCCGCCAATATCGCTGCCAAATTCCAGCGGGGTGAAACCGGCCGCCAGCGCCGCCGCCGAGCCACCCGACGAACCGCCCGGCGTATGCGCCGGATTATGCGGATTATTGGTTGTGCCGTGCAGGTCGTTATAGCTTTGCAAATCGGCGCACAAAAGCGGCGTGTTGGTTTTGCCGATGATAATGGCACCGGCCGCTTTCAGACGTTGCACGACCACTGCATCTGTTTGCGAAACCTTGCCCGCAAAGGCCGGATAGCCGACATCGCAGGTCAGGCCGACAACCTCAAAAGCATCCTTGATGGTCATGGGCACCCCGTGCAGCGGCCCGTCAATAGTGCCGGCTTCGCGCTTTTCGTCAGCCAGCTTTGCTTCCGTGAGGGCTTTGTCGAAGCGTGTGTCAATCACGGCGTTCACGTCGAGATTGTGCTTTTCAATGCGCTCGATAAAAAATGCCGTTACTTCTGCCGAGGTCAGTTCACCGCGGCTTATTTTGTCGCCGATTTGCGCGGCGCTCAATTCCAGAATAGTCATATTTTTCTTCCCCCTGCACTAGACTTTGACAGCCTGTTTACGGCAAGATTACGCAGAAGTTCATAAGATGAACAATTAAATATTTTGAGGGAGATTCATTATGTTTGGAGCCATGCAGGATGTGCCGCTTTTGGTCAACCGTATTTTGGACCATGCGCTTGTAAACCATCCGGAGCGCGAAATTGTCTCGCGCCTTGTTGAAGGCAATATTCACCGTGAAACTTATGCGGACGCGCATTTGCGCAGCCGCAAGCTCTCACAAGCCCTGCAAGCGCTGGGTTTCGGGCAGGGCGATGTTCTGGCGACACTGGCCTGGAACACGCATCGCCACTTTGAAGCGTGGTATGGCATTACCGGCATTGGAGGGGTTTATCACACATTGAACCCGCGCCTGTTTGCCGACCAGTTGAGCTATATTATCAACCATGCCGGCGATAAGGTTATTTTTACCGATCTGACTTTCGTGCCGGTTCTTGAAGGCATTGAAAAGGAAATTCCGAACGTCAAGGGCTTCATTGTCATGACGGATGCCGCCAACATGCCGGAAACAACGCTTTCCAATGTGCATTGCTATGAAGATTTGATTGACGGGCAGTCGGGAGATTTCAACTGGGTTGAGGTTGACGAGCGCGCGCCGTGCGGCATGTGCTACACATCCGGCACCACCGGAAACCCCAAGGGCGTTTGCTACACGCACCGCTCAAACGTATTGCACACGCTGGTCGGTAATTCTTCGGACGTTATGGGGATCAGAAGCGTCGACAGCCTGTTGCCTGTTGTGCCGCTGTTCCACGCCAATGCCTGGGGGCTTGCCTTTGGTGCGCCTGCCGTAGGGGCAAAAATTGTCAATCCCGGCCCGAATATGGACGGCGAGAGCATTTATCAGCTTTTGACGGAAGAAAATGTGACATTCACGGCGGCCGTGCCGACGGTCTGGTTGATGCTGATGCAGCATCTGGAAAGCAATAAGCTGGAATTGCCAAGCCTCGAAACCGTGGTTATTGGCGGGTCGGCTGTGCCGCGTGTCATGCTCGAAAAATTCGAGCGCGATTATGGTGTGTCCGTCAAACATGCTTGGGGGATGACCGAAATGTCGCCGCTGGGCACGATTGCCAGCTTCAAGGCCGGCATGGAAAACATGACCTTTGATGAACAAATGGACATTAAGGTGAAGCAAGGCCGCCCACCCTATTTGATGGAAATGAAAATTACCGATGATGACGGCAATGAACTGCCGCGCGACGGCAAGGCGTTTGGGCATTTGATGGTGCGCGGGCCGTTTGTTGTCGGTGAATATATCAAGGGCGATGGCGGCCAAATCCTTGACGAAGACGGGTTCTTCGACACGGGCGACGTCGCCACGATTGATCCCTTGGGGTTCATGCAGATCACCGACCGCTCAAAAGATGTCATCAAATCCGGCGGTGAGTGGATTTCTTCCATCGAGATTGAAAATATCGCCGTGGGCCACGAAAAGGTTCAGGAAGCCGCCGTTATTGGCATTGCCCACCCGAAATGGGACGAGCGCCCGCTGCTGATCGTTGTCAAAAATGAGGGTGAAGACGTCACCAAGGAGGAAATCCTCGGCTATCTGGAAGGCAAAATCGCCAAATGGTGGATGCCGGATGATGTTGCTTTCGTGGATGAAATTCCCCATACGGCGACCGGCAAAATTCAGAAGCTGACCTTGCGCCAGCAATTTGAAGGTTACACGCTGCCAACAGCCGAAGCCGTGGCCGAATAGTCATGGGCGGTAAAATTTCGGGGCATCTTGCTGTTTGGGCTTTGCGTCTTGCAATCTTTTCACCGCTGGTCATGTTGATTGCGGGCGGCCTTTACCGCCTGCGGTTTGTCGACTTCCAGCTTGCGCTGCTGGCCTTTGCCGGAGGGGTGTTGCTTGCAGCACTGGCCGCGCTGTTCGGGTTGGTCGGCGCGGTTCTTGGCGCGCGGGGCGAGCAGGGCAAACCGGCGCGGGCTCTGAGCGCTCTGGTGGTGGCTTTGCTTGTACTCGTCGCGCCGTTGAATACGGTGCGTCAAGGTGCCGGCGTGCCGATGATCCATGACATCACCACCGATTTGGAAGACCCGCCAATCTTTGTCGAAGTGCCCCGCAAGCGGTCAGTTTCAGATAATAGTCTGGATATTGATGCCGAGGTTCTGGCCGCGCAAAAAGCCTATTACACCGATATCGGGCCGACCATGCTGCCAATGGCGAAAGCGGAAGCCTTTGCGCTGGTGCGCGAGGCGGTTGAGGTTTCGGGCTGGGTGGTTCACGCGGAAAACGCCAATCTCGGCTATATTGAAGCGACCGCTTCAACGCCGTTTTTCGGCTTTCGTGACGATGTCATTATTCGTGTGGCCGAAGAAGCCGGCAGTGTGCGGGTGGATATGCGCTCTGCCTCGCGTGTCGGTCTTTCCGATCTCGGTGTAAATGCCGGCCGTATTCGCGACTTCATGGACCTGGTGGCCCAAAAAGCGAATTAACCCCTAATCGGGCTAAACAAGCGTGAATTCGCTGTCGAGACCCGGCTTGCCGGAACACGACACGCGCTTGCGCGCGACCAGATCCTGCATATGCGCAAAAACCGACAAGGCGGCCGCCGGATGCAGTTTTTTGTCGACATCGGCATACATGACCTCGACCATGGCGTTGATGCGCGTGTCGCCCGCAGCAAGACGCGCCAGCACTTGCTGTTCACGGTTTTGGCGGTGTTGGATATAGCCCTCGACAAATTCTTTCGGGTTCGGAATGCACGGGCCGTGTGTCGGCCAGTAAAGCGCGTCATCGCGGGTTAACAGGCGCGCCAGCGAGGCCATATAATCCTGCATATTGCCGTCGGGTGGCGCGATAATGCTGGTCGACCAGCCCATTACATGGTCGCCGGTAAACAGTGTTTTTTCTTCCCTTAAAGCATAACAGATGTGGTTTGCCATATGGCCGGGGGTGGCGACGGCTTCAAGCGTCCAGTCCTGCCCGCTGATAATGTCGCCATCGGCCACAATATGGTCGGGCTTGAAGGCGTCATCTGCGTCTTCTTCAAGGCGCGGCCCGTCGAAAGTTTCCGGCTTTGGCGGCGGGCATCCGTAAATGGGGGCGTTTGTACTTGCCTGCAACGGGGTACATGCCGGCGAATGGTCAAGATGGGTATGCGTGACCAGAATATGGCTGACGCGCTCTTGTGGTTCCAGCGCGTTCAAAATCGCATCGACATGGGCCTCCAGCAACGGGCCCGGATCAATGACGGCGACATTGCCATTGCCGATTATATAAGTGCCGGTGCCGGTGAAAGTGAAGGGGCTCGGATTATTCGCAATGACGCGGCGAATGCGCGGTGACAGCCGGTCCACAACGCCATATTCGAATTCTATCTCCGTATGGAAGTTCAACATCCAAAATCTCCACTGGTCTGCCTGCGCATTTGACCCTACTATATTTGCCAAGGCTTGAACACGAAAGGTCTGGACATGAATAAGGCAATAATAAGCGTTTCGGTGGTTCTGGGATTGGTCTGCGGCAGTGTCATTCTTCCGGCGGCGGCGCAGCGCGGTGAAAAGGCGCAGCGTTTTCTTTTCGATCGCACCGACACGGATGGCGACGGCTTCATATCCGAAGAAGAATTCACGGCCTCGCAACTCGACCGCTTCAAAAAAATGGATGCGGATAAAGACGGCAAAGTGTCCTTTGAGGAGAACAAGCAGGCGATCGAGAAAATGCGCAAACGCCTTGAACGCTTCAGCCGGTAATGTGCGGTGAGGTGCGGTAAGGGCCGGCAGGGCCCGGTGCGTTTTAGAGCTGGTCGGAGTGGCAGGATTTGAACCTGCGACCCCCTCGTCCCGAACGAGGTGCGCTACCAGGCTGCGCCACACTCCGAAGTGTGGAGATATAAACGAGGAAACAGGGCACCGCAATTGATAATTGGTGAGGTGCGGTGCCGCCAGAAAAGAAAAAAGGGAGATTTAAAATGACATATTCCGGTTCGCCTGAAACCAGAGGAAGCGCAAGCCCCATGGGCGCGCTGCGGCGGGTTTTTGCGGTGGTGGCCATGGTGTTCGGCGTGTTTCTGGCCTATCTGTTTTTCTGGCCCGTGCCGATTGATCCGGTGGCGAATGAGCCGCTTCCGCCCAATCCGGCGGGGCAGGGTATTTTTGCGGCCAACCAGAAACTGGATGCGGCCGAACTATTGACATTGGGGCCGGGGCCGGAGGGCATTGCTTTTGATGCCGCGGGCAATCTTTATACCGGGCTGGTCGACGGGCGCATTTTGCGGGCCGACCCGAACGGCAATATTTCCACTTTCGCCGATACGGGCGGGCGCCCGCTGGGCATGAATTTTGATGCGCGCGGCAATTTGATTGTGGCCGATGCCCTAAAAGGTCTGGTGTCGATTGATGCAGGCGGCGCGGTGAAAATTCTGACCGACAGCGTTGACGGCGAACGGATGATTTTTGTCGATGACCTCGCCATTGCGCGTGACGGCATGATTTATTTTTCCGATGCTTCGACACGTCACGCTTATGGCTCCGACCTGCTTGAAATTTACGAGGGTCGCCCGACGGGTCGGCTGGTGTCTTATAATCCGGCAACGGGTGAGACCCGCGTCTTGCTGGACAAGCTCTATTTCGCCAATGGGGTGGCGCTGAGCCGGGATGAGGATTTTATTCTGGTCAATGAAACTTTCCGCACCCGCATCACGCGCTATTGGTTGCGCGGCGAGAAGGCCGGCACGCATGAAGTGTTCATCGACCGGCTACCCGGCTTTCCCGACAATATTACCGAAGCACCCGATGGTGGTTTCTGGCTGGCCTTGCCGGGCCCGCGCACCGATCAAATTGATGCACTTATTCCGAGCCCGTTTGCCCGCAAAATCGCCTGGCGCATTTTCAATCTGGGCATTTCACCGGTTGAACAGCACAGCTGGGCGGTCAAACTGACGGCGGATGGGGTGCCTGTTGCCTCGCTGGAAGATGCCAGTGGCCGGATTTACATGGTGACGAGCGTCCTCGAGCAGGACGGCAAGCTCTATCTCGGCAGTCTGGCGACGGATTATATCGGCATAATTGACGCACCCTGAGGCAAAAAGAGGGCTAGACCAGAAGCGCATAGCCTTGTATTTTCGCCAACAGTTGGGGTGTAGCCAAGTGGTAAGGCAGCGGTTTTTGGTATCGCCATGCGCAGGTTCGAATCCTGCCACCCCAGCCATCACCGCACCCCGCTTAATTGTCTGAGGGCAGGTCTTTCAAAATGAGATAACTGCTGGCGACCCGGCCGATGACGGACAGATACACAATGCCCGCATAGACAAAAGCCGCCGGAATGAACGCGCCCGGCCAGATGATGACAATGGCGAAAAACGCGATGGTCTCCGTGCCTTCGGCAAGGCCGGCAATATAGAAAAAACTTTTGCTTCCTTGCGCGTCGGTTTCCAGCCCGCGCTTTTCGGCCATAATCGCGAAGGCGAGAAAAACCGTCATCGACATTGAAAAGCTGGAAAGCAGAACGGCGGCGGCGACCGCATTATTGCTGTCGAGAATGATAAACCCGATGGGCAACAACCCCCACAGCACGAAATCCGAAACAATATCGAGATAGGCGCCCAGCTCGCTGGGGGTTCGGGCGCGGGCCACGGCACCGTCCAGCCCGTCGGCAAGGCGGTTGAGCGCCAGCAATACAAGCGCCGCGGTCATGGCGTTTACGGCAATCGCCAAAAAGCAGACAACACCCAGCGCAAGGCCGAAAATGGTGATTTGATTGGCGCTGACCCGGCGCGGCCAGACCGCCGCCACCCCGTTAAGGGGCGGGTCGATCAGGCGGCGCATCAAAGGGTCAAGCATGGGTCACATCACGAAGCGCGCTGGACGAGACTGTCAATCGCCGCGCGATATTCCAATTCCAACCGGCTGACGACCGCCTCGACAGGTTCGACATCCTGAATGCCGCCAATGCCTTGGCCGGAACCCCAAATATCTTTCCATGCTTTCGATTTCATATTGCCGCCGGAACCGAAATTCATTTTGGATTTGTCGGCTTCCGGCAGATTGTTCGGGTCAAGCCCGGCTGCGGCAATGGAGGGTTTCAGATAATTGCCCATCACGCCGGTAAAGAGCGACGAATAGACAATATCGTCGGCGGCAGACTGGATGAGCATGTCTTTATAGCTCTGGTCGGCATTGGCTTCCTCGGTGGCGATGAAACGCGTACCCATATAGGCAAGGTCGGCACCCATGGCAAGCGCGGAGGCGACGCAGAAGCCGTCACCAATGGCGCCTGACAGCAAAATTGTGCCGTCGAACCATTCTTTGACTTCACGCAACAGCGCAAACGGGCTGAGCGCGCCGGCATGACCGCCGGCTCCGGCGCATACGAGAATAAGGCCGTCAACGCCTTCTTCCGCCGCTTTGCGCGCATGTCTGACATTGATGACGTCGTGGTAAACGACACCGCCATAGGAATGCGCCGCTTCGACAATCTCGGCCGGCGGACGCAGGCTGGTAATGATAATCGGCACTTTGTGCTTCACGCATGTTTCCATATCTTGCATCAGCCGGTCGTTTGAGCCATGGCAGATTTGGTTGACGGCATAGGGCGCAACAATTGCCTCCGGATTGGCCGCCTTATACTCTGCCAGCTCGGTATTGATGCGCGTGAGCCATTCGTCGAGAACTTCGGCCGGGCGCGCATTGAGCGCGGGAAAAGAACCGATAATGCCCGCTTTACACTGGGCGATCACCAATTCGGGGCCCGATACGAGGAACAGCGGCGACCCGACGACCGGCACGCGCAAATTGTTCTGTAAAAACTCAGGTAAAGCCATTTGAAACCTCCATATACTTTTGAACGGGATATAAGGTCGCAACACCCCGAAGGCAAGCGGAATGGCGCAGTTTACGGGTGTTGGACGGATAATTTATTGCAAAGCGGCATATACAAGCTGTTGCAATTGCGGACGCAACGGATATGTGCCCGACGGCATGATTTGCGTCATCAGAATGGCAACCATTTCCTCTTCCGGATCGACCCAGAAAAACGTGCTTGCCAGCCCGCCCCATGAATAAACGCCCCGCGAGGTGATGGTCGGGGCATATTGCGGGTCTACCACAACCGAAAAGCCGAGGCCGAAGCCGGTGCCGCCATAGCTGACTTCCGAGAAGCTGCCCGATGCGCGATCCATCAGCGTTTCGCCGTCGGGCAGGTGATTGCTTGTCATATAGGCGACGGTTTTGCGCCCCAATATGCGCGCGCCGTTCAAAACGCCGTGGCGCCGCATCATTTCGCAGAACTTCAGATAGTCGCCCATGGTCGACAACAGCCCGCCGCCACCGGACAGAAATTTGCGACCGGGGGCGTAAATTGTTTTTTCCGGCGCATCGGCAAGGCTGGTCACGCCGCTTACCGGATCGCGCGAATAATTATGGGCAAGGCGCGCGCGCTTGTCGTCGTCAATGGTGAAGCTTGTATCGTTCATGCCCAGCGGCACGAAAATATTCTCCTTCAGAAAAACATCGAGCGTCTGGCCGGACACCACTTCGATAATGCGGCCCAGCACATCGGTCGAAACGGAATAATTCCATTGTTGGCCGGGCGAGAATTGCAACGGCAATTCGACAAGCTGGTCGATAAATTCCTCCAGTGTGAATTTTTCCGACCGCGCCCCGTTAATCCGCCTGTTGCGATAAAGCGCGTCGACGGGATGGGCGAGCATGAAATCATAGGTCAGGCCCGATTGATGGGTCATCAGGTCATGCACGGTAATCATGCGTTCGGGTTCGCGCGTGGTGTATTCGCGCGGCGTGCCCTTTTCGAACACGCGCACATTGGCAAATTGCGGCAGATATTTTGTCACCGGATCCTGCAGCATGATTTTGCCGCGTTCGACCAGCATCATAATGGCAACGCTGGTGATCGGCTTGGTCATGGAATAGATACGGAAAATCGTGTCCATACCCAATTCGTGCCCGCCGTCAAAGGCGCTGCGCCCGCGCTGCGACTGATGGGCAATCTTGCCATTGCGCGCGACCAATATGCTGTATCCGGACATTTTTTCGCGCGCCAGATAAGTCTCGAAAAAATCCGGAATGGCGGCGAGGCGCGCCGGATCAAAGCCGAGTGCATCGGCGTCTTCAATCTTGAAATCTATTGTCATTGTTGTTTCTCCCTGAAGACAGTGTGAACGAAAATCACGAAGGCGTAAACAAATGCAACTTCGTGCAACTGGTTGAACCTGCCGGCCTTGCCGCCGTGCCCTGCGGTCATTTCGGTGCGCAACAGGCTGAGGCCGTCATCGGTGCGCCGTGCGCGCAGGCGCGCAATCCATTTGGCCGGTTCCCAATAGGTGACGCGCGGGTCGGTCAGGCCGCCGGTCGCCAGAATATGCGGATAGTCAATCTCGCGAATATTTTCATATGGCGCATAGGCCTTGATGGTGGCGTAATCGGTGGCGCTCTCAATCGGGTTGCCCCATTCGGGCCATTCGGGCGGCGTGAGCGGCAATGTGTCATCCAGCATGGTGGCCAGCACATCGACAAACGGCACTTCGGCGACAGCGGCGCGAAATAATTCGGGCGCCAAGTTTACCGTGGCCCCGACCAGCAACCCACCGGCACTGCCGCCGTGAATGGTAATATTGCCGGGCTTTGTCCAGCCGCGCGCGATGAGGGCGCGGGCGGTGGCGGCGAAATCTTCAAAGCTGTTTGTCTTTTTGGCCCCGCGCCCTTGCATGAACCAGTTATGGCCGCGCGCCTTGCCGCCGCGTATATGCGCGATGGCATAGATGAAGCCGCGCGAGACAAGGCTCAGACGGGTGACCGAAAAACCGGCCGGAATGGTGATGCCATACGCGCCATAGCCATAGAGCAAAACCGGCGCCGAGCCGTCCAGCGGCGTGTCGCGGTGATGAACAAGCGAGACGGGCACTTCGGCCCCGTCATGGCTGGTGGCTGTGATGCGGCGGGTAATATAATCGGCGGGGTCGTGGCCGCTGGGCACGTTCTGGCTCTTGCGCAAAATGCGCGCGCCCGTGGTCATATCATAATCCGTGGTTTGCATCGGCGTGGTCATTGAGGCGTAGGTGAAACGCAAATTTGTCGTGTCATATTCGCCCATTGCACCCAGCGCCAGCTCATAGGCTTCTTCGTCAAATTCAATGGCCGCGGTTTCGCCGGTGGCTTTGGTTTCGACAATGATGCGGGGCAGGGCATTTTCGCGCAGCAAATACACCATATGGCCTGAAAACGGCACCGCATCCAGCACCAGACAGCCGGGCGCGTGCGGGCGCATGACCTGCCAGCTTGCGTGATCGGCATCCTCGCGCGGCACCGGTGCCTGCGCGACCAGAAAATCTTCCGCCTGCCCGTCAGGTGCCCAATTGGTGACCAGCACCAGCCGGTCCTGGGCGGCGTCGTCGTCAAGCTCATACTCGATGCCGGTTGTGCGCGGGGCCACGCATATGGGCGCGGTTTCGGGCGCGTGGGCGGGGATCAGCCGGCATTCGGAGGTTTCATGGTCATGGGCCGAAATAACAATGAAGCGGCCGCTGCGCGTGTCATCAAGCGACACGAAAAATCCGGCATCGGCTTCTTTATAAACGCACACATCTTCGCTTTGTGCCGTGCCCAGCCGGTGACGCATAACCCTGTCGGGGCGGTGGTTTTTATCGACAGCCACATAAAACAGAAACTTGTTGTCGGCAGACCAGCGGCCCGTGCCGGTCGTGTCCAGAAGCTGCGTGTCGGCGTCTTTGCCGTCGGCCAGCGTACGGATGCGGATGGTGAAATATTCCGAGCCCTTATCGTCATAGCTCCATGCCAGCATCGACCCGTCGGGCGATGGCGTATAGGCGGCGAGTTTGAAATAATCACAGCCCGCCGCCTCAATATTCCCGTCAAGTGCGACCTGCATGTCTTCGACTTGCGTGTCGGGCCGACCCCAACAGACCAGCACATGCTCGCCGCCTTTGCGATAACGCGTTGCCCAGCCCTGCTTTCCAATGGTGACGGGCACGGAGGCGTCATCTTCTTCAATGCGCCCGCGCATTTCTTCAAAAAGCGTGTCCTGAAGCTCCTGCGTCGGCTGCATAATGGCCGCCGTATAGGCGTTTTCGGCTTCCAAATGCGCGCGAATGTCTGCCGCCAGCGCATCGGGGTCTTTCATCACGGCCTGCCAATTATCATCGCGCAGCCAGGCATATTCGTCGTTGCGCATATCGCCATGATAGGACACGGCATGAGGCACGGTGGTGACCTGCGGTGCAGGCGTTTTACCGGGGCTGGACATGGTTAGTTTCCGGTTGGGGTATCGGCTGGGGTATCCGGTGCGGGCGCAAGCCGCATGGCCGTGCCGTTCATGCAATAACGCTGACCGGTCGGGGGCGGGCCGTCGGGAAACACATGGCCCAAATGCGCGCCGCAATTGCTGCACACCACTTCCGTGCGCCGCATGAACAGCGTGTTATCGGCGCGTTCGGCAACCGCTTCCGGCGTGACCGGCTGAAAAAAGCTCGGCCAGCCCGTGCCGCTGTCATATTTCGTGTCGGAAACAAACAGCGGCTGGTCGCAACAAATGCAGTGATAAGTGCCGGGCGTTTTGGCATCCCAATTGGGCCCGGAAAACGCACGCTCCGTTCCCGCCTCGCGGGTCACGTGATATTGCTCCGGGGTCAATTGGTTGCGCCATTCGGCGTCATCCTTGCTTACCGGCCAAACGGTATCGTCGTTCTTTTTTCCCATTAACGCCGCTCTTGCCTATTCGAAAAGCAGGGTCAGCGACTCTGCCACCAGTGCCGGCATTTCCTGACCTTCGACCTCGATTTTGACCTCGCTGGTGAACAGCGTGCCACCGGCTTTGGGCTCGGCGGATTTCAGCGTATTGCGCAGGCGCACGCGCGAATCGACCGGCACCATATTGGTGAAGCGCACTTTGTTTGAGCCGTAATTAATGCCGCGGGTCACGCTTTTGACCGCCGAGATTTGCAAATCTTGGGAAGCCAGCAGCGACAGGGTCAAAAAGCCGTGGGCGATGGTCGGCATGCCCAGCTCGCGCTGTGTGCGCTCGCCGTCAATGTGAATCCACTGGTGGTCGCCGGTTGCCTCGGCAAATTTATTGATGCGATCCTGATCAATAACCATCCATTCGCTGACGCCAATCTCATTGCCAACTTCGGCTGCATAGGCTTCCAGATTTTCAAAAACTTTCATGTCGAAACTCCTCGTTTGATTTAGCCAAATGTGACGGCATGGCCGCGTTGCGTCAAGACATCTTGTCCATATATTCGCGCACCCGCGCCGCCAATGTTTCGAGCTGCGTGTCGGGCATGCCATGGGCCGCCAAATGCTCGCACAGGCTGAACACATAATCGGCATTTTTCCCGATGGGCCCGTGCGCGCGGGCAATGCCCGCAATCAGTGTGGCGTCATCCGGCTGGCCGACATAGCGCGGGCTGTCGCGATTGACAATGAAGGTGAGCGCGCGCTGGGGGCCTTGCGGGGTTTCAACCTGCGTCCAGAGGCTGCGATAGCCGGTGCCGAGCATTTCGCGGCGCCATAAAATGCATGTCTCGCTGCCAATTTTATCGGCCTGAATGCGATGAATGACGCCGCGGCATGTGCCGCCTTCTTCGAGTGCCAGCATATAGCCCGGCGTTTGCGGGGTGCCGCGCCCGATGACAAGGCTCAGGCAAAATGCCCGATGATAGCCCTCCAGCGTGGCGGCGCGCGTTTCCTCAATCAGCACGGCCGGGTTCCATATCAGCGAGCCATAGCCGAAAAACCATAAATCCTCGCCGTCGGGATGGTCTTGCAAAAGCGCAATCCGGTCGGCTTCACGCGCTTCGTCGCTGCGAAACTCGAACCCCGCATCTTGGGCCAGCGACACCTCGCGCATGAAGTCGACAAATTCGTCCGAAAACATGTCGCGTGTCAGCTGTCCGTCTTCGGGCAGGGCAACGCCGCGTGCGCGCGCCAGTGCTTCGGTCGTCTTTGGGTCAGACGATTTTTGAGTCACTCTTCCCCCAATACCTGTCGCGCACGAGACGCTTGTATAATTTTCCGGTCGGGTGGCGGGGCAATTCCTTGTCGAAATCCACCGAACGCGGGCATTTGATGGCCGCCAGCTGGTCGCGGCAAAATTCGATAAGCTCGGCTTCAAGCTCCGGGCCGGCTTCGTTCCAATTTACCGGCTGCACAACGGCTTTGACCTCTTCGCCGAAATCTTCATTGGGCACGCCAATCACGGCGACATCTGCCACTTTCGGATGCGTGACCAGCGCGTTCTCGGCCTCTTGCGGGTAAATGTTCACACCGCCGGAAATAATCATGAAAGCCTTGCGGTCGGTGAGATACAGAAAGCCTTCGTCATCGACACGGCCCACATCACCCAAGGTCGACCATTGCGCATGAACCGGATGCCGGCTCTCGGCGGTCTTTTGCGGGTCATTGTAATATTCAAAGCTCGGCGCATCCGGGTCGGCGGCCTCAAAGAAAATCGTGCCCGCTTCGCCGACAGGCAATTCTTTGCCTTCATCGTCGCAAATACGGATTGTGCCCAACAGCGCACGCCCGACAGAGCCTTCATGGGCCAGCCATTCTTCCGAATTGATCGCGGTGAAGCCATTGCCTTCACTGCCGGCGTAATATTCATAAATCACCGGTCCCCACCATTCGATCATCTGGTGCTTGATCGGTATCGGACACGGTGCGGCGGCGTGAATGGCCGTCGTCAGCGACGACAGATCGTATTTTGTACGCACGTCTTCGGGCAGTTTCAGCATGCGCACAAACATGGTTGGCACCCATTGGCTGTGCGAGATTTTATGCTTTTCAATCATGGCCAAGGCGGCTTCGGGATCAAAGTTTTCCATAACGATGCAGGTGCCGCCCAATTGCTGAACAGCCATATTGTAGCGCAAGGGCGCGGCATGATAGAGCGGCGCGGGCGACAGATAGCTGGTGTTTTCGTCAAATTGATAGACAAGGCTGACCAGGCTGAGCAATGCGTCGGTGGCGTCAATGGCATCGCCCGGCAATGGGCGGCGAATGCCTTTCGGCCGGCCCGTTGTGCCGGATGAATAGAGCATGTCGAGGCCGCGGGTTTCATCGGCAATCGGCGTGGTCGGCTGGGCATCGCGCAAGGACAGATAATCCTCATAGCCGTCAGTGGTGGCGTTCACCATTATCATGGCCTCCAGTTCCGGCAATATCGGCACCAGTTCGGCGGCAACATCCTTGACGGTATCGGAGGTGAAAAACGCCCGCGCTTGGCAGTCGCGCACAATATAGTCGACTTCCGGTGCCGTCAGCCGATAGGAGATGCAGGTGTAATAGAGCCCGGCGCGCTGGGCGGCCCAGCATATCTCGAAATAATGCGCGTTGTTTTCCATATAGACGGCGACGCCGTCGCCCTGTTTCAGGCCTCGCGCGCGCAGCAGATTGGCAATTTGGTTGGAACGCTCATTGAGCTGTTTATAGGTCACAACTTCTTCCGAGCCGGCCATGATATAGGCGGGTTTTTCCGGATTATTTGCGGCATGAATATAAGGATGCATGAGAAACGGTCTCCCCAACGTTGAAAATCTCAGCTTGAAGAAACTATAGAGATATGGAAATTTTGAGCAAGTCCAAGCAGATTGAGGGAGACGGCGATGACCGATTATCAAACGATCGAAACACAAAAAGAAGAGGATGGTCTGCTGATCATTACCCTGTCACGGCCTGATGTGATGAACGCGTTCAACGCGCGCATGATGCATGAGATGGTCGACGCTTTTGACAAGGCCGACGCCGATGATACGGTGCGCGCGATTATCGTGACGGGTGCGGGCGAGCGGGCATTTTGCGCCGGCGCAGACCTGTCCGAAGGCGACAAGACTTTCAATTATGCCAAGCGGCAGGACGAAGCCGCCAAACGCTCGGCGGTGAATGAAGACGGCTCGATCGACTGGAACAGCGAGGCCGTGCGCGACAGCGGCGGTCGGCTGACTTTGCGTATTTTCAATTCCATCAAGCCGGTTATCGGGGCCATTAACGGCGCCGCGGTCGGTGTCGGCGCGACCATGCTGTTGCCGATGGATGTGCGTATCGCCTCGGACAATGCGCGCTTTGGCTTTGTTTTTGCGCGCCGCGGCATTGTGCCCGAAGCGTGTTCAAGCTGGTTTCTGCCGCGCATTGTGGGTATTTCGAAAGCCCTGCAATGGTGTTATGCGGGCGATGTGTTTCCCGCAGATGAAGCCCTGCAAAGCGGTTTGGTGAATGAGGTGGTGGCGCAAGAGGAATTGCTGGACCGCGCGCGCGAGATTGCCCGAAATATGACGCAGATGAGCGCGCCGGTTTCGGTATCCCTTACACGCCAAATGCTGTGGCGCATGCTGGGTGCCGACCATCCGATGGCCGCCCACCGTGTCGACAGCCGCGCCGTTTACGGGCGGGGCCGCCAAAGCGATGCCAAAGAGGGGATAAATTCATTTCTTGAAAAGCGCCCGCCGGCGTTTAACGACAGTCCCAGCGCAGATATGCCGGGCTTTTATCCCTGGTGGGAAGAGCCCGATTTTAACTGACGCGACGGGCGGGTTTAAACCTCGCTTGGGTGACGCCGAATACGCAAAACCGGTGTGAATGTAATAAACCATATGGTGAATACCAGCATCATGCCGGCGAACAGGCCGGTCGCCGATTGCGGGCCAATCCATTCGGCGGCGAGCCCCGTCAACATGGCACCGATCGGGGCGGCACCCAGAAAGCCCATATTGTAAATCGCCAGAACCCGCGCGCGCGCATGTTCGGGCGCTTCGATTTGCACGACCGTCCGCCCCATCGCCATATTGACACCGGCGGCCAGCCCCCAGCAGGTGATGAGCGCGCAAAGGGTGGCGAAATTGGGCGCGAAAACCACCAGGATGAGCGATATCGAACCGGCAAATTGCGCGAAGGCCATGGCGCGGCCCCGCCGTTCAATCGGGCGACTGCGCAAAAGCAAAAGCGAGGTGCAGATTGTGCCGCCCCAGAAGCAGAAATTCATAATGCTGATTTCCATCTGCCCGCCGCCAAACACATTGCGCACGATAAGCGGCAAAGCCACCATGAATATGCCGATGAAAAAAATCCCGACCGAGATGGTCGACAAAATGACCGGATAAAGTGTCGGCGACCGGATGACGGCATCGACGCCCGTGCGCCAGCCGCGGTCGGGCGTATCAAGCTCTTGCGCGGGTGCTGTGGGGGGCAGTGAGGGCAGGGCGAGCGCGCAGGCCAGCCCGAAAGCCATTACGACAACCTGCATTGCCAGCAATGCCCAGGGCCCGGCAATCGGCGCGGCGAGCCCGGCCAGCGAAAAGCCGATGAGCTGGGCGACAAATTGCGTGATGAGCGCCATCATCACGGCGCTTTGCACGCCCGTGCGTGTGACGCGCATCAGCATGGCGTCGCGTGTCGGCGCGGAAAATGACGCTATGACCCCCGCCGACAGCGCATAAATGATGAGGTGCCAATATTCCAGACCGCCACTCCAAACCAGCCAGCCCAATATTACCGGCGGGATGGTGGCGATCAGATGAATGTTCACCAGTACCGTGCGCCCGTTTGTGCGGTCGGCCAGCGCGCCGGCGAAAAGCAACAGAAGAATTTGCGGCACGGACAGACAGATTTGCACCAGCGCCAGTTTGGTTGCCGAGGTTTCGAGATAGATGACCGCCAGTGTCGGTATCATCACGAATTGCAGACCCATATTGGCGAACCAACTGGCGACACCCCCAAGATAGGCGTAGAAAGGACTGATCAACCTCTCGGTTGCCGATGATTGCGACACTGACTTCCCCGTATAAAATGACCGGCCCGTATAAAGTGACCGGACTATACAGTCTGGTGCCGGAGAAGGCTATCGGCATTATGTCGTGTCCTTATGCCGGAACTCTATGCCGGATCCTTACGCAGGGTCTTTGACGCGGGCCGACTGGTTTCTGACTTTTTGAATATGCGGCCAGAATTTTTTGGCAAAGTCATTAACGGCGCGTTTCATGGCCGGTGTCGGCACATAAAGCTCAGACCGCCCGATGCGTTGATTGGGCTCAATATAACCGAGCTGTTCAAAACGCTGCAGCGATGCGCGCACCGTGCCATAGGCGCGGCCTGTAATCTCAACAATGTTTTTGGTGACCGTTGCACGGCCCTCGGCGTCATTCGCCAAAACCACAAACAGCATGATCCAGTCTTCGTGATGCGGCGTGACGGTGTTGAACACCTGATTGCCGAAGCGGTATCCGTATAACAGGGTATTGATGAAATCCAGCCCGTCACGATTCAGACCCCCAACGGGGCCGTCAATCTGCTCGGGCAGGGTAAATATATTCGATGCATCCTGAGCGGCACGCTTGGAGAGTTTATCGTTTTGACGTCGAGCCATTGGTTTTCCTTTTTCTTTTTGTTTTTACGGAACGCTATTTTTGAAGCGCCATATGTTAACTTCTTTGAACCTGAAAAGTACACATAAAATAGGAATAATGGTTTGTGCTTACTGTTTCGTTAATTTACAACTGTATGAAAACAATAAGGAATTTAATGAATCTCCCCGTTCATGTTTTTCACTGTGATAATCAGCAATCAAAAAAATAACAAACAATAAGAGGTGAGTGTCATGCCGATAAAACCGATTAAAAGCCGCAAAAACACCCTGTCGCATTTGCCCGCCGACCCTGAAGATTGGTCGCTGTTTTTGACGCGAAGTCGCCTGCGTCTGGTCACCAGCTTTGTGAATTGTGTTTTTCTGACGCGCGAGGCGCATATTCTGAGCGCCAGCCGAGGGCGGCAACAATTATCGCTTGCCCGCCAGACCCTGCATTATCTGAGCCATGTCGTGTTCGGCATTAATTTCACCCAGCTTGGCAAATTTACCCTGCGCGACCGCACAAGCGTCGCCAATGAGTGTCGGCGTATTGAAGATTCGCGCGATGACCCCGATGCCGACAAATTGCTGTTTTTCTCCGAACTGGCATTGAACGAAATGGATATCCACATGCATGGCGGCTATGCGCAGGGCCAAAATGGAACCGGCCTTGACGCCCGGTGATGTTCAGACGCTGCGGCGGGTCGGCAAGCGTCTTTTGAAATCGGAAACCTATCTGCGCCCGACCGCTTCCGGCGACAGTTTCCGGCTTTTCCGGCGCAACCGGCCCATAGTTGACGCCGATGTGGCCCGCGATACGGTCAGCCGCTGGATGGCTTCGGATTTGATGGAAAAAACCGATAATGGTCTGGTTTTAAACGCAACGGGGCGCGCCTGGGTGCGGCGCCATTTGGAGCGCGGGCCGAACGCTGCGGAAAATTTTCAGGCCCAGCACCAAATCAGAAAAACGTTTCAAACCGATGAGGGCATTGGCGTGCAACGCAATGTCGGGCAAACGGCACTTGAATGGGCACGCCTGCGCCCGAACGGGTCGCGGTTCGGCATAACCGACGCCGAATTTGCCGCCGGTATGCAATTGCAGGCAGATGTTTTCAAAGCCCAGGGCCCGGCGCGTACGGGCATGGACTGGTCGCGCCCCGATTATGTCGATGGCGGCGGATACAGCGAAACCGACCACCATTACATCGATGCGCGGCGGCGGGTGCGCGCGGCGTTGGAATATGTCGGACCCGGCCTGTCGGATTTTGTGCTGGATATGTGTTGCGAATTGCGCGGGCTGGAAGACCATGAAACCGTTTTCAGCCTGCCGCGCCGTTCGGGTCGGCTGGTGTTGAAGCTGGGCCTGTCGCGGCTGGCGGTTTTTTATGACCTTCAGACGTCGAGCGAAGCCGTGGCATCGTTTCGGATGCGCTGAACCATGGCGTAAAACCCGTTTGAGCGTTGCGGCGTCAAATGTTCGCCCAGCCCCAATTGCTCAAAGGCCGCGCGCGCGTCAAAGGCAAGAATGTCGGCGGGCGGGCGGTCGGAATAAAGGTCCAGCAATATGGCGATCAGGCCGCGCACAATATGGGCGTCGCTGTCGCCGCGAAAGTGCAGCTTGTCGGTCTGTTTTTCGGTGACGAGCCAAACCTGACTGACGCATCCGAGAACTTTGTTGCCCTCGCAATGCTCCGCCGCGCTCAGCGGTTCCAGCGCATTGCCAAGCTCGATAATATATTTGTACCGGTCTTCCCAGTCGTCGAAGAGGTCGAAATCGGCCCGCAAAGTTTCCAGCGACATGCCAGTTCCTCATAGATTTCTTTTCGCGGACAAATTAGGCCGCCACGCGCCGCGCCGCAAGGCGCGCGCATGATATATTTTGCCGCGCCCGGTTTTCCGGCACCAAACGCGAAGGAGGCGGGCTTGGCGAGACTTGCCGCTTCATGGTAAGCCGAAGCCATGTGGCGCATCAAAGCGGAAATTTATGTGCAGGCGCTGGTGCGTCGGGTGAACGCGGAATGTGTTGGCGTTATTGCGCGCCGGGGCGACACCGATGCCGGCGGCATTTATGTGCGGGTCAATCGGCTGGACGGGCGGTCGGGTCTGTTGGTGGCGTTTACGGATATGAACGGTGAACGCCGCTGGCGGGTGCTGGCCTCGCATTTGACACCGGATGATGAGATAGAGGATATGTTAGTCCGTGAAGTTGCGCGCGACCCCGATATGTGGGTTGTCGAAATCGAAGACAAACAGGGGCGTCACTTCCTCGAAGAAGCGGTCGAAGGAAACTGGCAATCATGACGGAAACGGTTCAGGGTTTTTATTCCATGCTGGCGCAGGTCTGGCGCGACGGGGTGCTGGATATCAGCGTCACGCGGTTGATGCTGGCGCTCGGCGTTTTTCTGTTGTTTGCGGCTTTGCGTGGGCTGTTCACCCGATTTGTGCTGCGCCGCCTTGAGCGCATTACCGAACGCACCGAAACCGAGTTTGATGACCTTTTGCGCGATGCGATTGAAGAACCGCTCAAATTGCTGTTTCTGGTCATGGGTGCGTTTTTTGCCGAACGCACGCTGGGGCTGACCGGCCTGCCGGCGGAAATCGCCGATAAAATCTTACGCAGCCTGCTGGCCGTCGGTATTTTTTCCACGCTCTATTCCGCCCTGCCGCCGGTTTTCTTCGGCCTGCGGCGCATCGAGGAATTGCTGTCGAAGGAAATTGTGCGCTGGCTGATGACGATTGCGCGCTGGGGCATCATCCTCACCGGCGCGGCCACGGTCTTGCAAATCTGGGGCATTCAGATCGGGCCGATCATTGCCGGTTTCGGGCTGTTTGGTGTGGCCGTGGCGCTGGGCGCGCAGGATTTGTTCAAAAATCTGCTGGGGGGTGTTTCCATATTGGTCGAGCGCCGGTTCAAAATCGGCGACTGGGTGCGGGTGGAAAGCATTGTCGAGGGCACGGTGGAAGATATCGGTTTCCGCTCAACGCGCATTCGGCGTTTCGATCAGGTGCCGGTGGTCGTGCCGAATAATTTCTTTGCCGATTATGCGCTGATTAATTTTTCCGAGATGAATTACCGCCGCATTTTCTGGCAAATCGGGGTGGAGTATCAAACGAGTTCAGCCCAATTGCGCGACATTTGCGGGCAAATTAAAAGCTGGCTGGACGACAATGCGAATTTCATCAGCGATGACCGTGTGCCGTGCCTGATTTTTGTCGACGGGTTCAATGACAGCTCCATCGACATCATGGTCTATTGCTTCACCGTAACCACCGACTGGCAGGAATGGCTGACGCAGAAACAAGACCTCGCTTTCGCAATCAAGGAGATTGTCGAAGGCGCGGGCACGGGGTTCGCGTTTCCCAGCCGCACGATTTATCACGCACAGGGCACGTTACCGCTTGCCGAAATTTTCGAGCCGCCCGAAGGATAAGCCCATGCACATTATCGTGGTCGGCGGCGGCATTATCGGTGCGACGACAGCACATGCCTGCCTGCGTCACGGCCATGAGGTGACATTGCTGGAAGCGGGCGACGCGCTGGCCGGCGGTACAAGTTTTGCCAATGGCGGGCAAATAGCGGTGAGCGAAAGCGCGCCATGGTCGCAACCGGGGCTGCCGATGAAAATGCTGGCGCGCAGTTGGCGCGCAGATGCGCCGTTTCGTTTGCGCTTGCGGGCTGATCCGGCGCAATGGCGCTGGCTTCTGGCTTTTTTGGCGAACAGTCGCGCGGGGCCCCACCAGGCGGGCCGGATGCGCAATCTGGCACTGGGGCGTTACAGTCTGGCCTGTTTGCAACGCACCCGCGCCGAGTTGGGCAATGATTTTGCCTATGACGATGCCCAAAAGGGAATTTTGCAACTGGTGCCGGCCGGTGCCGGCATTGACCTTGACCATATAGGCGAGCAGACGGCGCGCGGTGTGCCGGTTTCATGGCTTGGCCCGGAAGAAATTGCGGCGGCAGAACCCGCGCTTGCGGCAGCGGTGGCAAAGGGGCTTTTTGCCGGTGCCGTCTGGGGCAAGGCCGATGAGAGCGGCGACGCGCAAGCCTTTGCCCAACGCCTTGTCGAGACATTTCCGCGCGCGCGTTTTGCACATTACTGCAATATGCCGGTGACGCGCATTATCCGCTCGAACGGGCGGGTGCGCGGTGTTTTGAGCGCGGAGCGGCGCTTTGATGCCGAGGCCGTTATTGTGGCGGCAGGGGTGCAAACCCGCGACTTGCTGGCGCCGTTGGGAGTTAAGCTGCCGATTTATGGCGTCAAGGGTTACTCGATAACCGTGCCGCTTGATAAGGGCGCGCCGGCACCGGAAATATCGCTGACGGATTTGAAAAACCGGCTGGTATTTTCGCGGCTGGGCAACCGCTTGCGCGTGGCCGGATTTGCCGAAATTGGCGCGCGGCCCGACATTGCGCCGGCGCGGGTGGCCGCCATGCGCGCGCGGGTGGGCGAGTTATTTCCCGACCTGCCGCTGGCCGATGATGTGTCGCCCTGGGTGGGTTTCCGGCCGATGACGCCCGACGGCACGCCGCTCATCGGGCCGGTGCCGGATATTGCCGGGCTTTATGTCAATAGCGGGCACGGGCCTTTGGGGTGGACGTTCAGCCATGGCGCGGCGCAGATCATTGCCGATCTCGCTTCCGACATTACGCCGGCACTTGATATTGAGGGTTTGAGCGTGACGCGGCCTATGGCGCGGCTGTTTTCGGGGCGCGGCGCGGCCTAATTGTGCCGCCGCCCCAAGCGGCCTAATTGTGCCGCCGCCATAAAATGCCGCGTTGCGGGTCGGCGGCGGGCTGATAGGCGGCGCTCAACTCGCCCAGAGCCTCGTTAAAGGCTTCGAGCGAGGTGTCGGCATCGACCTCAAACGCGTTGATGCCGCAACGATGCATGAACTGCCACTGGTCAAACAGCACTTCGCCCACGGCGCGAATTTCGCCGCGAAAGCCCATTTGCTCGCGCAAAATACGCGCGGCGGAATAGCCACGGCCATTGCGATAGACCGGAAACTCAATGGCGACGAGGGCCAGATTGTCCAGAAAAGGCTGCAGGGCGTGAACGTCTTCGCCCTGTTTTTCGCCCGCGCGCAAGATGACGCCCAGCTTTTTGCCGGCGGCGGCAAGCTGTGTGCCTTCGCTGCACAGACGCGCCAGCGATATAATCGCCGGTGCCTCGCCCAGCGGCGTTTCGTCATCGACAAGCTGCCAGATATCGGCGCTCTCGGCGCCGTCAATAATCAGTTTTTTGCTATTCGGCATAAAGACGTTCCTTGAACGGGGTGAGCCCGACCCGACGGTATGTGTCGATGAAGCGTTCATCTGCGTCGCGCAAATCGACATAAGTTTCGACCAGCGTTTCAATGGCATCGACGATTGTGTCTTCGGTGAAAGCCCGGCCGGTAATATCGCCCAGACTGGCGTGTTCGTCTGCCGAGCCGCCCAGCGAAATCTGGTAAAACTCGGTGCCTTTTTTGTCGACGCCCAAAATGCCGATATGCCCGACATGGTGGTGGCCGCAGGCATTGATGCAACCGGAGATTTTGATTTTAAGTTCGCCAATATCATATTGCCGGTCGAGATCGGCAAACCGGTTGGAAATTTCCTGCGCCAGCGGTATCGAGCGCGCATTGGCAAGATTGCAATAATCAAGGCCGGGACAGGCAATGGTGTCGCTGATGAGGCCCAGATTGGGGGTGGCAAGCTCATGCGTCGCCAGCCGGTCGTAAACGGCTTTCAAATCGTCAAGGCAAATATGGGGCAGAACAAGGTTTTGTTCATGCGTCACGCGCACCTCGTCGAATGAATAGGCTTCGGCAAGATCGGCAATTTCTTCCATCTGCACATCCGTGGCATCGCCCGGCACACCGCCAATGGGTTTCAGCGAAATATTGACGATTGCATAGCCCGATTGCTTGTGCGCCACCACATTCGTGCGGCACCATTGGGCAAAGCCCGCATCTTCGGCTTGGGCTTTGGTGAATGCTGCGCTTTCGGAGGGCAGGGTTTCAAATGCCGGTGGTTCAAAATAGCGCGCAATGCGGTCGATTTCGCCTTCCGGCACTTCCAGCATTTTACCGGCGTCGATTTGGGCAAATTCCGCCTCAACCAGCCGCCGCATTTCTTCCTCGCCTGTTTCATGCACCAGAATTTTAATGCGCGCCTTGTAGGAATTGTCGCGCCGTCCCAGCATGTTGTAGACGCGCATCACCGCTTCCAGATAGGCGAGCAGCTTGTCCTTCGGCACAAATTCGGCGAGTTTTTTGGCGATGAAGGGCGTGCGCCCCTGACCGCCGCCAACATGAACCTCATAGCCGATCTCACCGGCCTCATTGCGCACAATGACAATGCCGATATCGTGCAGCTTGATGGCCGCGCGGTCATGCGCATGGCCGGTGACGGCGATTTTGAACTTGCGCGGCAGATAGGAAAATTCCGGATGGAAGGTCGACCATTGCCGGATAATCTCGGAAATAATGCGCGGGTCTTCAATCTCGTCGGCAATGGCACCGGCATATTGGTCTGAGGTGACATTGCGGATGCAATTGCCGGAAGTCTGGATGGCGTGCATCTCAACCTCGGCAAGCTCGGCCAGCAAATCCGGAATGCGCGCCAAAGCGGGCCAGTTATACTGGATGTTCTGGCGCGTGGTGAAATGCCCGTAGCCGCGATCATATTCACGCGCGATATGGGCCAGCTTGCGAAGCTGGCGCGATGACAGCGTGCCATAGGGAATGGCAACGCGCAGCATATAGGCGTGCAATTGCAGATAGACCCCGTTCATCAGGCGCAAGGGCTTGAAGGCGTCTTCGCTCAGCTCGCCACTGACGCGGCGTTCCACCTGTCCGCGAAATTGTGCAACTCGCTCGGCGACAAGTTGATGGTCGAATTCGTCATAGCGATACATGTTTTTTCCTGTTCTTAACCTTGTGCTTACTTGCGCGCCTGTTTGCCGAGGTCGAGACGCACGGTCGGCCCTTTGGCGCGAATGATTTCGCGCACGCTTACGGGGCGAAAGCCCGCGCCGTCATTTTCAACCGCCTCAAACAAATAGGGCTCAAGCACTTGCTTTTCAAAACCGTCCGGCACAGCGCGCGCAAGCAGGGCTTCGGCGGCTTCCGGCCCGTCGGCTATTTCGGCCTCGCCGAATATTTCCGTCCAGCTATTGTCGGCGGTGAGATAAACCACTTCGCCGTCCAGCAGACGGTTGGCGGTGACGGCCTGAAAACGCGCGCCTTTTGAACTGTGTTGTGCCATAAAAAACTTCTCTGAATTTGCGCCGATAATGCCGTTTTTCGCTAATTCCGTCAACCGAGTGTAGATTAATTAATTATCCATAAATTTCATGTGGATTTGGGCTGAAAACTTTCATGCCAACGCCGCAAGGCCAGCCATTCAACAAAGCTGAGAACATAGAAAATGAAAATGCCCAGAAGCGACAGCAAAAGCAATGCGGCAAACATGGTGGCTATCTCAAGGCGGTTGCCGGCCTCAATAATGCGCCAGGCCAGCCCGGTGCCGGTTCCCGATCCGGCCACAAATTCGGCCACCACCGCGCCAATGAGTGCCAGCCCGCCGGAAATTTTCGCCCCCGTCAGGATTGACGGCAGGGCCGCGGGCAGTTCCAGATAAATCAGGCGTTGCCACCAGCGCGCGCGGGCCAATGTCATCAGCTCGTGCAGGCTTGTCTCGGTGGCGCGCAGGCCCTGTACGGTATTGGTCAGCATCGGGAAAAACGCCACAATCCAGGCGATTAAAATCAGCGCGCGGTCAACATTGTCAAAGCCGACCCAGATTAGAATAAGCGGGGCAATCGCCACTACGGGGGTGACTTGCAATGTCACGACATAAGGGTAGAACGCCATCTCGATCATGCGCGCGCGGGTGAACACGACCGCCAGCGCAATGCCTGAGACGACAGCCCAGAAAAACGCCCGCGCGGTGATGTAAAGCGTCACGCGAAGCGCGCCGAACAGCGTGTCGGCATTTTCCAGAAGGGCGGCAAATATCGCCGTCGGCGCAGGCAAGACGAAGGGCGGGATGTCTGCGAGCGCCACCCAGATTTCCCAAATGCCGAGCGTCAAAACGCCGATAAAGGCAGGCAGAAAATAGCGCATCACGACCCACCCTCGCGGCTTGAGGAAAGGTCAGTCGATAAGTTGTGACCTAATGCGGCGGCAATATTGCCCATGGCCTGATGAAAGGCCGGTAAACTGCGAAAGCCCTCGCGGTTCGGTGGCGGCGATATATTTTCAATATGCGCCAATTGGCCGGTGTTCGTCAGCACACCGACGCGTTCGGCAAGATAGGCGCTTTCGGAAATGCTATGGGTAACGAATACCACAGTGCATTTATTCTGCTGCCAGATGCGCAGCAAATCATCGTCAAGGCGCAGGCGCGTCAATTCATCGAGTGCCGCAAAAGGCTCATCCAGCAGTAAAATGCGCGGCTCCGCTGCCAGCGCGCGGGCCAGCGACACGCGCATTTTCATGCCGCCGGACAGTTCGCGCGGCAGTGCCGCGCCGCGCCCCGAAAGGCCAACCAGATCAAGCGCATAAGTAACCCGCCGGTCGATGTCGGCGCGCCTATGACCGGCAATTTTGAGCGGCAGTGCGATATTGTCATAGGCCGATTTCCACGCCAGCAAGGTCGGGTCCTGAAACACGAAACCGATCTGGTCGCGCGCCGGCCGGGTCACGCTGCCGCCGGTCGGTGCCAACAGCCCTGCCAGCAGGCGCAGTGCCGTGCTTTTGCCGCATCCGGACGGGCCGACAAGGGCGGTGAAACTGGCGGCGGGAAAATCAAGCGACAGCCCGTCAAGCGCCGTCGTGGTGTCGTCATAGCGCATCTGCACCTTATCGAGTGAGAGAGTTTCGCTCATGCTCGTGCCCGGTGTCAGCGGTCTGCCGGTGGTGCGACCGGCTGCGCGGCATGTGTCTGATTGACAAACCGAGTGGTGAAGGCCTGTTGCCAGTCCAGTGTCGGGGCATAGACGCCATGCGCCGACATGGTGTCGAAAAACTGCTGCCATCTTTCGCGCGTCATTGTGCCAATGCCATGAGCCTGCGTGTCTTCCGACTGCAACATGGCGCGGCTCCGCATCTGCTCAATGGCCTGCTCGATAATCTCCGGTGTCATATCAGGGTTTGCGGCGAGAATGAGCCGGTTGCCCGGCGCCGGATCGCCGTAAACATAGGAACGCCAGCCTTCGATTGTGGCATTGACGAAAGCCTGCACATGCTCCGGGCGGTTTTCGATCCAGTCATTGCGCGCCAAAACCATGGCGGCATAGCTCGGATAGCCGTAATCGGACAGCAGAAATACCTGCGGTTTAAACCCGCCGCGCGTTTCGATGGTATAGGGCTCGGACGTCACATAGCCCTGCTGGATGGCCTTTTCGTCGACCAGAAACGGCGCGAGGTTGAAGGTATATTTGCGAATTTGACGGTCGGAAAACCCGTATTCGGCGCGCAGCCAAACCCAAAAGGCGTTAATCGTCGCATCCGCAATCATAATCGGCTTGCCCCGCATGTCTTCCAGTGAGCGCACATCATCGCGCGGATGTGTGATCAGCACTTGCGGGTCTTTCTGGAAGGCCGCCATAACAGCCTTGGCTGGCACACCGGCCTTTACAATATTGAGCGGAATAAAGCTGTTTGACCCCATGCCGAACTCAATCGCGCCTGCGCCCAGCAATTGCGGAATATTAATGCCCGGCCCGCCGCCGCGTATCTCGACATCCAGCCCGGCCTTTTCATATAATCCGAGTGCCTTGGCCTGATAAAACCCGCCCTGTTCAGCCTGCGCTTTCCAGTCGGTGGCGAAACGGACTTTGAGCAGCGTGTCATCGGCCAGTGCCGCGCCGGTTGACCCCAGCACCGCGATCGTCAGCATTAATCGTAAACAGGCCATCATTTTTCGTCACTCCCAACAGCCTTCCAAACTGGCAGAGGCGTTGTTTCAGGTCAATATGCCTGCATGCCCAAAGCTTCGCCCTGTTATGTCGGGCATCTGGCATTGCATGGCGAATGCGGTTAGCCTTTTTGGAAAAAGGAGTTTGATATGGCCGAACCGTTCTGGAAAACAGTGCCGCTAAGCGAAATGACGCAGGCGCAATGGGAATCGCTGTGCGACAATTGCGGCAAATGCTGTCTCATCAAACTTCAGGATGCCGACACGGATGAGATTGTTTTCACCGATGTTGTTTGCCATTTGCTGGATGTTGAGACGCGCCAATGCACGCAATATGCCAAGCGCTGCGTTCTGGTGCCGACTTGTGTGAAGCTGACATCGGAAAATCTGGACGATCTGGATTTCATGCCGCCCAGCTGCGCCTATCGGCGGCTGGCAGAGGGGGCAGACCTGCCCGATTGGCACCCGCTGGTAAGCGGCACGCGCGACAGCGTTGTCGCGGCCAATATGTCGGTTGATGCGCGGGTGATTTCGGAGGCGGATTTTGAGGGTGATTTGGAAGATCAAGTTGTAAACTGGCCCCTAATGAACGCATAGATTGTGTGTCATGTGTTCGCGTAAGGTATTTGAATTCATGGCAAATTTAGATAGATATACACGCAAAAGTCTGCTAACGTATTGAAATTAATAAAAAAAACTTGACGCCGTGTCGCTCGTTTGTTAGATTTGCGCACGATTGGAACTGTGCCTGAACGGACAGGCCGTCGCAAAAATCAAAAAAATGCCGAACCAAGCAAACCACAGCAAAATTCGCTTATTGCACGCTTCGCTGCTAACAGATCTTGAAAATTTCCGAAACAAGTTACCTGAAAATGTCGATGAAATTTCGGAAGCCTACGAACGTTATGTTCGTATTATTGCCCTGCTCATTCAGACACTGGAGAAGCTTTTGCGGATTGAAACACAAGATACAATAAACAATAGACCCGTTAATGACGCTCAAACCCGGCGCGAAATCATCTCCAAAATTGAACATAGACTGGCTCAAGTCGCAGACAAAAAACGTTCAAAAAGAAATTCTTGAAACCTTAACGACACTTTCGGAATCCGAAGCGCAGGCGCTTATCTGGAATTGGCCGTTCTGGGCCCGCCAAGACCAGTTGCCCCCGCCGGGCAATTGGACAAGCTGGATGATGCTGGGCGGGCGCGGCGCAGGAAAAACACGCGCCGGTGCCGAATGGGTGCGCGGGCGCGTCGAGGCAAGCCTGCCGGATGGCGGCTGCCGCAATATTGCCCTTGTGGGTGAAACCTACGCCTCGACCCGCGCGGTTATGGTCGAAGGTCCGTCGGGTCTGCTGGCCATTTCGCCGCCCGATTTCAGGCCGCGTCTGATTGCCAGCCGACAGCTTCTTGTCTGGCCCAATGGCGCACAGGCGCAATTGTTTTCCGCCGAACGGCCGGACGCTTTGCGCGGGCCGCAATTTGATGCGGCGTGGTGCGATGAAATCGGCAAATGGCGCCATGACGCGGCGACCTATGACATGCTGCAATTCGGCCTTCGCCTCGGCAAACAGCCGCGCCAGGTCGTCACGACGACGCCGCGCCCGTCTGTGTTGATCCGGCGTCTCATGGCCGACCCGAAATGCGTGGTCACGCAGGCAACGACATATGCCAATCAGGATAATCTGGCACCCGATTTTATCGATCAGATACTTGAGCAATATGTCGGCACACGCCTTGGCTTGCAGGAAATTGAGGGCCGGTTGCTTGAGGAAGTGTCGGCGGGCTTATGGTCACTGGCGCTGATCGAAAAGCAGCGATGCCAAAAGCCGCCGCCGCTGAAAACAATCATTGTGGCACTGTGAGCGGCGGGCGCGTTGCCTTTGCCGTGTTTACGCTTCACCTGCCCGTGCCGCGCGCGGTTTGATCTGACAGGGCTAATCTGTCGAACGGGTCAGCCACTGGTTATCTTGCGGCGTTATGATATGCTCCGGCAATTCTGGAGGTTTTGTCATGACCCGACTTACAAGCCAAGCGCGCTCGGTCAGCGATGCGCTTGAGACACGGTTTTCCTGCCGCGCATTTCTGGACAAGCCGGTGGCGGAAGACGACATTCGCCATATTTTGCAAACGGCCCTGCGCGCGCCTTCGGGCGGCAATTTGCAGCCCTGGCATGTATGGGTGGTGCAAGGCGCGGAACTCGCCGGTTTCGTCGATGAGATTAAGGGAAAAATGGCCGATAATCCGGGCGGTGAGGGCTCGGAATATCACATTTATCCGCCCGAACTGGCCGACCCGTATAATACGCGCCGCCGCGATATTGGCGAGCGCATGTATGCGACAATCGGCGTGGCGCGCGAAGACAAGCTGGGTCGCCTCGCTCAGATGGCGCGCAATTTCGAATTTTTCGGCGCGCCCTGCGCCATGTTTTTCGCGCTTGATAAATCCATGCAGGAAGGCCAGTGGTCGGATATGGGCATGATTATCCAATCGATCATGCTGTTGGCCCGCGAGCGCGGCCTGCATTCGTGCCCGCAGGAAGCATGGGCCATTTGGGCACCTTCGGTGAAAAAATTCCTCGATATTCCCGACACAATGACATTTTTCTGCGGGCTGGCTCTGGGGTATGCCGACCCCGACGCCCCCATCAATACGCTGGAAACGCCGCGCGCGCCAATGGAGGAAATGGTGCGTTTTGTCGGCTTTTCGGACTGAATTTTGAGTGTCTGAGTTGAGCATCTGGCTATTCTGGTCTGCCGCCGCTGTGCTTGCCATGGGCACGGTCTGGTATCTGGTCGCACCCTTGCGCGCCGCAGGCGGGCGGTGGATGGCGTCGGGCTTGCTGGTCGGTTTTCCGCTTCTTGCCGTGTTGTTTTACCTCGCGCTGGGCCGCCCCGACATGCCGGATGAACCGCTGGCCGGGCGTTTGGCCGGGCCGGTCGAAAATCTGCCGCCCGAAGCGGTGCGTGCCCGCCTTGAGGCCGAATTGCGCGCGCGGCCCAATGATGCGCAAGGCTGGCGCTTGCTGGCGCGTTTGGGGCAGGGGGTTGGCGACCACGCCAAAGCCGCCGACGCATGGCAGCGCCTTATCGCACTGGGCGAAACCGACGCCGAATCCCTAACCGGACTGGCCGTTGCGCTGATCGAGCAGGATGGCGGGGTTGTCAGCTCCGCCGCTTTTGAGCTGTTGCAGCGCGCCCGTGCCGCCGCGCCCGAAAACCTGCAAGCCGGTTTCTGGTATGCAATTGCCTTGCGCCAACAAGGGGCAATTGACGAAGCGCGCGCGGCGTTTGTCGCATTGCGCGCGAACCTCCCCGATGGTCTGCCGCTGGCGGCGATGCTTGAACGTGAGATTGAAGCCCTGAATTCAAAACCTGCTTCCGACGCGCCATAAATCTTAAAGCGGGATGCGGCTTTATGGACGTATTCATATTGGGCATTTAGCGCTTATACTGGTCAAAATTTTGAGCAGGATTTTGAGGGAATAATGTCACCCAAAAACGCGCGCGCGGCGATGATATTTGCAGGGCTTGGGTTTCTCGCACTGGCGGCAACGCTGGCACTGACCGCGTTGGAAGACAATATTGTGTTTTTCCGCGCCCCCAGCGAACTGGCCGAAAAGCCGGTGGCCGCGGGCATTGCGCTGCGCGTCGGGGGGCTCGTCAGTGAAGGCAGTGTCGCGCGCGACGGGCTCGATGTTAGCTTTCAAATCACCGATTTGGCGCATCAGGTCGATGTGCGCTTCACCGGCATGTTGCCGGATTTGTTCCGCGAGGGCCAGGGCGTGGTCGCCGAAGGCCGGTTTGACGCTTCCGGCATTTTCATTGCCGATACGGTTCTGGCAAAGCATGACGAAACCTACATGCCGCCGGAAGTGGCCGAGGCGTTGAAAGCCTCCGGACGCTGGCAGCCGGATGCCACCCATCCGGGCTCTGATTATGGTGATATGGGGGCGGCGGTTAAATGATTGCCGAGTTCGGCCATTTCGCGCTGATTTGCGCGCTGTGTGTGTGTCTGGTGCAAGTGGGCGCCGGGCTGGCGGGCGCAAATTCGGTCTCGGCCGGTCTCATGCCTGTCGCGGATATGAGCGCGCGCGCGCAGTTTGGGCTGGTTCTCATCGCTTTTGGCGCGCTCACCTACAGTTTTGTCGTCTCCGATTTCTCGCTTGCCGTGGTGCATGCCAACAGCCATATCGCCAAGCCATTGGTCTATAAAATTGCCGGTGTGTGGGGCAATCACGAAGGCTCCATGTTGCTCTGGGTGTTGATTTTGGCGCTCTATGGGGCCGCCTTTTCATGGGGCGAGCGCGCCATGCCAAGCTCCCTGCACGCGCGTATTCTCGGTGTGCAAGGGCTGATGGGTATCGCATTTCTGGTGTTTTTGGTGGTGACCTCCAACCCGTTTGCCCGCCTTGATGCGGCCCCTTTTGAAGGCCGCGGCCTGACCCCGATTTTGCAAGACCCGGCACTGGCCGCCCATCCGCCGCTGCTTTATGCGGGCTATGTCGGTTTTTCCATAACCTTCTCATTTGCCATTGCCGCGCTTTTGGACGGCAAAATTGACCGCCAATGGGCGCGCTGGATGCGGCCATGGACGCTTTTGGCTTGGGTGTTTTTGACGCTTGGCATCGCGCTTGGCTCTTACTGGGCCTATTACGAGCTGGGCTGGGGCGGTTTCTGGTTCTGGGATCCGGTGGAAAACGCCTCGCTCATGCCGTGGCTGGCCGGCACCGCGCTGTTGCATTCGGCGCTTGTCGCCGAGCGGCGCGGCACGCTGATCAATTGGACATTATTGCTGGCCATCGTGACCTTCGCCCTGTCGCTGGCCGGCACGTTTCTGGTGCGCTCCGGCGTGCTGACCTCGGTACATGCCTTTGCCAATGACCCCGCACGCGGGCTGTTTATTCTGGCAATCCTCGCGCTGTTCACGGGCGGTGGCTTGGCGCTTTTCGGCTGGCGCGCACCGGCCACGCCTGCGGATAAATTTCAACCCGTGAGCCGTGAGGCTTTGCTGGTGGCGAATAATATTTTTCTTGCCACCGCGACCGTCACGGTTTTTGTCGGCACGATTTATCCGCTGGCGCTTGACGCGCTGGGGGGTCCGAAAATTTCTGTCGGCGCGCCCTATTTCAATGCCGTTTTTGGCCCGCTCACCATTCCCTTCCTCATCATGTTGCCGCTGGGCCCGCTTCTGGCGTGGCGCAATGACCGGCTGTCGCCGCTTGTCGCGCGTCTGGCTCCTGCCGCACTTGCCGCCATATTGATCACATTGGGGCTTGCCCTGACACGCAGCGGCACGCCGCTTTTGGCTTTGGTGTTGCTGGGCGGGGCGTTCTGGCTCATTGGCGGCGCGTTGACGGATATGGGGCAACGCCTGCGGCGGCTTCAAAATCTCACACAAACGCCGCTTTTGTCGGCACCCGTCGCCCATGCCGGGCTGGGGGTTATGATTATCGGCATTATCACGGCGACGGCGTGGCGTCAGGAACTTGTCGTGGCGGCCACGCCGGGCGATGCGTTGCGGATTGGCGAACAGAGTTTGCGCTTTGACGGGGTGCGCGAGCGCGCCGGGCCGAATTACACATCCGAGCAGGGCAGGCTCGTCTATCTCGACGGGGCGCATGAGGGCAAGGCTTTGTTGCCCGAACGCCGCTTTTACGAAGCCGAGCGCAGCCAGACCACCGAGGCCGCCATCACCACAGATCTTGCAGGCCATCTTTATGCCGTCATCGGCGAACCGGTTGATGACAAGCGGGTGGTGCGCATCTGGTATCACCCGTTTGTGGCGTTTATCTGGATCGGCGCAATCTTGATGGCGCTGGGCGGTGCGCTGGGGCTCGCAGGCCGCGTCGTCGGGCGTCGTTCCCATGCCGCCACCGAGACGGGCGCATGATACGGGCTTTCGCCCTGCTGCTTGTCGGTGCGTTGGTGCTGCCCGCGCATGCCATAGACCCCGGCGAGGCGCTGGGCGACCCTGCCTTGGAGGCGCGTGCCCGCGCGCTGTCGGTCGAGTTTCGTTGCCTTGTCTGCCAGAACCAGTCGATTGATGACAGCGATGCGCCGCTGGCCCGCGACTTGCGCGCCATGGTGCGCGCCCGCCTTCTGGCCGGTGACAGCGACCAAGATATTCGCGCCGCCGTCACCGCGCGCTATGGCGAGTTTGTTCTGTTTCGCCCGCGTTTTGGCGGGGCGACGGCTGTTTTGTGGCTGTTGCCGCTTTTATTGCTGGGCATTGCCGGCTGGTTCGTAACCCGCATGTTTTCAAGCAACCCTTCATCTGAGGTTGAATAAGCGTTAGAGTTGCGCCATGGACGCAACCGAACAAGTGCATGTGCTTCTGGTGGAAGACGATGGTGCCGCCGCCGCGCTGATAATGGAAACCCTGTCGGGTATCGGATATCAGGTTTCATGCGCGCAAGACGGCGTAACCGGCTTCGACATGGCGCAAGCCGGAAATTACGACATTCTGATTGTCGACCGCATGTTGCCCGAGCGCGACGGGCTGACCATGGTTCAGCAATTGCGCGCGGCGGGCCAAAATGTGCCGGTGCTTTTTCTGTCGGCGCTGGGCGAGGTTGAAGACCGCGTGGCCGGTTTGCAGGCAGGTGGTGATGATTATCTCGTCAAGCCTTACGCCATTACCGAATTGACAGCGCGCCTTGAAGCCTTGGCGCGGCGTCAGGCCAATAAAAACGAAACCTCTTTGACGCTGGCCGACCTCAGCGTTGATCTGGTGGCGCGCACCGTGACGCGCGCCGGTGCGCCGATTGACATGCAACCGCGCGAATTTGTGCTGCTGGAATATTTGCTGCGCAATCGCGGCCAGGTCGTCACCCGCCGCATGTTGCTCGAAAATGTCTGGAACTATCAATTCGACCCCCAGACCAATGTGATCGACGTGCATATATCGCGCCTGCGCGCCAAAATTGACCGCGATTTCACACCCCCGCTTCTGCACACGATACGCGGGGCCGGATATATGATGCGGGCCGATGATGGCTAGACAGCGCTCGCTTTTTCAGACCTCGGCGTTTCGCGGCGCGCTGGTCTATCTGGTCGTGTTTCTGGCTGTCACCGGCGCCACGCTCGGATTTTTATACAATGAGATGGCGCGCGCATTGAGCCGCAGCGGTGATGCGCTGGTCTGGCAGGAGGCGGCGGTCGTCTCGCGCCTGCACGCCGCGCAAGGCGTCGATACGCTGAAGGATTTCGTCACCGCACGCGGCACAGCCGGCGGCGAGATGGTGTATTTTCTGGCCGATGGCTTGGGCACGCGGCTGGCCGGCAATTTGTCGGCTTTTCCGGCACCCGACCGCACCCGCCGTACGCGCGATGACTGGATCACCTTTGATGTGCCCCTCGATAGTGAGCGCAACAGGCCGGATGCTTTTCCGGTGCGCGGGCGCGTTATCGTGCTCGACAATGACCTCGCTTTGCTGGTGGCGCGCGATGTCGCGCCCGAAAGGGCGCAACTCCTTGCCATGGCGCGCATGTTTGGCGGCGCAATGCTGGTGCTGGTATTGATCGGTCTGGCGGGCAGCATTTTCATGGCGCGGCGAACATTGGCGCGGGTCGATATTATTTCCGACAGCTTGCGCGACATCATGCAGGGGCGGTTTGAAACGCGCGTGGCGCTGGCGGGCAGGGGCGATGAAATGACCCTGCTGGCCGACCGGCTGAACGATATGACCGCGCGCATCAACACGCTGATGTCGGCCATGCGCGAGGTGACGGACAATATCGCGCATGATTTGCGCACCCCCCTGAACCGCCTGCGCGGGCAGTTGGAAAACACACGCGCACGAATTTTGGAGACCGATATTTCCGGCACGGCTGCCGGTGAGATGGACGAACAGCTGGCGCAAAGCATTCACGATATCGACATGCTTTTGGAAAATTTCGCCGCGATGTTGTCGCTGTCCCGACTGGAAAGCGGCGCGGTCGCCCGAAGCGGTGCCGAGGTCGATCTGGCGGCAGTGGTCGCAGATATTGCCGAGCTTTACGAGCCGGTTGTTCAGGATGCGGGCGCGCGTCTCAATGTCGTGGTGCATGATAAATCGGCGCGCATCTCCGGCGAACGCAGCCTGGTCAGTCAGGCCATTGCGAATTTGCTGGAAAATGCCCTGAAATATGGGGACGGCGGGGAAAATATCGGGCTTGAACTGTCGCGCCGCCAAGCGCCCGACGGCGTGTTTTACGATATTGCCGTGCGCGATTGCGGGCCGGGCATTGCCGCCGCTGACAGGGCGCGCGCCATGGCGCGTTTTGTGCGGCTGGAGCCCAGCCGTCACCTGCCCGGCTCCGGCATTGGCTTGTCGCTGGTGCACGCAATTGCGCAAGTGCATGGCGGCGCGCTGGTGCTGTCGGACAATCTTCCGCACGGGCTGGTTGCCACGCTGAGCGTGTCTGCCGGAGAACGGTAAGGCGATGCCCGGAAATTTTTTCGCTTCAGTGGCTGCGGCGCGCTTGCCCGATATCGCGCCTTATGATGAAGCCCATGCCCGCGCGCGGCTGGATGATGTCATTGCGGTCTATGCGGAAGACGGTGCAAACATAATCGACACGCATCAGGCCCTGTTTTTGCGCATTGTCGAAGGCAGTTCGTTTCTCGCCTCACTTTTACGGCGGTATCCGGATATTGTGACGGCGTTGGGTGAAAATTCGGCTGAGGCCCTTGCCGATAATCTGTTGGCTGAGCTGCCCGCCGCCGTCGCTGCCTGCAAAACGCGCGATGAGGTAATGGCGGCCTTGCGCCATACGCGCAACAAAATAGCGCTGGTGTCGGCGCTGGCCGACCTTTCCGGCATTTGGGATGTGGGTGCCGTTACGGGCTGCCTCACGCGGCTTGCCGATATTTGCGTTTCAGCGTCGTTTGACTGGCTGGTCGGGGAAGCGGTCGAGGCCGGAAAATTGGCGCATGCCTCGCAAGCCGGGCTGATTGTGCTGGCCATGGGCAAGCATGGCGGGGGCGAGTTGAACTATTCATCCGATATCGACCTCATTGTTTTTTACACGCCCGACGCCATGCCCGTTGCGGAAGGTGTCGATACGCGCAAGTTTTTCATCACGCTGGTGCGCGATATGGCGGCGCTTTTGCAAACCCCTACGGCGGACGGATTTGCGTTTCGGGTTGATTTGCGCCTGCGGCCGGACCCCGGTGCCACGCAAGTTGCCATCTCGGTTCCCGCCGCTTTGTCTTATTACGAAACCGTCGGGCAAAACTGGGAGCGCGCGGTCTATATCAAAGCCCGCCCGATTGCGGGCGACCTTGAGGCGGGCGAAGATTTTCTGTCCGAGATCGGCCCTTTCGTGTGGCGGCGCTATTATGATTTTGCCGCCATTGAAGATGTGCATTCGATGAAGCGGCAGATACACGCCGTGCGCGGGCATGGCGATATTGCCGTGCGCGGGCACAATCTGAAACTGGGGCGCGGCGGCATTCGCGAGATTGAATTTTTCGTCCAGACCCAGCAATTAATCGCGGGCGGGCGCGACCCGACTTTGCGCGGGCGCACCACGGTCGGCATGCTTGACGGGTTGTGCGCGGCGGGGTGGATTTCATCCGAGACGGCGGCGGGCATGGCGCAGGCTTATGCGTTTTTGCGCCGGCTTGAACATTGCCTGCAAATGCGCCTTGACGAGCAAACCCACACGCTGCCCGAAGACGATGCGGCCTTTGAGGTTTTCGCGCGCCTTGCCGGTTATGAAAATGCCGCCGCATTGACCGCCGCCGTGACCGACACATTGCAATATGTCGCCGGTGAATATGCGCTTTTGTTCGAGCATGCCGAAAGCCTGTCCACGGAAAGCGGCAATCTGGTGTTCACCGGCAATGATGACGACCCCGACACGCTGGAAAATCTGACGGCCATGGGTTTCAAGCGTCCGCGCGATGTGTCGGCCATTATTCGCGGCTGGCACGCCGGGCGCGTGCCGCCGACCAAATCGCCGCGCGCGCGTGAAATTCTCACCCGCCTCATGCCGTCTCTGCTGGGGGCTTTGGCGCGCGCCACCGATCCGGATGAGGCGCTTATCCGCTTCAACCAGTTTCTGGAAAGGCTTCCGGCGGGGGTGCAATTTTTTTCGCTGCTCCAGTCAAATGACAATGCGCTCAAACTTCTGGTTGATATTGTCGGCGTGGCCCCGCGCCTGTCGGCCTGGCTGTCGCGTAATGCCCAGCTTGTCGACATTCTGATTGAAACCCGCCCGATGAGCGATGATGCGGATGATGGTGAGGCCGATAAGGGGCTGGATTTTGCCGGGATTCTGGATGCCGTGCGCCTTGATGTGCATTACAGCCAATTCCGCACCGGCGTTTTTCTGCTTGCCAATCCGACCAATTTTCAAGCCGCGGGCACGCAATTTGCCGATATTGCGCGGCGCAGTATTTCGCGGCTCCTGCCCGCCGCCCGGCGCGATATTGCCGCGCGCCATGGCGGGCTTGGGCACGCTGAAATGGCCGTTATCGGCATGGGCAAGCTGGGCAGCGGCGAGTTGAGTTTGCAGTCCGACCTTGATCTGGTCATTGTCTGCGACAGTCCCGATTTCGCGCAAACCTCCGATGGCGAAAAACCGTTGGCGGGCGATGTGTGGATGGCGCGTGCCGCGCGTCGCCTCATTAGCGGCCTGACCGTGCCGACACAGGAAGGCAGCCTGTACAATGTCGATATGCGCTTGCGGCCGTCGGGCAATGCCGGGCCGCTGGTCACCAAAATGTCGAGCTTTGCGACCTATCAGCAAAATGATGCGTGGACATGGGAGCATATGGCGCTGACGCAGGCCGGCGTGATTGCCGGGTCGCCGGAGCTTGTGGCGCGCTTGAACGCGGTCATGGTTGATGTGATTTGTCGGCGGCGTGACAAAAACATGCTGGCCGATGATGTCGAGGCCATGCGTCAAAGGCTGTTCGAACACCAAAAAATACGCGGGCCTCTGGATGTCAAAAACGGACCCGGCGGGCTCATTGAGATCGAATTTATGGTTCAGGCGCTCATTTTGGCGTATGCGGCAGATTGTCCCGCGATTGTGGCCCCGCGCGGGCTGGCCGCGACGCTTGAAAAATTACATGCCACCGACCTCTTGTCGCGCGGTGATTATGAATTGTTGCTGGAGGCGGGAAGCTATTATGCCGCTTTGCGGCAGATTTCAGGCCTTTGTCTGGAGCCGGACAGCGATGCGATCGGGCAGGGCGCGACGGAAATGGTGTTGAATGCCGTTCATGCGCCCGATCCGGCGCGCCTGCAGGCACAGCTTGAGCAATTTCGCGAGGATATTTCAGCCGCCTTCATACGCGTGATGGCGGGCCTGCGGGGCTAACCGACGCATTGACGGTTTGTCGGGTGCGGGCTAGCGTGAAGCCCATGCAATCAAGGGAGTGATGGAAAGATGAATTTCGATTTTTCCGATGATCAAAAAATGCTGAAGGATCAGGCCCGCAAGTTTCTGGACGACACTTGCACGCTTGACCATGTGCGAAAAATTCTCGAAGGCGATGCCGGCCATGATGACGCCGTGTGGAAGGGCCTGTGCGAGTTGGGCTTTGCCGGTGCCGCCATTCCGGAAGAGTTTGGCGGGCTGGGTCTTGGCCCGCTTGAATTATGTGTGCTGGCCGAAGAATTGGGCCGGTGCGTGGCGCCCGTTCCGTTCAGCTCATCGATTTATCTGACGGCCGAGGCGTTGAAAAACTTTGGCGACCAGGCGCAAAAAGAAACCTGGCTGCCGCAATTGGCAACCGGCGCGTGCATTGGCACGCTTGCGGCGTCGGAAGGCACCCAGCCGCCGTCGCCGGCCACGGTTAAAACCACTTTTGCCGACGGCAAGCTGAACGGCACAAAAATTCCGGTCGCCGATGCCATGATTGCCGGTCTTGCCATTGTGCTGGCAAATACCGGCGGCAAAGGCGAACGCGCGCTGTCTCTGGTCGCGGTGGATTTGAGTGCGGATGGTGTGAACCGCCGCGAGGTCGAAACCATTGACCCGACGCGCGGGCATGGCGAAATTGTGTTCGAAAATGCACCCGCCACGCTTTTGGGCAAAGAAGGCGATGGCTGGAACAATTACCGGCGCATTGAAGCGGGCGCGGCTGTGCTCGTTGCCTTTGAGCAGGTTGGCGGGGCCGAAGCCGCCATGAATATGGCAAAGGAATATGCGCTGGAGCGCTATGCTTTCGGTCGCCAGATCGGGTCGTATCAGGCGATCAAACACAAAATTGCCGATATGTATGTCAAGCTGGAGCTGGCCCGTTCCAATGCCTATTACGGGGCGATGGCTTTTGCCGAAGATGCCGGAGATCTGGAACTGGCAGCAGCCGCGGCGCGCATTTCGGCCACGGAAGCCTATCGTTTTGCGGCGCAGGAAAACATTCAGGTGCATGGCGGCATCGGCTTTACCTGGGAGGCCAATACGCAGTTCCATTATCGCCGTTCGAAATTGCTGGCGCTGTCGCTGGGCAGTGCCAGCCGCTGGAAAGACCGTTTGGTCAGTGAACTTGAAAAAAGCAATGTGGCCTGATGCTGCTCACCCGCATCAGCCGGCACAAAAGACAATGTGGCCTGATGCTGCTCACCCGCATCAGCCAGCACAAAATATAAGTGTAGATTAGGAAGGAAAGTTAAAATGGACTTTAACGATACCCCCGA
>JBMZAX010000012.1:0-65239 GCA_049611805.1 Parvibaculales bacterium | reverse complement strand
TTGCGCCGCGTTTCACACCGAAACACTGCCCGCTTTGAAAGAAAAATATGTCGATACGGGCCAAGTGCTCATCAAATTCCGCCCGTTCCCGCTCGACCCTTATGCCATGGCGGGTGCTATGCTGGCGCAATGCGTGTCGCCGGTTGCGCGGGTGGCGTTTATTGACATTTTGTTCAAGCGCCAAGGCATGTGGATCGCCTCGAAAGACCCGTCTGCCGAATTGCAGAAAATTGCCAAACAGGCCGGCCTGTCGGAAGATGATTATATTGTTTGCCTGAAGGATGAAAGCGTGCTGGCCGCCATTCGCGGCATGCAGACCGCGGCGGCTGAAAAACTCAATGTACGCTCGACGCCCACATTTTTCGTCAATGGTGAGAAACTTGAGGGCAATCAGCCGCTGGAAGTGTTCGAGGAGATTTTCATTCCCCTGCTTCCCGATACGGATAATTAGAGAAGGCCGCCATGAAGTTCAAACGCCTACGTCTGTCTGGATTTAAGTCCTTCGTGGATCCGGTTGATCTGGATATTTTGCCGGGCATTACCGGCGTTGTCGGGCCCAATGGGTGCGGCAAATCCAATTTGCTGGAAGCCCTGCGCTGGGTGATGGGCGAGACATCTTACAAATCCATGCGCGGGTCGGGCATGGAAGATGTCATTTTTGCCGGCACCAATGCGCGTCCGGCGCGCAATCATGCCGAAGTTCTGTTGTTTCTGGACAATGAAGAACGCACCGCACCGGCTGAATATAATGATACGGAAGAACTGGAAATCGTCCGGCGCATTGAGCGCGATGCGGGCTCGGCCTATCGGATAAACAGCCGCGATGTGCGCGCGCGCGATGTGCAATTGCTTTTCGCCGATGCCTCGACCGGTGCGCGCTCAACCTCGCTTGTGCGACAGGGGCAGATCGGCGAGCTGATTAACGCCAAACCCGAAGCGCGGCGCATGATTTTGGAGGAAGCGGCGGGCATTTCGGGCTTGCATTCGCGCCGCCACGAGGCCGAGTTGCGCTTGCGTGCGGCGGAAAACAATCTTGAAAAAGTGGACGATGCCTTACAAACGCTTGAGACCGAATTTCGGCAGTTGAAACGCCAAGCGCGTCAGGCCAGCCGATATAAAAATATTTCCGGACAAATTCGCGGCGTCGAAGCGACCGCGCTTCACATTCGCTGGCATCAGGCCTGCGTGATGGTTGAAGAAGCCGCCACCCAGCTTGTTGCGGCGCGTGCGCAGGTTGATGCGGCCACCCAAGAGGCGACCTCTGCCAATGTTGCCCAAGCCGCCGCGCATGAGCGCCTGCCCGCTTTGCGCGAAAGCGAAGCCGAAGCGGCGGCCGCCTTGCGCCATGTATTGCTGGAGCAGGAAGGGTTGGAGGCCGAAGCCCATCGCGCGCAGGAAATGGTTGCCCGGCTTGAAACCCAGCTTGCCACCATTGCCCAAGATATGGCGCGCGAAGAGCATGTGCTTCAAGACGCCGCCGAGCAGGAAAAAGCTCTGGCGGAAGAAGAAGCCGCCATTACCAATGCGGCAAGCGCCGATGAAGCCGAAATGGAGGCCCAGGCCCGCACCGATATGGATGCGGCCGCGCAAGTGCTGGCAGATGCCGAGGCGCGGCTGGAGGCGGCAAACCGCGCGGTGGCCGATCAGGCGGCGCGGCGGCAGGCTTGCGAGATGCGGCTGAAAGAAACGGCTGTGCGTCAGGCCAAGCTGGAGGCGGATCAGGCCAAATCAGTTCTGGCGCGCAACGATATTGAAAACAATATGTGTGCCGATATTGATTTGTCGGCGCGTCAGGCCGAACTGGAAGAATTGATATCGGAACACGAAAAGGCGCTAGGCGCATTTGAAGCCACGGGCGAAGAATTGTCCGAATGCGATGCGCGGCGTCAGGCCGCCACCGTACCGGCGGAAGAAGCGCGCGCGGATTTGAACCGGCTGGTTGGCGAGGTCACGGCTTTGTCGGCACTGTTTGCGGGGGCCGATGATGCGCGCTATCCGGCGCTGGTCGACAAGGTTGAGGTCGCCGCCGGATATGAAATGGCTTTGGGTGCGGCCATTGGTGATGATCTGGATGCCTCATCCGACATTCAAGCGCCGTCGCATTGGCGCGATTTTGGCAGTGAGCGTGTAGGCCAAGATTTACCGGCAGGCGTTGAAGCGCTGGCGGCGCAAGTAACGGGTTCGCCGCTTTTATTGCGGCGCTTGTCGCAGGTCGGCATTGTCGACCGCGCGCAAGGGGCGACATTGCAAAAGCAATTATTGCCCGGCCAGCGGCTTGTTTCGCGCGAGGGCGATTTGTGGCGTTGGGACGGTTTTGCCAGCGCGGCCGATGCGCCCAGTGCCGCGGCCACGCGCCTTGCCCAGCGCAACCGCATGGACGAGCTGGCCGCGGCGCGCGAAGCGGCGGAAGCAAAAGCACAGCAAACCGCATCGGCACTGGCAGAAATTGAAACGCAATATGCCGGCTTGAAAGAGCGCCATGAGGCCGAGCGCATTGCCGCGCAGGATACCCAGAACGCGGTTTCCGTCGGCCGGCAACAATTGGCCCAAGCCGAAGCCGGGGCCGCCACCGATCAGGCTAAATTGCAGGCGCTTGATACAAGCGAGGCGCGCATTCGGGCGGATATGGCCGAGTTGGAAGCGGCGCGCAAGGCAACCGACGAAGCATTGAAGGCGCTGGCAAATGAGGCGCGCGAACTGGAAGACATGGATGAGTTGCGCGGGAGTGTTGTCGACAAGCGCAATCTTCTGGCCGAGGCGCGCGCGCGCTTTGACGGGTTTTATGCCCAGCGTCAGGCGCGCGAGCAGCAATTGGCCCGTGTGAAACAGGATCAAACCTCATGGCAAGAACGCGCCGAAGCCGCGCGAAGCCAAGTGTCGGCGCTGGAAAGCCGCCGCAGTGAAAATCTTGCCGAGAAGGAAAAATTCACCGCCATTCCGGATGCGCTGGCCGAGCGGCGCGCAAAGCTTGCTGAGGTTGTAAGCCAGGCCGAAACGCGCCGTCAGACGGCGGCTGACGAGCTGGCCGAGGCCGAAACCGCGCAAGCCGCGGCGGATAAAACCTTGCGCGCCTGCGAGGGAAGCGTTGCCGAGGCGCGCGAACATCTGGCACGGCTTGAAGCGACGCAGGAAGCCAATCATGCGCGGGCTGAAGAAGCCGCCACGCGCATTCGCGAAGCCTTGCAGGTCGCGCCGGAAGAAGCGGCCGAGCTTGCCGGCATTGGCCCCGAAGACGCGTTGCCGGAGGCAGAGGGCGTTGAGGCCAAGCTGGAAAAATTGCGCCGCGAGCGGGAAAATCTGGGCGGGGTGAATTTGCGCGCGGAGGAAGAGGCCGACGAGATTAAGCAAAAAATCGAGACGATGACGGGCGAGCGGGACGAGCTTGCCGCGGCCATCAACAAATTGCGCCACGGCATCGGGCAGCTGAACCGCGAGGGTCGCCAACGTTTGCTGGCCGCGTTTGACACGGTAAACGGACATTTCGGACGCCTGTTCACGCAGCTTTTCGGCGGCGGGTCGGCGCGCCTTGAACTGAGCGAAAGCGATGACCCGCTGGAAGCCGGGCTCGAAATCATTGCCCATCCGCCCGGCAAAAAACCGCAAGTCATGTCGCTATTGTCGGGTGGCGAACAGGCACTCACCGCAATGGCCGTTATTTTCGCGGTGTTTTTGACCAACCCGTCGCCAATTTGTGTGCTTGATGAGGTTGATGCGCCGCTTGACGATGCCAATGTCGAGCGGTTTTGCAATCTGGTGCGCGAAATTGCCGATGAAACGGGCACGCGGTTTTTGCTCATTACCCACCACGCGCTGACCATGGCGCGGGTGGATCGTTTGTTCGGTGTAACCATGCAGGAGCGCGGCGTCAGCCAGCTGATTTCGGTAGATTTGACGACAGCCGAACAATTTGCGGAAAATGCCCGCGATAAAAACGCTGGAAAAGAAGAAGATACATATAAATCAACAGGTTAGATGGGGTATCGTCGCTTGACATTCCACAAGCCAGTAAGTAGTGTGCCCCCAATCTGGGAGCCGGGTTTCGCCGGTTGGTGGGCGCTGTGACAGGCTCGCGCGACCCCCAGCCTCCGCCATCTGACAAGCGCGATGCGCTCGATGATTTGGCGGCACGAATTGCGGAGACCAGAGGCAGGCAGCAGCCGGTCGAAAAGAACCGAGGCCATGCCAGCATGCTTGGGTTGGCCTATCGGTTTACCGTTGAGATGTTGGCGGGTATCGGGGTCGGCGGTTTTGTGGGCTGGTGGATGGACAAATGGTTCGGCACGGCTCCGGCTTTCCTGCTGATACTACTTTTTCTCGGCATGATTGCCGGGGTCGTAAATTCTGTCCGGACGGTGAATGAAATGCGCCGGTCTCTGGATCAAAACGCAGCGGGCACCGCGCGGGAGCCCGACCAAGAGGAGTAAAGCGTGGCTGGCAGTAAAAACGCTGAAGGTGGCGCCGGTTTGGATCCGATGCACCAGTTCGAGGTGCACCCCATTATCGAATTGCCGTCTGTCGCCGGTATCGACACGTCTTTCACCAACTCATCATTATGGATGGTTTTGGCCGTCGGTCTCATCGGCACCTTCATGCTGGCCGCTTCAAGCCGGTCTGCGCTGGTGCCGGGGCGTCTGCAATTAATGGGCGAAATGGCCTATAAATTCATCGCCGATATGATTCAGGAAAATATCGGCACTGAGGGCATGCGCTATTTTCCGTTCATCTTCTCGCTGTTCATGTTCATTCTCTTCTGCAACATGCTCGGCATGTTGCCCTATAGCTTTACCGTCACCAGCCATCTGATTGTCACTTTTGCGCTGGCCGCAACCGTGTTCATGCTGGTCACGCTGGTCGGCTTTGCCCGCCATGGCGTCGGGTTTTTGAAGCTTTTCGTGCCGTCGGGCATTCCCGCCATTTTGATGCCCCTGCTGGTGGTTATCGAATTGATTTCCTATCTGACGCGTCCGGTCAGCCTGTCTGTGCGTCTGTTCGGCAATATGATGGCCGGCCATACCATGCTCAAAATTTTCGGCGGCTTTGTTGTCGGGCTCAGCTCCGCAGGGCTGGCACCGCTGGCGATTGCGCCATTTGCGCTGATGGTCGCCTTTACCGGTCTGGAATTGCTCATCGCCGGATTGCAGGCCTATGTGTTCACAATCTTGACGTGCATTTATCTCAACGAAGCCATCCATATGGATCACTAACGGAACTTTAACCTAACGCCCGCGGGCATTTTTGGAGGATTATCTCATGGAAGCAGAAGCAGCAAAATATATTGGCGCAGGTATCGCATGTATCGCCCTTGCCGGTGCCGGTATCAGCATCGGAACGATTTTCGGCAATTATCTGGCAGGTGCCTTGCGCAACCCGTCAGCGGCACAAAGCCAGTTTCCGAACCTGCTTTTGGGCTTTGCACTGGCAGAGGCCACAGGTCTTTTCGGTCTGATTATCGCCCTCATCCTGCTGTTTGTGGTCTGAGCCGGGCCGCACGCGATCTTTTGGTGCTTGAAGCCCTATTAGGAGTGCATCATGCCGCAGCTTGATCCTGCCAGTTTCCCGTCCCAGCTTTTTTGGCTTGCCGTTTGTTTCGGCACCATGTTGCTGGTCTTGTCGGTGTTTGTTTTGCCGCGCATCACGCGCACGCTGGCGACCCGCCAGGGCCGGATTGACGGGGATTTGGAAGCCGCCGAAAAATTGCGCGCAGATGCTGAGGCCGCTTTGGCGGCCTATGATGCGGCGCTGCAGCAGGCGCGTAATAATGCGCTGGCTCTGGCGCAGGAAATGCGCGCTGAAATTCAGGCCGAAACCGACCGGCAAAAGGCCGAGCTTGATGCCCGCCTCGCAGAAGAAGCGCAAAAAGCCGAAGCGCGCCTGCAAGCCGCGCGCGATGCCGCGCTTGGCGGTCTTGATGCGGCGGCGCGCGATGTCGTCGGCGATGTGATTCAGGCCGTCGGCCTCGCCACGCCGGGTGACGCCGACATTGATGCGGCGCTCAAAGCCGCGCAGAAAGGCTGATGCAGATGTTTGATGAATCCTTTTTTGTCGCGCTTGCTTTTGCCACCGTTATTGCGGCGTTTTTATATTTGAAACTGCCGCAGCGTTTGCTGGCCGCGCTGGATGCAAAATCGGCCGAGATCGCCGACGAGCTGGACGAGGCCCGCAAACTTCGTGAAGAGGCCGAAGCGCTGCTTGCCGATTACGAAACCCGCCGCAAATCTGCCGAACAGCAGGCCGAAGAAATTGTGACGGAAGCGCGCGAGACGGCCCAGCGTTTGGCCGAAGAAGCCCGCACCGCCATGCAAGCCCAGCTTGAACGCCGCACCGCGCAGGCCGAAAGCAAAATCGCCCGCGCCGAAGAACAATTGGTCGGCGAGGTGCGCGCGGCCATTACGCGGCTGGCCGTGGATGCCGCCGCCCATCTCATTGAGACGGGCATGAGCGCGCAACAGGCCAACACGCTTATCGAGCAAAATATTTCCGAATTGAAAGACCGGCTGCAATAAGTACCGGTTAATTGTTGATGCCGGCCGGCATCAGGCGCGCGCGCCGGTCTTGCGGCACATAAAGCGGCCAGCTTTCCGCCGCCAATATGCGTAAGCTGACCGGCTCCTGCCCGAATTTGTTTCGGTAGATCCACATATTTGCCATGACTTTTTGCACATATTTGCGGGTTTCACCGGCCGACATGCTTTCGATGAACAAAAGCGGGTCTTCAACACCGTCGAGTTCGCGCCGCCAGCGGCGCAATGTGCCGGGCCCGGCATTATAGGCGGCGAGCGCAAAAATCAGATTATTGTCGAAATATTCATCGCCCATCAGCATGGTGAGATATTGCTGCCCGATCGCCAAATTGAGGTCTGCCTTGAGCAGGCGGTCGCGGCCCTTGCGCCAGGCAAGCTGGCGGTCGCCGGTAATAAAGGCCGCCGTGCGCGGCATAATCTGCATCAGGCCGCGCGCACCGGCAGATGATTTGGCGCGCGCCTTGAAACGGCTTTCCTGCCGCACGAGCGCCAGCAATATGGCCTGATCGACGCGCGTTTCGGCCTGTTGCGGCAGGGTCGGGTAACTGCTGTCCAGCACGGTCAGGGGCACGCTGCCCTTAATTTGCAGGCCGAGACGCTGGGCGACGGAGAGTTGCACCGCCGGATAGGCGTTTTCTTCCGCATAAGCCAGCATGGCGCGCGCTTCGGGCTCAGACAATCGTTCTTGCAGATATAAAAGTTCCAACTCCGCCAATTCGCCCTGGCCGGCCGCGCGCAAGGCTTCGGCGCGGCGCAAAACGGGGTGGGTCGCAAAAATGGTCGAGTCACGCCGCGTCGCTTTTTGCCAGTCGATTTGCATTTGTCCGGTGACTTGTTGCATGCCCAGCAGGGCGTAAAAATACGGGCCGGATTCGGCGGCAATTTTGAAATAGGGCTCGGCCTCGCTGATTTTGCCCGCTTTGCGCAGGCCCCGCGCGGTCCAATAGGCGGCGCGCGCGCGCAATTGTGCGCTGATGGTGTTTGTATCGGCAAGCCGCGCGAAATGCTCGGTCGCCAGATCAGCTTTTCCCAGCCGCCAGGCGGCCAGCCCCGCATGCCAGTCCGACATCGGCACGCGGGCCCGGCTGCGGGTGGCTTCCTGTGCCAGTTTCAGCGATGAGGCGACTTTGCCTTCAATATAATAACTCCGCGCAATCAGCGATTTCAGAAAATCGGTTTCAGCCGCCTTCAAGCGGCGATCCTGCCCCTTGGCGGAAATATATTTCAGGGCCTGCGTCGGGCGTTCGCGGCGTATCAGGCGATAGACCTCGCGCCGAATGCGCCGTTTGGTGCGCGTTTGAAACAGGGCCGAGGCACTGCTTGCCTTGTCTTGATGATAGATGCGCGCGGGCGGTCGCTTGGGCATGGCAATGCCGCGGGGCTTGCGCTTTTGGGCGAGCTTATAAACCCGCCATGCGCCCGGATGATCGGCGTAGTTTTTCAGCCAGTCGCGCAATTCGGTCCATTTGGCGCGATAGGCGGTGGGGTGCATGTAGCGTTGAAACAAAACATGCCCCATCAGCAACGGGTCGCCCACCTGCCGGATGAGCCGGTCGGCGCGGCTCCATTTGGCGCTTTCCTGCAGTGCAAAAATTTCACGATAGAGTGCGGAATCTTCCGGCTTGTCGGGGCGCACATAATCCGGGCGGGGCAGGGGGCGCAAGCCCTGGCGGTCTTCCGGCGACAGGGCGGAGGCATCGATCGGCGCCAAAAATAGCGCCAGCGCGACACCCATGAAAACCCCGCGTGTCATGAGCCCGTATCCAGCTTTTGTTTGAGCGCGCATAAATCGGCCCAGACATCGATTTTGGTTTCGGGCCGCCGCAACACATAGGCCGGATGGAAAAACGGCAGTGCCGGAATGGCCCGCCCGCCAATTTCAAGCGTTTGCCATTTGCCGCGCAACCGCGTGATGCCGGTTTCGGTGTTCAACAGCGTTTTTGCCGAAGTGCCGCCCACCAGCACGATTATTTCGGGCGCGGCCAGTTCAATCTGGCGCAGAATAAAGGGTTTGCAGGTTTCCAACTCATCGACCGAAGGCGCGCGATTGCCCGGTGGCCGCCATGGAATGACATTGGCAATGTATAGATTGTCGGCCCGCGAAAGCCCAATGGTTGCCATCATGGCATCAAGCAATTGCCCGCTGCGCCCGACAAAAGGTTTGCCGGTGCGGTCTTCATCCTGTCCCGGTGCTTCGCCGACAAGCATGATGCGGGCCGAGCTTACACCGTCGGAAAACACGGTGGATTTCGCGGTTTTTTTCAGGCCGCACCCGTCAAAGCGCTCAAGCGCGGCGGCGAGTTCGTCCAGCGTTTTGGCGTTTTTAGCCAATGTTGCGTTGTCGCCGGCGGCTCCATTTTGGGGCGCGGCCGGATTGATTTGCGCGGCAACAACGGCCGGCGTTACAGCCGCCGCGGCGGGTGTTGCAAGGGGGCTTGCGCTTTCTTGAAGGCCTGCATAGGCCGCCTGTTTCATTGCAGCAGGTTCCGGCGAGGCAGGTTCCGGCGAGGCAGATTCGTGTGAAGCGGGTTCAGCTTCGGCAAAATGATTGACCGGCATGTCATCGAGAATATCGGCGCAACCGGCCTCAATGTGAAATTTTAAAAGATCGGCAATTTCTGGACGTTCAAGCTGCATGTATCAAATTGCATCTATTTGGCGGGCAAGAAAAAGTTTCCCTGATTTGTCAGTGCTTTCGATGTTTCCGGCGCTTCCCGTACGACCGGTTTGGCCGGAACTGCGCCGCAAAAACGAATCACTTTCAATTGTCACAATAGCATGACATTGGGTCGCAGGGGCCACACATTGCAGTTTTGCCAATGCCCGCTTAAATTCAGCACTCTTTGGCGGGTGCGGTTGTTTGTGGTAAATTGTATCCGAATATTGATTTTATGAGGTTTGAGATGACTGAATTACCTGTCAATCAGGTCAATGCCCGACAGGGCTGGGCGCTGGCACCCGAAGAGCGCGAGGCCATGGAATATGATGTGGTGATTGTGGGCGCCGGTCCTGCGGGTCTGTCGGCGGCGATCCGCCTGAAGCAAATGGCGGAAGAAAGCGGCCAGGAAGTCTCCGTCTGCGTGCTTGAAAAAGGCTCCGAAGTCGGGGCGCATATTCTCTCCGGCGCGGTGATTGATCCGGTGGGCATCAACCGCCTGTTTCCCGACTGGAAAGAGCGCGGCGCACCGCTGGAAACGCCGGTAACCTCAGACCGCTTTTTGGTGCTGGGCCCGGCCGGTGCCCTGCCATTGCCGAACTTCATGCTGCCGCCTCTGATGAAAAACCACGGCAATTACATTGCCAGCCTCGGCAATGTCGCGCGCTGGCTGGCCGAACAGGCCGAAGCCATGGGCGTTGAAATTTATCCGGGCTTTGCCGCGGCTGAATTGCTGTTTGACGAAAACGGCGCGGTGCGCGGTGTCGCCACCGGCGATATGGGCGTGTCGAAAACCGGCGAGAAAAAAGACGGCTGGATGCCGGGCATGGAACTGCACGCGAAATACACATTTTTGGCCGAAGGCGTGCGCGGGTCGCTGTCCAAGGCGGCGATTGCCCAATATAATCTTGATGCCGACAGCGATTTTCAGAAATTTGGCATCGGCATTAAGGAATTGTGGCAGGTCGCGCCGGAAAACCATAAACCCGGCTATGTGCAACACACATTGGGCTGGCCGCTTGACAATTCGACGGGTGGCGGCTCTTGGCTCTACCATTTCGGCGAAAATTTCGTCTCAATCGGTTTTGTCACGCATCTGAATTACCAGAACCCGCATCTGTCGCCCTATGACGAGTTTCAGCGTTTCAAAATGCATCCCGTCATTCGTCAGACGCTTGAGGGCGGCAAGCGCGTCTCCTACGGCGCGCGCGCGATTACCGAAGGCGGTTATCAGTCGGTGCCGAAGCTGGCATTTCCGGGCGGGGCGCTGATTGGCTGCTCGGCGGGTTTTGTAAACGTGCCGCGCATCAAGGGCAGCCACAATGCCATGGAAACCGGCATTATGGCCGCCGAAGCCGCTTTTGCGGCGCTGGGCGAGGGCCGCTCCTATGATGAGCTGAGTGCCTATCAGCAGGCTTATGAAGAAAGCCGCGTGGCAAAAGAATTGAAGTTGGTGCGCAATGTGAAACCGTTGCTGACCAAATTCGGTAACATTCTCGGCACAATGCTGGGCGGCGTTGAAATGTGGATGCGCACGCTTGGTATCGGTCTGCCGTTCACCCTGTCACACGGCAAGCCCGACCATGCGGCCATGAAAAAAGCCGATGCGTGCAAGCCGATCGATTATCCCAAACCCGATGGCGAGGTGGCGTTTGACAAGCTGTCTTCGGTGTTTTTGTCGGCAACAAATCACGAAGAAGACCAGCCGGCGCATCTGACGCTCAAAAATGCGTCCGTTCCGGTGGATGTCAATTTGCCCGAATATGACGAGCCCGCCCAACGTTATTGTCCGGCCGGTGTCTATGAAATTGTTCGCGAGGAGACGGGTGAAAACCCGCGTCTGCAAATCAATGCGCAAAACTGCGTGCATTGCAAAACCTGCGACATCAAAGACCCCAGCCAGAACATTAACTGGGTCGTGCCGGAAGGCGCCGGCGGGCCGAACTATCCCAATATGTAATTTTTCCGATATTGCGCCTGCGGGGTGTCCTGATAAACTCGTGTCCAACAGGAGTTTTGATGAAATTTAGGCACTACCTGCTATTGGGGCTGGCCGGATCGCTGGTTGTCGGGGTTGCGCTGGGCGCGTTTGTGCTGACGCGCACCTCGCATTTCGTTCGCCCTCCGGGGTTGGCCGGAGCTTATCTTGCGGCGCAATTTGCCCTGAGCAGCAATGATTTGACACAGGCCGGCGATTATCTGGAACGGGCACTGAAAACCGACCCGGATGACAAGGATTTGCTGCAAAATGCCATGCGCGCCCGACTGGTCGGCGGGCAGGTTCCCCAGGCGGTTGAAATTGCCCGCGACCTTGTCAAACAGACGCCGGAAAACCAGCAAGCAGGCCTTTTGCTTGCCATAAACAGTTTTGAGGCCGGGCGTTATGCGCGGGCGGGGCGCTATCTGGACAAGATGCATAAAGGCCCGATGGCGCGGCTTTTGGAGCCGAATATTCGCCTGTGGATGGCCGTCGCCAAAGCGCGCGATGATGATGTGCAAACCACCATATCGCAATTGCGCCGCACCGCGGCGTTCACGCCGATCAGCATGTTGCAGGTGGCGCGCGCGCTGGAACTTGCAGGCGATCTGACAAGTGCCGACGAGGCTTACGAGACAGGGGCCCGCGCGGGCGGGGCGGGCTATTTCTTTTTCGTCAAAGCCTATGGTGCCTATCTTGAGCGCAAGGGAGACACGCGCGGCGCGCGCAAACTGTACGAAGATTATCACGATACGCATCTCACCCATCCGCATATTCTGGCCGGGTTGGCGCGTCTGGAAACCGGTGCGCCGGCACCTGAATTGCCGCGCGCGGTAAATGTGCAAATGGCCTATGCGTTTTTCGCCGTGGCCGAGGTGATGGAGCGCGAAAGCCGCCTTGAACTGGCTCTGGCATATGCGCATTTGGCGCTGTTTCTGGAACCCGATAGCGATATCGCCATGTTCATGACGGCGGAGATATTTGGCCGCAACCAGCGCTGGGCGGCGGCGCATGACCGGTTTGCACTGATTGCGCCCGGACAGACCATGTATCGCGCGGCACAAATCAAACGCGCGGAAATGCTGAATGAGGCCGATGCGGTTGAAGAAGCAATATCGGTTCTTTATGCGGTGATGACCGATACGGATGAAGACATTGAGGCGCTGGTGGCACTGGGCGACATGCTGCGCTTCCGCTTCCGCTTCGAGGAGGCCGAACAGGCCTATGACAAGGCTATCGGGCTGATCGACCAAGAGCGCGCCATTCACTGGCATTTGTATTTTGCCCGCGGCATTACCCGCGAGCGGCAGGGCAATTGGATTATGGCCGAGGTGGATTTGCAAAAAGCCCGTCAATTGTCGGGAGACGAGCCGCATGTGCTGAATTATCTGGGCTATAGCTGGGTCGATCAGGGCATTTATCTGAAAGAAGGTCTGGCGATTATCGAACTGGCCGTGCGCAAGGAGCCGTCAAACGGCTTTTTCGTCGACAGTCTGGGCTGGGCGCATTACCGGCTGGGCGAGCATGAAAAGGCGCTGGGATATCTCGAACACGCCTCACGGCTGGAACCCACCGATCCGGTGATTACCGAGCATTTGGGCGATGTGCTGTGGCGTCTGGGGCGCGAAGTTGAGGCGCGCTATCAATGGCGCAAGGCACTGGCCTTTGATCCGGTTGAGGAAGACCGCGAGAAAATCGAAAACAAACTCGTGACGGGGCTGGAGGCCATGCCCGAAATTGCGCCGGAAGCCCTGATGGGCGGCACGGAAATCTGAATGCCCGAAAAGCTGATGATAACGGCGCCGGCGAAGGTCAATCTCAGCCTGCGCATTACGGGTCGGCGCGAGGACGGATATCATGAGCTTGAAAGTCTGGTCGCTTTTACCGATCACGGCGACACGCTTGAGCTTGCCAAAGCATCGACGACACGCCTGACAGTTGCAGGTTCAGGCATTGTACCGGCAGATGAGACCAATCTCATCATCCGTGCCTTGCGGTCTCTGGAAGCTCATATCGGCAAGCCGCTGGTCACCGATATTCACCTGCACAAGAATTTGCCGGTGGCCGGGGGGCTGGGCGGCGGCTCGGCGGATGCGGCGGCTGTGCTGAACGGCCTCACCCGATTGTTTGAACTGGATGTGTCCCAAGCCCAATGCGCGGGCCTGGCGCGCGCCTTGGGCGCAGATGTGCCGGCCTGCCTCGCGCCGGGGCCCGGCTGGATGACCGGAACGGGTGTGGAAATTGCGCGCCTCGAAAACCTGCCGGCGGCGGATATTATTCTGGTCAATCCGCGTGTTGCCCTGCCCACGGGCACGGTGTTTGCCGCCCTGAATTGCCACACCAAACCACCCGCACAACCGTCTCCGCCGCCCGATATGGCGGGGTTTGACGATTTATGCGATTTCGTGACCGGGCAGGGCAATGATCTGGCGGCACCGGCGATTGACGCGGTGCCCGAAATTGCCGCCTGTCTGCTGGCTCTGCTGGACAGTGGCGCGGCATGTGTGGGGATGAGCGGCAGCGGGGCGAGTTGTTTCGGGCTGGCGCGCATTGGCGACGGGCCGGATATTGCCGGGGCTTATCGCAAAAACCGCGAAAATGACTGGTGCGTGGCGAGCCGCCTAATAGGCGCGGGCGATGCAGAAATCGCTCAGCTGTATCAATAGGGTGCGCATGTCGCTGGGCGGGAAGAGAGCCAGCGCATCCTTGGCGCGTTCGCCAAAATGCGCGGCACGCGCGACCGTATCCTTGAGCGCGCCGGTTTCCTGCAAATATTGAACGGCCAACTCAAAATCGGCGTCAAAATCGGGGCTGTCGGCAGTTTCCACCGCCATGGCGCGTTCCCAAAAGCCGCGCCCCGTCTGGTCGCCGCGCCGATAGGCCAGCACCACGGGCAGGGTGACTTTGCCCTCGCGGAAATCTTCACCGGTATTTTTGCCCAGCACACGATTGACGCTGCCATAATCCAGCGCGTCATCAACCAGTTGAAACGCAATGCCCAGATTTTTGCCGTAGGATTTTAACGCCTCAATCTCGGTTTGGGATGCACCGGCGAGAATGCCGCCCACTTCGGCGGCGGCGGCAAACAGCGCTGCGGTTTTCGCCTCGATAATGCGCAGATAATTGTCTTCGCTGATATCGGCATTGCTCATGGCGGCAAGTTGCATCACCTCGCCTTCGGCAATGATTGCGGCGGCGTTGGACAAAACATCAAGCGCGGCGAGATTCCCTGCGCCGACCATCATCCGGAAGGCTTGCCCCAGCAAAAAATCGCCGACCAGAACGCTGGTCGGATTGCCCCAGATTTTGCGCGCGGTTGGTTTGCCGCGCCTGAGGTCGCTGTCGTCGACGACATCATCATGCAAAAGCGTGGCGGTGTGCATAAACTCAACCGCCGCCGCCATGGTAATGTGGTGGGTGCCCTGATAACCGGCAATGCGCGCGGCTGACAGCGTGAGCAGCGGGCGCAGGCGCTTGCCGCCCGCGCCGATAATATGGTCGCTCACTTCGGGGATCAGGCTGGCCGCCGAAGACAAATGCGCCGACAGCGTGGCCTCGACCTGAGACAGATCCTCGGCGAAATAAAGGTGCAAATCATCCAGCGCGTTGGAGGTGGTTTGCTGGTCTGCATTAATATTGATTATAGTTGCCATGTCGAAACCATGTCGAAACCGAGTATAACAGCTTCTGACGTATCGTTGCGCGGCACAAAGGTCAAGTGCAAGTCGCGCCGAAAAGGGCGGGCATATTGATGCAGGCACAAACAGACAGTGATGGCGCGTTTAGCGAAGACGGATTTCTGGGCAACCGGCTGACCATTCGCCAACCGCGCCACGGCCACCGCAGCGGGCATGATGCCGTTTTGCTGGCCGCCGGCGTCGGTGATGAAAAGGCGCAAAAAGTGTGCGATTTGGGCGCCGGAGCAGGCGTTGTGGGTTTGTGCATTCTGGCCCGTTTGCCGGAAACCCGGCTTGTCGGGGTGGAGATAGACCCTGACTTGTGCCGGTTGGCCCGTGAAAACGCGGCGGCGAACGGGTTTGCCGAGCGGGTAAATTTTGTCACGGGCGATATTGCCGGCCCGTTTTCCGCGCTGGGGCTGGCGGCCAACAGCTTTGATCATGTGGTCGCCAATCCACCCTTTTACCGGAACGACCGGGTGCCGCCGGTGCAAGATGCCGCCCGCGCCCGCGCGCATCAGACGGATGCGGCGGGTCTGGAAAACTGGGTGCGGTGTGCGTGTGCGCTGGCTGCGGCCAATGGCCTCGTCACTTTTGTTCATCGCGCCGAAGCGCTGGATGATTTGTTGTCGGCCATGCGCGGCAGGCTGGGTGCCTTGCAGGTTCAGCCCGTGGCCGCGCGCGCGGGCGAGGCCGCCCATCGTGTGCTGGTGCAGGGGCGTCGCGATTCGCGCGCACCTTTGGTGTTGTTGCCGCCGATTGTTCTGCAAAATGCGGCAGGTGAGCCAAGCGCAGAGGCCGAAGCGGTTTTGCGCCATGGCGCGGCGCTTGCTTTTGCCCGAACGGGTGGTTAATTTCGCGCAATAGCGCGGATTGCGATAGCGCGCGTCGGGAAAAATCCGCGTCGGGAAAAATCCATGTCCAAAGCAAACAAAGTTTCCAAACACTCGTTTCAGAACCTGATATTGAGCCTGCAACAATATTGGGCCGATCAGGGCTGCGTGATATTGCAACCTTATGACATGGAAATGGGTGCGGGCACGTTTCATCCGGCCACGGTTTTGCGCGCGCTGGGGCCGGAGCCGTGGAATGCGGCCTATGTGCAGCCCTCGCGCCGACCAACGGATGGGCGCTATGGCGAAAACCCCAACCGCTTTCAGCATTATTATCAGTTTCAGGTGATTTTGAAGCCGTCGCCCGACAACATCCAACAGCTTTACCTCGACAGCCTGCACGTGCTGGGCATTGACCCGGCCTTGCACGATATCCGTTTCGTCGAGGATGATTGGGAAAGCCCGACGCTGGGCGCGTGGGGGCTGGGCTGGGAAGTGTGGTGCGATGGCATGGAAGTTTCCCAATTCACCTATTTTCAGCAAGTGGGCGGCATTGACTGCGAGGTGGTTTCGGGCGAGCTGACTTACGGGCTGGAGCGGCTGGCCATGTATGTGCAGGGCGTGGAAAACGGTTTCGAGCTTGATTTTAACGGCCGCGCGGCGGATGCGGGCGGTGTGCGCTATGGCGATGTGTTTCACCGCGCCGAAGTTGAATATTCGCATTATAATTTTGAAGCGGCGAATACGGATATTCTGTTCCGGCATTTTGACGATGCCGAAAATGAATGTCAGCAGCTTGTCGCGCGCGGGCTGGCCTTGCCGGCCTATGACCAGTGCATGAAGGCAAGCCATAATTTCAACTTGCTGGATGCGCGCGGCGTCATCAGCGTTACTGAACGCCAAGCCTATATTGGCCGTGTGCGCGCGCTTGCCAAAGCCTGCGCCGAGGCGTGGCTGGCCGATACGGTGTCGGCCGATACGGTGAATGGGAAAAAGCAAGATGACTGATTTTCTCCTGGAACTTTATTCGGAAGAAATTCCCGCGCGAATGCAGGCGCGCGGGGTCAGCGACCTTGCCCGTCTTATCAAGGAACTTCTGGCCGAGTGTGGGGTCGATGCAGCCGAGACAAGCACCCATGTCGCCCCGCAGCGCATGGCCGTGATTATCACCGGCCTGCCCGCGCTGACACCGGACAGGCATGAGCAGAAAAAAGGCCCGCGTGTCGATGCGCCGGAAAAGGCAATTCAGGGGTTTTTGCGCGCCAATGATCTCGCCTCGACGGATGCGTTGCAGGTGCAAGACGACCCGAAGGGGGCTTATTATTTGCTGGATATAAACGCGCCCGGCCAGGAAACCGCAACGGTTCTGGCGGCGGGCTTGCCGGATATTATTCGCAATTTTCCGTGGCCGAAATCAATGCGCTGGGGCGCGGGGAGTTTGCGCTGGGTGCGCCCGTTGCGCGGGCTTGTCTGTTGTTTTGGCGATGATGTCATTGACTTTGAGGTTGACGGGCTTCGCACCGGAAATACCGTGCGCGGGCACCGGTTTATGGCACAAGACACAAGCGCGCCCGTGAGCGCGGCAAATTATGTTGAAACGCTGATGCAGGCCAAGGTGATGGTCGATGCATCTGCGCGCGCGCAAGTGATTGACGATGCCGCCCGCGGGCTGGCCAAGGAAAAAAATTGCGCGCTTGTCGATGACCCGGCGCTTGTTAATGAAACCGCCGGGCTGGTCGAGTGGCCCGTGCCTTTGCTGGGCCGCATTGATGATGCGTTTATGGATGTGCCGGACGAGGTGTTGACCTCCGTCATGCGGACGCATCAAAAATATTTTGCGCTCAAAAACCCCAAAACAAACAAGCTCGCGCCCTATTTCATAACCATTGCCAATATCGAGACGAGCGATCAAGGCGCGGCGATTATTGCTGGCAATGAGCGCGTGCTGCGCGCGCGCCTGTCTGACGGTCGTTTTTTCTGGGATCAAGACCGCAAGACGTCACTTGAGGCGCGCTTGCCCGCGCTGGAAAAAATCGTGTTTCATGCACGCCTCGGCACGGTGGCGGAGAAAACCGTGCGGCTGGAAAAACTGGCCGCCGAGCTGGGTGACATGCTGGGCGCCGAGGCCGCCGCGGCGGGCATGGCGGCGCGCCTGTGCAAGGCCGATTTGGTGTCGGGCATGGTTTACGAATTTCCCGAATTGCAGGGGATTATGGGCGGTTATTATGCCGATAATGACGGGCTTGATGCCGGTGTTGGCGCAGCCATTCGCGCGCATTATGCCCCGCTTGGGCCCTCTGATGATATTCCTCCCACGCCGGAGGCGTGCGTGGTGGCGCTCGCCGACAAGATCGACACGCTGGCCGGCTTCTGGATGATTGACGAAAAACCGACCGGCTCGAAAGACCCTTATGCACTGCGGCGTACGGCTCTGGGCGTCATCCGTATTCTATTGGAGCGCGAGGCGCATGTGCCGCTTCTGCCGGTATTTGAAAAGGCGCTTGCCCTGCACGGACAAGCCGAGGGCGACCGGCGGCCTTGCGCCCAAGCCCTGCTCGGTTTTCTGGTCGAAAGGCTGCGCGTTTACCTGCGCGAGCGCGATGTGCGCCACGATGTTGTCTCGGCTGTGTTTGCGCGCGGCAGCGACGATATTGTCGATATTGTCGGCAAGGCCAAATATCTCGCAGATTTTCTGCAAACGCCCGACGGCAGCAATTTGCTGGCCGCCTATCGGCGCGCCGACGGTATTTTGAAACAGCAGAAAATGGCGACAAACGCGGTTTCGGCTGATCTGTTTGAGCAGGACGCAGAAGGCACCCTGTTTGCCGCCTTGTCGGATTTGCCCGACACGCCGGATGCCTCCCTGCAAGCCTATGGGCAATATCTCGACGGGCTTGCCGCGCTCCGCATTTCTGTGGATGGCTTCTTCGATGCCGTTCTTGTCAATGCCGAAGATGATAGACTGAAAGCGAACAGGCTAGCGATTCTGGCGGGTCTTGTTGCGTCGATGGATTTGGTCGGAGATCTGGCGGTCATCGAAAAGGGCTGACATGGGCAAAACAGACTGGCGGGTTTATCAATTTGGCAACGGCGCGGCCGAAGGTGATGCCGGCATGTCAGACCTGCTGGGCGGCAAGGGCGCAAATCTCGCGGAAATGAGCCGTCTTGGTCTGCCCGTTCCGCCCGGATTTACCCTGCCGACGGATGTTTGCCATTATTTCAACCAAAATGACGGGCAATTGCCCGACGCGTTGCGCGCCAAAGTAAGCGCGGCTCTGAAAGAAATGGGCGCACCGCTGGGTGTCGCATTTGGCGATGCGCAAGCCCCGTTGCTTGTGTCGGTGCGTTCGGGCGCGCGCGCCTCAATGCCCGGCATGATGGACACGGTGCTGAACCTCGGCCTCAACGACAAAACCGTCGCCGCGCTGGCCGCCCATGCCGGAGATGCCCGTTTTGCCTGGGACAGCTATCGCCGCTTCATTCAAATGTATGGCGATGTGGTTATGGGCGTGTCGCAGGATTTTTTCGAGGAAGTGCTGGATGATTACAAGCTGGAACATGCGCTGACGGGTGACGCTGATCTGGAAGCCGATGACTGGCAATCGGTCGTCGAACGCTATCTGGAAGTCATTGACCGCGAGGCGGATGCGCCGTTTCCGCAAGACCCGATGGAGCAGATTTGGGGTGCCATCGCTGCCGTGTTCCAAAGCTGGAACAATGCGCGCGCCATAACCTATCGGCGGTTGCACAATATTCCCGATGAATGGGGCACGGCTGTCACCGTGCAGGCGATGGTGTTCGGCAATCTCGGCGAAACCAGCGCGACGGGCGTGGCCTTTACGCGCAATCCGTCAACGGGCGAAAACGAGGTCTATGGCGAATTTCTGCCCAATGCCCAGGGCGAAGATGTCGTTGCGGGCTTGCGCACGCCGCTGCATTTGACGCGCGCGGCGCGCGAACAATCCGGTATGAGCGATCTGTCATTGCAGGAGCGTATGCCGGAGATTTACGACGCGCTGGTGGATGTATTTGGCCGCCTTGAGGCGCATTTCGGCGACATGCAGGATGTCGAGTTCACCGTGCAGGACGGCAAATTGTTTATTTTGCAAACGCGCAGCGGCAAACGCACCACGCGCGCGGCGATAAAAATTGCGGTCGACATGGTTGCCGCCGGACAGATTGATGATGGCGAGGCCCTGTTGCGCCTCGACCCGGCCTCGTTTGAACAATTGCTGCATCCGACACTGGATCCGTCGGTGCAAATTGATGTGTTGTGTCGCGGGCTGCCGGCCTCGCCGGGGGCGGCCAGCGGCAAGGTTTGTTTTTCCGCCGACACTGCCGAGGTGGAAGCGGCGCGCGGCGAAGATGTCATTCTGGTGCGCATGGAAACCAGCCCCGAAGATATTCACGGCATGTATGCCGCGCGCGCAATTTTGACATCGCGCGGGGGCATGACCAGCCATGCTGCCGTTGTGGCGCGGGGGTTGGGGCGGCCTTGTGTATCGGGTGCGGGAGAAATGCGGATAGATTATGACGCCCGAATTGCCCGCATAGGCGGCCATGAATTGCGCGAGGGCGATATCATCACCATAGACGGTGCGTCGGGGCGCGTGATGCAGGGGCGCGTGCCGACATTGGAGCCTGAATTGTCGGGCGATTTCGGCACGGTCATGGCCTGGGCCGGCAAACACCAGCGCATGCAGGTGCGCGCCAATGCCGAAACAATCGAAGAAGCCAAGCGCGCGCGGCGCTTCGGCGCGGCGGGCATTGGCCTGTGCCGCACCGAGCATATGTTTTTCAATCCGGCGCGGATTTTACAGGTGCGGCGCATGATATTGGCGCAGGCCGGGCCCCAGCGCGATGCCGCTTTGGCGGCGCTTGAGCCTGAACAGCGTGCCGATTTTTCCGGCCTGCTGTCGGTGATGGCCGGCCTGCCGGTTACCATCCGTCTGCTCGACCCGCCCTTGCACGAATTTCTGCCCGCGGCCGATGACGCGCTGGAGGAGTTGTCGGAGCAATTGGAGGTGAGCCCGGAAGACGTGCGCGACCGCATTCGCGCTTTGCACGAGGCAAATCCGATGCTCGGTCATCGTGGCAGTCGGCTTGCGGTGACGGCGCCTGAAATATACGCCATGCAATTGCGCGCGCTGTTCGGCGCAATGCAGGATGTTGCGGGGCCTGAGGCTGCGACGGTGGAAATCATGTTGCCGCTGATTACGACCGCCGGGGAGATTACCCGTTTGCGCAAGCTCATTGATACGGAAGCGGCGGCGTGGGGCGCGACCCATGGCTTTACCCCCGAATATAGCGTTGGCAGCATGATCGAAGTGCCCGGCGCGGCATTGACCGCCGATAGGCTGGCGCAGGCGCTGGCCGACCAGCCGGGGTTTTTCTCTTTCGGCACAAATGACCTGACCCAGACAAGTTTGGGCCTGAGCCGCGATGATGCGGGCAGTTTTATGGGTGATTATCTGGGCGCGGGGCTGTTTGAGGCCGACCCGTTCGCCACGCTTGCCCAAGACAGCGTTGGTGTATTGCTTGAGATAACGGCGGAAAAAGCGCGCGCTGTTTCGCCGGCGTTCAAGCTGGGGCTATGCGGTGAGCATGGCGGCGATCCGGAATCGGTCGCATTTTGCGATGCGGTCGGGCTTGATTATGTATCGTGCTCGCCGTTTCGGGTGCCGATTGCGCGGATTGCGGCGGCGCGGGCGCATTTGCTGGCCACGCAATCCGAGCGTAAATAGAGCGTAAAAAGGCGATTTGGGCGCAAAACAAACCGGCAGAATAAGTGTCGGATTTTGTTGGTCGGCTCTGCAAATCACCTTATATGTTAACCGTTAATTATGAAAATTTTGCGACAAAGTCTCCTGTTTTGTAAAAATTTGGAGGGCAGTTTTGTTAAAATTAATTGTTTGGCTCAATTTAAATGAAACCCTTGGTTTGCGCGGCAAGCTGGCTGTAGCTTGCGTCGGTCTTTTCATGATCGCCGCAGTTTCCAGCCAGTTTTCGAGCTATTTCGGCATGCGCGCAGACACCAGCATGGCGGGCTGGTTTATCCCCGAAGCCGACCGGCCTCTGACCCATTTGTCCGATCGCGGGCGCGTGGAGAGCCTGTTGCGCGGCACGCAAGTTAACGCCAAGCAGGAAACGCTGTTTGAGTCGCAACGCTGTCTGGCGCAGGCGATTTATTTCGAAGCGCGTTCCGAGCCGCTTTCCGGCTGGGCTGCGGTGGCCGATGTTGTCATCAACCGCGCCCTGGATGCGCGCTATCCGGCCACCATATGCGGTGTGGTGTTTCAGGGCGAATATCGCCGCCACAAATGCCAGTTCTCATTTGCCTGTGACGGGCTGTCCGATCAGGCGCAAAACCGCAGGCTCTGGCAACGGGCCATGCGAATGGCGGGCAATAAGCTGATCGATTTCCGCGCGCACCCCTCTACCGCGCGCGCAACGCATTACCATGCTGATTATGTCGACCCCTATTGGAACCAGAGCATGGTGCGTCTAACAAAAATCGGGCGGCATATTTTCTATACCGACCGCGCCAGCGCCGATTTTTAGACGAATTTCCGTTTTTTAGACGAACTTCCGTTTTTTAGACGAACTTAATGTCGAGACCGAGGTCGAGGCAGGGCGCGGAATGGGTGATGCGCCCAACGGAAATATAATCCACACCGGCCTCGGCAATTGCTGTCACGCTTGCGGCATCGACCCGGCCCGAAGCCTCGGTCACCGCGCGCCCGTCAATGCGCGCCACGGCTTCCTTCAATGTTTCGGGCGACATATTGTCGAGCAGCAAAATATCGGCACCGGCGGCCAGTGCCTCATCGAGCTGGTCGAGCGTGTCAATTTCCACCTCGATCCGCATCATATGTCCGACTTTTGCCTGCGCGCGCGTGATGGCCGCCGTGACGCCGCCGGCCACGGCGATGTGATTGTCTTTAATCAAAATTGCATCATCGAGACCGAAGCGGTGGTTGAACCCGCCGCCCGCGCGCACGGCATATTTTTCCACGGCGCGCAGGCCGGGGGTTGTTTTGCGCGTGTCGCAAATGCGCGCTTTCGTGTGCGCCACAAGCGCGCTCAATTGCGCGGTTTGGCTTGCAATGCCGGACAGGTGGCCCAAAAAATTCAGCGCCACACGTTCGGCGCTCAATAGGGCGATGGCGGGGCCGGTAATGGTCATGACGTCTGTGCCGGTGGCAAGGCTTTCGCCGTCTGCCACATGCGCGTCCAGTTGCAGGCCCTTATCGGTCAGTGCGAAGGCGGCTTGCGCGAACGCCAATCCCGCCAGCACGCCGTCTTCGCGGGCGCGGATGACGCCGCGCGCGGTCGCGTCCGGCTCAATCACCGCCGCCGAGGTAATGTCGCCCAGCCGTCCCCAATCTTCGGAAAGGGCCGCGCCGACCAGTTCGCTTATCATGTGAGAGGGCAGGGGTTGCAAATCAGGCATGACGGTGTCCGTTGCGCATCATTTCGGCGATATCATATTGTTCATCCGGCGCGTGCGGCAGACCGGCAAGACCGGCCCGCAAATCGGCCAGCGTGATGTGATTGCGCTCGGCGCTTTGAAGCGCGCCCGGAAAATCATTTCGGAAATGACCGCCGCGGCTTTCTTCGCGCTCAAGCGCGGCATAGGCAATGAATTGCGCGGCGAGCACCATATTTGCGAAGGGTGCCAGCCCTTGCGCGGCGCGCTCAAGTTGCACCAGTTCGCTCAATGCGCGGGTAAGGCCGTCTTTTGAGCGTTGCACGCCGACATAATTGCCCATCAATGCGCGCACCCGCGCGGTAATTGGCGCATGAATGTCCGTTTCGTCGTCAATGCGGGTCTGTGGCGGTGCGGGCCGTGCCGTGCTCGACAGCGGCACGATATTATTGATGTCCTCGGCAATGCGCGCGCCAAAGACAATGGCTTCGAGCAGTGAATTGCTCGCCAGCCGGTTGGCACCATGCGCGCCCGTTGAAGCGGCTTCGCCGCAGGCCCAAAGCCCCGGTAGGCTGCTGCGACCGTGGCTTTCCGTGCGAATGCCGCCCATGTGGAAATGCGCGGCCGGTGCGACGGGCAGAGGCGTATTGGTGGGGTCGAGCTTGTGCTTCACACAAGTTGCATGAATGGTGGGAAAGCGCTGTGCGAGATTGTCTGCCAGATCACCCGTTGACGGCCCGTGCAGACACAAGCCGGCAAAGCCCGTATTTTGGCGCGCATCGAAAACCCCGCGGGCCACCACATCGCGCGGTGCAAGGTCGCCATCGGGATGCGTATCCGCCATGAAGCGATGGCCGTGCGCGTCTACCAAATAGGCGCCTGCGCCGCGCAGGGCTTCGGTCGCCAGCGGTGCCGGATCACCCATGCCGGTCAGGGCTGTGGGATGAAATTGCACAAATTCGCTGTCGCTGATTTGCGCGCCCGCGCGTGCCGCCATGGCCAGTGCCTCGCCATTTGCCGAGGCGGGATTGGTGGTCACGGCGTAAAGATGCCCCGACCCACCGGTGGCGATGACCGTGGCGCGCGCGCGAATGAGAATGGGCCCGGCCTGGCTGTTCCGGCTGGCGGGGCGGGAAAACACACCGACCACGCGCCCGTCTTCGACGGCCAGCTCATAGGCCGCATAGCCTTCCAGAAAATCAATTGACGGCGTGGCCGCCGCACGCGCATGCAGGGCCGACATCATTTCGCGGCCCGTGCGGTCGCCGTAAATGCTCAAAATGCGATTGTGACTGTGCGCGGCTTCGCGGCCAAAAACATAGGCCCCGTCTTCATCGCAATCAAAGCGCACGCCGAAACTTTCAAGGTCGCTTATGCGCGCGGCAGCCTCGCCCGTGACGAGGCGCGCAATCGCCGGATCGACCAATCCGGCACCGGCGGTGCATGTGTCTTGGGCGTGGGCTTCAACACTGTCGCCGGGCGCGAGTGCCGCGGCAATGCCGCCTTGCGCCCAATTGCTGGCGGCGCTTTTGCTGCGCTTGCCGCCGGTCAATACCGTGACCTGGCGCGGCGCAAGCTTCAGCGCGGTGAACAGGCCCGCCAGCCCGGCACCGATAATCAGCACATCGCCGGCATCGATAATATTCGCGCTTGGAGAGCTCATGCGCGGGTCACGAGCTTAAATCGATCATGCGCTCGACGCTTGCGCGCGCGCGCTCGGCGACATCGGCGTCCACCTCCACAGCCGCGCGCTCAAAGACCAGCGCTTCAAGAACTTTTGGCAGGGTGATCTGCTTCATATGCGGGCACAAATTGCACGGGCGCACGAAATTAACGTCCGGATTTTCAACCGCAATATTGTCGCTCATCGAGCATTCGGTCACCATCAGCACACGTTCGGGCTGATTGTCGCTGACCCATTTAATCATGGCCGATGTCGAACCGGAAAAATCGGACTCGCCCAAAACGCTGGGCGCGCATTCGGGATGCGCGATAATTTTAAGCCCCGGATCATCGGCGCGATACTGGCGCAATTCTTCTGCCGTGAACTGCTCATGCACCTCGCAGCGGCCTTTCCACGCAATGACCTCGACATCGGTTTCCTGGGCAATATTTTGCGCCAGAAATTCATCCGGAATGCACAAGACCTTGTCTGTGCCCATTGCCTCGACGATTTTCTTCGCATTGGATGAGGTGCAACAGACATCGCTTTCGGCTTTCACCGCGGCGGATGTATTGACATAAGTCACAATCGGCACGCCCGGATAAGCCTCGCGCAAGGCGCGCACATCGGCACCGGTTATGGATTCTGCCAGCGAACAGCCCGCGCCCATATCCGGAATAAGCACGGTTTTGTCGGGGTTCAGAAGTTTCGATGTTTCGGCCATGAAGTGAACGCCGCATTGCACGATAATATCGCCCTCGGCGCGGGCGGCTTCGCGCGCCAGTTGCAGGCTGTCGCCAACGACATCGGCAATGCAGTGGAAAATTTCGGGTGTCTGGTAATTATGCGCCAATATCACCGCGTTTTTTTCGCGCTTGAGGTCGTTAATGGCCTTGATATAGGGCGCAAAAAACGGCCATTCGACCGACGGAATGACGCTGGCGACGCGCGCGTATAAGGGGGCCATGTCGCTGGCAAGCCCGGCGCTGTAGCTGATGTCCATTTCTTCCAAAATGCGCGCACCGGTCAGTCCGGCCACGCCGGTGGTGCCTGCCTCAATAAGGTCTTGGCTTGGTGTAAACATCTTCGCCCCATTCATTTATACTCAAAATGAGTATAATTACCTGCTTAGAATATGGGGTTTCACAGCACAAAAGCAAGGTCTAATCGACAGGCATTGCCAAGCGACCCTCCGGGCAGATTGCCGCATTGAGCCTCAAGTCTCGGAAGCGCGCGCGCGGCCCGACGACACACGCAAGCCCGCAAGCGGGCGTTCGGAGCGCTCCTGATGACGAAATTTAAACAATTCTGCCGGTCGACCGCGCGCCTTTGACATTTTTCCGGTGGCTTCCAAAAAGCCCGATTTTTCAACAAGCCGTCGAAAATTCTGCTTGTGCAGGGTAACGCCAAGCACTGTTTCTGCCGTGTTTTGCAGCTGGGTCAGGGTGAATGTCTGCGGCATGAGGTCGAAAATTACCGGGCGATATTTCAATTTCGCGCGCAATCGGCCCACAGCGGTTGCCAGAATGCGGCGATGGTCGAGCTGTAAGGCTTCGCCGGGAACGGCCGGCAGGGCCGCGGCATTTTCGCGACCATCGGCGACGGCTTCAGCGACAAGCCCGGCCTCATAGAGCAGTTCATAACGCTCCAGCACATATTCTTCGCCCCAGGGCAGGCCGTCGCGCCCGAAAGCAAGGCGCGCGCTGGCGCGCCGCTCGGCGTGGTGGGCCAGCCAGCTGTCCAGCGCGGGATAGATGATATCGGCCAGCATGGACGGTTCGCCGTCGCGCCAGTCTTCCCACGGAAAGAAATTGTAAATATCGCGCCATGCCCGCGTCTGGCCGCCGGTCTGATTGGTCAGCGCCAAATAGCCGACCGACACAACATGCGGCGCGCCCGGCGTGGTGTGCTGGCGGCCCCTGTCGGCAAATGTATAGAGCTGCTCGACATGGCCAAGCTCGACCCCCACCTGCTCGCCGACCCATTGGCGCAGGCCAATTTCCATCGTGCGGTGCTGGTCGGGCACAAACGGGCCGAAGGGCAGACGGTTGGGTTTGACCTCGGTGTCGTCTTCCACCAGCCGGCATTGAAACGTGCCGCCATCGGTGCCGATAATTGCGGTGCTGAGGTCGATGAGAATTTGCGGTTCGCCGGGCCTTGGGTCTTGCATGGCAGTTTTCCGCGTTTCGATTGCCGGTCAGTCCAGTCGGCGCACAATGACGCTGCCGGCGGAATAGCCCGCGCCGAAGCTGCAAATCACGCCAAGCTCGCCGGGGTCGAAATCTTCTTTGTGTTTGTGAAAGGCAATAATTGACCCGGCTGAACTCGTATTGGCATATTCGTCAAGCACGGTGGGTTGCTCGGCATCGCTTGGGTCGCGGCCGAGAACTTTTTTGGCGATCAGATCATTCATGCCGCGATTGGCCTGATGCAGCCACATGCGCCGCAAGTCACCGGCGGTCAGAGAATTGTCGTTCAAATGCTGTTCAATAAGCTCGGCCACCATCGGCACCACCTCGCGGAAAACCTTGCGGCCTTCCTGCACAAAAAGCTTGTCCTTGGCATTGACGGTTTCGGGTGCGGTGCGGTTCAAAAATCCGAAATTATTGCGGATATTGTTTGAAAATTTGGTGATGAGGCGCGTATCGACAATTTCAAAAGCGCTGTCATTGGCGGCCACATCATCGCCTTCCAATATGACCGCCGTGCACACATCGCCGAAAATGAAATGGCTGTCGCGGTCTCTGAAATTCAGATGACCGGTGCAAATTTCGGGGTTCACGACCAGCACGCGTTTGGCGCTGCCCGAACGGATCATGTCATAGGCGGTCTGGATGCCGAAAGTGGCCGACGAGCAGGCGACATTCATGTCGAAGCCGAAGCCGTCAATGCCCAGAAGCTCCTGCACTTCAACCGCAATCGCCGGATAGGGGCGCTGCAGGTTGGAACATGCCACCAGCACGGCGTCGATATCCGTGCTTTCAATGCCGGCCTGTTGCATGGCCTGACGGGTCGCCAGCACGCTCATTTCGGCCAGAATGGAAGGCTCGTCATTGCTGCGTTCGGCCAGGCGCGGGCACATGATATCGGGGTCGATAATGCCCGATTTGTTCATCACGAAACGGCTTTTAATGCCGGATGCTTTTTCAATAAACTCGACGCTGGACGGGGCAAGCGCTTCGACAGTGCCGGCCTCAATTTCGGCGGCATGTTCGGCATTGAAATTTTCAACATAAGCATTGAAGGCTGTGACCAACTCTTCGTTTGAAACAGATTCTTCCGGCGTGAACAGGCCCGTGCCCGTAATGTGAACCTTGGTCATATCTTCATACCTCCCGACAACGGCGTGACACTGTACCCTAAATCTCCCATTTCGACAAAACCGGCGTCCAAAGGCAAAAAATGCTTTTCGCCGCTAAAAAAGCCCCGGCCGGAGCGCGAAAGTGCAACCGTCTGCCTGCAGGCGGGCGGGGGCATCGGCGGGCGCATCACTCAGGGCATCGGTACGCACCAGCACCAGCGCGTGGCCGTCCAGCCCCGCAACGACCTCGCCGACTTTGCTGTCCCCGCTCATAATCGGTGTACCGGCCGGCGGCACTGCGGCATCGAACACCGCCGGATGCAGGGTCTTTCGCAAACTCCCTTTTCGATGCACGCGCGAGGTGACTTCCTGGCCGACAAAGCATCCTTTTTGAAAATCAATGGCGCCCATGCGCTCAAACCCGAACTCCATCGGAAATACACTGCCGGGGGGCATTTCGGTTGGGCCTTCGGGCACGCCCAGCGACAGGCGAAACTTGGCCCAGTTTTCAGCTTTTGCGGCGGTGAATTCAGACAGATCGGCAGGGCTTGCACCCAGGCACCGCAGGCCCAGACGGGCCGTGCGCGGGTCTTCAAAAAACCCCGCAATGCCAGAGAGTTGCGTGTCCGGCGTGTCGCTCCAAACCACCTGAACGGGCATGTCGGTCAGGGTAATCTCCACATTGCGGCGCAATTTATACAAATTCAGTTTTTTGACAAAAGCCTCGCCACTGTCGCCCGCGCAATCAATCAGGTAGCCGTCATCGACCGGCTGAAGAATAAAATCAAAGGCCAGCTTGCCCTGCGGCGTCAGCAGGGCCGCGGCTTGGGGCTGGGCGCGCGTGACATCCTGCGTCACAAGATTTTGCAGAAAATCCTCGCGCTCCGCACCCGTCACCTTGAGTACGGCCCTGTTTTCAAGATGGGCTTGATAAATTGCCATGCCCTAGAAGTGCCTATTTGCCGGCGAATTTCAAGAGGCATTTCCATTCAGGGGCTTTGCTTTGGAAGGGCATTGCGCCATGCCCGCGCGGTTTGTAGTGTGGAGGGGAAATGGCCCGTAAAATACTGTTCTTTGTGCCCGACAACCCGCTGGCGGCATTTATTTCAACCGGCGTGCTGGCGCGTTGTATCAAGGAAGATGAAAACGCGGTCTGTCATATTTACGCGACACCGCAGACGGCGGAATTTTTCGCCGATCTGCCGGCCAAAAAAATCATCCATATGCGCGCCGAACATGGGGGCTTGCGCGATTGGTTCAAAATCATGCGCGCGTGTATCGGCAAATATTGGCATCGGGTGATCGACGGCCATAAAGGGCGCTTTGCGAGGTTTTTGTGGGCGCGGCACCGGTTTTATTTTTTTCTGCCCGAACATTTTTATTCGCTGCCCGATCCGGTGCGTCCGGGGCGGCGGGTAACGGGTTGCCTGTGGGTCGCCCCCGATACGCAAGTGCCACTGCCGCCGACTTTGGCACCGAATGCGCCGCTGGTTGTTTTTGCACCCACCGAGGCCTATCGCGCGCGCTGGAGAGGGCGCGATTACGCCGAATTGGCATGGCTGTTACTGGGCCATGACGGGCCTTATGCCGGCGGGCATCTGGCTGTTATCGGCGCGTCGCGGGCGCATCAGGGCATGCAGGATATTGCCGCCAATCTGCCGGCCGGTCAGGTGAGCCTCATTGAAGATGCTTCCGTCGGCGTGCGGGCTGCGCTTTTGCGTCGCGCCACGCTGTGCATCGGCACCGACCGGTTGACGGCGCGCATGGCATGGGTGGCCGCAACACGCCATATCGTCCGGCTGGATGCGCGCGATGAAGATGTTTCGGTGCCTTACGAAATGCATGCGGGCAGTGATGTTGCCGCGCTGACGGATCTTTTGGCGGAAATGCGCGCAAAATCCACGACAAACACCTTTTCATTTGCTAATCAAAGGTAAAGGAATTTAGTCATGGCAGAATCGGTTTACGACCTCACCATAACCAACGGCACGCTTGCCACGCATGAGACCAGCGAAGCGGTCAATATCGGCATCACGGACGGGCGCTTTGCAGCGCTGGGAGATGTCAGCGCCGATCAGGGGCGCGCGCATATTGACGCCACCGGCCTCACCATTTTGCCCGGCGTCATCGACACGCAAGTTCATTTCCGCGAACCGGGCATTGAACATAAGGAAGATTTGCAATCCGGCTCGCTGGCCGCCGTGATGGGCGGCGTGACGGGCGTTTTTGAAATGCCCAACACCAAGCCCCCCACCACGACAGCCGAAGCCGTTGAGGACAAGGTGGCGCGCGCGACCAACCGCATGCATTGCGATTTTGCCTTCTATGTCGGCGGCACGCATGAAAATGCGGCTGAATTGCCGAAACTGGAAAAAATGCCCGGCGTGTGCGGCGTAAAGGTTTTCATGGGCTCATCGACCGGAAATTTGCTGGTGCCCGATGATGATGGCGTGGCCGATATTTTGAAATTCATCCGGCGGCGCGCGGCGTTTCACAGCGAAGATGAGTTTCGCCTGCGTGAAAGACGCAATCTGGCCGAAACCGGCAAGGTCGAAACCCACCCAGTCTGGCGCGATGCGGAAGCGGCCATCAGCAGCACGCGGCGGCTTGTGAAGCTTGCCCGCGAAGCGGGAAAAAATATTCACGTTCTGCATATCAGCACGGAAGAGGAAATGCAGATACTCGCCGCCAATCGCGATATCGCCTCTGTTGAAGTTACCCCGCAACACCTCACATTGGCCGCGCCGGAGGCTTATGAAGAGCTTGGCACATTTGCCCAGATGAACCCGCCCATTCGCGAAGGTCGCCACCGCGCGGCTTTGTGGAAAGCGCTGGAGCAGGGCATTGTCGATGTCATCGGCTCGGATCATGCACCCCATACGCGCGAAGAAAAGGCCGATGCCTATCCCCATTCGCCGGCCGGCATGCCGGGCGTGCAAACGCTTTTGCCGCTCATGCTCAACCATATGGCCGACGGCAAGCTGTCGCTGGCGAAACTTGTTTTTCTGACAAGCTACCGCGCGCGCAGCCTGTTCAATTTGGCCGATAAGGGCGAGGTTGCCATTGGCAATCATGCCGATTTGACATTTGTTGATTTGGCCGCGACCCGCACGATTGAAGAAGACTGGATTGCCAGCCGCTGCGGTTGGTCGCCCTTTACCGGAAAATCGGTGCGCGGATGGCCGGTCGGCACCATGGTGCGCGGCCAGCGCGTCATGTGGGACGGCGTTTTGGAAACAGCCGAAACCGGCCAGCCCATCGCTTTTGGTATTTGATTTTCACCAAGTTACCCCTTTGAAGGAGAATATTCATGTCTGATAAATTCCGCGCTCTGCGTTTGAACAAAACCGATGACGGCCAGTCGCACGAAATCATTGAAATGAGCGAAGATGCGCTGATGGAGGGTGATGTGACCGTCGCCGTCTCGCACTCGACCTTGAATTACAAAGACGGGCTGGCCTTGACCGGTGCGTTTCCCGTGGTGCGCGCATGGCCGATGATACCGGGCATTGATTTTTCCGGCACTGTTGAGAGTTCCGACAATGCCCAGTTTCAGCCCGGCGACAATGTTGTTTTGAACGGTTGGGGCCTTGGCGAGGTTCATTTTGGCGGCTATGCGCAAAAAGCCCGCGTCAAAGGAGATTGGCTCGTTAAGCGCCCCGACAATATTTCCGCGGCGCGCGCCATGGCCATCGGCACGGCCGGCTATACGGCCATGTTGTGCGTTATGGCGATTGAGCCCGATACGCCGACCGATGCCGGCGAGGTTCTGGTAACGGGCGCGGCAGGCGGCGTTGGCAGTGTTGCCATCGCATTGCTGTCAAAGCTCGGCTATCAGGTTGTCGCCTCGACCGGACGCCCCGACGAAGCGGAATATCTGACCAAGCTGGGGGCCGCGCGCATTATCGACAGGGCCGAACTTTCCGGAGAGGCCCGCCCCCTTGATACGGAAAAATGGGCCGCGGTTGTCGACGCCGTGGGCAGTCACACGCTGGCAACGGCCATCTCCCAAACCCGCTATGGCGGCACGGTGGCGGCTTGCGGTTTGGCGCAAGGGCCGGATCTGCCGGCTTCGGTCATGCCGTTTATTTTGCGCGGCGTCACCTTGCGCGGCATTGACAGTGTGATGGCACCCCAAGCCCTGCGTCAGGAAGCATGGGCACGGCTGGCAAAAGACCTTGACCTCGACATGCTCGACGCCATGACCAGCACGGCGACGCTGTCAGACCTGCCGGAACTGGGTGGCAAAATTCTGGCCGGTCAGACCCGCGGTCGTGTTGTGATTGACGTGAACGCCTAAAAAATCGAATATCCGCCGTCAATGACGAACAAATCGCCGGAGTGATAGGCCGAGGCATTGCTGGTCAGATAAACCGCGACGCCGCCGAAATCTTCCGGCTCGCCCCATCTGCGGGCGGGCACGCGCGGAATGACCTTATCGGCAAAGGCCGGGCTGTTCTGCGCGCCTTCGGTCATGTCGGTCGCTATCCAGCCGGGCAGGATTGCATTGGCGCGCACGCCGTAACGGGCATGTTCAACCGCGATGCTTTTCATCATGGAGATGACCGCGCCCTTGGTGGCGGCGTAATGCTGGTTGCGGGCCGCACCCTCAATCGCGGCGAGGCTGGCAATGCCAACAAGCGACCCGCCGGGGTCACCGGCTTCGGCGCGCTCGACCATATGGCGGGCGGCGGCGCGCAGGGTGAAAAACACACCGTCAAGATTGACCGCCAGCACGTCGCGATAGGCTTGCGTGTTCATTTGCGAAAATGCGCCGGCCAGCTTGCCGATGCCGGCATTGGCAAACACGCTGTCAACGCGCCCGAAGGCTGAAACGGTTTCGACAAAGGCGGCGTCCACGGCGTCTTCATCTGCCACATTGACCTGCCAGGCCTGTGCCGTAACGCCGGTTTCACCGCTCAGCTTGGCGACGGCCTCGGCATTATTTGCCTCATTGGTTCCCCAAATGGCGATATTGGCTCCGGCCTGCGCCATGGCCATTGCCATGCCCAGCCCGATGCCGCGATTGCCGCCCGTCACCAGCGCGACTTTGCCCGTCAAATCAAAAGCTTTATAGGTCACATCCTTCTCCCCACATTTTTTGGCTCCCCAAATTTTTGGCATATTATCAAACCGGCCCCGCTTGCCAATGATTACTTGCCAATCATTACTTGCCCCATAACAAACTGTTTTGACCTTGCCGCGCGGCAATGGCACTGTTTGGCAATGGCTATATGGCATAAATTTCCGGTTTTGCTCCTGTGTCTGGCGATGTTGGTGTCGCCGCCGGTCGCTATCGGCGATACGGCCCGCAATCTTGAGCCCAATCGCACGATCGAGCCAAATTATCGTATTGAAATTATTGGCGAAAATGGTGCAAGCCATGCGTTTTCCGTTGCCCGTGTTGCGGATCGGGCAGGCCATGCGCGCGGCCTCATGCATGTGGCGCATCTGGCGCCCGATACCGGCATGTTGTTTGTGTTTGACCCGCCGCGCAAGGTCGGCTTCTGGATGCGGAACACGCATATTCCCCTCGACATGATTTTCATCGGCGAAGACGGGCGCATTGCCAGCATTGTCACCCGCCATGACACAAATTCAGACCGCCTCACCACCTCGCGCAAACCGGTGGCGGCGGTGCTTGAAATAGCCGCCGGACGTGCAGCCGCCCTTGGCGTGGCGACCGGACATATTGTTCGACCGATAAAAGGGGGCGTGTGATGTGTGGTCGTTTCGCACTGGTGACGCCGCCCACGGCACTGCGCCAATTTGTCGAGTTCGTCAATCTGCCCAATATGGAGCCGCGCTACAATATCACGCCCGGCCAGCCGGTAAGCCTGATACGCAGGCAACGCCAAGCCCGACTTGACCCGGTACAATGGGGGCTGGTGCCCGGATGGGCGCGCGCCGATTATATGTCACGCCCCGGCGCGCGACCACAAATCAATGCGCGCGCCGAAACCGTGCAGACCAAACCCAGTTTCAAAAACGCTTTCCGCCGCCGCCGCGCCCTGCTGCCGGCTGACGGGTTTTACGAATGGGAACGAAAATCCGGCCAGCCCTATCTGATACGGCAGGCGGATGCGCAACCGTTTTTCATGGCGGCGATTTGGGATGTCTGGGCGGGCCCGGATGGCAGCGAAATTGAGGGTTGTGCCGTGGTGACGGTCGAGGCGGCGGAAAATCTCGCGCATATCCATCATCGCATGCCGGCCATGATTGCACCGGCCGATGCACCCGATTGGCTGTCGGCCTTCGAAACTGACGCGCCGGCTTTGCAAAGCCTGTTGAAGCCTGCCGATATCGGGGCTTTTGTCGACACACCGGTTTCAAAACGCGTGAACAAGCGCGACGCCGAAGGGGCTGATTTGTGGCAGGAAACCGAGCCTGTGAAAGCTGCCGAGCAATTGGATTTATTCTAGGCGCGCGCGCTCCGCCCTGCTAGAGTTTTGCCCATGTCTGCGTGTGTTGACCATATTATTATTGCCGTTTCTGACCTGGAAGCCGCCACCCGTGATTACGCTCTCATGCTGGGGCGCGTCCCAAGCTGGCAGGGGCGCCATCCCGATTATGGCAGCGCCAACACGCTGTTCAAACTCGACAACACCTATCTCGAATTGCTGGCCGCCGAAGGGTCGGGCTGGGCCGGTGATCGCGTGACGCAACATATTGCCGACAAGGGGCAGGGGCTGATGGGGCTGGTATTCGGTGTCGCGGAAATCGCGCCGTTTATTGACCATGCCCGCAATGCCGGGCTGGACATTAGCGATCCGATGGCGGGGCACGGAACCGACCTTGCCGAGACCGCCAAGCGAAGCTGGCAGAATATGGTGTGGCCGGACGCCGCCGCGCGCGGCATTTTCAGTTTTGCCATTCGCCATGACGACCCTGACGCGCTCAAACCGGCACCTGTCGCCGGGGCGGGCCCGTGTACGGGGGTTGACCATGTGGTGGTGCAAACGTCCGACACGCAAGCCTCAAAAAATTTCTACGGCTCCCAGCTTGGCATCCGGCTGGCGTTGGAACAATCGCGGCCCGATTGGGGCGGCGACATGCTGTTTTTCCGCACCAACCGTATGAGCATTGAGGTTATCGGCGCGCCAAAATATGACGCCGAGCTTGATCATTTATGGGGACTGGCACTGAAGACCGACGATATTGAAACGACCCATGCCCGTCTGGTCGAAAGCAATGTGGCGGTGTCGGAAGTGCGCGAAGGCCGCAAAGCGGGCACGCGCGTGTGCACGGTCAAATCACATTGTCTGGATGTGCCGACCCTGCTTGTCCAGCATCTCGCAAGCTGAGGCGACCCAAATCCAAATATTACGGCGTGTTTTGCGCGGCGCGTTTAAGCCGGTCGTTAATGGCATCGCCCAGCCCGCCCGTCGGCACGGGGGCGACGACAATGGCCTTGCCCTCGGCCATTGCGCGCGCATCCAGCCGGTGCAGGCAGTCAAAAAGATTGGCGGCGGCCTCGTTCAGGTTTCCCGACGGGCTCAGATTTTCCACCGCTCCTTCGGACGCCTCCGGCCCGAAGCCCAAGAGAAGATATGCGCCTTCCGGCATCTCGCCATTAATGCAAAGCGGCGCGCGCGGGGCGTAATGGCGCAACATGCGCCCCGGTGCCAGCCGCGCCGTGCGGTCGGCATTTTCCGGCAATTCGGCCAAGCTTCTGTCGAGGCACGCTTCCAGCACATCGCGCGACAGACCGCCCGTGCGCAGCAGGGTGGGGTCTTCCTCCAGACAGCCGATAATGGTCGACTCGAGCCCGACGGCGCACGGGCCCCCATCCAGCACGTCGATATCGGGCAAATGCGCGCTCACATGGTGCGCCTGACTGGGGCTTAATTGACCCGACGGATTGGCGCTGGGGGCCACAAGGGGCCGCGCGGTTTCGCCAAGCAAAGCGCGCGCAACGGCGTGGTCGGGGCAGCGCAGCGCCAGCGTCGGCAGACCGGCACTTGCCAGTTCGCTGACCGCGCAAATTGCGGCCCGCGGCACAACAAGCGTCAGCGGGCCCGGCCAGAAACGTTCGGCCAGACGGCGGGCGTGAGCGTTGAAAACCCCCAGCTCAAACGCCTCTTCCGGCGCGCCGACATGACAGATAAGCGGGTTGATTTTCGGGCGCGCCTTGCCGGCATAAACCGCCGCCACCGCCGCGGCATTGGTTGCATCCGCCGCCAGCCCATAAACGGTTTCGGTGGGCATGGCGATAATGTCGCCCGCGCGCAGGCGTTCGGCGCAGCGTGTGATATTGGCGTGTGTCGCCGCGAGCACCGCCATAAGATTACCCGTTATCTGCCTGTTTGCCGGTGCGCTTGGCGGTTTTGCGCGCAGGTTTTGCAGTGCCGGATGATTTGCCTGAAGCTTTGCCGGAGGATTTTTTTGCAGGTTTTTTGGGCGCGCTTTTGGGTGGGCTTTTACGCGCCGGTGAAACAGGCGCGTCGCGCGCATCTTCCGGGCGTAGCGCATTGTTGCGCGTCCCGCGTGCGGCAAGGCGGCCGACCCAATTATCGGGAATGATTTGCAGCAGCGTGGTCAGCACCTTATAGACCCAGCCATTGACGATGACGGGCCCGCGACCGGCTTCAACGGCACTATGCGCGTCCGAAACAACTTTGGGGCCGTCCAGCCACATGAAACCGGGCAGCTTGTTCATTTGCGCCCGATTGCCCGCGACATCGTGAAATTCGCTCCAGGTAAAACCCGGACACACGGCAACCACATGCACACCGGCTGATTGATATTCGGTGGCAAGGCTCTGGCTCAGGCGCAAGACAAAGGCTTTCACCGAAGGGTAGAGCGCGCCGCCCGCCTGTCCGGGCACAAAGGCGGCGACGGAAGAAATATTGACAATGCGCCCGAAGCCGCGCGCGGCCATTTCCGGCCCGAATATGTGGCACAGCTCGGCCACCGCCGTCATCATGATCTGCATCATGTCGCGTTGTACATCCCAGCGCACACGGTCGAAAAATCCGGGCACCTGATAACCGGCATTGTTGACGAGATAGTCGACTTGAAGCTTTTTTTTGCGAATATCCGCCGCCAGTTTTGTCGGCGCGGCAGGGTCTGTCAGATCGGCGGTCAGCACGGTCACTTGTGTGCCGAACGCGCCGGAAAGCTCGCGGGCCACCTCGTCAAGGCGCGCCTTGCGCCGTGCCGTCAGAATAAGGTCATAGCCCTCGGCGGCGAGATAGCGGGCATAGTCGCGGCCAATGCCTGCGGAGGCACCCGTAATCAGAGCCGTTTTTCGTAAGGTCGGCGGTGTGTTCAAGATAAATCCCCGTTTCATTCAATTTTGGAAGTCGGAGTAAATATGGTACACCGATTTCAAATTGGAAATCCGTTTTTTCCGAACCGGAAAAAACGAAGAGGTTTATCGTGAATAAAAAACTGTCACAGCCGCAGGCACATGGCCTGCAATATCCTTTCGAGACATTGCCCGAACCCGGCAAGGCAATCGCCGTTGCCGACGGCGTGTATTGGGTGCGCATGCATCTGCCTTACTCGCTCGATCACATTAATATCTGGTTGATCGATGACGGCGACAGCTGGGTGCTGGTCGACACTTGCGTGGATATGGACAGCGCGCGGCAAAATTATGAGACATTGTTCAGCGGCATTATGGACAATAAGCCCATCTCAAGAGTGCTGGTGACGCATATGCACCCCGACCATGTGGGGCTGGCCGGTTGGCTGGTCAAAAGGTTCGACGCCGAATTTTACATGTCGCGCACCGATTATCTGATGTGCCGCGCCATGGCCGGAGACACCGGCCTCAAAGCGCCCGACGAAGCCATTCGGTTTTATCACCGTGCCGGATTTTCCGAATCCGGGCTGGCGCGCTATGGCGAACGCTTTGGCGGCTTCGGGCAACATATTTTCCCATTGCCGCAGGCCTATAACCGCCTCAAGCAAGATGATGAGCTGGAGATTGGCGGGCGCATCTGGCGGGTGGAAATCGGCAGCGGGCACGCGCCCGAACATGCGTGTCTTTATTGCGCCGATTTGAATGTGCTGATTTCCGGCGATCAGGTTATCCCGCGCATCTCGTCAAATGTATCGCTGTTTCCGACCGAGCCTTTTGCGAATCCGCTGCAGGACTGGATCGACAGTTGCATAAGGCTGCGCAAGGAATTGCCCGGCGATGCGCTGGTTTTGCCGGCCCATAATGAGCCGTTTTACGGGCTGCATGCGCGCCTGGATGCGCTGGTCGACGGCCATGAAAACGCCATGACGCGGCTTCTGGATGTTTGCAAAACCCCGCGCCGCGCGGTTGACCGTGAAATTTTCTCGGCCCTGTTCAAACGCAAAATCACCGCCGACACATATTTCATGGCTACCGGCGAAAGCCTCGCGCATTTGATGTGTCTGGTGCATCGCAAGCTGGTAAATATGCAATTGGATGATGATGGCGTGTATAATTTTACCACCGCCTAGCCACGCGCATGGGGAGACATGATGGCAGATGACGGAAAAATCGAGATTGCAGAAGATATTCGCGAATTGAGTTTCGAGGCGGCGCTGGCCGAGCTTGAAACCATTGTCGAGCGTCTGGAGCGCGGCGATGTTGCGCTTGAAGCCTCCATTGAGATTTATCAGCGCGGCAGCCAATTGCGCGCCTATTGCGATGAAAAATTGCGCGATGCGCAAATGCGTATCGAAAAAATTTCCGACGGCGGTGCTGGCACGCAACCGCTGGACGAGGAATAGGGCAAACACATGTCCGGCTTTCAAAAGCTGTTGCAACATGCAGCCGGGCAAGTAAACACAGCACTGGACGCGCTTTTGGCCGTGCCCGACGGGCATGAGGGGCGCCTATATGAAGCCATGCGCTACACGGTTCTTGCCGACGGCAAAGGGTTTCGCCCTTTTTTATGTCTGGCATCTGCGCAAATTTTCGACGCACCGGAACCCACCGCCATTCGCGTGGCGAGCGCGATTGAGTGTATTCATTGCTATTCGCTTATCCATGACGATCTGCCCTGCATGGATGATGATGATATGCGGCGCGGCAAGCCGGCCCTGCACAAGGCCTTTGACGAGGCGACCGCGATACTGGCGGGCGATGCGCTGATAAGCCTTGCCTTTGAAATATTGTCCGACGAAGCCACGCACAACACCGTGACCACGCGCCTTGATCTGGTTGCGGGGCTGGCGCGCGCGTCGGGCATGCAAGGCATGGTCGGCGGGCAGATGATTGATATGATGGCGGCGCGCGACACGCTGGATGCCGGTGGCCTGACGCGGTTGCAGAAAATGAAAACCGGCGCGCTCATCAGTTTCGCGGTTGATGCCGGAGCCGTTTTGGGCGGTGCCGAGGCGAACGAACGCCACGCGTTGGCGGGCTTTGCCCATGATATCGGGCTGGCCTATCAAATCGCCGATGATGTGCTGGATATTGAGGGCGACGCCGATATTTTGGGCAAATCTGTCGGCAAAGATGACGCCCAGGACAAAAGCACATTCGTTTCCTTGCTGGGGGTGGAACGCGCGCGCGAACAGGCGCTGCAATTGTCGCATCAGGCGGTGGGCTATCTCGATGCCTTCGGCGAACGCGCCGACCCGCTGCGCGAAGCTGCCGCATTTGTTATTCAGCGGCGAAGCTGATACAAACGCCTCAATTCAATTCGAGGAACCCGATGACGCCCCCGACCCCTCTTCTTGACAAAATCACAAATCCGGCGGATTTGCGTGAATTGCCGAGCGAAGATCTGCGCCAGCTTGCCGACGAATTGCGCCACGAAACCATTTCGGCCGTGTCGGAAACCGGCGGGCATCTGGGCGCGGGGCTGGGCGTGGTCGAGCTGACCGTGGCATTGCACCATGTGTTCAACACGCCCGAAGACAGGATTATCTGGGATGTCGGGCATCAGGCCTATCCGCACAAGATTCTGACCGGACGGCGCGACCGCATACGCACTTTGCGAAAAGGCGGCGGGCTTTCCGGCTTTACCAAGCGGGCTGAAAGTGTCTACGACCCGTTCGGTGCGGCGCATAGTTCGACATCGATTTCCGCCGGTCTCGGCATGGCCGTGGCGCGTGATCTCATGGACAATGACAATCACGTCATCGCCGTTATTGGCGACGGGGCGATGAGCGCAGGCATGGCGTTTGAGGCCATGAACAATGCCGGTGCGATGAAAAACCGGCTTATCGTTATTCTGAACGACAATGACATGTCAATCGCGCCGCCCGTCGGTGCCATGAGCGCCTATCTCGCGCGCCTGCTTTCAGGCACGACTTATAAATCCATGCGCCGGTTCGCCAAAGGGGTGGCGGGCATGTTCTCGGACGGCATTGAGGAAAAAGCCCGCCAGATTGAAGAATATGCGCGCGGGCTCGCCACGGGCGGCACCTTGTTTGAGGAAATGGGTTTTTACTATGTCGGCCCGGTCGACGGGCACAATCTCGACCATCTTAGGCCGGTCTTGCAAAATGTTCGCAAAACCGGCGACGGCCCGACGCTCATTCATGTGGTGACCAAAAAAGGGCACGGCTATGCACCCGCCGAAGCGGCCAGCGACAAATATCACGGGGTCTCCAAATTTGATGTGGTCACCGGGGTTCAGTCCAAGGCGGAGCCCAAAGCGGCGAGCTATACATCCGTTTTTGCCAAAGCGCTGATTGCCGAGGCCGCCCATGACGAAAAAATTGTCGGCATTACCGCGGCCATGCCGTCGGGCACCGGCCTTGATAAATTCGCCGAAGCGTTTCCGGCGCGCTGTTTTGATGTCGGCATTGCCGAACAGCATGGCGTAACCTTTGCCGCCGGGCTGGCGACGGAAGGCTTCAAGCCTTTTGCCGCGATTTATTCGACCTTTCTGCAACGCGCTTATGACCAGGTTATTCATGATGTGGCGCTGCAAAATCTGCCCGTGCGTTTTGCCATAGACCGTGCCGGCCTTGTCGGTGCCGACGGGCCGACCCATGCCGGCGCATTTGATCCGGCCTATCTGGGCACGGTGCCGAATATGATGCTGATGGCGGCCGCCGATGAGGTGGAACTGATGCATATGGTGGCGACACAAGCCCTTTATGATGAAGGCCCGTCCGCCGTGCGCTATCCGCGCGGCGAAGCTGTCGGGCTGGCCTTGCCCGCGCGCGGCACGCCGCTCGAAATTGGCAAGGGTCGCGTCATCCGCGAAGGTGGCCGTATATGCCTTCTGAGCTATGGCACGCGGCTGGAACACGCCGTGCAGGCCGCCGAAAGGCTGGATGCCGAGGGCTGGCGCACAAGCGTTGTCGATGCGCGGTTCATGAAGCCGCTGGATGTTGACCTGATTGCGCGCATGGCGCGTGAGCACGAGGCGCTGTTCACGATTGAAGAGGGCGCGGTCGGCGGCTTTGGGTCGCATGTCGCGCATTTTCTCGCCAATGCGGGCCATTTGGACACTGGGTTGAAATTCCGCTCCATGGAGTTGCCCGACAGCTATATCGACCATGACACGCCGGCCAAAATGTATGATGTGGCCGGATTGAACGCCGAACAGATTTTCGCGCGCGTTTGTGAGCTTATGGGCAAGGGTGCGGCCCAACCGACATTGCCAAAACGCGCCTGACGTGAACCCGCCAATTTCAACCAAAACCCGCCTCGATGTTTTACTGGTGACGCGCGGGCTTTTTGAAAGCCGTGCGCGCGCGACAGTGGCAATCAAAGCCGGTCATGTGCAGGTTGACGGACAGGTGATGACACGCGCGGCGCACGCCACCCAAGCCGATGCCGAAATCAAGGTGAGCGGGGCGGGTCATGATTATGTGTCGCGCGGCGGGCTCAAGCTGGCGCATGGGCTGGATGCGTTCGGCTATGACCCCGACGGAAAATGCGCGATTGATCTGGGCGCTTCGACCGGCGGCTTTACGGATGTGTTGTTGAAACGCGGCGCGGCGCATGTTTATGCCGTCGATGTCGGCCATGACCAGTTGCATTCCGATTTGCGGGGGCACCCATGCGTCACCAATTTGGAGGGCGTGAATGCGCGGGAGCTGACGCGCGACCATATCCTCACGCCGCCTGCCATTCCAACTAATTGCCTTGTTTGCGATGTCAGCTTTATTCGCCTGTCGCTGGTGCTGCCGCCCGCCATGGCCTTGCTTGCAGATGGCGGGTGGATGGTTGCGCTCATCAAGCCGCAATTTGAGGCCGGTCGCGCGGCGATTGGCAAAAACGGTGTCGTCAGCGATGCGGGCGTGCATGCGCGCGTATGCGCAGACTTCGCCGCATGGTTCGCCGAGACATTTCCCGACTGGCAGGGCGCCGAGATTGTCCCAAGCCCGATTGTCGGGCCGCAAGGCAATAAAGAGTTTTTGTTCGGTGCCCGCGCACCGGACTAGGACGCGCGCCAGATTGAAATGCGCGCTTGAGGCTTATTCCATATCGGCCGACCACGCACCACGCGCGGCAAGCCCGTTCATTTTGGCGCGATGGGCAAAGGCCGCTTGTGCCGTGGCGATATTCTCAGCCTTGCCACCCCAAGCCTTGAGGGGCGCGGCCTGCAATGCGCGGCCATAGGAAAAGCTGAGTTTCCACGGCAGGCCGCCAATTTTATTCATGGCATCAAGATGCGCCGTTGCGTCTTGGTCAGACTGCCCGCCGGACAAAAACACAATGCCCGGCACGGCTTCCGGCACACATTTATGGAAGCAATCAAGCGTCATTTCCGCCACCTGCTCAATGCCGGCCTGTACCGAATTTTCAGTCCCCGACACCACCATATTGGGTTTTAAAACTGTGCCTTCCAGATGTACGCCCTGTTCGCCAAGTTGCGCGTAAAGCGCCGTTAAGGCGGCGGTTGTCACCTCATAGCAGCGCTCGACCGTGTGCGTGCCATCCATAATGACTTCCGGCTCGACAATCGGCACAATTTCGGCTTCCTGACACAGCGCCGCATAGCGCGCCAGCGCATGCGTATTGGCGGTGAGGCAGGCGGCACTTGGCAGGCCGTCGGCAATGTTGATAACCGCGCGCCATTTGGCAAATTTTGCGCCTAGCGCGTGATATCCGCTCAAACGGTCGCGCAAGCCGTCCAGCCCTTCCGTCACCATTTCGCCGTCATGTCCGGCCATCGGCTTGGCTCCGGCATCGACCTTGATGCCGGGCAGGGCGCCCGTATCGGCAATGACCTCAACCAGCGGGGTGCCGTCGGCGGCTTTCTGGCGCAGGGTTTCGTCAAACAAAATCACGCCGGAAATATGGTCGCGCATGGCGTCGTCCGTGCGGAAAAGCATCTCGCGATAATCGCGGCGATTGTCTTCGGTCGAGTCGACATTGATACTGTCAAAGCGCTTTTTGATGGTGCCGGTGCTTTCATCGGCGGCAAGAATGCCTTTGCCGTCCGCCACCATTGCCTGCGCGATTGTTTCCAGTGCCTGCTTGTTCATTTGCCTGTCTCCTCCTGTTCAGTCAGTGCTTCCACCCCCGGAAGCTTTTTGCCTTCAAGCCATTCCAAAAATGCGCCGCCCGCCGTGGATACATAGGAAAAATCCTCCACCACACCGGCATGGTTCAGCGCCGCCACCGTATCGCCGCCTCCGGCGACGGATTTTAAACCGCCCGCCTTGGTAAGCGCGGCCGCATGGCGCGCGGTGGCAGATGTTGCCGCATCAAAGGGCGCGATTTCAAATGCGCCCAGCGGCCCGTTCCAGATAAGCGTCCGGGCGTCGTCAAATGCGGCGCATATATCTTTGACGGCCTGCGGGCCCGCATCAAGTATCATTTGGTCGTCGGGCACTTGGGCGATATCAACTTGCGTGCCGGATTGCCCCGCGGCAAAGGCCGGGGCCACCACGGCGTCGGCGGGCAATAAAATGCGGCACCCGTTTGCCGCCGCCTCGGTGGTGATGGCGCGCGCCGTATCAAGCATGCCGGTTTCGCACAAAGATGTGCCGATCCCGACACCTTGCGCGGCCAAAAACGTGTTCGCCATGCCGCCACCGATAATCAACGTGTCAACTTTGCGGGTCAGATTGCCGATAAGCTCCAGCTTGGTCGAAATTTTCGCACCGCCAACCACGGCAACCAGCGGACGCGCCGGATTGCCCAGCGCGCTGTCCAGAGCGGCAAGCTCGGCCTGCATGGCCAGCCCGCAATAGGCCGGCAGCAATTTTGCCAGCCCGTGTGTTGAGGCATGCGCGCGGTGGGCGGCTGAAAACGCATCATTCACATAAGCATGGGCGGGCGCGGCCAGCGCGGCGGCAAAATCAGCGTCATCGGCTTCTTCGCCGGCGTGAAAGCGTGTGTTCTCCAGAACGCACATGCCGCCTTCGGGCAAACCGGTCAGGGCGGACTCCGCCATTGGCCCTATGCAATCTTCGGCGAAAGCAATTTCCGCGCCCATTAACTGCCCAAGGGCAGCCGCGACGGGGCCCAAGCTGAGGCTCGCATCGGCGACGCCTTTGGGCCGGCCAAAATGCGACAAAATACCGACCCGCATACCGGCGGATGTCAGTGTTTCAAGCGTCGGCAAAAGCCGCGCAAGCCGCGTGGCGTCGCGCAAATTTCCCGCATCGTCAATCGGCACATTGAGGTCGGCACGGACAAGCACAATGCTGCCCCGCTCATGCGTCGCGTTTAGCAGGTCAATCGGCCTGAAGTCTTGCATCGAGTATCCAGAATTATCCCAGCTTGCCCATGGCAACGGCGGTGTCGCTCATGCGATTGGCAAAGCCCCATTCATTGTCATACCAGCTCAAGACACGCACCAGCTTGCCGCCGACAATTTGTGTCTGGGTCAGGTCAAAGGTCGATGAATTCGGGTTGTGGTTGAAATCAATCGACACCATGGGCTGGTCGCACACGCCCAACACACCCTTGAGCGGCCCCGCCGCAGCTTTTGAAATCGCGGCATTGATGGCCTCGACCGTGGTTTTGCTTTTGGCTTCGAACACCAGATCGATCATCGACACATTCGGCGTCGGCACACGCACGGCTGTGCCGTCCAGCTTGCCGGCCAGTTCGGGCAGCACCAGCCCGACGGCTTTGGCGGCACCTGTGGAGGTCGGGACCATTGACAATGACGCGGCGCGTGCGCGGCGCAAATCGCTGTGCAGCGTATCGACCGTGCGCTGGTCGCCGGTAAAGGCATGCACCGTCGTCATATAACCGCGCGCAATGCCGCAGGTTTTGTTCAGCACTTGCGCCACCGGTGCCAGACAATTGGTGGTGCATGAGGCGTTGGAAACAACTTTGTGGCTCTTGCGCAGTTTTTTGTCATTCACGCCGTAAACCACAGTCAGGTCGGCATTGCCCGCCGGTGCGCTGACGAGAACGCGCTTGGCACCTGCTTCAATATGCTTGGCCGCATCGTCACGATTGGTAAACAGGCCGGTGCATTCCAGCGCCACATCAACGCCCATTTTTTCCCACGGCAAATTGGCGGGGTCGCGTTCGGCCAGAACCTTAATGCCGCGCCCGCCAATATTCAGGCCGGTTTTCGTTGCGCGCACTTTGGCGTTAAGCGGCCCGTGAATACTGTCATATTGCAGCATGTGAGCATTGGCATCGACCGTGCCCAGATCATTGATGGCGACCACATTGATGTCCTTGCGGCCACTTTCGATAATTCCCCGCAGAACCAGACGGCCAATCCGCCCAAACCCGTTGATCGCTACATTAATTGCCATTTTTTCCCTCTTTCGGTCTGATGTTAGTTTTGACTGTGTTTTTGCGCCGCGGCGACAATGGCGTCAGCCGTGATGCCAAAATGCTGAAACAGCTGGTCGGCGGGCGCGCTGGCACCAAATCCTTCCATGCCGATGAAAATATCGCCGGGGCGCAAATATCTGTCCCAGCTTTGTTGCACCGCCGCTTCGACAGCAATACGCAAGGGCGCATCACCGATAATGTCGGCCTGCGCGCTCGCGCTTTGCTGGGCAAAAAGCTCCATGCAGGGCACGGAAATAACCCGCGCCGAAATATCGAGGTCGCGCAATTTTTCGAGCGCCTGCATGGCAAGCTGAACTTCCGAGCCCGATGCCATAATGGTGACTTGCGGGTTCTTTCCGGCCGCGGCCAGCTCATAAGCCCCGGCCGCGCATAAATTGCGCTCTTCATAATCGCGATAGGGCGGCAAGCCCTGCCGTGTCAGCGCCAATATGCTGGTTGTTTTCTTGGCCTGTAGCGCAAGTTGCCAGCATTCCAGCGTCTCAATGGCGTCGGCCGGGCGGAAAACATTGACATTCGGCATGGCGCGCAATGCGGCCAAATGCTCAACCGGCTGGTGGGTGGGGCCGTCTTCACCGAGGCCGATACTGTCATGCGTCATGACGTGGATGGTGCGCTGTTCCATCAGCGCCGAAAGCCGGATGGCCGGGCGCGAATAGTCTGAAAACACCAAAAATGTGCCGGAATAGGGAATGAACCCGCCATGCAGGGCCATGCCGTTCATCGCCGCCGCCATGGCGTGTTCGCGAATGCCCCAATGCACAAAGCTGCCGTTGAAATTCTCCGCCGATACGGTTTCCTGTTCGGGCGTGCGTGTATTGTTCGAGCCGGTCAGGTCGGCAGACCCGCCAATCATTTCCGGCACCGCCGGAACAATGGCTTTCAATACGGATTCGGAGGCTTTGCGTGTCGCCCAGACCGGTTTTTCTTCCGCGAGCTGTTTTTTGTAACTGTCGACAGCGGAATCAAGCCCCGATGGCAGGTCGCCGGCAATCACGCGCTCAAAGCGGTTGCGCGTTTCGGCGGATTGTTCGGCCAAACGCTGCTCCCAGGCTTTGCGCGCCGAGGCATGCGCACGGCCCGCCATGCGCCAGGCATCGCGCAGTTCTGCCGGTATTTCAAAGGCCGGTGCATCCCACCCCAGCGTTTCGCGGGTCAGGCCAATCTCGTCATCGCCCAAAGGCGCGCCATGCACGCCGGATGTGCCCTGCTTGTTGGGCGCGCCATAGCCGATCACCGTGCGGCAGGCAATCAGGCTCGGCTTGTCGCTGTTTTGCGCGGCGGCAATCGCATCTTCAATCGCCTCGAAATCATGCCCGTCAATACGCACCGCATTCCAGCCCGCGGCCTCAAAACGCGCCAGCGCATCACCGGACTCGGCCAGATCAAGCGACCCGTCAATGGTGATGTTGTTGTCGTCGTATAAAACAATGAGGCGGGCAAGTTTCATGTGTCCGGCAATGCTGATGGCCTCATGGCTGATGCCTTCCATCAAATCGCCGTCCGAGGCCAGCACGTAAGTATAATGGTCAACAAGGTCGTCGCCAAAGCGCGCATTCATCATGCGTTCGGCCAGCGCCATGCCGACAGCCGTGGAAATGCCCTGCCCAAGCGGGCCGGTTGTGGTTTCAATGCCTGCGGCATGGCCATATTCCGGATGACCGGCCGTGCGCGCGCCAAGCTGGCGGAAATTCTTGATTTCCTCGATTGTCATGTCCTTGAAGCCCAGCAGGTGATGCAGCGCATATTGCAACATCGAGCCGTGACCGGCGGACAGAACAAATCGGTCGCGGTCGGGCCAGTCGGGAGCCAGCGGGTCGATTTTCAAAAATTTCGTATACAGAACCGTGGCTATGTCGGCGGCCCCCATGGGCAGCCCCGGATGGCCGGATTTTGCCGCTTCAACCGCATCCATGGACAAGGCGCGAATGGCATTTGCCATCGCGCGCAAAGGCATGGGCTGTGTATCTTTGCTGGTGTTTCGATTATCGGTCGTTTCGCCCGTATCTGGCATATTCGCGATCCTCACACATTTAAAAAGGGGCCTAGCGGCGAGCCTCTTTTTTCCGCGCCGCACAATGGCCGTCTGCAACCTCTGAGTCAATGCCCGATTCTCTGCCAAAAGTCCCCTAATAAAACTCCTTGCGCGCCACGCCGCCCTGTTCAACTGTTGACGCTATTTCCACCCAGCGACTATGTTGTGGATAGAGGTGTTTAATGACAAAAATCGAACCTGCATTGGACCGTTTGCATACGGCGCTGGAAAAATTGGGAGCCGGGGTGCATCAAACCCGCCGGAGCGAAGATGCGGCGCGCGCAAAGACGGCTGAACTGGACAATCAATGCGCACATTTGCGCGCCGAAGTATCTGCCCTGAAAAAACACAATCAGGAACTTGATGCGCGTTGCCGTCGGGGGGCGCAGCAAATCGAAAAAGTGATGGGGCAAATTGACAGTTTGCTGGAGGGTGACTAGGTGGCCGAGTTAACAATTTCAATCAACTCGCGTCCGTTTCAGATTATGTGTCGGGACGGCGAAGAAGCGCAGGTGAAACAACTGGCCGAGGATTTGGCGACCCGCATTGCCAATATACGACGTGATGTCGGGCCCGGACATCGTGCGGGCGACAGTCATTTGCTGGTGCTTACCGGGCTGACCATGTGCAATGAATTGCGCGATCTGCGCCATGAAATTGGGCGCGTGCGCGACGAGATCGAAAAGACCACCGCCGCGCGTCAGGATTTGCATGACCGTATTGAGGAGTTGGAAAACATGGTCAGCGGTGCGCTTGAACAAGCGGCCGAGCGCGTCGAAGACCTGCTGTCCATGGTGGCGCCGGAGGAAACCGAACAAGCTATTGATGTGCCGCCGATGAATACGGGCTAAATAATCATGTGGGACTGCCCGATGCGACGCTTACCATTGCGCTCGGGGCCTTACGATCCTTTCGGGAACTGTCACTGTGGCCGGTCGTGGCCGGTCGCACACGGTGCCCACCTACTTATGTAGGTCTCCGAGGATACTGTAAGCGACGGTCAGGGCGGTTCCACTTGAATTTGCTTGCGCGCAGACACGAAGGTCGCAAACGGGGGAGCTGATGTCGAAAACCGACTTGCGCCGACACATGCTGGGCTTGCGCCCCTCGCTTCAAAGCGCGCACCCGTCTGCGGCGCAAGATGTGGCCCGCAATTTCGACGCGCAAGTGCCGCTGGACCCAAGCCAAGACTGTGTGGCGGTGTATCATGCATCAGGCGGCGAAATTGGCAGCGATGATTTGATCGCGCTTTTGCGCGCCCGCAATGTGCCGCTGGCACTGCCCGTGACACATGAAAACGGCCCGTTGAGTTTTCGCATTTTTGAAACCGACACGGATTTGGTGCCCGATGCGGCCGGTATGCTTGCCCCCGACAAAGATGCGCCTGCATGTGCGCCGAGCGTGATTATTTTGCCCTTGCTGGCGTTTGATGCAACCGGGGCGCGGCTGGGGCGCGGCGGCGGGCACTATGACCGAACGCTTGGGATTTTGCGAAAAAAATGTCATCTGCGTGCAATCGGACTGGCTTTTGACGAGCAGATGGTTGAAAAATGTCCGGTGGAACCGCACGATGCGCCGCTTGATATGGTGGTGACGCCGACGCGGGCAATTATGTGTGGTGAAGGTGAGCGTTTATGAAAATTTTGTTTCTCGGAGATGTCATGGGCCGCGCGGCGCGCGAAGCCGTGTTGCGGCAGGTGCCGCTATGGCGCAAACAATGGGCGCTCGATTTCGTCATCGTAAACGGCGAAAATGCCGCCGGCGGTTTCGGCATTACACCGGCGATTGCCGAGGCTTTTTTCGAAGCCGGTGTCGATGTCATTTCGACCGGCAATCACGTTTGGGATCAGCAGGAAATTCAGGGCTATATCGACACTGAAAACCGCCTGTTGCGACCGGTAAACTTTCCGTCCGGCACGCCGGGCATCGGTGCCAATCTTTATCAGGCGGGCGAGCGGCGTGTGATGGTGGTCAATGTTATGGGCCAGTTGTTCATGGAAACGCTGGACGACCCGTTTGTCGCTATTGAGCGCGAATTGGCGGCGTGTCCGCTGGGCGAGGCGGCCGATGCCATTATCGTTGATGTGCATGCCGAGGCGACGTCGGAGAAAATGGCGATGGGGCATTTTTGCGACGGGCGCGCGAGCCTTGTCGTCGGTACGCACACCCATGTGCCGACCGCAGACGCGCAGATTTTGCCGAACGGCACGGCCTATCAGACTGATGCCGGCATGTGCGGCGATTATGACAGTGTTATCGGCATGGAAAAAGAAGAGCCGTTAAAGCGCTTTCGCACCAAATTGCGCGGCGGACGCTTCGCGCCGGCACCGGGCACGCCGACGCTTTGCGGCGTGATGGTTGAAACCGACGACCAAAGCGGGCTGGCGGTTGATATTGCGCCGCTTCGTTTTGGCGGCAGGCTTTCCAGTACGGCGATGAACGGCTAATCTATGTCGAGTGATTCGGCATGCTTTCGCGGTGCCGGGAGCGTTGAATTTTCACTTTGGCAGAGTTGAACCCTATGGCAGGCCATTCCAAGTTTAAAAATATTCAGCACCGCAAGGGTGCCCAGGACAAAAAGCGCGCGAAAATTTTCTCGCGTCTGGCAAAAGAAATAACCGTGGCCGCCAAAATGGGCATGCCGGACCCGGACAGCAATCCGCGCCTGCGCACGGCCATTCTCGCGGCGCGCGCCCAGAATATGCCGAAAGACAATATTGAGCGCGCCATCAAGAAAAGTGCCGATGCTGACGGCGAAAATTATGACGAAGTGCGCTATGAGGGTTTTGGCCCGGCCGGGATTGGCGTCATTGTCGAAACGTTGACCGATAATCGCAATCGCACGGCAAGCGATGTGCGCTCGACCTTTTCCAAATCGGGCGGCAATATGGGTGAAACCGGCTCGGTGTCGTTCATGTTTGACAGGGTCGGCTCGATCGAATACGGAGCTGACGCCGCCGACGCCGAGGCGGTGTTCGAGGCGGCCATCGAAGCCGGTGCCGAAGATGTCATATCGGGCGATGACGGCCATGAAATCATCTGCACGATGGAAGATTTGCACGGCGTGGTCGATGTGCTTGCCGGTGTTCTGGGTGAGCCGCAAGCGGCAAGCATTGTGTGGAAGCCGCAAAATGATGTGCCGGTCGATGCCGAGGCAGCCGAGAAAGTGCTGAAATTCATGGACGCGCTGGACGACCTTGACGATGTGCAAAATGTTTACGCAAATTTTGATATTGCCGATGAGGTGATGGAAAAATTGTCAAGCTGAGCGGAAGGAAAAATTCGCATGAGCACCACCTCCAGCCACCGCCTGATCGGGCTTGACCCCGGGCTTCGCTTTACCGGCTGGGGAGTTATCGATGTGACGGGCCCGAAGCTCGTTCATGTGGCGAACGGCTCCATCGCCTCAAAGCAGGCTGATGCCTTGCCGACACGCCTTTTGCAAATCGAAAACGGGCTGGAAGAGGTGTTTGACACTTGGGGGGCCGACCATGCAGGCGTCGAGCAAACTTTCGTCAATCGCGACGGTGCCGCCACGCTCAAGCTGGGTCAGGCGCGCGCGGTCTGTCTGCTGGTGCCGGCGCGGCGCAATATTCCGGTGCATGAATATGCGCCCAATTTCATCAAACGCGCCGTGACGGGGTCGGGCCATGCGGCCAAGGAACAAATCGCGGCCATGATCAAAGTGTTGTTGCCGCAGGCGCGCATTGCAGACGAACACGCCGCCGATGCGCTGGCCGTGGCGATTACGCTGGCCCATGCCGGAGACCTTGGCGGGCGTCTGGCGCAGGCGCTGGAGGTCGGTAGATGATCGGGCGATTGCGCGGTCGCGTGGACGGGCGCGGCGAGAACTGGGTGCTCGTGGATGTGGGCGGCGTCGGCTATATGGTCGAAGGCTCGGCGCGGCTCTTGGACGGATGCCCGCCCGATGGCGAGGCGGTGTCGCTGGCAATCGAAACTTATGTGCGCGAAGACCAGTTTCGGCTGTTCGGGTTTTTGAGCGAAGAAGAGCGCAGCTTGTTCAAGCTTCTCATGGGCGTGCAGGGGGTTGGTGCCAAGGTTGCACTGGCCATTCAGGGCGTGTTGTCGCCCGGCGACCTTGTGCAGGCCGTGGCCGCCGAAGACAAAGCCATGGTCGCGCGCGCCCCCGGTGTCGGCCCGAAAGTCGCCCAGCGCATTGTGCAGGAGTTGAAAGACAAAATTCCCGAAGCCGCTTTTGGCGTGGCCGCAAGTGCCGATGCCGGTTCGACGGCGTCGCAGGCCCATCTGGATGCCATGTCCGCACTGACCAATTTGGGATATCAGCGCGCCGAAGCGCACCGCGCCCTGCAAGCGGCGGCGGCAGGCTTGAATGGTGATGAGGATGAGGATGAGAGCGCCGAAACCCTGATACGCAAAGCCCTGAAGGAGTTGGCAAAATGACCGACCGGCTGATAGATGCGGCGGGCGACGACCACGATACCGCCTTGCGGCCGACCTCGCTTGACGGGTTTATCGGCCAGAAAAAGGGCCGCGAAAACCTCTCTGTTTTCATCGGCGCGGCGCGCGGGCGTAAAGAGGCGCTTGACCATGTGCTGCTGGCCGGCCCGCCGGGGCTTGGCAAGACCACGCTGGCGCAGATTATCGCGCGTGAATTGGGAACGGGCTTTCGTTCGACATCCGGCCCGGTCATTTCAAAGGCCGGAGATCTGGCATCACTCCTGACAAATCTGGAACCGCATGATGTTTTGTTCATCGACGAGATACACAGGCTGAGCCCGGCGGTTGAAGAAATATTATATCCGGCGATGGAAGATTTCGAGCTTGATTTGATGATCGGCGAGGGCCCCGCCGCGCGCTCGGTCAAAATCGACCTGCCGCCGTTTACGCTGGTTGGGGCCACCACGCGCTCCGGCCTGCTGACAACGCCCTTGCGCGACCGTTTCGGCATTCCGGTTTATCTGGAATTTTACGACATTGAAGAATTGGAGCAAATCATTCGCCGCAACAGCGCGCTGATGGGGCTGGATGTCACCGATGACGGCGCGCGCGAAATCGCCGGACGCGCGCGCGGCACACCGCGTGTGGCGGGGCGCTTATTGCGGCGCGTGCGCGATTTTGCAAGCTTTGAGAACGCGACGCGCATTGATGCACAACTCGCCGACCGCGCGCTCAAACGTCTTGATGTTGACAGCCGCGGGCTGGATGCGCTCGACCACCGCTATTTGAAGGTGATGGCCGAAAAATTCATGGGCGGCCCGGTCGGTATTGACACGATGGCCGCCGCATTGGGCGAGCCGCGTGACGCGCTGGAAGATATTGTCGAGCCGTTTTTGATCCAGCTTGGGTTTGTCAATCGCACCCCGCGGGGTCGCGTTCTCATGCCCGTGGCGTTTGAACATTTGGGGCTGGATTTGCCGCGCGGCTATGATGGCGATCTTTTTGACACGGCCAAGGAATAAAGGATACGGGGCGAATGGACGGCGCGTTTACGGATAAAATTCACAAGCTCGATATGCGTGTCTATTACGAAGACACTGATTTTTCCGGCGTGGTGTATCACGCCAATTATCTGAAATTTGCCGAGCGCGGTCGTTCCAGTTTCCTGCGGCTTGCCGGTGTCATTCATTCCGATTTGCTGACGCATGAGCCGCCGCTGGCCTTTGTGGTGCGCGGCATGAATATTGATTTTGTCGCACCGGCGCGCATTGATGATGTGCTGGTGGTGGAGACGATTTTTACCGCCGCGCGGGGCCCGCGTCTGACCGCTTGGCAAACCATTCGCCGCGACGGGGAATTATTGTGGCAGGCAGAAATTCAAGCGGCTTGCATTGACCTTGACGGCAAGCCGCGGCGCATGCCCGCCAAAACGGTCGATCAGATGGCGCCCTGGCTCATCGATAAGCCGCCGGATTTTAACGCGCCGCAACGCGGGTGACACCCGCCAGCCCAAGTTTTGTCACAATTTCACATTAATCTTTTCGCGAAAATGCACAGAGGTAACAGATGGAAACGGTAGCCCTTGAACCGTCGGCGCTGGCCGCAGCCACAGATTTTTCATTATGGGCGCTATTTATACGCGCCGATATCGTTGTCAAACTTGTCATGATCGGACTGATTTTCTCATCCGTCTGGAGTTGGGCGATTATTTTTGAAAAAACCTTTCTTTTCCGGCGCATCGACAAGGCGGCAGGGGATTTCGAACAGCAATTCTGGTCGGGAGACTCGTTGCAAAACCTTTATCGCAAGGTCAATTCGGGCCGCCCCGACCCGATGTCGGGCGTTTTCATTGCCGCCATGCGCGAGTTTGCGCGTGGCGAGAAGGGCAAGAAAAATCAGAACAATGCCAATTTAATCCGCCGGGTGGAGCGGACACTGACCTCCGCCGTGGCACGCGAAATGGGGCTTTTGGAGCGGCGCATGCTGTTTTTGGCCACGGTCGGTGCGGTTGCGCCCTTTATCGGTCTTTTCGGCACGGTATGGGGCATTATGAACAGCTTTCAGGCGATTGCCATGACGCGCGACACCAATTTGGCCGTGGTTGCGCCGGGTATCGCCGAGGCGCTTTTTGCCACCGGTCTGGGGCTGCTGGCGGCCATACCGGCCGTTATCGCCTATAATAAATTCTCCCATGATCTGACACGCTTCGGTGCGCGCCTTGATTTGTTTGCCGATGATTTTGCCGTGCTGCTCGCGCGCCAGTCTGACAACGGATAAAAGCGATGGGCATGTCGACTTCCGAAAAAAAACCGGCCTCGCAGCGGCGCCCGCGTTACCAGCCCATGAGCGAGATTAATGTGACCCCGATGGTCGATGTGATGCTGGTGCTGTTGATTGTGTTCATGGTCGCCGCCCCGCTATTGACGGTGGGCGTGCCCGTCAATCTGCCCAAGGCCGGCGCGCAGGCGCTGACGGGCGATGACGAGCCGCTGGCGATTTCGGTCAATGAGGGCGGTCAGATTTTTATCGAGGAAACGGAAGTTAAGCTGCGCGATCTCGTGCCGCGCCTGAAGGCCCTTATCGGCACCGGATATGACCAGCGCATTTATGTGCGCGGCGACCGTGATGTGGCCTATGGGCGCGTGGCGGCGGTGGTGGCGCGCATAAATAATGCCGGATTTACCCGCGTCGCGCTGGTTACCGAACAAGATAGCGGGCGTAAATAGACCCCGTGCTTGCCGGTCGTGACATATCCGCCTCGCTTGGGCTTCACGTCGCGCTGGCGCTGGGGGTCGGGCTTTGGACCCCTGTCATGACAACGCTTGATACAAATGACGCCTTATTGCCGGTGGAAATTGTAACGGTGGAAGAGTTCACCCGCCTGACGCGCGATAAACCGAAAAAGGAAATTTTGGAAAAAGAACCCACATCTGCAAAACCGGCCCCGCCCGTGGCGCGTGAGACGGCCCCGCCGCCGCCCGCGCCGGCCGAGGCCATGCCGCTTCCCGAACCGGTGCGCGAACCGCCTGTCGACAAGACCGCCGACACGGTTGCCGAGCCGGTTGAAAAAGCACCCGCCGAAGCCAGCCCAATCCGGCAATTGCGCCCCGTGACGCGGCCTGCGCCGCCCAAGCCGAAGCCGGTGCTGGATGTGTCGCAGATCCGCGCTTTGCTGAATAAAACGCCCGATACGCCGGCCGAGGCCGAGCCGGTGGCGGAAGAAGAGGTGGCTTCTGAAAATATCAGATTGACCCTCAATGAGATTGACGCCTTCCGCACCCAGATGCGGCGTTGCTGGAACCCGCCATCGGGCGCGCGCAATGCTGAAGATTTGATTGTGCAGGTGCGTGTGTCGCTGGCACCCAATGGTATGATTTCGGCAGGCCCGAAAGTGATGAACCGCGCGCAATTGGGCGACCCGTTTTTCCGCGCCGCGGCTGAAAGCGTGTTGCGCGCCATTCGCCGGTGCCAGCCATTTGAAATGCCGCCCGAAAAATATGCCGCTTGGCGCGACATTGAATTAAAATTTGATCCCGGCAAAATGCTGGGGGGTTAGCAGGAAGGGTTGTTTCATGGGTATTCGTAATTTTCTGGGATGGGTGGTCGCGCTGGGTGTGTTTGCAAGCGCACCGGCCGATGCCGCGCTGAAGATTGATATCACGCAAGGCAATGTCGAGCCGCTGCCCATTGCGGTGCTGGATTTTGTGAGTGAAGACGGGGTGGGCATGAAACTGGCTCAGGTCGTCACGGCGGATCTGGAGCGTTCGGGGCTGTTCCGCCCGATTGACCGTGCCGCTTTTATTGAAACGCAGGTCGATGTGAATGTGCGCCCGCGCTTTCGCGACTGGCGGCTGGTCAATGCGCTGGCGCTGGTTACGGGGCGCGCCATTCGCCAGAATGACGGACGCCTGCGGGTTGAGTTCAGATTGTGGGATGTGGTTGCCCAGCAACAAATGACCGGTTTGCAATTTTTCACCACGCCGGAAAACTGGCGGCGCATCAGCCATCTTGTCGCCGATGCAATTTATGAACGCCTGACCGGAGAAACCGGATATTTCGACACGCGGCTTGTTTTCGTGTCCGAGTCCGGGCCCAAAAACAAGCGCGTCAAGCGGCTGGCAATCATGGATCAAGACGGCTATGCGCGCAGCGAACTGACCGACGGGCGCACGCTGGCGCTGACCCCGCGCTTCAGCCCGACCGCGCAGGAAATCACCTATTTGTCTTATTATCGCAACAAGCCGCGCGTTTATCTGCTGAATATTGAGACCGGACAGCAGGAAGTCGTCGGTGATTTTCCGGGCATGACTTTTGCGCCGCGGTTTTCGCCCGACGGCCAGAAAATTGTGATGAGCCTTGAGCGCAACGGCAATTCAAACATTTACACAATGGATTTGCGCACCCGCGAAACTCGGCGGCTTACCTCGTCTCTCGCCATTGATACCGCACCGTGCTACGCGCCCGATGGCGGGCAAATCGTTTTCGAGTCCGACCGCATGGGCACGCAGCAAATTTATATTATGGAATCCGACGGCACGAATGTGCGGCGCATCAGCTATGGCGAGGGCCGATATGCAACACCTGTGTGGTCGCCGCGCGGCGATTTGATCGCTTTTACCAAAACCTATAAGGGCCGGTTTCTCATCGGTGTGATGAAAACCGATGGCAGCGGCGAGCGCATTTTGACCGAAGGCTTTCACAATGAAGGCCCGGCCTGGTCGCCAAATGGCCGCGTATTGGCGTTTTTCCGCGAAAGCAAGGGCGCCGATGGCGGCCCCAAATTATGGACGGTGGATGTTACGGGCTATAATGAACAGCCCGTTCCGGTGGAAGGCTGGGCCTCGGACCCGGCCTGGTCGCCGCTCATTCGCTAGTTTGTGAATTCAAAACGCCATCACTGCATAAGTTTGCAGGTTTACATTTATGCGCGGTTTTGGTTTAACAAAACTGTCTAATTTGTTTTGTTAATATAAAATGACGTCCAGTTCAGTTCATATCGGTTTATTCGGAAGGAAGCCCATGATGACCACTTATTCACCTTTGAAAAAATTTGCGGCATTTGGTTTTGCAGCCATGGTTCTCGCAGCATGTGCCGCGCCAAGCTACACAACGGGTTCCGGTTCGGCTTCTTCATCCGTATCGGGCGGTTCTTCATCGGCCAAATATCTTGTCGAGAATGTCGGCGACCGCGTTTTCTTCGCGACAGACCGGTCTGTTCTTGATGCTTCGGCCCGCGGCACGTTGGTGCGTCAGGCTGAATGGCTGAACCAGAATGGTGGCATTAATCTGACCATTGAAGGCCATGCCGACGAACGCGGCACACGCGAATACAATCTGGCTCTGGGCGCGCGTCGTGCCAATGCCGTGCGTGATTTTCTGATCTCTCAGGGCGTAAATGCCGGTCGTCTGCAGACAATCTCTTTCGGCAAAGAGCGTCCGGTTTCGCTGTGCTCGGAAGAAAGCTGCTGGTCGAAAAACCGTCGTTCGGTTTCAACCATCCGCTAATTCCGGAAAATCTTTCGTAAAGGGCGTCTTTTCAGGCGCCCTTTGCTTTTTGCCCTATTTTTGCCAGCATTTAGTGCATGTTTGAGCCTATGAAAAACTTCGTGTTAATGGCCTGTCTGGGGCTTGCCTCGGTCTGGCCGAATATTGTGGCGGCACAAGAAGCCCCCGCGCCGGACATGGCGGGCGAGGTTCCCATCATTGAGGTGCCCGTTATCGAGGCGCCCTTAACCCCGCTCACGCCGAGCCCTTATGGTTCGGGTGACGGTGGTGACGCGGTGTCGGGTACACAAAACAGCATGGCGGCGCTTCAGGCGAAAATTACCGAACTTGAACAGCGCATGACAGCCGACCGCACGCTGATGATGCGCCAGCAAATGACACGCCTGCGCACGATCGACGAAAGATTGGAAGAAATGGCGGTGCAAATCGGTGAATTGGGTATCAGACCGACCGGTGAGGCGGGGGTTTCCAATACATCAATTCCGGCCCCGATACAGACAGATGATGCCTTTGCCGACCCGGCGGAAGCCGCGGGCATGCGCTTGCGCCTCAGCACGATTGAGGAAAATTTGCGGCAGGTGAGCGGCCAGACCGCAGAGCTTGTGCAGTCGCTGGACAAGCTGATGCAACAGGTTGAAACCGTGCGCCAGGACAATGAGTTTCGCTTTCAGCAGATCGAAGGCAGTCTGGGCCGCGCGGCGCGTGACCCCGATGACATGCCCTCAGAAGCGCCGGAAGTGCTGGGGCAAATTCGTATGGCGACACCGGTCGAAAAGCTGGACGCGCCGGTGAGCGAAGGTGATGCGTCAATTGCGCTGATTGGCGAGGGCGATTTGCCGATGCAAAACCCGGCCGCCGAAGCCGCCATCCGGCCGGCACTCAATGATCCCAAAGACCTTTATGAGCGCGCTCTGGCAGATTTGCGCGCGGGCGCCTATGCCGGTGCGCAAACCGATTTTGAGCAAATGCTGAAGCGTTTTCCGGCCCATAAGCTTGCCGGCAATGCGCAATATTGGCTGGGCGAGACCTTTTATGTGCGCCGCCAGTTCAAGCAGGCGGCCGAAGCGTTTCTGGCGGGCTATACGACCTATCAGCAAAGCACCAAAGCCCCTGACAGCCTTCTCAAATTGGGCATGACGCTGGCCGCAATGGGCGAGAAAAAAACAAGTTGCGATGCGTTCAAGGAACTCGCCGTGAAATTTCCCCAAGCGCCGCAGGCGATTGCCAAGCGCGTGCAGATTGAAAAAGCTCGTGTCGGCTGCGCGTCCTGAGAAAAAACCGCCGACCACCGCGCCGCGCTTTCTCGCGGCGCTGAAACAGCTTGCCCCGCACGACCATTACGCTTTGGCCGTATCGGGCGGGCGTGACTCCATGGCCCTTGTCGCGCTGGCGGCGGCGGCGCAGAAAAAACCCAATGCCCCGCAATTTCATGTCGTCAGTGTCGATCACGGCCTGCGCAAACAAGCGCGCCACGAAATGCGCCTTGTGGCCGAAACCTGCCGACGGGTCGGCTTGCCGCATAAAATTTTGCGCAGCGATACGCCGCTGGGCGCAAGCGGCATTCAGCAGGCGGCGCGCGAATTGCGCTATCGGCTGATGGCGGGCTGGTGCGCGAGGCGCAAAATTCCGGCTCTGATTCTTGCCCATCATCAGCACGATCAGGCCGAAACAATATTGATGCGGCTGGCGCGCGGCAGCGGCGTTGACGGGCTGTCGGGCATGGCGCGCGTGCAAAAGCTGGAAACCGCCGCCGGAGATTTGCAAATTCTGAGGCCGTTTCTGGACACCGATCCTGAACTTTTGGCGCGCATTGTGCGCCGCGCCAAATTCGACTGGGTTGAAGACCCCAGCAATCAAGACGAACAATTTGAGCGGGTGCGCTGGCGGCAGGCGGCAAATATGCTTGAGGAATTGGGGTTGACCGCGCCGGCGCTGGCACGGACATCGGCCAATATGCGGCAGATGCGGGACTATCTGGACACACAAACGACCGACTGGTTGCAGGCGCATGGCGGCTATCATTTTTGCGGGTTTTACAGCCTCGACAAGGCCGCTTTTTTAACTCTTCCGGCGCTTTTGCGCCTGCGCGTATTGGCCCATGTGATGGCCCGCATGGGGCCGGTCAAATTCGCGCCGTCTGAAACGAGCCTCACCCATGCCGCCGGGCTGATTGCGGCGCGCGCGTCGGGCGGACACACGCTGGGCGGGTGTATGATCCGCTGGCGGGCAAATGAGATTATGGTCGGGCGCGAAGCGGCTGCGTTGGACGCTGTGCCGCCCGTTGCCTTCACGCGTACCGGTAGTGTCTGGGATCGCCGGTTTTTTGTTGCTATTCGTAAAGGCAAAAAGGCAAAAACGGGTCTTTTTGCCGCGCCCCTGGGGCGTAAGGGGCTGGGCTTGCTTGAGCGCGCCGGACTGCAAGTGCCAAAAGCGGTACCGCGTTGCTATCTCCATGTTTTACCAGCGGTTTTTGATGCAGACGGTCTGGTTTCATGCCCGGTTTTGGCAGACCAAACTGCGATTAGCATGGTGCCATGGCAGCCGGATACGCCGTATCTGCCCGACATCATCGGCAAGGCGGGGTGGTAATGTGCCCTGCCGGACCCTATATTTAACACAGACTGAGAGGCGTCCTCGACCTAATCGAGGAATGCAAGAAAGGTAAAAATCGTGAGCGGAATGAGAAATTTTGCGGTCTGGGTCATTGTTGCCCTAATGTTGTTCACCCTGTTCAATATTTTTCAGGGTCCGCGCAGTAATGCCGCGAATAATGAGATTAATTTTTCGCAGTTTACAGCGCAGGTTGATGCCGGAAACATTGCCGATGTCACCATTGAGGGCGACGCCATATCGGGGCATTACTCCGATGGTTCTTCGTTTAAGACGTTTGCGCCGCCAAATGACCCGTCGCTGGTGCAACGCTTGCAGGAGCGCGGCGTAGCCATTACCGCACGCCCCGACCGCTCCGGCTCACCGACATTGCTGGGGGTTCTGATTTCATGGTTCCCGATGCTGTTGCTCATCGGCGTATGGGTGTTTTTCATGCGCCAGATGCAAGGCGGCGGGCGCGGTGCCATGGGCTTTGGCAAATCCAAGGCCAAATTGCTCACCGAAGCGCATGGTCGGGTAACTTTTGACGATGTTGCCGGTATTGACGAAGCCAAGGATGATTTGCTGGAAATTGTCGAATTTTTGAAAGACCCGGCGAAGTTTCAGCGTCTCGGCGGTCGTATCCCGAAGGGCGCGCTGCTCGTGGGGCCTCCGGGCACCGGTAAAACGCTGCTGGCGCGCGCGATTGCGGGCGAAGCCAATGTGCCGTTCTTCTCAATTTCGGGTTCGGATTTTGTCGAAATGTTTGTCGGCGTCGGCGCAAGCCGCGTGCGCGACATGTTCGAGCAGGCCAAATCCAATGCGCCGTGCATTATTTTCATCGACGAGATTGATGCGGTGGGTCGCCACCGCGGTGCCGGTCTGGGCGGGGGCAATGATGAACGTGAGCAGACCCTCAACCAATTGCTTGTCGAGATGGACGGGTTTGAGGCCAATGAAAGCATTATTCTCATTGCCGCCACCAACCGCCCCGACGTTTTGGACCCTGCACTCTTGCGCCCCGGCCGGTTTGACCGGCAGGTGGTGGTGCCCAATCCCGACATTATCGGGCGCGAGAAAATCTTGAAAGTGCATATGAAAAAGACACCGCTTGCCTCGGATGTTGAAGCGCGCACCATTGCGCGCGGCACGCCGGGCTTTTCGGGTGCCGATTTGGCCAATCTGGTCAATGAAGCCGCGCTTTTGGCGGCGCGGCGCGCCAAGCGGCTGGTTTCAATGCAGGAATTTGAAGACGCCAAGGACAAGGTGATGATGGGCGCCGAGCGCCGCTCCATGGTGATGACGGAAGAGGAAAAACGCCTCACCGCCTATCACGAGGGCGGCCACGCGCTGGTTGCGCTGAATATGGAGGCCTCCGATCCGGTGCATAAGGCGACGATTATTCCGCGCGGGCGTGCGCTGGGCATGGTGATGCGCCTGCCCGAACGCGACCAGCTTTCGGTGACGCGCGCCAAAATGAAGGCCGATCTCGCGGTTGCCATGGGTGGCCGCATTGCCGAAGAGTTGATATTCGGGCACGAAAAAGTGACCTCAGGGGCTTCCTCGGACATTCAAATGGCGACCAATATGGCCAAGGCCATGGTTACCCAATATGGCATGAGCGAAGAAATGGGGCCGCTGGCCTATGGCGAGAATGAGCAGGAAGTATTTCTGGGCCATTCGGTCGCGCGCCAACAGAATATGTCGGAAGAAACCCAGTGCAAAATCGACGCCGAAGTGCGGCGTTTGGTGGAAGAAGGCTACGAACAGGCCAAAACCATCTGCCAGGAAAAAATGGATGATCTGCACACCATTGCCAAGGGTTTGCTGGAATATGAAACGCTTACGGGCGATGAAATTACCGGCTTGCTGAACGGCACACCGCCGGAGCGCAATGACACGGACAATACGCCCGGTGCCGGCGGGCCCGCCTCGCCCTTCCCGAAAGTGGGTGGGGCCGGTGGTCAGTTCGGAGGTCCGGAACCGCAAGGCACCTGACGGTTCGGCGCAACATGACCGCGCCCCGTTCGCACATATATCGACCGCACATATTCGGTATTGTTAACATTACCGAAGACAGCTTTTCCGATGGCGGTAAATTCCTGAACCCCGATGCGGCAATAGCCCATGCCGCCAGCCTTGTGGCGGCCGGTGCCGATGTGCTTGATATCGGCCCGGCTTCCAGCCATCCCGATGCGCGCGATGTTTCGGCGGAAGAAGAGATCGAAAGACTGTCCGCCATTTGGCCGGGCTTGCGCGCGCTGGGATGTGCGCTGTCCGTCGACAGTTTTCAGCCCGAAACACAAAAATGGGCCCTCGCGCAAGGCACTGACTGGCTGAACGACATTAACGGCTTTGGCGACCCGCAAATCTACGAATTACTGGCCGACGCGCCATGCCGGTTGGTGGTGATGCATGCCATTCAGGCCAAGGGCATTGCCACGCGCGCCGCGCCGCCCGACGGCGATATTTGGGAGCATATTCTGGCATTTTTCGAATCACGCCTTGACGCCCTGACGCGCGCGGGCGTCGACGCGTCGCGCATGGTTCTCGACCCCGGCATGGGTTTTTTTCTGGGCAACAGGCCGGAGACCTCATGGGCTGTGCTGGCCCGGATAGATCGGCTGAAAAGCGCTTTTGACCTGCCAATTTTGCTGAGTGTGTCGCGCAAGAGCTTCTTGCGCGCGCTTGTCGATTGCCCGCCCGATGCGGCGGGGCCTGCATCCCTCTCGGCTGAATTATTTGCCGCGCGCCAAGGCATAGATTACATTCGAACACATGATGTCGGTCAATTGGATCAGGCATTGAAAGTCGCCGGTCATCTGGACAGTTTTTTGTAAGCAAATGCGTGCTGCGGCGTTTGGAGCCCGCAGGGAGGGCCCCCGCCGCGTAATTTGTTGCAACAGCTTGTTACTTGCCTTGGGCGGCTGAAATCGGTCATAAGCCATTGCGAGAGCGTCGGAGTTATTATGATTCGTAAATATTTCGGGACAGACGGCATACGCGGGCGTGTCAACGCCGAAAACATGACGGCTGAAATGGCCCTGCGACTGGGGCTGGCGGCGGGGCGTTATTTCCGCCGTGGCGAGCATCGCCACCGTGTTGTGATTGGCAAGGATACGCGGCTTTCGGGCTATATGATTGAACCGGCGCTGGTATCCGGCTTCACCTCCATGGGCATGGATGTGTTTTTGTTCGGCCCGATACCGACGCCGGGCGTTGCGTTTCTCACGCGCTCATTGCGCGCCGATATCGGCGTTATGATTTCGGCCTCGCACAATGCCTATCAGGACAATGGCATCAAACTGTTCGGGCCCGACGGTTTCAAGCTTTCCGACAAAATCGAATATGAGATTGAAGCCCTGATGGATGCGCCGATGAACAGCGAACTGGCCGCATCTGCCGAGCTGGGCCGCGCCAAACGCATTGACGACAGCCAGGCGCGCTATATCGAATTTGCCAAGCGCACCTTTCCGCGCCATCTCACGCTTGAGGGCGTCAAGCTGGTGATCGACTGCGCCAATGGTGCCGCCTATAAGGTGGCCCCGACCGCGCTTTGGGAATTGGGGGCCGAAGTTGTCACCATCGGCGTGGCGCCGGACGGGTTCAACATCAATCAGGGCTGCGGCTCGACCGATACGCGCCTTCTGGCCGACACGGTGCGCGCGGAAAAAGCCGATATCGGCATCGCGCTTGACGGTGACGCCGACCGCCTCATCATTTGCGACCAGAACGGCCGCATTGTTGATGGCGACCAGATTATGGGGCTGATTGCGACCGACTGGAACCGCCATGAGCGCCTAAGCGCGCCGGGCATTGTCGCCACTGTCATGTCCAATTTGGGGCTTGAGCGTTATTTGCAGGGCGAGGGGCTGGGGCTGGCGCGCACGCGCGTGGGCGACCGCTATGTGGTGGAGCATATGCGCCAGCACGGGTTTAATCTGGGCGGCGAACAATCGGGCCATATGGTGCTGTCGGATTTTTCCACCACCGGAGACGGGCTCATCGCGGCCTTGCAGGTTTTGTCGGTGATGAAACAGCTTGATGCGCCCATTGGCGATCTGGCGCGGGTTTTCGAGCCGGTGCCGCAAATTCTGGAAAATGTGCGCTTTTCAACCGGCGTGCCGCTGGAAAACGAAAAAGTACAAAGCGCGATTGCCGCCGCCGAACAGCGGCTGGGCAATCAGGGGCGGCTGGTTATCCGCAAATCGGGCACTGAGCCGCTCATCCGCGTTATGGCGGAGGGCGACGACGCCGCGCTGGTGCAAAATCTCGTGGCGGAAATTGTGGGTGTCATCCAGTCGGTCGCGGCGTGAATAGACAAGTGAGTGAGCAAGCGAGCGAGCAGACGAGCAGGCAAAAGAGCAAAGGCCGGGTTCTGGTCGTTGCCGGGTCTGACAGCGGCGGCGGGGCCGGCATTCAGGCCGACATCAAATCCATCATGGCGCAGGGCGCTTATGCCACCACCGCCATCACCGCGCTTACGGCGCAAAACACGCGTGGCGTGCAAGACATTCTGGATGTGCCGCCCGCCTTTGTGGTGCGCCAAATCACCAGCGTGCTGGAAGATATCGGCACAGATATTGTGAAAACCGGCATGTTGAGCCGCCGCGCGCTTATCGAGCATGTCGCGCAAACACTGGCCGAGGCGGGCGCGCCCATGATTGTTGATCCGGTCATGGTCGCCACATCCGGCGACCGGCTGCTGGACGAAGACGCCGTTTCCGCGCTGCACGATCTTCTGGTCAATCACGCATTTCTGGTCACGCCCAACCTGCCCGAAGCCGCGCTTTTAACCCGCCGCGACATTGCCACGCCCGACGACATGAAGCGCGCCGCCGACACGCTGATGAACGCCGGCGCCCATGCCGCGCTCATCAAGGGCGGGCACGGCACGGGCCATGTCGTCACGGATTTGCTGGCGCTGCAAACCGGCTTTGAACTGTTCGAGCATGAACGCCTCGAAACCCG
>JBMZAX010000011.1:55965-69041 GCA_049611805.1 Parvibaculales bacterium | reverse complement strand
CCGATAAGCCCCAGCCCGATAAGGGCAATATGCGGTTTGCTCATTTACCTGTCTCCGCAACATCCGTTTCGGCAACAAAATCCGTCAATGCGGCAAGCGCGGCGCGATTGGCCGCTTCGGTGCCGATGCTCAAACGCAAGGCATGCGGCAGGCCATACGCCGTGAGGCCGCGCGGAATGACGCCGCGCGCGCATAAAAACGCTTCGGCGTCGGCGGCCTGCTTATCACTGTCAAATTCGACAAGTATGAAATTGGCAAATGACGCCCGCACGCTGAAACCAATGCCACCAAGCTGTTGCACCAGCCATTCGCGCCATTGTGCATTATGCGCGCGGCTCGCCTCGATATGGCCCTGATCCTCAAGGGCGGCAAGACCGGCAGCCAAAGCAGGCTGGTTGATATTGAACGGCCCGCGCAGACGGTTCAGCACATTGGCAATGTCGGGCGGGCAATAGCCCCAGCCCAGCCGCAGGGCGGCCAGCCCATAGGCTTTTGAAAATGTGCGTGTGGTCACGACATTGTCGTGGCGTTCAACAAGGTCAAAACCGGCCGGATAGCTTTGCGGGTCGCAATATTCGGCATAAGCCCCGTCCAGCACCAAAATGGTGTCCCCACCAAGACCGGCATGCAGACGCAAAATATCATCGCGCCCAAGCATTGTACCGGTCGGATTATTCGGATTGGCAAGAAACACCATGCGGGTGGCCGGCGTCACCGCTTCCAGCAAACTGTCAACATTGGCGGTCAGTTCGGTTTCGCGCACGCCAATCGGTTGCGCACCCGTGGCGCGGGCCGCAAGTTTGTAGATTAAAAACGCATGTTCGGTGTGCAACACCTCATCACCCGGCCCTAAATAGGCCTGCGCCAGCAATTGCAAAATATCATCCGACCCGTTGCCGCACACAATATTGTCGGCATTGATCCCGTTCAGTTTGGCGAGCGCTTCGCGCAAGGCGGTTGCATGCCCGTCAGGATAAACCGACGGGTCAAAGGGTTTTTCCAACGCCGCGCGCGCGCCCGCGCCGGCACCCAGCGGGTTTTCATTGGCCGACATTTTATGGGGGTTGGCAACGCCCTTCACCGCGTCGCGCCCGCCGACATAGGCCGGCATGTCGAGAATGCCTTCTTTTGGAACCGGTTTCATGATCACTTCTCCTGCCCGTCGGAAACACGCAAAAGGTCATAATTTCCAAGCCAGACGACAGCCGCGCCATATTTATCGGCGATCTCATCAGCACGCAAGGGGGCACCAATTTCAATGAGCGCGTCTTGCCCCTGCTGCGCGAGGATGCTGCCACCCTCGACAGCTTGTGCCTGCGACACGGGCGCGCGCGCAAGCGTCACCATGGTTTCGCCGGGCTCAAACGCCACCGCGCCATAGCAAAGGGCAACCGGCTGTTCCAAAATTGGCAGGCGCGCAAAAACACCCGCCGCACCCGCGGGCGTGAAATCTGTTTCAAGCGGTATCACCACCACCGAGCGCGGGTTTACATCGCAGGCGCGCACCGCGTTATCGGCACTGTCATGCTCGTGATACTGCGCGGCCGCGCCAAAATGATCGCGCGCCGGACGCGCCGTTGCCGCACATATATGCACGGTGAGGCCGCCCTGCTGGGCAAGCGCCGCGCCAATGATTTCGCGCCAGACCGCCAGCAGGCTCGCCAGGCCGAAAGGCGGCTTTTCGCTTGCATGCCAGTCGGCAAGCGCCTGCATTTGCTGCATTTCACGCGCCGGACGCAAGGCCATAACCTCCGGCTCACCGGCTTTGCTGCGCGCCACCTCTTCCACCAGCCGCGCGCGCGCCAGCAACAAGGCGCGCATTTGCGCGTCGAGGCCGTCAATTTCTTCCCGGATCGCGGTTAATCCGGTTTTGTCCGTGTTTCGATCCATGCCTGAACCTTAAGGTATGGGTGTTTTTCAATAGCGCCTAGTCTTAAGGCGCAAGAGCGTGTAAATCAAAGGAAAGATTGATTTTAACGATGAGGTTGGTATGCGTTCTGCACGGTTGCGACCACGCAAAATCGGCATACCGGCCGGGTCGGGGGATATATGATCGGGCATGAAAATTCGGCGGATGGCGAACGCCTTGTTCTCGAAGACGCACAGCTCACCCTTGATAACGGGTCGGTGCTGGACAGCTTGACGCTCGCCTATCGCACTTACGGGACGCTGAATGGCGACAAATCAAACGCCATATTGATTTGCCATGCGCTGACCGGCGACCACCATCCGAGCGGGGCCAATCCGCTTACCGGACGCGCCGGCTGGTGGGACAATATGGTCGGCCCCGGCAAACCCATCGACACGGACAGATATTTCGTCATCTGCCAAAACGTGATAGGCGGCTGCGCAGGCTCCACCGGCCCGTCAAGCCTGCGTGCCGACGGCAAACCTTATGGCCTCGACTTTCCGGTCATCACCATTGGCGACATGGTGCGCGCGCAAAATGTTCTGCTCGACCGGCTGGAAATACCGGACCTGTTTTGCGTCATTGGCGGGTCAATGGGCGGCATGCAGGTTCTGCAATGGGCGGCGGCGCATGGCGAGCGTGTGTTCTCGGCCATTCCAATCGCCACGGCGGCGCGCCATTCCTCGCAAAATATCGCCTTTCACGAGGTTGGCCGACAGGCAATTCTGGCCGACCCGGACTGGCATGGCGGCAATTATGCCGCCGAAAATACCGCACCGCGCAAAGGTCTTGCCGTTGCGCGCATGGCCGCGCATATCACCTATCTGTCGGAGGCCGCCCTGCAACGCAAATTCGGGCGGAACCTGCAAGACCGTGACCAATTGAGCTATGGTTTTGAAGCCGACTTCCAAATTGAGAGCTATCTGCGCCATCAGGGGATAAGTTTTGTCGACCGGTTTGACGCCAACAGCTATCTCTACATTACCCGTGCGATGGATTATTTCGACCTCGCCGCCGATTATGGCGGCACGCTGGCGGATGCCTTTGCCAATACCAAGGCGCGCTTTTGTGTGGTGTCTTTCACCAGCGACTGGCTGTTTCCCACCGGCGAGAGCATTTCGCTGGTGCGCGCGCTCAATGCGGCGGGCGCCAATGTCAGCTTTGTCGAAATTGAAAGCGACAAGGGCCATGACGCATTTTTGCTGGACGAGCCGGAAATGGAACAAACGATAATCGGGTTTTTGAACGCCGCCGCCCTCGCGCGCGGGCTGCCCGTTGGCGAAGCATCGGGAGCGCATAATGATTGACCCACGCGCCAGCGCCAATGGCAATCTGAACGAAAAGCGGATTGACCTCATGCTTATTGCAAGCCTTGTCGAGCAGGGCACGCGGGTGCTTGATATTGGCTGCGGAAACGGCGAATTGATGGAACTTCTCGTCGCCGAACGCAATGTCGATGCGCGCGGGCTGGAATTAAGCCAGCAGGGGGTGAATGCCTGTGTGAGCCGGGGGCTGGCCGTGGTGCAGGGCAATGCCGATACGGATTTGTCCTATTATCCCGATCAGGGCTTTGACACGGTAATTTTGAGCCAGACATTGCAGGCCACCCAGCGCCCGAAAGAGGTTTTGCAAGAAATGTCGCGCATTGGGTCCAAGCTCATTGTGTCGATTCCAAATTTCGGACATTGGCGCATCCGTCTGGCACTGGCCTTGCGCGGGCGCATGCCGGAAACGCAAGCGCTGTCGGCGACATGGTATGAGACGGCCAATATTCACCTGTGCAGCATGCTCGACCTGACCGATTTGTGCGATGAACTGTCCTTGCGCGTGGAAACCTGCCTGACGGTGACCAATGGAAAAGTGCATCACAGTTCGGGCCGCCCGTCGGCCTGGCAGAACCTTATGGCCGAGCTGGTGGTTTTCGAACTCACGCGCTAACCGCGCGCCCGATTTTTTTTCCGTGACAGAACACCGCGCGAAAAGGCCGGACGCACCGGCACACCCAGCCTCATATTTTGCCGCCGCTTGGCGCGAATGGGCGCGGGCACTTGTTTGACAATATCGACCACCCAGACACCGCCGATTTGCGGCAGTATCAGCCCCAGCAGGCGTTCGGCGGGTGACAGCAGGCGCACCAGAAATTGCGGCAGTGCCGGTGGCAGCATCAGCGCGGGGCGGATGCCGGCAATGGAAAATCCGGCGGTTTTGAGCTGGCGCCGCAATTGCTGGCGGCTGAACGGGCGACCGGCCCCGAAAGGTGTCGCATCGCGGCGCGCCCACATGCCGGTTCGGTTGGGCACAACAAAAATCGCGCGGCCATTGGGCACCAAAATTCGCCAGATTTCGCTCAAAAGCGCATTGCTGTGATTGGCCGCCTCCAGCCCGTGAATAATGATGGCGCGCCCCAAGGCGCCGTCGCGCAGCGGCATGAGCCCCTCATCGACCAGCGCCGCGCGCGTGCCGGCGGGGCGGTCTTCCACCAGAATGCCTTGTTGGGCCGGCATACACAAATGCCAGACCGCATCGGGCCACAGCGCATCGGCATAGGGCAGAACATAGCCGAAGCCCAGCACCGGCTCGTCCTGCGGGTCGGGCCACAAAGCGTCTATTTTTTGGACAATTTGCGCGCATGCCCGCGCCCCGTCGAGACCGGCATAAAATTCAGCAAGTTCGAGAATGTCGACAGCCATGACCAGAACAGTATACTCCGAAGAGGTTGTGCGCCAGACAGGGCGCAACATTTATATGGGGAGCGACTTATGTCTACCATCGAAATTGCCCAGTTTGCGTGCCTGAGTGACAATTACGGCTATCTGGTTCACGACACTGAGAGCGGGCAGACGGCCTGTATCGACACGCCCGAAACCGGCCCGATTTTATCCACGCTTGACGGGCGCGGCTGGACGCTGAGCCATATATGGAACACACATCATCATTTTGACCATGCCGGCAATAATCTTGAAATCAAGGAAAAGACCGGCTGTCAGATCATCGGCCCGGCCGGAGAAGCCGAGCGTATTCCGGGCATTGACGTGAAAGTGGATGACGGCGACAGGGTGAAGCTCGGCGCGCATGATGTAAATGTGCTGAATGTGGGCGGGCACACGCTGGGCCATATTGCCTATCATTTGCCCGACACGCAAAACGCCTTTGTCGGCGACAGCCTGTTTGTGCTGGGCTGCGGGCGGGTGTTTGAGGGCACAATGGCGCAAATGTGGGAGAGCCTGCAAAAACTCGCCGCGCTTCCCGATGCCACGACGGTTTATTGCGCGCATGAATATACAGCCGCCAATGCGGCCTTTGCCGTGAGTGTTGACCCCGACAATGACGCCCTGCAAGCCCGCATGCGCGAAATCACCGCCCTGCGCGCCGACGACAAACCGACCGTGCCGACGCAAATCGGCATCGAACGCGCCACCAACCCGTTTTTGCGCCCGCATGATGCGCGCATTCGCGCCCGGCTCGACATGGTCGATGCGGCCGATGTCGATGTGTTTGCGGAAATTCGCGCACGCAAGGATAATTTTTAATGCTGCCACCGGCGCTGGACGACATTTCCCCCGATATGGCGATAACGGATGTCGCTAGAACCCTGCGCCTCAACCGGCATGCAGACGGGCATTTCGAAACGGACGAAACTTCCGGCGGGCGGCTGGTTTTGCTTGGCGCGGGCGATTTGTTCGCCTGGCAGCGCCAAACCGCCCCAACCGCCTGGACATGGCTGGACGGTGCCGCACTGGCCCTCACCGTGTCGGCGGACGGGCACGACGCGCAGGCCTTTCATCTGAACGATTCCCGGAAAAAAGCCAATGTCGACAGTCTGGTCTGGCACACATGCGAAACATTGGGATATTGGTCTTTGGTCATGATCGCCGGCGCCGCATCCGCGCAACCCGAAATCGAATATGCCGCGCCGGACTGGTATCCGCGCCCCCGACCCGCGGCAGCTGCGGATAGCTGATGCCTGACAACGCGCCCGATTTGTTGTTTTATGCCGATGCCGCAGGCGGGCTTATCGCCGAGACGCGCTGGGTGTCGCCGGAGGCCGTGTTCGCGCCGCATGCCGACACGCCCCATGCCCTGTGGCTCGATTCAAGCCATGACGCACATGCGGCCGCGCGCGCCAGCTATATCGCCACATGCCCCCATCAGATTATTTCAGGCGCCCCCGAACACGCCCGCCGGCATTTTGAGGCGGCCGATACCGCTTTGGCCTCCGGTGCCGGGCTTTGGCAGGATTTGCCGCCGGAAATTGACGCGCAAGTGCCAAGTTTCCGCGGCGGGCTGGCCGGATTTTTCGGCTATGATCTGGCGCGCGGCCTGCATCCGATGCCGGACAATATCAACCGCAACGCCCATGACGACCTTGGCCTGCCCGGCCTCACGCTGGGGCTTTATGCAACGGTTCTGGCCTTTGACATGCGCGCGCGCCGCGCCTTCATCATTGCAACCGGCCTGCCGGAAACAGACCCCAAAGCCCGACGCCGACAGGCCGAAAACGACATCGCAGACTGGCAAAACCGTCTCGACAGGCTGGCCGAAAACCACAGGCGGGCCGAAAGCCCAAGACCGGCGGCTTTCTCCGATGCGCCCCTGCGCGCGGCCCACGCACCGCAAAGCAATTTTACCGCGCAGGATTTTCGCGAAACCGTCACGCAAGTGGTTGAGCGCATATTGGACGGCGAAATTTTCCAAGCCAATATTGCCCAGCGTTTTCACGGTCGCCTCGACCCCGCCGACAGCGCCTTTGCCTATTACCGGCGTATGCGCCAATTTTCGCCCGCGCCGTTTTCGGCCTTTGCAACTTATGACAATTGGTCGCTGGCTTCGGCCTCGCCGGAAAGGTTTTTGCATTGCGCCCACGGCACTTTGGAAAGCCGCCCCATTAAGGGCACGCGCCCGCGCGGGGCCACGCCTGCGCGCGACAAGGAAATTGCCGCCGATTTGCTGGCAAGCGGCAAGGACCGCGCGGAAAACACAATGATTGTCGACCTGTTGCGCAATGATATGGCGAAAAGCTGCCGCGACGGATCGATTGAGGTGCCTGAGCTGTGTGCGCTCGAAAAATTTTCAAATGTGCATCACCTGGTCTCCACCATTCGTGGTACCTTGCGCGCCGACACCACACCGCTTGCGGCTTTGCGCGATTGCTTTCCCGGCGGCTCGATCACCGGCGCGCCGAAAATTCAAGCCATGGGCGTGATCGCCGAATTGGAACCGCATGCGCGCGGGCCCTATTGCGGGGCCATGGGCTATATCGGTTTTGACGGGCAGATGGACACGAATATTCTGATCCGAACCGCCGTCATCAAGGGCCATGATGTGTATTTCCATGCGGGCGGCGGCATGGTCGCCGACAGCGCGGCCGATGCCGAATATAACGAAACGCTCGACAAGGCTTCCGGCCTGATTGCCGCGCTCTGCGGCACGCCGGCGGGGGCGCGCTCGGCATGATACTCGTCATCGACCATTATGACAGCTTTGTGGAAACGCTGGCGCGCTATGTGCGCGAAGCCGGATTTGACACCCGCATCATCAATCAGGACGCAATGCGCGCGCCGGAAATTGCCGCGCTTGAGCCGACGGCCATTATTTTTTCACCCGGCCCCGGCGGGCCCGACACAACCGGCGTCAGCGTGCCCCTAATCAAATTGCTGGCCGGTCATGTGCCGATGCTGGGCGTGTGTTTGGGCCATCTGGCGATGGCAGCCGCTTTTGGCGGCACAATCGCGCGTGCCGAAGAGCCCCTGCACGGCAAGGCCTCGCCCGTCACGCATAAAGCCACGCCGCTGTTTGACGGGGTGGAAAGCCCGTTTGACGCCGGACGCTACCACGCGCTTATTGTGGCGCAATTGCCGCCCTGTCTGAGCGCCACGGCGCATAGTGGCGCGGGCGAAATTATGGCTCTGGAACATGAAAGCGCGCCGGTATATGGCGTGCAGTTTCACCCCGAATCCGTGCTGACCCCGCAAGGGCGAAAGCTCATCTCGAATTTTTTGAACCTTGCAATCGCGTTTGAGGGCGCGCAGGAGAAGGCGCGCGCATGATTTGGCTGAACGGTGAATTTTTGGCTTCGGATACGGCCATATCCGCCAATGATCGCGGCCTGCTTCTGGGCGAGGGCGTGTTCGAAACCGTGCTTGGGGAAAACGGCACGCCTGCACATTGGCCCGCACATATGGAGCGGCTGTGGCGGGCCTGCGCGCTGTTTGGCTTTGCAACACCTTATGATGCGGCGGGCCTGCGCGCCGCCGCGGTGGATTTGCTGAACCAAAACGCATCAAGTGAGGGCCGCGCCGTCATACGCCTCACCGTCACCGGCGGCGATGGGGGCCGCGGGCTGGTGCCCGCAACACCGGCTGCCCCGAACTGGCTGATACAAACCTCGCCCGCACCGACCCCACCGGCCCATCTGGCTTTGGGCCTGTCGGAGGTTTTGCAACCGGCCGGACAGGATTTGTCGTCGGTTAAATCAACCAATTATGCCGCGCATATTCTCGCCCGCCGCGCGGCCATGGCCCATGGCGCCGATGATGCATTGCTGGTCAACCAGCACGGGCGGGTGACGGGCACCACGGCGGGCAATATATTTGCCTTGCACGGCGGCACCCTCATCACGCCTTCGACGGATGAAGGCGCGCTGCCCGGCATTACCCGCGCGCGCATTCTCGCATTGTCGCAGATTGAGGATTGCCCCATCACAAGCGGAGAGCTGACACGCGAAACCCTCGCGCAAGCCCCGGCGCTGATTATGTGCAATGCAATTATGGGTGTTGTGCCCGCCTCCCTGCACCCGAAAGAAATGGCGGAAAGCGCGGGCCTGGCCAAAAAAATACGCGCGGCTCTCACCGCGCGCAAATAGATTTGTAAACCGACAAAAAGCGTCAGTCTTTAATTATCAATCTTTGGGTTCGATCACCTGCCGACCGCGATACATGCCGCTTTTCAGGTCGATATGATGCGGGCGGTGCAATTCGCCGCTATCGGGATTTTCGACATAGGTCGGGTTGGACAGCGCATCGGCTGCCCGGCGTTTACCGCGTCGCGACCGCGTAACTTTTCTCTTCGGAACAGCCATTTTCAATGCCTCCAGATGAATATCGGCGCGTTATACGCCATGGGGCGGTGTGCGTCCACCCCCAGACGCCTTAATTTTTGAAACTTAGCGGTTGGTCGCCCGCACCCGCCAAACGCGCCCGTCGCCCGCGCCCGTGCCTTCCGACAGAATATAGAGCGCCCCGTCCGGGCCGGTGCGAATATCGCGCAGTCTTTCGCCAATCTCGTCAAACAGAATTTGTTGCGCGCCGGAAACCCGACCATCCATATCGACACGGATAACATGGTTGAAAACCAGCGAGGTCATGAAAATATCGCCGTCCCAGTCCGGAAATGCGCGCCCGCGATAAACCGTCATGCCGCTGGGGCCGAATGAAGGATCCCAATATTCCAGCGGCTGTTCCATGCCCTCATGCGAGGTATAGGGCGAAATGCGCAGGCCCGAATAATCAATGCCATAGGTGATTGCCGGCCAGCCATAGTTTTTGGCGGGCTCGATAATGTTCAGCTCATCCCCCCCGCGCGGCCCGTGTTCGGTCTGGAAAACCGTATCGGTGCCCGCATCATAAATAATGCTTTGTGCATTGCGGTGCCCGTATGACCACACTTCCGGCAGGGCGGTGGGGTCATCGACATAAGGATTGTCGGCGGGCACTTTGCCGGCCTCCGACACGCGCACGATTGTGCCGTAATGATTGGCGCGGTTCTGGGCGTCTTCGCGATAGTCAAATCCGTCGCCGACCGCGACGAGCAATGTGTTGTCGGGCAGGAATGTCATGCGTCCGCCATAATGCACCGCCGTGTCTTTGGCCGGGGCCGCCTCGAAGACGGTTTCGACATCCTGCAAATCCGTGCCGTCAAAACGCCCGCGTATCACGCGCAGCGCATTGGCATCCAGGTCCCCGACAGCCAGCGACAGATAAACAAGCCGATTGCTCGCAAAATCGGGATGCAGGAGAATATCCATCAGCCCGCCCTGTCCGGCATAATAGCTTTCCGGCACACCCGCCACCGGTTGCGGCTGAAGCTCGCCCTCGCGGATCAAGCGCAACTGTCCGGACAATTCGGTCACCAGCATGTCGCCATCGGGCAAAAACGCAATGCCCCATGGCATGTCGATGCCATTGACCACTTCTTCCAGCGTATAGTCAGTTGCAGATGCGGGCGGGGCGACAAAACCGATCAGACCTGCCCAGCCAATAAGCGCGAGTTTGAGTACAAATTTCATAATTATTTTCCCGATATCATGGAGGTGCATCATAACCGCGCGCCCACAGTCATTGCAACATAAGGACTAGGGCGGCTATAGTCTTTCTCTATTTGGAGAATTCAGAATGAAAAATATTTTGCCGCGCAGACAGACCGTGCTTTCCTTCCTCATAGGCTGGGTCATGCTTATCTTCCTGCTCATCCTGACAGCCACACAATTTAATCTCGCCGAGATTGCCGCGCTTGGGCTCAATGTGCCCTTTGCCGACCGGCTGGCGACCACGGCGCAGGATCTGGTCGGCGGCCTGCCGCTGGTCGCGACAATTTTCGGCTTCGGATTTCTTATCGCCATGCCCGTCACCGGCATCATTGCCCGCTGGGTCAAAATTCTGCCACATGTCGCCCATGCGCTGGGCGGGTTTGCCGGCGTGGGCGTCACCTTGTTTGCGCTGAAGGCGCTGTTCGCCATCACGCCGATTGGCGCGGCGCGCGATATTGACGGCTTTATCGCCCTGTGCCTGTCAGGTGCCGTGGCGGGTTATGTTTATTCGGCGCTCAAAGCGCGCGGGCAAAACTAGCCGCGCGCCTTATATTCCAGCCGACGCGCATGCAAAAGCGGTTCGGTATAGCCGCTTGGCTGTTCGCGTCCTTTGAAAATCAGATCGCACGCCGCCGCAAAGGCGATTGAGCCGTCGAAATCTTCCGCCATTGGCGTATAGGCCGGATCATCCGCATTTTGCCCGTCCACCACCAGCGCCATGCGTTTCATCGTCGCCATGACCTGATCTTCGCTGCAAATGCCATGATGCAGCCAATTTGCAATATGCTGGCTTGAAATACGCAATGTTGCGCGGTCTTCCATCAGGCCGACATCGTGAATATCGGGCACTTTCGAGCATCCCACACCCTGGTCGATCCAGCGCACCACATAGCCCAGAATGCCTTGCGCATTATTGTCCAGTTCCTGCTGAACATCTTCCGGGCTCCATTGCGGATGGGTTTCGACCGGCATGGACAAAATTGTGTCCAGCGGCGCGCGTTGGCGCGCTTTCAAATCATTTTGAACGGCTTCCACATCCACGCGGTGATAGTGAATGGCGTGTACCGTGGCCGCCGTTGGTGAGGGTGCCCATGCGCAATCGGCACCGGCGCGCGGCTGGCCGATTTTCTGCTCCAGCATATCGGCCATCAAATCCGGCATGGCCCACATGCCCTTGCCAATCTGCGCACGCCCCTGCAGGCCGCACGCCAGACCGATATCGACATTCCAGTCTTCATAGGCATTGAGCCAGCCCGTCGCCTTCATTTCCGCCTTGCGGATCATCGGGCCCATTTCCATTGAGGTATGAATCTCGTCGCCCGTGCGGTCCAGAAAACCGGTATTGATGAAAATCACCCGCTGTTTGGCCGCACGGATACATTCTTTCAGATTGACCGTGGTGCGGCGCTCTTCATCCATAATCCCCATTTTCATGGTCAGGGCCGGCAGGCCCAGCGCGGCCTCGACAGCGGCAAACAGCGTATCGGTAAAGGCCACTTCTTCGGGCCCGTGCATTTTCGGTTTCACAATATAGACCGACCCGGCGGGGCTGTTTTTGAGCGCCTCATCGGATTTGCCCAAATCATGCTTGGCAAGCAGGCCGGTGACCAGCGCGTCCATAATGCCTTCGGGCACTTCGTCGCCGCGATCGTCCAAAATCGCCGGATTGGTCATCAGATGGCCGACATTGCGGATCAGCATGGTCGACAGGCCGGGCAGTGTGAATTGGCCGCCCGCCAAATCGTGATAGCTGCGATTGTCGTTCAGCTTGCGCAGCATTTCGCGGCCACCTTTTTTCATCGACACGGAAATATCGCGCTTCAACAGGCCCAGCAAATTGCGATAGGCCTCGACCTTGTCTTCGCCGTCAACGGCGGCCACGCTGTCTTCGCAATCCATAATTGTGGTAACGGCCGATTCCATCATGACATCGGCAACATGGGCCGCATCATCCTTGCCGATATTATGGCTCGCATCGATCATAATCTCGACATGCAGGTCGTTGTTTTTCAGCAAAATGGCGGAAGGCGCATCGGCCGCGCCTTGAAAGCCGACACATTTTTCAGGATTTGCAAGACCGGCAGACCCGCCCGCATGGGCGGCAACCAGCGCACCCCCGGCAATCGCATATCCGGTCACATCGGCATGGGAAACACCCTCAAGCGGGGCAATTTCGTCAAGCAGCGCCTTGGCACGGCGGATAACTTCATCGCCGCGTGTCGGGTTATAGCTGCCGACCGGTGCCATATCGCCGTCCTGGGGAATAATATCCGTGCCGTAAAACGCATCATACAGGCTGCCCCAGCGGGCATTGGCCGCGTTGACCGCAAATCGGGCATTTTTGACCGGCACCACAAGTTGCGGGCCGGCAATTTTGGCAATTTCAGGGTCAACATTGGCGGTTTCAATCTGGAAATCCGGCCCTTCGGGAACCAGATAGCCGATCTCTTCAAGAAATGCGCGATAGGCGGGCCCATCATGCGGATGTCCTTTTTGCGCCACATGCCATGCGTCAATCTTGGCCTGCAACTCGTCGCGTTTGGCGAGCAATGCTTTATTCGTGTCGCGATGGGTGTTGATAATTTCAGCCGCCGCCGCCCAGAAAGCGTCGGCCGTCACATCCGTGCCCGCCACAGCTTCATTTGCGATGAAATCCGCAAGCTGTGTGTCGATTTGAAGGCCTGCCAATGTCGTGCGCGGTGTCGTTCGCTGTGTCATTTTGCTCTCCCAATATGCTCCCGCCGGCTCCGCATGGCGGGGCCGCCCGATTTTCAAAAAATGGCGGACAGAGAGGGATTCGAACCCTCGAGACGCGTTAACGCCTACACGCTTTCCAAGCGTGCGCCTTCAGCCACTCGGCCA
>JBMZAX010000011.1:0-55865 GCA_049611805.1 Parvibaculales bacterium | reverse complement strand
CCTGTCCTCTCGGTCAGCGTGCCAACGCCACACTGCCCTATCGCAAGGCGGGCTAAGGTTCACTCGCGTTCACCAAGCCCTTATAGCGTCGGCCACCTGTCCTCTCGGTCAGCGTGCCAACGCCACACTGCCCTATCGCAAGGCGGGCTAGGGTTCACATATGTTCACCAAGCCCTTATAGCGTCGGCCACCTGTCCAGAAAGGCGAATATACCCGCCCACCGGCTGAAAACAAGCGGTGATGCGCCTAATCGTCCATTTTGAGCGCGGAAATAAACGCGTCTTGGGGAATGTCGACCTTGCCGAACTGGCGCATTTTCTTTTTGCCTTCTTTTTGCTTGTCGAGCAGTTTGCGCTTTCGGCTCACATCGCCGCCATAGCATTTCGCCGTCACATCCTTGCGCAGCGCGGCAATGGTTTCGCGCGCGATAATTTTGCCGCCGAGGGCCGCCTGAATCGGAATTTTGAACAAATGGCGCGGGATCAGGTCTTTCAGCCGCTCGCACATGGCCCGCCCGCGCATTTCGGCGCGCTCGCGATGCACAATGGTCGACAGTGCATCCACCGGCTCGGAATTGACGAGAATGGACATTTTGACCAGATCGCCGGTTTTATAATCGCTCAATTGATAATCGAAACTGGCATAGCCGCGCGTGGCAGACTTCAACCGGTCGTAAAAATCAAACACCACCTCGTTCAGCGGCAGGGCATATTCCAGCATGGCGCGCGTGCCGGCATAGCTCAGATTTTTCTGTCGCCCCCGCCGGTCTTCGCACAGTTTCAGCACGGCCCCCAAATATTCATCCGGCACCAATATCGAGGCGTCAATCCACGGCTCATCAATATGGTCAACCTTGACGACATCCGGCATATCGGCCGGATTGTGCAATTCGGTCACCGACCCGTCATTCATGTGCAGGCGATAGACCACCGATGGTGCCGTGGTGATGAGGTCGATATCAAACTCGCGCTCAATGCGCTCGCGGATAATCTCCAAATGCAAAAGCCCCAGAAAACCGCAACGGAAGCCGAAGCCCAGCGCCGCGCTGGTTTCCATTTCATAATCAAAACTCGCATCGTTCAGCCGAAGTTTTGCCATGGCTTCGCGCAAATCCTCAAACTGGCTTGAATCCGTCGGAAACAGCCCGCAAAAAACAACCGGTTGCGAGGGCTTGAACCCGTCCAGAATATCGGCGCAGGGCGCGCGGTCTTCCGTCACCGTATCGCCGACGCGCGTGTCGGCCACCTGTTTGATGGCGGCCGTGAAATAGCCGATTTCGCCGGGGCCAAGCGCGTCCACCGTGTCGCGCTTTGGCCGGAACACGCCCACCTGGTCAACCAAATGCGTGGCTCCGGTCGACATCATGCGGATTTTCCGGCCCTTTTTCAGCGTGCCGTCGATAATGCGCACCAGCACCACCACACCCAGATAGGCGTCATACCAGCTGTCGACCAGCATGGCTTTGAGCGGCGCGGCGGCATCGCCGTCGGGGGCGGGCAATTGCGTGACAATCGCCTCCAGCACATCATCGACACCCAGCCCGGTTTTGGCCGAAATATTGACCGCACCGGAAGTGTCGAGCCCGATAACATCTTCGATTTGCCCGCATACGCGCGGGCAATCCGCCGCCGGCAAATCCACCTTGTTCAGCACCGGCACAATCTCGTGATCGACCTCGATCGCCTGATACACATTGGCAAGCGTCTGGGCCTCGACCCCCTGACTGGCATCAACCACCAGAAGCGAGCCCTCGCACGCCGCCAGCGAGCGGTTGACCTCATAGGCAAAATCGACATGGCCCGGCGTGTCGATGAGATTGAGCTGATAGGTCTGGCCGTCGGACGCCTGATAATCGAGCCGGACGGTCTGCGCCTTGATGGTAATGCCGCGCTCGCGCTCCAGCTCCATATTGTCCAGCACCTGTTCCTGCATTTCGCGCGTCGACAGCCCGCCGGTCAATTGTATCAGCCGGTCGGCAAGCGTTGACTTGCCATGGTCAATATGCGCGATAATCGCAAAATTACGGATGTTTTTCTGAACCGTCATATAAGCCCTATATCACTGGCGGGCGCGTTCGCCAATGCGTCAAAATGCATGAAAAAAGGCAGGGAAATATTACCCGCTCAGCCGCGCAAGCGGCCGCCCGTGGCTTTGACCACCGCCGCCGTCACTTTTTCGCACACGGCTTCGATCTCGGCATCGGTCAGGGTCGCCTGTGTCGGTTGCAGGCCAACTTCCAGCCCGACGGATTTCATGCCCTCGGCCAATTGTCCGCCCTCAAACACATCGAAAACACGCACCGAGGTGATGAGTTTTTTGTCGGCACCGCGCGCCGCGCGCACAATTTCAGCCGCCGGAATCCCGCTTTCCACCTCAAAGGCAAAATCGCGCCGCACCATTTGCAGATTGGACAGGGCCAGCGCCGGGCGCGCAATGTCACTGCCGGCTTGTTTGGGCGCTTTCGGTTCCGGCACGGTTTCGGGCCACACTTCAAAGGCCGCCATCGGAATATCAATATCGAAACGCGCCAACAGTGCCGGATGCAATTCGCCAAACACCGCCATCGGCTCGCGCGGGTTGCGCGCCAAAACACCCGAACGCCCCGGATGGTAGCACTCGGCACCATCGGCCGCATCGACCGGCAATACTTGCAAACTATCGGTCGCCACACCGCAAGCCGCAAGCGCGGCCTCGGCATCGGCACGCGCGGCATAAGCGTCAACAGGCCGCGCCGCGGTCGTCGCCCATGTTTTCTCCGCGCCAAGACCGGCGCGCAATCCGGCGGCGGCAAAACGCTGTGCGCCCGGTGTTGCGGCCTTAAACGCATTGCCCAATTCAAACAGATTGATGACCCGCGCGCCGCGATCGGCATTTTTTTGCGCCGCGACCATCAGGCCGGGCAGCAAAGACGGGCGCATATGGCTGAGGTCGGATGAGATGGGATTGGCAAGCTCCAGCCCCGCGCTCACATTGAATGCGGCGGCGTGTTCTGCCGATATGAACGACCATGTAACCGCCTCGACCAGCCCGCGCGCCGCCAGCGCGCGCCGCATCAGCCCGGCGCGGCGTTGTGCCAAGGTCAGGCTTGGGCGCACAATGCCCGGCGCTTGCGGCAGGGGCGTTGCGGGCACTTCGTCCAGCCCGTAAATGCGAATGATTTCCTCGACAATATCGGCACCATGCGTGGCGTCATCAATATCCGGCCGCCAGCTGGGCACGCCCACCTGCCACGGCTTGCCTTTTTTCACCTCAAAACCCAATTGCGTGAGAATGGCCTGCATGTCGGCTTCGGCGATCTCAAGGCCGGTAAGCTGATGCACGCGCGCAGGCTCAAAGCGCACGGTTTTTTTGCTGTCGGGCACCGCGCCCGCGCTTACCGGCGCGCACACCGTGCCGCCGCAAATTTCAACAATCATCTGCACGGCCAGCGCCAACCCCGTTTCGACCGAGGCCGGATCAACCCCGCGCTCAAAGCGGTAGCGCGCATCGCTGTCAATATTGTGGTGACGCCCCGACAGCGCAATCGCCACCGGCTCGAACCACGCGCTTTCGACCAGCACGTTTTTTGTCTGAAGCGTACTGCCCGACGCCAGACCGCCCATAATGCCGGCCAGACCCAGCACACCCTTATCATCTGCGATAACGCAATCGGCGGCGGTCAGCTCGTAAGTTTCCTCATCCAGCGCGACGAAAATTTCGCCCGCCTTGGCGGGCCGCGCCTGCACCGTGCCGGTCAGCGTGTCGGCGTCATATACATGCAACGGTCGCCCGCGATCATAGGAAATATAATTGGTGATATCGACAAGCGCGCTGATTGGCTTCAGCCCGATGGCTGTGAGGCGGGCCCGCAACCAGTCGGGGCTTGGCCCGTTTTTGACCCCCTCAATGCGGCATCCGGCAAATACCGGACAGCTCTCACCGCTCACATCAATCGGGGTGCCGCCCTGTTTTTCCGCCTTGATGGGGCGGGTTGTGTCATCCTTCAACGTGCCCAAACCGGCAGCCGCCAAATCGCGGGCAATGCCGCGCACGCCCAGACAATCGGGCCGGTTTGGTGTGATACCGATTTCGATCATCGGGTCATCAAGCCCCAGTGCCGCCGCCGCCGAACCGCCAATGGTCGCGCCTGCCGCCAATTCGATAATGCCGTCATGGTCGTCATTGAGGCCAAGTTCGGCACCCGAACACATCATGCCGCGGCTTTCGACACCGCGAATTTTTGCTTTGCCCAGCACCATGCCGCTGGCCGGTATCACCGCGCCTTCCTGCGCCAATATGCCGACCAAGCCTGCCCGCGCATTGGGCGCGCCGCATACGAGTTGCTGTTCGCCGCCACTGCCTTTGACCGTGCAGATTTGCAGGCGGTCGGCTTCGGGGTGCGGCGCGGTGGCGATAATTTCGGCCACTTCAAAATTGGCGAAGGTTTCCGACGGGTCGACCAGCGCTTCAACTTCCAGCCCGATAAGCGTCAACTTGTCGGCAATCTCGTCGAGCGAAGCAGACGTGTCGAGATGGTCTTTGAGCCAGGAGAGCGTGAATTTCATGCCTCTCTCCTATTTCGCCGCCAGCGATTTGTTCGACAGCCCGCCGGCCAGGCCGGGCACGTCGATCGGCAAAAAGCCGTAATGTTTCAGCCAGCGCAAATCGGCACCGAAAAAGGCGCGCAAATCGGGCATGCCATATTTCAGCATGGCCAGCCGGTCAATGCCCATGCCGAAGGCAAAGCCCTGATATTTTTCCGCGTCAATGCCGGCATGGGTCAGCACATGCGGGTTGACCATGCCGCTGCCGCCAATTTCCATCCAGTCATCGCCGCTGCCGACCACCAGCTTGTCGCCGTCACGATGGCAGCGCATATCCACTTCCATGCTCGGCTCAGTAAACGGGAAATAGCTCGGACGGAACCGGATGGCGACATTGTCAACTTCGAAAAACGCCGTCAAAAAAGCTTCCAGCGTGTGTTTCAAATGGCCCATATGCGTGGTCTCATCGATCACCAGCCCCTCTATCTGGTGAAACATTGGCGTGTGCGTCTGGTCGCTGTCGCACCGATAGGTGCGCCCCGGCGCGATAAAGCGGAAGGGCGGGTCGCCGGCCTGCATGGTGCGCACCTGCACGGGGCTTGTATGCGTGCGCAGCAAAAGCGGTTCGCCGTCTTCTTCCGCCGTCAGATAAAACGTGTCGTGCATTTGTCGCGCGGGGTGGGCTTCGGGAATATTCAGCGCGGTGAAATTGTAAAACCCGCTTTCAATATCCGGGCCCTCGGCCACGTCAAAACCCATGCTGGCAAAAATGGCCGAAAGCTCTTCCATCGTCTGGCTGACCGGATGAATGCGCCCTTCAAATTGCGGGTCGGTGTCAACCGGCAGGGTCATATCGAGCGTTTCCGATGCCAGACGCCGCGACATCTCCTCGGCTTCCAACGCGGCACGGCGGCTTTGCACGGCCTCCGTCACACGAATTTTAAGCTGATTGAAAACCGGGCCCAGTCGCTGGCGGTCATCGGCATCCATACCGCCCAGCGTTTTGAGCAATGCCGACACTTCGCCTTTTTTGCCCAAAGCCGCAACGCGCACATCTTCGAGCGCCGACAGGCTTGTCGCCGCTGCAATCGCGTCCATTATTCGGGTTTCAACCGCGCCCGTATCGTCCTGCATGCCGAAGGCTCCTGATGATCACAAGTTTCTTAAGCCACAAGACACTTATGCCATAAGAATCGCGTGTGCACGACACGCAAAATCCACCTCAAACCGGCGATTAACCGAGCGCTTCGCGAGCCTTGCCGACCAGAGCCTCAAAGGCCGCCGGTTCGTGAACGGCGAGATCGGCCAGCATTTTGCGGTCAACCTCGATACCGGCTTTGCCCAGCCCGTCGATAAACCGGCCATAAGGCAGGCCGTGCATGCGCGAGGCGGCATTGATGCGCTGGATCCACAAAGCACGGAAATTGCGCTTGCGCGTGCGTCGGTCGCGATAGGCATATTGCCCCGCTTTGGTGACCGCCTGTTTGGCAACACGAATGGTATTTTTGCGGCGGCCATAATAACCTTTGGCCTTGGCAAGAACTTTTTTATGGCGTGCGTGGGACGTCACGCCGCGTTTCACACGAGACATTTTCGCCCCCTAACCGTTTGGCAGAAATTTCCGCACGACGCGGGCATCGGGTTCCGACAGAATTGCCGTGCCGCGCTGATTACGGATTTGTTTATTGGTACGTTTGATCATGCCGTGGCGCTTACCCGCCTGACCGGCACGAACCTTGCCCGATGCCGTCAGCTTGAAACGCTTTTTGGCACCGCTTTTGGTCTTCATTTTGGGCATTTCGCTTTTCCTTCGTTCGAGGTGACCTTAAAAACCGACCTGGCAGCCCTTTTCGGCCAGCCGGCTCTGTCGCGCGGGAAACCCACGCGCGAGCGTTTTATACGCATCTTGGCGAAAAATGCAACATTCACGCACCAATTATAATATGTGTTACATGAAAGCTCCGAGCATATGAGGAAATCTGCTGCATGAACCGAACCTTGCATCGAAGCTTGCACCGACCCCTGAATATTGCGCATCGCGGCGGGGCCAATTTATGGCCCGAAAACACGCTGGAAGCTTTTGAAAATGCCATTAATGCCGGTGTCGACGGTATCGAATGCGACATTCAGCACACGAGCGACGACAGGCTGGTTATCCATCACGATGACCGGCTGAAACCCGAAGCCACGCGCCAAAACGGAAACTGGCTTTCCGCCCCCACACCCAGAATACGCGAACTGCGCCGCAGCGAACTTGACGCGCTGGATGTCGGCCGCCTGCAACCGGACAGCGCCTACGGCCAAACCCGCGCGGGGCAAATGCCGATTGACGGCGCACGCATCCCAGATTTTGACGCGGTGAACCGGCTGATTGCAACGCGCACGGGCCGGGAATTTCGCCTTTATGCCGAACTGAAAACCGATTTGCTGGATGACACGGACGCGAACGCAAGCCATTTGGCCGATCTGTTTTGTACGGCACTGGCCGCCAGCCCGTCGCGTGCGCGCACGCATATCGTCTCATTTGACTGGCGCTGCCTTGCCCATGTGCGTGCCGCTTTTCCCGACCGGCCCATTGCCCATACCACCCCGCCCTTTTTTATTACCGATCCGGAACATGACCCTGAAACCCCGCTATCGGGGCTTCGCGCGCAATTGCGCGCGGCTTCCGCCGCCGGTGCCAAATGGCTGGGCAAACATGACTGGCGCAATCAGCCGGGCGATACGCATGGCGAAAAAATGCTGGCCGCGATTGCCGCCGCCGGCGGGCAACACTGGTTTGCGTTTCACCGGGACATAACGCCCGACACCATGGCCTGCGCCATGCGCCTGAAACTGGGTGTGAGCGCGTGGAGCGTCAATGAACCGGCAGATATGGAACGGCTCGCGCGCCTTGGCGTGAGCGCCATCATAACGGACAGGCCCGATCTGATGCGTGATCTGCCCGAAATGCAAAATTAGTTTTTAAAAATCAGGAAGTGCGCGGCGCCAGCACCATCATCATCTGGCGGCCTTCCAGCTTGGGGCTGGCCTCGACCTTGGCGATCTCGTCAACTTCTTCACGCACGCGCGTCAACACTTGCATGCCAAGCTCCTGATGGGCCATTTCGCGCCCGCGAAACCGCATGGTCACTTTAACCTTGTCACCCTCGCCGATGAATTTTGTCACACTGCGCATTTTCACATCGTAATCATGCTTGTCGATGTTCGGACGCATTTTTATTTCTTTGACGTCGACCGTTTTCTGGCGTTTGCGCGCCTCGCTCGCTTTTTTCTGTTCCTGATATTTCAGCTTGCCATAGTCCAGAATTTTGCACACGGGCGGCGAAACATTCGGTGAAACCTCTACAAGGTCGAGCCCCTCTTCTTCGGCCATGGCAAGGGCCGAGTCCGTGTCGACCACCCCCAGTTTTTCGCCATCGGCGCCAATTACAAGTACCTTTGGAACAGTGATCATGCCGTTAATGCGCGGTCCTTCGCGGGACGGTTGCGCGGCGAGTGGTCTGCGTGCGATGGGCTCATTCCTTCTGCAGTTATCGGGGAACCTCGCGGGGTTCTGATGCCAAGGTTTATGCGAGTATTCGGAGAAGTCAACGGCAAATTTAGCCGCGGCTGTCATGACCCCCGCCAAGCTCGGTCAGGTAAAACCATGGCGGACGCGGCCAGACACAATATTTTAGCCAGCCAAAACTGCCCGTTCGCAACTGGTCAACGCGCTCGAAGCGACGCCATGAAATGCGCCGTATGAGCGCGAGAAAGCCAATGGGCCCAAGCCGCGTGAACACCCAAATCTCATCGGCCTCATATGCTTCATTCTGCTGGGCGGGGCTGATGAGAACCGTGAGCGACACATCATCGCGGTGACGGCCAATTGCTTCGGCCAGTGCGCCGCGCGGAGCACCCAGCCCGACCAGCAGGCGGCCGCCCGGTTCGCTGACCCGTCTCACGCCCGACCGATCAGCTCGGCATAAATCGCCAGCGTTTTGGCGCACATGACTTCCTGACGGAAATTTGCCTCAACATGCGCGCGCCCGTTTGACACCATTTGCGCCCGCGCCGCAGCGCTTTGCGCCATCGCCGCCTCCATGGCCCGCGCCAGCGCGTTCGCGTCGCCCGGCGGTACCAGCCATCCGGTGCCGCCATTTTCGGGCGGGCGCGAAATTACCGTTTCACGATATCCCCCGGCATCGCTGGCAATCACCGGCAGGCCGGCGGCTTGCGCTTCGACAATGGTGCGCCCGAACGGTTCGCCGCGCACCGTCGGCACAATCGCCAGATCGCAAGCCCCATAAGCCCGGCCCATATCGCGCACGAGGCCGGCAAAATGCACCCGGTCGGTCAAACCCGCCTCTGCCACCTGCCGCTCAAGCGCGGCGAAATATTCGGCGCGCTCGACAGCACTGCCGGCAAAAACAACAAAGGGCCGCTCATCGGTTGGCAGTTGCGCCAGTGCCGCAAGCAAAACATGCTGGCCCTTCACTTCCGTAATGCGCGCCGGGCACAAAATCACAAAATCATCTGCCGATGCCCCCCAAGCGCGGCGTTGGTCGGCGCGCATGTCGGCGCTGACATTTTCCGGCGCAAGTGCCGAAATGTCACAGCCGCGCGCCACCACGCGCAGACGGGCATCATCAACACCGTGCACGCGGCGGATCAATTCGCCGGTATATTCGGAATTGGCAATCACGGCATCGCCGCGCACCATCACCGAATTATACCAAACCTTCGGACGCGGCCCCTCATGCACCAAACTGTGATAGGTCGTGACGAAGGGCACCTGCGTGGCGCGCGCAGCGGCCAATGTCGACCAGGCGGGTGCGCGCGAGCGCGCATGCAGAATGGTGATGTTTTCGTCCTCAACCAGCCGCCGCAAGCGCCGGATATTGGCCGCCATCACAAACGGATTTTTTGAAGCGACCGGCATATCAATGAGTTCCGCCCCCGCCGCCCCAATCGCATCGGACAGTGCGCCGCCTTCGCTGACGACCAGCGCCCGCGCATTTGCCGCACGCAGGGCGCGCGCGATTTCGAGCGTTGTCGTTTCCGCGCCGCCAATATTCAATCGGGGAATAATTTGCGCGACGGTGACCCCCGTCAGATCTGGGTAGGCTTGCGGTGACGCCATGGGCGGGAACTCTTTTCACGGCCAACAGGCCCGATATTAAGGGTGGGCAAGCCCGATCCGCGCCTGCCTCTCGAAAAATATGCTATACACGCATGTGCAGATTGTAAACAAATGAGCGGCGCATGACCTCGACCCCCGGCCCCGATAATTCACCCGATATTTCACCCGATTTCACCGAACGCCAAAGCAAGGATTTTGGCCCCCAACGCCTTGCCTATAGCGCACAGGCCGGCAGCGCCAACCAAGCCACGCCCGGCGTTGTTTTCTGCGGCGGTTTCCGTTCCGATATGGGCGGCACCAAAGCCTTGGCGCTGGCATCATGGGCGGCCGGGCGCAAGCAGAATTTCGTGCGCTTTGATTATTTCGGCCATGGCAGTTCCACCGGCACTTTCACCGACGGCACAATCAGCCATTGGCGCGGCGACATACCCCATATTCTCGACACGCTGACGCAAGGCCCGCAAATTCTGGTCGGCTCCAGTTTCGGCGGTTGGCTGTCAACGCTCGCCGCGCTTGACCGGCCCGACAGGATTGCCGGTCTGGTGCTGATTGCACCGGCCATTGACATGACCGAACGCCTGATGTGGGACAGATTTTCCGACCGCGCGCGGGCAAAACTTGAAAGCGAGGGGCTGATTTATGACCCTTCCGAATATGACCCGGAAGGCTATCCGATCACGCATAATCTGATACTGGACGGGCGCAATCATTTATTGCTGGGCGATACGATCGATATTTCCGTGCCGGTGCGCATCATTCACGGCCAACAAGACAGCGCCGTGCCGTGGCAATTGTCACTGGAGCTTGCCGAAAGCCTTGCGACCGACGATGTTGAGGTGCATTTGCTGAAAGGCGGCGACCACCGGCTTTCCGAACCGCATCAGATAGACGCGCTGATCGGGCTCATCGAAGAGCTTTTGGACAAAAATACTTAAAGCTAAAACGCGCCGCTTTTGAACAGGGCGGTCAGGCCTTCCCGATAAGTCGGATAAGACAGCGTGACGCCCAGCTCGGTTTTTATGCGGTCATTGCGAATGCGCTTGTTTTCGGCATAAAAACTCCGCGCCATTTCCGACAAATCCGCATCTTCAAAATTCTGTGACGGTGGCGGGTCGACGCCCAGCAAATCCGCCGCATAAGCAACGATATCGGCCGGCGGTGCCGGTTCGTCGTCACACACACTGAAATTGCGTGAGCCAATATCGCTGTTGAGGGCGGCCAGCAAAATTTGGGCGATATCATCCACATGAATGCGCGAAAACACCTGACCGGGTTTGTGAATGCGCCGCGCCGTGCCCGCGCGTACGCTCGTCAGCGCATTGCGCATGGGGCCGTAAATCCCCGCCAGCCTGAAATGGTGAACCGAAAGCCCGTGGGCATCGCCAAATTCGGACCAGCGCTGTTCGGCCGCCGCGCGTCTTTGCCCCCGCGCACCCAGCGGGCCCGGCGGTGTTTCCTCATCGATCCACGCACCATTATGGTCGCCATAAACGCCCGTGGTCGACAGATAGCCGATCCAATCAAGCGCGCCCGTATCAAGGCGCGGGGCCAGCGCGTCAAAGGCCGGGTCCGAGCCGTCGCGCGCCGGTGGCGCTGAAACCAGAACATGCGAACAGGCATCGATTTCCCAATCAGTATCGGGCAAAAGCGGGGTAATGTTTTTCTGCGTCAATTCCGACGCGCGCGATTTGTCGCGCAAGGTCGCGCTCATCTGCCAGCCATTTTGTGCCAGAAGCGGTGCCAGCGCCGCGGCACAAAAGCCGAAACCGAAAAACAGAACATGTCCGGTTTTCCCAACCGTTTTACGATCGCTCATCGTGTCACTCACAACCTCACCGCCAGCCATTCATCGCGCACCGTCGCATCCGTCTCATCGGCCAGACGCGTTTCGGCAAAATGACGCGCGCGGGGCAAGTCGTGGCACGCCAGCGCCCATACCGCCATGGCGCGCACGGCCGGAGCCGCATCATCCAGACAGGCCTCAACATGCGCGCGCATCGTATCGCTCAGGCTTTCCATATTGCCCACCGCAATCAGCACATTTCTGACAAACCGGTCGCGCCCCGTGCGCTTGATGGGCGAGCCGGAAAAATATTCGCGAAACGCGCGGTCGTCCAATTGCACCAGCATTTCCAAATCGGGCAGTTTCAAATCCGCGCGCAGCGCAAGTTTGGCCTCACGCGCGGTTTGGGCAAATTTGTTCCACGGGCAAACCGCCAGACAATCATCGCAGCCGTAAATATGATTGCCCATCGCGGCACGAAATTCGGTCGGTATCGTGCCTTTGTGTTCAATCGTCAGATAGGAAATGCAGCGGCGCGCATCCAACTTATAGGGCGCGGGAAACGCCTTGGTCGGGCAAATATCCAAACACGCCTGACAGCCGCCGCAATGGTCGGTCTCAGGCACATCGACAGGCAGGTCGGCAGTGGTGAAAATACTGCCCAGAAACAGCCATGAGCCAAAATCGCGCGAGACAAGATTTGTGTGCTTGCCCTGCCAGCCCAGCCCGGCGGCGGCGGCCAGCGGCTTTTCCATGACCGGTGCCGTATCGACAAAAACTTTCACATCAGCCCCCGCATCGACCCCCGTATCGACATGTGATTGCGCAACCATCCATCGCGCGAGGGTTTTGAGTTTTTTCTTGACGACATCGTGATAGTCGCGCCGTTGTGCGTAAACCGAAATCACGCCTTTGTCGCGCGCCAGCAAATCGGGCAGCGGGTCTTCGGCCGGCGCATAATTCATGCCGAGCACAATCACCGAGCGCACTTGCGACCACAATTCCGCCGGATGCGCGCGCCGCTCCGGATCGCGCGCCATCCAGTCCATGTCACCATGATAGCCATTGTCCAGAAAAGCGCGCAGGCGTTCGCGGGCCTGGGGTATCGCGTGCGGATGCGTGATGCGGCAAATGTCAAAACCCGCATCGCTTGCGGCCTGTTTCAGCGCATCAACAAAAACATGGTCTTTATCGTCTGAATTGGCCTGCATCATCCGCCCTAAAAATCGAGATCGGCATAATAGGCCGGTGGCCGCATGCCCGCGACTGTATCGGCCAAAAGCGGTCGGAAGCTGGGCCGCGATTTAATGCGCGCATACCAATCGCGCACGACCGGCCATGACTTCCACGGCACATCGCCGGTATAGTCCAGACATGACAAATGCGCGCCCGCCGTCAGATCGGCAATGGTGATATCCTCGCCCGCCAGCCAACTGCGCTGTTCCAGAAGATATGTCAGATATTCCATATGCAGGCCCAGATTGTGCAGCCCGGTGCGCACGGTTTCCATATCCGGCCCGCCACCGCCGGCACCGGCCCCCATGAACCGCCGGTCGATTTTCTCATAAGTAATGAGCCGGCCAACCTCGCCGTAAAACTTGTCGTCAAACCAGGCAATCAGGCGGCGCACCTCGGCACGCGCCAGCCCGCCCGACGGCATGAGCGGCAGCGCACCGCCTTTTTCCTCAAGCCATTCGGTTATTGCATAATGGCCCGCAATCGTGCCCGCATCGCCGACCAGAACCGGCACTTCGCCGGACGGGTTCAGCATTAAAAAATCGAGCCGCCGCTCCCATGGGCGTTCTTCGACAAACTCCACGGCGAATTTCTTTTCGCCAAGCACCAGACGCACCTTGCGCGAAAACGGGCAGATCGGCTGATGAAAAAGACTTGCCATGCCCCCAAACTAAGCTGACCCCCCGCTTGTCGCAAGTGTGCAGTCTTTTTCGGAAAAAAACTTGCCGCTGCGCGCCCAATCTGGCTAGTTTGGCGCCATGGGTCTGGATCATCTTTTATTGCTCGCCGCCATTCAGGGCATTACCGAATTTATTCCGGTCAGCTCATCAGGGCATTTGCAACTGGTGCACGGGCTGACCGCCTATCCCGACCACGGTCTGGTTATTGATGTCGCCCTGCACGCCGGCACTTTGCTGGCGGTGATGGCCTATTTCCACCGCAATGTCGGGCTGATGTTTGTCGGCGCGCGCGACATTATCCGCCGCCAACCGAGCGCCGCGGCGCATCTCGTTCAGCTGCTGGTCATCGCCAGCCTGCCGGTTCTGCTGGCCGGTGCGGCCTTGGTGTTGTTGGGCGTGACCGAGGCGTTGCGAAAGCCCGAAATTGTGGCTTGGGCGAGCATTATTTTCGCCATTCCGCTCTGGCTCGCCGACCGCAGGCAGGGCTTGCTGTCGCCCGACATCAAAACAGATGCGGGGGACGACCCGCAATCCATATCGCCGCGCCGGGCGCTGATTATCGGCTTGGCGCAAATGCTGGCACTCATCCCCGGAGCCAGCCGCGCCGGTGTCACCATTATGGCGGGTCTCTTTTTGGGCTTTGACCGCACGCAGGCCGCGCGCTTTTCCATGCTGTTGGCCATGCCGGTAATCGGTGCTTTCGCGCTTGTCGGCCTTGTCGATCTGGTGCGGGCGGGCGCGCTTGAGGCTGTGGGGACGGCGCTGGTCGCGGGCCTGCTGGCGGCAATGTTTGCCTTTGCAACCATTCATGTGTTTTTGAAAATGACGCGGAAGTTTGGCCTCTTGCCCTTTGTCATTTACCGGATAGGGCTTGGCATCGGCCTGCTTGTGGTGCTGGCTTAACCCGTTTTTTAAACCGTTTTGGCCGCGCCGCGATAGCGCCCCAAATAGCTGTCCAGCAGGGCCGCAATCGGCGTGGCCTCAATGCCCAGCGCTGCAAGGTCGGGCATATCTTCGCCGACCACATTGTCCGAGCGCAGCAAAACAACCTGATCCGGTGTCAGCGGCGGCTTGGGCAAAACCCGCGTAAACTGCGCCAGCATGCCCGCGGCCGCAAAAGGCAGGGGCACCAGCAGGCGGCGCTTGCCGATTTTGTCGAGCATTAACTCCATCAAGTCGCGGAAGGTGTAAATTTGCGGGCCCCCCAGCTCGTAAATGCCCGACGGCGCATGCGCCAAACACGCGGCCACCGCCTGCGCCACATCAAACACGCCGACCGGCTGATAACGCGTCAGCCCGCCGCCGACAAGCGGCAGTGCCGGCGCAATTTGCGCCATACGCGCAAAGCGGTTGAAAAAATCATCCTCCGGCCCGACCACAATGGACGGGCGCAAAATATGCGCCTGCGGGCAGGCCGCCAATATTGCCGCCTCGCCCTCGGCCTTGCTGCGCGCATAGGCCGAAGCGGAACCGGCATCGGCCCCGATTGCCGAAATTTGAACGAAACGGTCAATGCCCCGTTCGGCGGCCAGCGTCGCCAGACGCGCCGCGCCCGCGCTTTGCACGGCGTCAAATTTTTGCGGGCCGGTTTCGTATAAAATGCCCACCGCATTGACAACGGCCGAAGCCCCCTCAAGCGCGGCGCGCACGCTTGCCGCGTCGCGAATATTGCCCAGCACAAGCTCGATCTGCCCCGTGCGCCCTGCCGTTTTCAGAAACAAAGCCTCATTGGGCCGGCGCATAACGGCGCGCAATTTGAACCCGTCTTTTGCCAGCCGCCGCACAATATGGCGCCCCACAAAACCCGATCCGCCAAAAACGACCACAGGGCCCGTTTGTGTGCCAGCCATTGCCCGCTCCTCTTCTCAACGCATAATGTGCCAGTCATAAAACATGCAGCGGCGGGCGTGAAGTGCAAAAACACTGCGGCAATATTGACAATGGGCACACGGGCTTCTAAACAGCCGTTAGGCCCAGGTGGCGGAATTGGTAGACGCGCTAGCTTCAGGTGCTAGTGCCCGCAAGGGCGTGGAAGTTCGAGTCTTCTCCTGGGCACCATTTTTCAAATTAAACTGCGGCGGCTGACGACAATACGCATTTCCGGATGGCGGCATTTTCGCGTTGACCGCTCACAACGGTTTCAGTGAATCAATTCGTGCCATTATCGGCCAGATACATCAGGCAGTTTGTTTCTTCCAGAACGGTTTTAAGTGCATCCTTTGACGCCCCGGAAAGCTGAGCGTAGCGTTTTCGCAGCGCAGGCAAACAAGTTGCATGGCGCATGTGGGAACTGCGTGTGAACGCAGTACCGTCAATATCAAAGGAAAATACATCCTCGCCATTGGCGAGCGCTTTTTCATTGGCGAGCAATAAGGGCAAATGGTATTTCCCGCTAAGCTTGAGTATTTCTGCCAATGGTGACGCCAGGAGTTTTTCCGTATCGGTACTTAGAGGCTCCCATTCTCCCACCACACCACTCAAATCGTCAATAATGCTTACCCAGCGCGTCGTGAATCTGTACCTCTCATACATAAATGAAGAAGCCGAGAGGTCTTGTATTTCTTGAGAGAGGATGCCGTAAATCGCGATCTCGGCACGCGACGGGCGCGAACCGAAGAAGAATAGTTTGTTTGATACGGCCTTTTCCATAATGCCCAAAAAGGTTTGCAGACTGTCGTCGAGTAACGCGTCATAATCGGGACTGCCACAAAGCGATTTTATGCCTTTAATTTGACGATCGGTCCAAAATTCACTCTGAGCCAAAAAATCATCATCATGGACATTGCCCTGCAATGCCTCATACAGAATCCATTGGCTGTTGTGTTTTTGGTCGGCCTCCAAACGCCAACGATGCATAAAAAAGGGCCAGAGCAACCATTCGTCCGCGAAGTCTTCGATCAAGTAAGCGAGAAAGGCGTCTGCTTCATTCTCAGGATCCGTTCGGCGCGCCGCAATATTCTCTTCAAACTTGTCGATGATTGGCGTTGAATCATTCTCGAATGTACCGTCGGGATATTCAATCACCGGTACCATATAGGTACTGACTTTTGTCATGGCGATTTCATGTGCGCGCGCATTATTGCACCACTGAAAGGGAATGCGGCGGTACCGCAGGTAAGCGCGCAATTTCATCGAAAACGGCGACATAAGCATGCCGTGCAATTTATGTGTCGTGTCGGGTGTAGATTGCGTGATTGTCATAAAAAACCTGGGGCCCACGGGTCCAAAAAATGGCACTTCGTATGCCATTATTATCTTATCACGTCAAGGGTTGGGCACCCGCCGAGCAAAGCCGAGAAATAAAAGACGCGCTGTCTATAAAAGTGGACGGTAGTTTCTTTTTTTACTATCAATTAAAATAATTGCCACGAAACAGGGGGCGATAGGCATTTTCAGCCGGAAAACGCCTCAAATTGTTTGTCAAAGGGCGAACAGACTACAGGGCGAACAGACTACAAGGCGAACAGACTACAAGACGAACAGATAAGGGGCGGGGCGGATCTGCAAAAAATCCCCGACTTGACAGAAACTTCGGGAATTTACACCGACCAATGAAATCATATACGTCACCTTCCTGCGCACGCAGAAGCGCGGCAGTTCGCGGCGAAGCACTTTTTCAAAAACGGAGACCTGACATGATACGCATTTTTCCAACGCTGGCAGTGGGCTTCATTCTACTGGCAGGTTTTTCACCCGTTCTGGCCGGACATCACAAAGCCGGTATGATCCATGCCAAAGCAAAGCCGCCGGAAGAAGTGGTGGCGGAACGAAAAGCGGCGAAGGAAAAAAAATTGCGGCTTGAGGAAAGAGCGCCAATCGCGCAGCCGGGAAAAATCGTCGTGGTTTATAAATTCAAATGTGCCGGTTTTGCCCGCCAGCAAGACGCGATGCGCGCGCTCAACGCCATGATCCAACACGAGCGGGAAGCCGCGCCGGTCACCTATGCCTCGTCGCCTCTGGTTTTCGAAGACGGTGATATCGGCGCTGTAGATCAGCACCGCTCCATAGGGTCGTATAATGAAGCCGTAAAATGGCAGGGCGCGAATGCGGTTTGGCAGGCCCATTTGAACGATATCCTCAATTCATGTGAAATATCTTCGGACGACATTCAAACAACTGTCGCTCAAGTCCAGTAATCGCCTGCCGGAGCCCTCGGCCCGGATAGCTGAAACCGTTTCCAATATGAGGTTTCCGTCATAAGATTGGGGCTTGGCCGCCATGTTGCAGCGGTGTTTGTTTGCTGCGCAAGGGGGCCCAGTGAGAATTCCAAAACATCCGGGGGATTCTTATTCTGTCGAGATTTAGGACGGCTGATGAAAATACTCATTTCCGGTGGCGGCATTGGCGGGTTGACCGCGGCTTTGTGTTTCCTGCATCACGGGGCAGACGTTACCGTGCTGGAACAGGCACCCGAATTGGGCGAAATCGGTGCCGGCATTCAAATTCCGCCCAATGCGATGAAAGTGTTTGCCGCTTTGGGGCTGGATGCGGCGCTGGCCGAGACAGCCTTCCGGCCGCAAGCCCTTGAAGCGCGCATGGGACGTTCGGGGCTGGAACTGTTCCACATTCCGCTGGCCGACCACGCCGTCAAACGCTGGGGCGCGCCCTATCTGCATATTCACCGCGCCGATTATATTGCGGTGCTGGCACAGGCTCTGCAAACGCAAAGCCCGAATGCGCTTCATCTCAATACCGAGGTTGCGGGCTACAGCCAAACCGAAGACGCGGTAGAGGTGCAGTTGGCCGACGGGCGGCGCATATCCGGCGATGCGCTGATCGGTGCCGACGGCATTCATTCGCCCGTGCGCGCGCAAATGCTGGGCGCTGAAAAGCCCATATTTACCGGCAATATTGCCTGGCGCGCAGTTGTGCCCATGGCGGCGCTGGGCGCGCATGCGCCGCGACCGACGGCGTGCGCGTGGATGGGGCCGGGCAAGCATTGTGTGACCTATCGGGTGCGGCGCGGCACGCTGGCAAATTTTGTCGGCGTGGTCGAGCGCGATGACTGGACAACGGAATCATGGAACGAGCGCGGCACGCGCGAAGAAGCACTGGCCGATTTTGAAGGCTGGCACCCCACCATTACCCGCCTGTTGGGCGAAGCCGACGTGCTTTATCGCTGGGCCCTGTTCGACCGCGCGCCCCTGCCACGCTGGGTTGACGGCCGCGTTGCCATTTTGGGCGATGCGGCCCATCCCATGCTGCCTTTCATGGCGCAAGGCGCGGCCATGGCGGTGGAAGATGCCTGGGTGGTCGCGCGCGAAGTGATGCAAAAAACCGACGTCGCGCGCGGGCTTGAAGCCTATCAGCACGGGCGCCGGGCACGCGCGACCCGCGTGCAGGCCGGCTCACGCGCAAATGCCAAAACGTTTCACAAGCGTACAAGATTTGGCCAGCTGGCAACTTACGGCCCAATGTGGCTGGCCGGAAAATTTGCGCCCATGGCCGTGCATAAACGCCAAGACCCGCTATATGGCTATGACGTGACGCGGCTAAATCGACGCGGCTAAATCAATGAGGCGCTAGAACTGCGTGTCGGCAATCGTTGTGCGGTGCAGCAAACGGTCATGGCCGTCAAAGCCGCCTGTCGCGGCGTGCAAAAGCGCGCGATTGTCCCACATGACCAGCATATTGGCTGACCATTTGTGCGAATAGGTAATTTCTTCCGCCGTTTGATGGGCATAAAACTCCAGCAATAAAGCGTCGCTTTCTTCCTTTTCCAACCCGGCAAAACCCTGAATATAGGAAATCGACGAATACAGCGCTTTCTTGCCCGTCTCATGATGGGTGCGCACGAAGGGATGCTCGGTTTTCTCGCGTGCTTTTTCGTGCGGAATGATTTTCATCGAACGGCCGTCATCTTGGTCGGTATCGCCGTAAACGCCGTCGGGCGCATAGCCCAGCTCGGCCGAGTGAATGGCGGTCAGGCTGTCGGCCCTGTCGCGCAAATTATCCGGCAGGCGTTCATAGGCCGCCACCTGATCGGCAAACAGCGTATTGCCGCCGATCGGGGGAATTTTGATCCCGAACAGGCAGGTGCCGGCAGGGGGAATGTCGAGAAAGCTCCAGTCGGAATGGAAGCTTTCGGCAAAAATCGGCGTGGTTTCATCGGCATTGCGCTGGATGGCGGCAATGTTTTCATGCCCGTCAATATGCCCGAAAAACGGGTCTTCGCCGAACGCGCCGAAATATTGGGTGAACCGCTCCAGATCCGTGTCATCCATCGGCTGATCGGGAAAGGCCAGCACTTTGTTTTCCAACCAATGCGCGCGAAGTTCGCTCACAAAATCGTCTGACAGGTCTTGCGTCAGATCAACGCCGGTGACGTGCGCACCGCACGCCGCGCCGGTTTTTTCAACATTGAGACCCATAGCACCCTCCCTCGAAGCATTGTTCATGCTTGCCTTAAAAAATGCGGCGAAAACCCCCTTATGTCAACGCCGCCTCTCTTGACCCCGGTCAAACACCGGTTACTCTGGGCCCATGAAAAAAATTCTTTTGACCCTCGCAGGCTTTTTACTTTTCGTTTTTGTCGGCGCGTTCTGGCTGGCCTTTTTGTCCGAACGCCCGCCGCTCACCACCGATGCGGCGACGCTTGCCGGTGACGGCAGCACGCTGGATTATTGCACGCCGCCCGTGCTTGACGGCAGCGGCAAAAACGCCGTCGATATTCCCAAAGGCAACACGCCCGGATGCAGCTATGCGCATTTTCCTTTGCCGATATTGGCCGAATGCACCGAGCCCCTGCCCGCGGGCACGGATGACATTCGCGGGCTGTGGCGCGCCGTGTCGGGCCGCCATAGCGAACATATCGAGCGCATTGAGCAATGCGGCAGCCGCACCGTCATCACCACCTCCGGCATTATTCACGATTACGGCCCCAATGCCACCGGCGGGCTGAACACAAATGACACGGAAGGCCATGTTGTGTTCACCATTGGCGCGCGTGACTATTGCCCGCGCACCTCGGCATCAATGATCTGGAAAGACAATGTTTTGAACTTTCATGTATTTGGCTGGGGGCCCAAAGTCGTCAGCCGCTACCGTGAGGGCGACCAGCTCGTATGGGAATATGCCGATGGCAGCACGACCCGCATGGAACGCATTTGCACGCTTCCCGACACGCATAAAACCCCAAAACCCAGAGGCCCGCGCATTTCACTGTTTGAGTGAAACCGGCGCAGCTATATGCGTTGACACCGCACATATGCTATGACATGTCCAATATTATCGTGGCAGTCCGGCCACGCCCATATAAATGTGGCAAATCTGACCAAAAGGTGGCGGCATGAGCATTCATTTGCATAAAAACGATCTTCCCGACGGCCTGACATTTTCCGGATCCATTGCTGTGGATACCGAAACGCTGGGCCTTAAAACCACGCGCGACCGCCTGTGCCTTGTGCAATTGTCGGCCGGGGACGGCGATGCCCATATCGTGCAATTTGCGGGCGACAATTATGACGCGCCGAATTTAAAGGCGCTTTTGTCCGACCGCGCGGTGGTCAAAATTTTCCACTATGCGCGGTTTGATCTGGCGGCCATCGCGCAATATTTGGGCGTTCATGCGGCACCGCTCTGGTGCACCAAAATTGCCTCCAAGCTTGTGCGTACCTATACCGACCGGCACGGGCTGAAGGATTTGTGCCGCGAATTGCTGGATGTTGACCTTTCAAAGGCCCAGCAAAGCTCCGACTGGGGGGCTCCCGAATTGTCGGATGCCCAGCTTAACTATGCGGCTTCAGATGTTTTGCATTTGCACGCGCTCAAAGACCGGCTCGAAACCATGCTCGATCGCGAAGGCCGCCGCCCCATGGCCGAAGCGTGTTTTGACTTCGTGCTGGTGCGCTCGGCCATGGATCTCGCCGGGTTTGAGGATCTGGATATTTTTTCCCACTGATTGCACATCGTGGCGTGCGCCAAGGCAGACCACAAAACGGATTTGAGCCATGAATGACAATCCCGAAATCCATTCGCGCCGCGTTGCCCGCCTGAAGCTTGTATTGCCCGGACTGGCCGTGTTCGTGCTTGGGCTGCTGGTGATTTTCAGCCGCTCCGGTAATGACATCATCCAATTGGCAATTTTTGACGGCACGGATTCCGGCGGCGGCATCGTGCTGCGCGAACCGGTCATGCGCGGCACCAGTTCGGCCAATGTGCCATATGAAATTTCCGCCGCCACAGCCCACACGCAAGACGCCGCCAATGCGCTTATCAATTTGCGCGATGTCGATGCGCGGTTCGAGTCTGTGGGCGCGGCACCGGGCTATGTCATTGAGGCAAAAACCGGACTGATGAACAATGAAACCGGCCTTTTGAACCTGGACGACGGCGTTACCTATCGCGACGATAACGGCCTTGTTCTGGTGCTGGTCGATTTGGTCTATGACACGTCAAACGGTACCGGACAAACGCAAAAGCCGGTTTCGGGCACCGCGCCGCAAGGCACGCTTGAGGCTACGGGCCTGCAAATCTCGCAAACGCCGGCAGTCTATATTTTTGACCGCGCGCGGCTGACGATTGACCCGAAAGCGGCACGGGCCGTCAAATGAACCGCCTGACCCGATCGCTGTTTGGTATTTTATGCCTTGCGCTGATATGGCAAACACCGGCGGCGGCCGAAACCGCCGGCGTTTTCGCCACTGACAGCGATGCGCCGATTAACATAGAAGCCGACAAAATGTCTCTGTTCAGAAGCGGCGCGCGTGCGGAATTGCTGGGCAATGCGGCACTGGCGCAGGGCCCGTTAAGTCTGACGGCGCGCGAAGTGGCCCTGTTTTACGCCAACACGACCCCGCGCAGGCTCACCCGCATCACGGCGGCGCAAAGCGTTCACATTGTTTCGGAAAACGGGCGCGAGGTTTTCGGCGATGCGGCGGTTTATCTGGTCAGTGCCGAGGAAATGACGGTGACGGGCAATGTACGCGTCATCAACACAAAAGACACGGATGCAGACACGCTCACCGGCGCCCGACTTGTCATCAATCTGCGCGACGGCACCAGCCGGATTTTCGGCGCAGCAAATAGCGCAGGCGATAATGACAAAAGCAGCAAACAAAAAGACGCCCCCAAAGGCAGTGGAAGGGCGCGCATCCGGTTGAAGCCCAACAGTTCACGGTGAGATGGCGCCGAGGTGCGGCATAAGGCAGTTTGCGGCGGCGGCGAGACGCGGATGGCTTTGCTTCGCCATTCGATTCAGCTAGGCTGGCGCGATGAGTAAAGACACCCAGCCCAAACGCGGCCCCGATACCGGAACTGATACTGAAACCGATACCGGCACTGGCGGGCAACGCCAGCCCGAAGAGGGCCTCGCCGCCTTTAACCTCAGCAAGAGTTTTCGGGGTCGCAAGGTTGTTCGCAATGTGTCGTTGAGTGTAAACCGGCGCGAGGCCGTCGGCCTGTTGGGGCCAAATGGCGCGGGCAAAACCACCACATTTTATATGATTACCGGCCTTGTGCGCCCCGATGCCGGACGCATTATGCTGGACGGCTATGACGTATCCGGCCTGCCCATGTATCGGCGCGCGCGGCTGGGTGTCGGCTATCTGCCGCAGGAAGCATCGATTTTCAGAACTTTGAGCGTGTCGGATAATATCATGGCCATTCTTGAGGCTGTCGAACCGTCGCCCGATATTCGCGCCCAGCGCGTTGAAGAGCTGATGGATGATTTCGCCATCGGGCATTTGCGCGACACGCCGGGGCTGGCGCTGTCGGGCGGCGAACGCCGCCGTGTCGAGATTGCACGCGCGCTGGCAAGCAATCCGAGTTTTATTTTGCTGGACGAGCCTTTCGCCGGTATCGACCCGATCGCGATCGGCGAAATTCGTTCTCTCGTCGCCAAGCTGACCGGACGCGGGCTGGGCGTGCTGATCACCGACCATAATGTGCGCGAAACGCTGGGGATTATCGACCGCGCCGTCATTATTCATGACGGACAGGTGCTGATGGAAGGCTCGGCGGAAGAAATCGTCGGGCATCCGGAAGTGCGCAAATATTATCTGGGCTCGGAATTTGCGCTTTAGACATCATGCGACTGGACAGGGTCGCATTTCTTGGGCACAATTTTATCAGTTACGCATCTATCATATGCGCTAACCGGCAGGCGCGAGCCTGACACATCCATTCTCCGCCTGCTGTTGAAATATGCAGACAGCTTTCGTCAAGCCGGATTCCGGCGACATGCAACCAAGACGAAAGACACGATGAAGGAAAGGGGAATACTCATGAAAATCAACATTACCGGACGCCACATTGAAACAGGTGCAGCCTTGCGCACACATGTCGAAACCAGACTGACGGGCGCGGTAGAAAAATATTTCAATCGCCCCGCCGACGTAAATGTTGTCTTCTCGCGCCAGGGTCATGGCTTTGAGGCCAATTGTTCGCTGCACCTCGACAGCGGCCTTTATCTGAACGCCACCGGCAATGACACCGATATTTACACAAGCTTTGAGCAGTCGGTTGAGCGCATCGAAAAACAATTGCGCCGCTATAAAAGACGGCTGAAAAACCATCATGAGCAAAACGGGCGCGGCCCCGCCCCGCAGGTTTTTGCCGAACGCGTATTTGAGCCCGAACCCGCCGGCGGGCAAATGCCGGCAGAATTTGCACCCGTCATCATCGCCGAAAACGACCGCGTGTTGCCGCAACTCAGCGTCAGCGATGCGGTGATGCAATTGGAGCTGGGCGACACGCCGTTTGTGCTGTTCAAAAGCCGCGCGGACGGTCTGAACCTCGTTCACCGGCGCGCCGACGGCAATATTGGCTGGGTCGAGCTGGACACGGTGAGTTAAGCGAGCTTCGCGGCAAGCACAGCTCTCTCAAAACAAGCACAGCTCTCTCAAATATTTCAAATTGGGAAATTTTGGTGGAGCCAGGCGGGTTCGAACCGCCGACCTCTTGCATGCCATGCAAGCGCTCTCCCAACTGAGCTATGGCCCCGAAACGGCGGTAAATCCCCGCCGGCGAGGTGGGAACCTAAACGGTCTGCGACACCATATCAAGAAAAATCATCTGCCCGGCCGCCCTGACCGGCGGCGTGATCAATCCTCGTCGTCACTTTCGATAAACTCGTCATCGCCTGCGTCATCTTCGAGCAGGTCGTCATCTTCTTCATCCTCGACCAGCACGGCCCCATCGTCAAATTCGGCAAGCTCATCATCGCCGTCATCATCGTCTTCGTCGACAATATCGTCGAGGCTGATTTCGTTTTCATCCTTCGGGGTCTCGTCTTCATCCTTTTCGGGCGGGTCTTGCACCGGCGCAACCTCAGCCACGGGCGCAACGGGGGCGCTGGCCGCATTTGGGTCGAAGCTGTGACCACATAAAGGGCAAACCACGGGATTTTTGTTCAGATCGTAAAATTTGCCGCCACATGCCTCACACACACGCTTCGTTCCGAACTTTGGATCAACCATGTTTTAGCCCTCCATTGGCAATTGGAGATAAATCCCTGCCATGAAGCGCCCCTGCTGTCAAAAGCAAAGTCACCCTTTCGACATAATTTTTTTCGCGCCCTTCGCGCGGCCAAAACCCCATGCGGCTTGACGCTACACAGATTTCGCGGGACAAGTTGGGCATGAGCGACACACCTGCCACCCCGCAAGGCCCACATGCGCCCGCACCGGCACCGCTGAGCGGAGATTTCCGCGTGCCCGGCGACAAATCAATATCGCATCGCGCGCTTATTCTGGCGGCCATGGCGACCGGCACAAGCCGCATCACCGGACTTTTGGAGGGTGATGACGTGCTGGCAACGGCCCAAGCCATGCGCCAGCTGGGGGCGACGGTTTCCAATCTGGGCAATGGTGTTTGGGAGGTTTGCGGTTGCGGGCCGGCCGGTTTCAAAACGCCTGCCCGGGCACTGGATTTCGGCAATTCCGGCACGGGCGCACGCCTTGTTATGGGCGTGGTGGCCGGAGCGGGCATATCGGCGGAATTTACCGGTGACGCCTCATTGTCGCGCCGCCCGATGGCGCGGGTGACGCAGCCGCTCGCGCAAACCGGTGCGCAGATTGAAGACAATGGCACGGGCCGCCTGCCGCTAACCATCACCGGCGCGGCGCAGCCCCTGCCGGTGGATGTGACGCCCGAATTTGCCTCGGCGCAGGTCAAATCGGCAATTTTGCTGGCGGGTCTGGGCGCCGCGGGAAAGACAATCGTGCGCGAAAAACACATCACGCGCGACCATACCGAAAACATGCTGGCGCTGTTCGGGGCCAATATTTCGAGCCAACGGTCGGGGGCGGAAAACACTGAAAATATCGTGACGCTTGACGGCCATGCCCGCCTGCGCGCGCATGATATTGCCGTGCCGGGCGATCCGTCTTCGGCCGCGTTTCCGCTGGTTGCCGCGCTGATTGTTCCGGGCTCGAAATTGCGGCTCGAAAATGTACTGCTCAACCCCCAGCGTGACGGTCTCATCCGCGTTCTGACCCGCATGGGTGCCAATATTAAACGCTGTAATGAGCGCACCGAAGCGGGCGAGCCGATTGCCGATCTGGATGTTGCCTACAGCCCGCTCAAGGGCATTGAGGTTGGCGCCGAAATGGCGCCTTCCATGATTGACGAATATCCCGCGCTTGCCGTGGCCGCCGCCTTTGCCGAAGGCACCACGCATATGGCGGGTATTGGTGAATTGCGGGTCAAGGAAAGCGACCGGCTGGCGGCCGTCGAGGCGGGCTTGCGGGAAAATGGCGTGCAGGTGGAAGCCGGCACTGACAGCCTGAGCGTTACAGGCGGAACACCAAATGGGGGGGCTTGCGTCACCACGCATGACGATCACCGCATTGCCATGGCATTTCTGGTCATGGGACTGGCAACGCAAAACCCCGTGCGCGTCGATGACACGGCCATGATTGCCACGAGTTTTCCGAATTTCTTCGAAGCCATGGCCGGCATAGGAGCCCGATTTGACGTCTGAACCGGTCATTATTGCGGTAGACGGGCCCGCCGCTTCGGGCAAGGGCACGCTGGCGCGCCGTCTGGCGGCGCATTTTGATTATGCCTATCTCGACACCGGATCGCTCTATCGGGCGCTGGCTTTTGATGTGTTGCGCCGCGGCGAAGCACCCGAAGATGCATCTGCCGGTCTGCGCGCGGCCAAGGGTTTCGACCTCACCATGCTGAACGATCCGGACACGCTGGCCGCTTTGCGAACCGATGCTGTCGGCACTGCCGCCTCAATGGTCGCCGCCCAGCCCGATACGCGCGCCGCGATCTTGCAAATCCAGCGCGATATTGCCGAAACACCGCCCGACGGCAAAGCCGGTGCGGTTCTGGACGGGCGCGATATCGGCACAATTGTGTGCCCCCAAGCGGCGCATAAAATTTTTGTGACCGCGCGTGCCGAAATTCGCGCAGAGCGCCGGTGGCAGGAACTCCGCCGGCACGACCCGCAAATCTCGCCGGAAGATGTTCTGGCCGATTTGAAGGCGCGCGACCAACGCGACAGCGCACGCGCCACAGCGCCCATGCGCGCGGCTGAAGATGCCCACTTGCTAGACACGTCAGATTTGTCTATAGAAGAGGCGTTCGCGGCGGCTCTAGCGCTGGTATCGCACTAGCCACGAAATCCAAACCGCCCGAATGCCATCCTTTTAAACCGCCCGTTGACCGCGTGCGCGTCTTGACGCGCCCCGTGCGAGGGAAGTCCAGCGGACAGATGTTCGCCATTGGCAAGACTGAGGAGACACACAGTGTCTGACACCAATACCGCGTCGGAACTCAACCCGACACAAGACGATTTCGCCGCCCTGCTGGAGCAGAGCTTTGCCGAAGACAGCCCCGTTGAAGGCAGCGTGGTTGAAGGCCGTATCACGGCAATTGAAAATGATCTGGTCATTATTGACGTAGGCCTGAAAACCGAAGGACGCGTGCCGCTGCGCGAGTTCTCAATGGCCGGCCAGGAACCGACAGTCGGTGTCGGCGATCGGGTTGAGGTGTATCTGGAACGTATTGAAAACGCGATGGGCGAAGCCATGCTGTCGCGCGACAAGGCACGGCGCGAGGAAAGCTGGACCAAGCTGGAACAGTCATTCGCCGCCGAAGAGCGTGTCGAGGGCGTCATTTTCGGGCGCGTCAAAGGTGGCTTTACGGTCGATCTCGACGGTGCAACGGCCTTTTTGCCGGGCAGTCAGGTCGACATTCGTCCGGTGCGCGATGTCACCCCGCTGATGAACACCAAACAACCTTTCCAAATTCTCAAAATGGATCGTCGGCGCGGCAATATTGTCGTGTCGCGGCGCGCCATTATGGAAGAAACCCGCGCCGAAGCCCGCAGCGAGATTGTGCAGAACCTCGTCGAAGGTCAGGCCGTTGAAGGCGTGGTGAAAAACATCACCGATTACGGTGCCTTTGTCGATCTGGGCGGTGTTGACGGCCTGTTGCATGTCACCGACATTGCATGGCGGCGCGTCAACCATCCTTCCGAAGTGCTGACCGTCGGCGAGACCGTGCGGGTGCAGGTCATCAAGATCAATTCGGAAACCCAGCGTATCAGCCTGGGCATGAAACAGCTCGAATCCGATCCTTGGGACGATATCGAAGCGCGCTTCCCGCTGGAAACCCGCGTCACCGGTCGCGTCACAAATATCACCGATTACGGTGCGTTTGTTGAGCTGGGCTCAGGCATTGAAGGGCTTGTGCATGTGTCGGAAATGAGCTGGGTCAAAAAGAATGTGCATCCGGGCAAAATCGTTTCGACCTCGCAGGAAGTCGAAGTGATGGTGCTGGAAGTCGACAGCGAAAAACGTCGTATTTCGCTGGGGCTCAAACAATGCATGGCAAACCCGTGGGAAGACTTTGCCAGCCGCTATCCGGTCGGCACGAAAGTATCGGGCGAGATCAAGAACATCACCGAATTTGGCCTGTTTGTCGGTCTGGAAGATGAAATTGACGGCATGGTGCATATGTCGGATCTGGACTGGAACCTGTCGGGCGATGATGCGCTTGCCGGTTTCTCGAAAGGCCAGACGGTCGAAGCCGTGGTGCTCGATGTCGATATGGACAAAGAGCGCGTGAGTTTGGGCGTCAAACAGCTGGACGGCGACCCGTTTGAAAGCCTTGGCGATTTGCGCCGCGGCAGCACGGTGACGTGCGAAGTGACGGCTGTGACCGATGGCGGGCTGGAAGTTGGCGTGGGCGACGCAGATGTGTCGGCCTTTATCCGCCGCAGCGACCTGTCGCGCGACCGCGAAGACCAGCGCCCCGAACGCTTCAATGTCGGCGACAAGCTCGACGCCATGGTGACCAATATTGACCAGCGCGCACGCCGCATTGGTCTGTCCATCAAGGCGCTTGAGATTGCCGAAGAAAAAGAGGCTGTCGAGCAATATGGCTCATCCGACAGCGGTGCCTCGCTTGGCGATATTCTGGGTGCGGCGCTCAATCGTGATGACAGTGGCAGTGACAGTGGCAATGAAGATGATGCCACCACTAGCGACGCCAATAGCGACACCAATAATGACGCCAATAATGATGATGGCGACACGGAAGAGAGTTGACCGGCTCATTCTCCGTTCCGGAGCAAATCAACGGCGCGACATGTTCGCGCCGTTTTTTTGTGGTTTTTGCGGCTTGACGCCATGCAAGCAGTTTGGCAACGTTCAGTGTCACGAGGAATAAGCTATCATGATCAAGTCAGAACTCGTTGCCCGCATTTCCGAGCAATACCCGCATCTTTATCAGCGCGATGTTGAAGCCATTATCAACCGTATTTTGAACGAAATAGGTGATGCGCTGGGTCGCGGCGACCGCATTGAACTTCGCGGCTTTGGCGCGTTTTCGGTTAAACAGCGGGCTGCCCGCATCGGACGCAACCCGCGCACGGGCGACAGTGTGGCCGTTGCCAAAAAAGTGGCACCGTTCTTCAAAACCGGCAAAGAATTGCGCGACCGGCTGAACGGCAAAACATCCTGACACCCGACGTGGCCGCGTTTATTTTCAAAACAATTGCGCGTCTTGTTTTTCTCATCACTGCGGCCCTGCTTGTTTCACTGGCCGTCAAAAACCGCCAGACCGTTAGCTTCCATTTCAATCCGCTAAACCTCACCGAAAACGGCCCGGCACTGGATGTGCCGCTTTTTGTGCTTTTGGTGGGCGCGGTTTTACTGGGTGTGTTTCTGGGCATTGTCAGTCTGGGTCTCGACCGGTTTTTGCGGCGTCTTGGCACACGCGCGGCGCGGGCCGAACCGGGCCCAAGTTCGGATTTGCCTGAACGCGCGGGTGTGCTAAAAAACACGCCGGAAACGAAATTGTGAAATTTACCGGTGCCGAAAATCATCCTGAAACCGGATGGAGAGATCGGCAGAAAAAGTACAGATGAAAGAAAATCCAGTCTATTGCGCCATCGACGTGCCTGAGATTGATGCTGCCGGCCGTCTGGCGCAGCAATTGGGCCTGCATGTCGGCGGGCTGAAAATCGGCAAGGAGTTTTTCTACGCGCATGGGCGGGCCGGCTATGAGCATCTGGCGGGCTTCGGCCGGGATATATTTCTGGATTTGAAACTGCACGATATTCCAAACACCGTTGCCGCCGCCGTGCGCACGCTGGTGCCGCTGGCACCGGCCTATTTGAACGTGCATGCCGCCGGGGGCGGGGAAATGATGGCCGCCGCCGCGCGTGCCGCGAATGAAGCGGCAGGTGAAGCGACATTGCCGCCGCCCAAAATGCTGGCCGTGACGGTTCTGACCAGCCTGTCGGAGGCTGATTTGAACGCTATCGGCGTGAACGGTAGCCCGCGCGATCAAGTGTTGCGGCTGGCTGCGCTGGCGGCCGAAAGCGGCATGGACGGTGTGGTGTGTTCGGCTGAAGAGGTGGAATTGCTGCGCCGCGAAATGGGCCCGAATTTCAACCTTGTCGTGCCCGGCATTCGCCCCGCAGGGGCCGCCCGGGACGACCAAAAACGCGTGATGACGCCCGAAGCCGCCATTGCCGCCGGAGCCGATATTCTGGTGATCGGGCGCGCGATTACGCAAAATTCCGATCCGGGCCGCGCCGCCGCGGAAATTGCCGACAGCCTCGGCATGAGCGCATAATTATGGCACCGCGTGTCAAAATATGCGGGCTCACCCGCGCCGATGATATTCGCCTTGCCAATGAGTTGCGGGTCGATATGTGCGGTTTTGTGTTTTTCAAAGCCTCTCCCCGCCATTTGAGCGATGAGCAGGCGGCGGGGCTTGCGGGGCTCTGCGCGCCCTTTGTCGAGCGCGTCGCGCTTTTGGTTGACCCCGATGATGACGCGCTTGATCACGCTGTCGGCGCGATCAGCCCGCACCGTATTCAACTGCACGGGGATGAAAGCCCTGCGCGCGTGGCCGAGATCAAGCGGCGCACGCAACGCCCCATAATCAAGGCGCTTGGGGTCGCAGCGGCCCGCGACCTCGAAACCGCGCAAGCCTATGAAGGCGTTGCCGACTGGTTTTTGTTTGATGCCAAGCCGACCGATGACGGTTTGCCCGGCGGCAATGGCGAAGCGTTTGACTGGCAATTGCTGGATGCTTATGCGGGCGCGACGCCATGGCTCTTGGCAGGCGGCCTGACCCCCGATAATGTCACCCGGGCCGTGACCACAACACGCGCGCCGATGGTTGATGTGTCGTCGGGTGTCGAAGCGGCACCGGGCGAGAAAGACGCCGAGCTGATGCGCGCCTTTATCGACGCGGCAAAACAGGGCCCTCAGGCCTGAACGGAGTATATGATGGACGGACAAAACTCATACCGCGCCGGGCCCGATGAAAAAGGCCGCTTTGGCGATTATGGCGGCCGCTTTGTCGCCGAAACGCTGATGCCGCTCATTCTGGATCTGGAGGCCGCCTATAAAGCGGCGCAAGCCGACCCCGCTTTTAAAGCCGAGCTGGTCGATTTGCAAACGCATTATGTCGGCAGGCCCAGCCCGCTTTATTTCGCCGAGCGGCTCACCGAGCATTTTGGCGGCGCGAAAATTTATCTGAAACGCGATGAATTGAACCACACCGGATCGCACAAGATAAATAATTGTCTGGGGCAAATTCTGCTGGCGCGGCGCATGGGCAAAACCCGCATCATTGCCGAAACCGGGGCCGGACAGCACGGCGTTGCCGTGGCAACGGCCGCCGCGCGCTTCGGCCTGCCCTGCACGGTTTTCATGGGCGCGACGGATATGGAACGCCAGAAGCCCAATGTGTTTCGCATGAAATTGCTGGGTGCCGACATTCGCCCCGTCACCTCCGGCTCCGGCACGCTGAAAGATGCCATGAACGAGGCATTGCGCGATTGGGTGACCAATGTCGAAGACACGTTTTACATTATCGGCACGGTTGCCGGCCCCCACCCCTATCCGGCCATGGTGCGCGATTTCCAGTCGATTATCGGCAAGGAAGTGCGCGCGCAAATGCTCGACCGCGAAGCCCGTTTGCCCGACAGTCTGGTCGCGTGCATTGGCGGCGGGTCGAATGCGATGGGTCTTTTTCACCCGTTTCTCGACGACAGCGACATCCGCATTATCGGCGTTGAAGCCGGCGGGTTGGGGCTTGAGACGCCCGATCATGCGGCCTCGCTCGCAGGCGGGCTGCCGGGTGTATTGCATGGCAACCGCACTTATCTTTTGCAGGATGATGACGGCCAGATTATCGAAGGCCATTCGATTTCGGCCGGGCTCGATTATCCGGGCATTGGCCCCGAACATGCGTTTTTGCGCGATGCGGGGCGCGTGGAATATGTGTCGGCCACCGATGCCGAGGCGCTGGAGGCGTTCCAGCTCATCACGCGGCTTGAGGGCATTATTCCGGCGCTGGAACCTTCGCATGCGCTGGCCCATGTCGGCAAAATCGCCCCCGATCTGCCGCGCGATCACCTGATGGTCATGAATATGTGCGGGCGCGGCGACAAGGATGTGTTTGCCGTTGCCGAGCATCTCAAGGTCGACCTTTAGGAGCCCTCATGTCTGTTCGCCAAACCCGCCTCGACCGGAAATTTGCCGCTTTGCAAAGCGCGGGCCGCAGGGCCTTTATTGCTTTTGTTACCGCCGGCGACCCCGACCCGGAAACGTCCTTTTCGATTTTGTCCGGCCTGCCTGCGGCAGGTGCCGACATTATCGAGCTTGGCATGCCGTTCACCGACCCGATGGCGGATGGGCCGTCAATTCAGGCGGCCTCGCAACGCGCGTTAAAGGCCGGGCAAACGCTTGAAAAAACGCTTGCCATGGTCGCCCGCTTTCGCGCCGAAGACGACACCACGCCGCTGGTGCTGATGGGATATTACAATCCGGTTTTCATTTACGGCGTTGACCGGTTTATCGCAGATGCCGTGTCGGCCGGTGTTGACGGGCTCATCATTGTCGATCTGCCGGCGGAAGAAGACAGCGAATTATGCCTGCCGGCCATGGAAGGCGGGTTGAATTTCATTCGCCTGGTATCCCCGACGACCGATGATGCGCGCCTGCCGAATGTTTTGAAAAATACGTCCGGCTTCGTCTATTATGTGTCGATTACGGGCATTACCGGTTCGGCGGCACCCGATGTCTCAAAAGTTTCAGACAATGTTGCGCGCATCAAAAGCCACACAGACCTGCCGGTCGCCGTAGGGTTCGGCATTCGCACGCCCGAACAGGCCGGCGCGATTGCCTCTGTTGCCGATGGCGCGGTGGTCGGCTCGGCACTTGTCGATGTGATCGGCGAAACGGCCAAAAACGGCGACAAATCGAACACGGATTGCGTCGCGCGCGTGCTGGCACTTGCCAGCGACCTTGCCGAGGGTGTACATAAAGGGAGCTAGTGTTTGACGCATGGTGTTGACACAAGAGGGGCATAATGAACTGGCTTAAGAATTTTGTTCGTCCGCGGTTTCCGAGCGTGTTCAGAGATCACGACGACACGCCTGATAATTTGTGGCAAAGCTGCAAACAATGCGGGGAAATGATTTTCCACCGCGACCTTGCGCTGTTGCAGCAGGTGTGCCCGGGCTGTGACCACCATATGCGCGTGGGCGCGCGTGAGCGTTTCGCCCAAATCTTCGACGATGGCGCGTTCGAAAAAATCGATGTGCCGGATGTGCCGCACGACCCGCTGAAATTCAAGGACCAGAAACGCTATGCCGACCGCTTGCGCGACGCGCGCAACAAAACCGGCGACCGCGATGCCGTGCAGGTTGCGCTGGGCACCATTCAGGGCCGCAAAAGCGTCATCGCCGTGCAGGATTTCCAATTTATGGGCGGCTCGCTCGGCATGGCCGCCGGTGAAGCCGTTGTAACCGCCGGCCAAACCGCGCTGGAAAACAACGCCCCGCTTATCATGGTTGCCGCCGCCGGTGGCGCGCGCATGCAGGAAGGCATTCTCTCGCTGATGCAAATGCCGCGCACCACCGTCATCGTCCAGCAATTACGCGAGCGCGGCCTGCCTTATATTGTGGTGCTGACCGACCCGACAACGGGCGGCGTGACCGCCTCTTACGGCATGTTGGGCGATATTCAGATCGCCGAGCCCGGCGCGCTGATCGGTTTTGCGGGCCCGCGTGTCATTCAGGATACAATCAAGGAAAAGCTGCCGGAAGGTTTCCAGCGCGCCGAATATTTGCTGGAGCATGGCATGATCGACATGGTCGTTCACCGCCACAAGCTGCCCGAAACTCTGGGCCGCGTTCTGGGGTTGTTGATGGGCCGCCCCGCGCCTGAAACACAACCCGCCTGACCCGCATCCATGGGCCCAGCAAGCCGTAAAGCCGGCCGCACGTCCAACCCTAAGACCAGCGACACGCTGCTTGCCCGGCTGCTTGATTTGCACCCCAAAAAAATCGACCTGTCACTGGGCCGCATGCACCGCCTGCTGGCAAGCCTGGGGCATCCCGAAAAACACCTGCCGCGCGTGGTGCATATTGCCGGCACCAATGGCAAGGGCTCGACGCTGGCTTTTTTGCGCGCTTTTTTGCAGGCCGGCGGATACCGCGTCAACGCCTATACCTCGCCGCATCTGGAATATTTCCACGAGCGCATCAATCTGGGCGGAACACCGATTGATGAGGAATATTTAAGCGCGCTTTTGCAACGCTGCGAGGCCGCAAATGCGCAAGAACCCATCACCTTTTTCGAGATTACGACCGCCGCCGCTTTTTGCGCCTTTGCCGAAACGCCCGCCGATTTTTTGCTGCTTGAGGTGGGCTTGGGCGGCAGGCTGGATGCAACAAATGTGCTGCGGCCCGAATTGTCGGTCATCACGCCGGTCAGCATCGACCATCAGGAATTTCTGGGCACCACACTCGAAGAAATCGCCGCCGAGAAATTGGGCATTGTGAAACCCGGCGTGCCGGTGGTCAGCGCGCCGCAGGAAGCCTCCATCGTGCCGCTTTTCGATAAAGCAAGCGCCGACCATGACACGCATCTCGCGCTGGGCGGGCGCGACTGGCAGGCTTATCCCGAAAAGGGCGGCATGGTTTTTCAGGACACGCAAGGGCTGTTGGATTTGCCCGCACCCGCCCTGCCCGGACTGCACCAGATTATGAATGCGGGCACGGCGATAGCCGCCGCGCGGCGGTTGAACCTGCCGGAAAGCGCGATATACGAAGGCCTCGGGGAGGCGACATGGCCGGCGCGCCTGCAAAGCCTGTCGGAGGGCGCGCTGGTCGCGCGCATACAACAAAAAGCGCCCCATGCGCGCCTGTGGCTTGATGGCGGCCACAATGCGGCGGCCGCGCAAGCCCTGTCCGGTTGGGCGCAATCACTTGTGGGTAAGGCGCTTAAGGACACGGGCGAAACGCGGCTCGATATCATCCTCGCCATGCTCAACACCAAGGCGCATGGCGCATTTCTGGAAAATTTGAAACCGCTGGCACCTTTCGCGCAGCTTCATTGCGTGCCGATTGACGACCAGCCCAATGCCATTGCCCCGCATGCGCTGGCGCGCGAAGCGGCAAAAGCCGGTCTGACGGCCCACGCCCATAACGGTCTGGGTGCGGCAATCGACGCCGTGCCGCCGACAGCCCGAGATGTTCTGATTTGCGGATCGCTCTATCTCGCAGGCCAGGCCTTGCGCGCCAATCGCGGCTAGAGCGTTTCGTCAATCCAGTCTTTGATCTGACCCTTTGGTGCCGCCCCGATTTTCGTGGCGCTGACAACACCGTCCTGAAAAATCATCATGGTCGGGATCGAGCGCACATTATGGTCGGTCGGCACGACGGGGTTTTCGTCAATATTGATTTTCACAATTGTGAGCTTGTTGGCATATTCATCCGACAATTCGTCGAGCGCCGGAGCAATCTGCTTGCACGGCCCGCACCATTCCGCCCAGAAATCCACCAGAACCGGCCCATCGGCGTTCAGCACTGCCGTTTCAAATTCATCATCTGTTGTATGTATGATTGCCATATCCGGTTTCTCCTGCTTTTTGGTTCTGGTCAAAATTTAGGTGTTCGCACCACATTTTTCAAGCAAGCGCGTGCGCGCCGGTTTCAAGCAAGCGTAAAAGCACCTGCACGAATGTCTTCAAGCGCGGCATCAAGTTCTGACGCCGCCAATTGGTCAAGCCGCGCAATTTGCGTCCAGACAATGCCGCATGTGATTTTTTTGTCGGGCTTGGCGCGGCCGGCCAACTCACGATAGGCCGCCATCTGCATCATAATCGCGGGCGCGGTCGCGCCGCTTGCATCGGGCGTGCCGGTTTTGAAATCAATCAGCATGATGGTGTCATCCGTCTCGATATAGCGGTCAATACGCCCGCTCAGTGCGAGTTTTTGCCCGTCATGCAATGAAAGCCGGCCGACCAGCGCAATCTCGGCGCGCGCCGGCGCCGCAAAAACCGGTGCCATATCGGGGTGTTCCAGCACGCCGAGCGCGGCCGCGCAAATCGCCTCGCCGTCGGCGGCGGAAACGCCCGCGTGAAAGCGCGCCATATAGGCTTGCGCGGCGCTTGCGCGCTGTCCGGGCGGCAGGCTTGGCAGTTTTTCCAACAGCGCGTGCACATGCGTTCCAAACGCGCGCACCTCCAGCCCACTTGTTGGTTTTTCATCCGGTTTTTCTTCTTGTGCCTTGGACGGCGCAGATGCCATGGGGCGCAATTGCGACGGCGATATGTTTTTTGCCGCCAATGGCGCGCGCGCAGGCGATTGCCGCGCCCATGCGGGCACATCCGGCGGTTGCGCGGGCGGTTCAGCCGGCGCATCACGTTGCGGGCCTGCACGCGCCTCATCACCCAGCGACCAGATGGTGCGCCCTTCGCCATCCTCGCGCTTATTGTCATCTGTCGCCAAACTTGCCTGCAAATAGGCATACCAGCTATCGGCAGCTGGCGGCGTGCCGCGCTTGTTCAAATAGCCCCCGACATAGAGGCGGTCGCGCGCGCGCGTCATGGCGACATAGAGCAGGCGGCGCGATTCCTTAAGATTGTCGGCATCAAGACGCTCTTGCAATGCTTTGCCATAATCATCGCGAATATCGGCATTGGCGCGCCACAGCACATCGCCGTCAGCGGCAAAATAAAGCCCTGCGCTTTGCGGGCGATGCCCGACGGGATTGGCGCACGTGTCGGGCAAAAACACAATTGGCGCTTCCAGCCCCTTGGCCCCATGCACCGTCATCACCCGCACGGCGTGGGTTTGCACATCCATATCGCGCTTGAGGCTTTGTTCGCCTTGCGCCAGCCAGTGCAAAAAGCCCTGAAGCGAGGGTGCCTGCTGGCTTTCATAGGCCAGCGCAAGGTTCAGCAATTCACCGATCGGGTCGTTAATCTCAACGCCGAGGCGCGCGCTCAGTGCCGCGTGAGCGCCCTGCTCGCTCAAAAACCGCGCAAAATAATCATAAGGCGGCAAATAATCCGCCTCGCGGCGCAACCAGTCGAGCCGCCGGCGCGCAGTGCGCAAAACAGGTGCGGCATTTTCAGCGTCAGAAGCTTCAACCAGCGCCCGCCACAGGCTGCCCTGCCGCCCATGCGCGAGAGCGAACAAATCATCCTCGCCGAGCCCCCCCGGCGGCGACCGCAAAAAACAGGCCAGCGCCATATCATCATCACTGTTGAGGGCAAACTCCGCGCCCGCCAGCAAATCTTTCACCGCAATTTGCGCCATAACATTCATGCGGTCGGCACCGGCCACCTCAATCGGCGGGGTCTGTTGTTTGAGGGCGCGTATCATGTCTTCGACAAAAGCATCGCGGCGGCGCACGAGAATTAGAATATCGCCCGGCGTTATCTGACTGTCGGGCGCATTGATCAGGCCGGAAATTTTCGCACCAATGCGTCGGGCAAGTTTGCGCCGCGCGGTTTCATCCGGCGTCGTATCGGGCACTTCCCAAATTTGCAAATCCGCATCGGGTGTCTCCACCGCTTCGGGCTCCCACAGCTCGACATAGCCGGCGTCTTTCGCGCGGTGGGCAAGGTGGTGAACCGGCGTGCCCGCGGCCATCAGCCCCTCGGCGCGGGCGGGGTCGGCAAACACCAAATCCACCGCAGCCAGAATTTCGGGCGCAGAGCGGCGCGACTCAATCAGCGGCACAAAATTCATCGTGCCGCCCCCAGCCTCTGTTTTCTCGGCAAAATGCGCGCGCATTTTTTCAAACCCCGCCGGGTCGGCCCCCTGAAAACTGTAGATCGACTGCTTTTCATCACCGACGGCGAACACGGTTCGCGGCTCGGCATGGGCCGCATCTCCGGCAAAAAACTCCTCCGCCAGCGCGGCAATAACCTGCCACTGGGCCGGGCTGGTGTCTTGGGCTTCGTCCACGAGAATATGCTCTAGGCCGCGGTCGATTTTGAACAAAACCCATTGCGTCGCAGAGCGCGAACTGAGCAGGCGGTTGGTGTAGACAATCAAATCATCATAATCGAGCACGCCAAGGCGGGTTTTTGCCGTCTCGTAAGCGGTGATGAGGTCAGCCGCAAAGCGGTAAATATCGCCCGTCAGCGCCAGCGCCTGCGCCGCATTCAGACGATTGCGCAGCAATGCAACCTCATCGCCCTGACGCATCAACGCCTCGGCGACGGATGCGTGCGCGCCCGCAAATGCGGCTGTTACAAGCCGCGCGCGGGGTTTTCCCTCCTTGGTCATGAAAACGCTTTCGAGAAACGGCCATGCGCCGGCATGCGCGCCGTCGCGTGCGCGCGTGGCCCAGTTTTCCAGCCGTTCGCCTTGCGCGCGGTCTGACTTGGCCGATGCTTGCAACAATGCCTCAATGAAGGGCGCCACCTCCGGCAGATAGGCTTCGGCATGGGCGCGCAAAAGCGCTTCGACATCAAAAGCCCAATCCGGCAAATCCATCGACCGGGCGATTTTTTCCAGCCGCGCCTCTATCGCCTCATTGGCGGGAAACTTGTCGCGATGCGTGAGAATATCCCCCGCCAGCCGCGCCATCGCATCTTCGGCGAGATGGCGCGTGAGCCGCGCGATCGAGGCGCGCCGCGCCGGATCGTCAGTGTTAATCTGCGCGCGCACGAGGTCGGCCTGCATGGCGCGCGCCTGCTGCTCGTCCAGCAATTTGAACTGCGGCGACAGGCCGGCCTCAATCGGGAAGCGTTTCAGCACAGACTCGCAAAATCCGTGAATCGTCTGAATGCGCAAGCCCCCCGGCGTTTCCAACGCGCGGGCAAACAGCGTCCGCGCCAGCCGCAGGGTTTGCGCATCCGGCGTCATTTCAAGGCGCGCTTCGATTTCCGCGGCAAGTTTCGCATCCGGCATCAGCGTCCAGTCGGACAAAAGCGCAAACAACCGCTCCTGCATTTCCGCCGCAGCGCTGCGCGTATAGGTCAAGCACAGAAGTTTTTCCGGTGCCACGCCGGAAAGCATCAGCGCCACCAGCCGCGTCACCAGCACATAAGTTTTGCCGGAGCCCGCATTGGCACTCACCCAGGCCGAAGCGGAAGCTTGCGCGACCGGCTTCATGTGTCTTCCCCGCCGCGCATATTGGCGCGCCATTCATCGACGCGGGCGAGATGGTCATAGCGACTTTCAAAAGTGATGAGATTGGGCCGGGCGTGCGAGATATAGGGCTTGTCGGCCTCGCGATAAGCGGCAATGAGGTTTTCGACGCTTTCAAGCGTTGCATCGAACAAACCGTCCTCAAGCTTGACGGCGCGCGCCCGCCCCGGCGGATAGCGACCCGATAATTGCAGATATTCAACATCCGAAACCGCGCCCGCGCGCACCCCTTCATCGGCAAACGCGCCGCGCTCGGCCATCGCCGCCTCAAGCGTCATTTGCACGGCAATATGATTGTCGATCGCGCGCTGGGTCGGGGGCTGGCCGGTTTTATAATCAATAATCCGGTAAGTGCCGTCGGCGCGCCTGTCGATGCGGTCGGCCTTGGCGGTCAGCGTGAAGGGTGCGCCGGCAATCTGCAATTGCAATGCGCCCACCGCCTCGACCCACACTTTGGTTGCCGGATATGCGCGGTCGCGCTCATAAGTGGCGAACCAGTCGGCCAGCGCGAGCAGGCGCGCACGCCAGAAATCCAGCACCATCGCCCCGCCGGGCATTTCTCCGGCGAGTTTTTCCGCCGTGCCCATGAGTGCGGCGGGCATGTCTTCGGGAAAACCGCCGCCATGGTCGCGCACCAGATTTTCAAAAATCGCATGCAAAAACGTGCCGCGATGGGTCGCCAGAAGCGGGCCGTCCACCGGCTCCCATTCGCGCAAACCCAGCACTTTTCGGGCATAAAGCGCATAAGGGTCGCGGATCAGCGTTTCGATTTGTGTCACGGATAATTGCGCGGGCCGCGCTGACACGGGCGGCGCATATTGCGCGCGCGCAACAGGTTTGGGCGCATCCGGGCCCGTGTCGAGTGCCGACCAGATTTCCAAAAGCCGGTTGCCTTCATCGCGCGGCAGTTTTCCGCACAAAGTCTCAATGCGCCGCAACCAGCGCGCGGCGACCGTCGGCGTGCCGTCTATTTTTCCGGCGCGGGTCAGCAAAACCTGCGGCGCACTGGCGGCCTGCACAAAATCATGCGCGGCCTGGCCTATACGGCGTTCGGGCGCAGACAGGCCCAATTGCGCGCGCATCGGGCGCGACAGCCAAGGCCCGGTTTCGGGCAGTTTGGGCCAGTCGCCCTCATTCAGCCCGCCCAGCACCATCAGATCGGCCTGCATCAGGCGCGCTTCCAGCAAACCCCAAATATACAAGCGGCTTTCGCGCGGGCGCGGGTCGCGCACCACGGGGCGCGCCACCCACAAATCGAACAGCGCCGGCCAGTCTTGCTGCGGAATGGCCACGCAAAGGCCCGCATGTTCGCGCAAGCCTTCGAAAAATGCGGCCATGTCTGCCCCATGCGGGTCGGCTTCCAGAACCGTATCGGCGGGCGTATCGGGCCGCGCCATTAGCGCGCGACATGCCGCTTCCAGCCCATCAAGGCGCGCATCAAGGGCGGCCGGATCGGGCAGGTCGACCAGCGGTTGCACGGCGCGGTCAAGCTCTGCCAGCAGCGCGCGGGGGCCCGCATCACCATCATCATCCCTATTGCTGTTCACCAAGCCTTGCAAACCCGCAAGCCCACCGCCGGGGCGCGGCCCCCGCAAAAATTTGCGTTCCAGCCGGCGCACATCTGCCAGCAACGCCCCGCGCGTGCGCCCCAGACATGCCAGCGGATGCTTGAGCACGGCCAGAAGCGGCACGGGCGCGAAATTGCGGGCGCACATATCATTCACAAGCCGCATGAATTGCGCCAGCGGCGTATTGGCAAGCGCGCGGCCGGCGGAATCGTCGACATCTATGTTCCAGCGTCGCAACTCAACCGCAACCCGCCGCGCCAGCCGCCGGTCGGGTGTCACCAGCGCCGCCGTTTTGCCCGGCGTTTCCAGCACGCCGCGCATGGCCAGCGCAATGGCACCGGCTTCGGCGCGCGGGTCGGGTGCCTCAAGCAGGGCCATGCCGGACATGTCTTGTGCAATTGCCGGGTCGCCATCCCCGTCACCATCGCTTTGACTCTCCCCTTTACCCTCCCCTTTACCCGCCCCGTCAGGAACAGGTTTTTCCGACACCCAATCCGCCGTTAACGGCACCGGATTAAGCGCGGTCAAAATATGTCGCGTGCGTGGCCGCGCCGGATGACTGCCCGGCCAGTCGGCGACATCCCCCGGGGCCGCTTTCATCTCGTGCAACAATGCCGCCAAAGCCGATTGGGGATGGGCAGCATCATGGCGCAATTTTTCATGCGCTTGCGCGCGCATATGCGTGTCGAGCCCCGGCAACACAACACAGCCTTCGGGCAAATGCGCCACAACTTTCAGCAATTGCGCCGTGGCGCGAATGGAACCGGTTGAACCGGCGGCGACAATTGCCTGATTTGGCGGGGTGTTTTGCCAATTATCGGCCAGTCGCGCCATCAGCCGGTTGCGGCGGTCTGTCGGGTCAAGGCGTTGCTGGCTTTCCAGATAGAGCGGCCATGACTGCGTGATGATCGACAAATGCTCCAGCGTTTGCTGCCAATTATCGGCCAATTCGTCCGGCACAAGGTCGGATAATCCGGCCAGATCCACCTGCTCGTTCTGGGCATTGTCGAGCAGGGTTTCCAATTCGCGCGCCAATGCCGACATGCGCCCCGTATCGAGCTTCACCCCGCCGGCGTCAGCCCAGCGCGCAATCATGTTCATCATCTGGAAATGGCGTTCCTGCGGAGCGATTTGGGGCGGCTCTTCCAGCGCATCGGCGCTCAATTCGCCCAGCATCGCGGTTTCATAGCCGGTTTCGGTAATGTCGCCGAGCGTGGAAATTTCGGGCAGTAAAATCGCATCGCGGCCGCGCGCCTGCGCCAGTTCCAGAAAAATGCCGGAAATTTCGCGCACCGCCCGACGTGTCGGCAAGAGCAGCAAAATATCTTCCAAGGTCCGGTTCGGAAAAAGCTCGTTGCGCGCGCCCTCATCAATCAGTGCGGCGGCCAGCGTGTTCAAAAAATGCTGTCCGGACGCAATGGTAAACAGGCGCGGGCTGGAAGAATCGGGCATTCGGCCATTATATCACAGCCGCCGGAGGCGCGTTTAATCAAGCCGCCGGAAGCGCGTTTAATCCGTACTGCCGGCAGCCAGAACCGCTTGTGCCGCGCGCACGCCTTCGGGCGTGCCGACATGCATCCAGCGCCCGTCCAGCACCGCGCCATAAAGCCTGCCCGTCGCGGCGGCGCTGTCATAAATATGGTTGAGGGAAAACGCACCCTCCGGCGTCGCGTCAAAAGCGGCAGGCGACAAAATCTGCACCCCGCCGAAAACAAAAGCCGCTTGCGCGCCGCGCGCCCGCGTCAACCTGCCATCCCCATGCCGGTCAAAATCGCCCTGCCCGTCATATCCGGTGCAGGCGGCAAGCGGTGCCAGCATCAGCAGCGCATCCATGCGGCGCGCATCAAACTGCGTGCGCAATGCGGCCAGAATATCGGCATTTTCCTGCCAGAGAATGTCCCCATTGCAGACAAAAAATGGCTCATCTCCCAGAAGCGGCAGGGCTTTTTTGACCCCGCCACCGGTTTCCAAAAGGCGCGCGCGCTCGTCGGAAAAAACGATCTCAACACCGTCGCGTTGCGCCAGATGTCGGGTAATGCGCTCGGCTTTGTGGTGCAGATTGATAACAATGCGGGTCATTCCCCCCGCTTCCAGACGATCGAGCAGACGGTCGAGCAATGTCCGGCCGGCAATTTCCGTAAGCGGCTTTGGCGGGTCTTCGGCGCGCGCGCGCATGCGCGTTCCAAGCCCGGCCGCCAGCACCATGGCGCGGGTTATCGGTGCCGACATCAGGCGGGCTCCTGCGGGTCATGCGTCCGGTCGGCCCAATCGGGAGCATGTGTTTCCAGCCAGCGGCGCACAGGGGCGGCCGCCTCATGGCGCAAATTGGTTTCAACATAATTCAAGATACGCGGCAAATGCGCCCGATATTGCGGCTTGTTATCGCGCAAGGCCAGACGGACAAATATGCCGGCAATTTTCAAATTGCGCTGCAGGCCCAAAATGGCGAATGCTTCGCGAAACCGGCGCGCGGAATCCGCATCCGCACCAAAACGCCGCTCTACATAATGGTTCAGGTATCTATCGGATACAGGTCGCGGCACATCAATACGCGCATCCTGCAATAGAGAGACCACATCATATGCCGCCGGACCCGCCAGCGCGTCCTGCACGTCAATCACGCCGATACGATGACGCCCCTGCTTGTGCGGCTGCCACAAAAGATTGACGCTGTGAAAATCGCGCAACACACATACCGGCGCTTCGCTGTCGCCCAAACGTGCCAGCGCGTGCCACATATCCATCCATTGCCGGCGTGCGGGCGCGGCAATTTCAAGGCCCCGGTCGGGCAGATACCAGTCCAGAAACAGGCCGGTCTCAACCGCCATGACATCGCCGTCATAGGCATGGAGAAAATCGGGGGCGCCCGCCTTGTGCAGGTGAATGAGCGTTTCGATCGCCTCCAGATAAAAGGCGGGCAGATCATCATCATTTTCACGCGCCATGACATCGAGTGTGCGCGTGCCAAGGTCTTCCAGCAGCACAAAGCCGTCTCCCTCATCAGCCTTGTAGATGTGCGGCACACCGACCGCACAATCGGCGAGATGGCGCGAGATTCGGCAATAAGCGTCGGCGGCCTCGGCCAGATGCGCGCGTTTTGAATAGCTCTGCCCGTCAACCACCGGCGGCCCGTCGGGGCCCGCGCGCCAGTCCATCAGCACGGCGGTTTCGGGCTTCTCATCGGTTCGGTGCAGCCTCTCATAGCGACGCGTTGAAGCATCACCGGCGATTTGGCGGCGCGTGACGGTCGCGCCCGACCATCCGGCATTGGCAAGAAATGTCACAAGGCGGGTTTCACGCGCATGGATGGCGGCCAGGGCCTCAAGGCGCGCAGGCGTTTTCGCCGTGATGCGAAGCCGGCGTCGGTCGCTCGTTCCGATTTGCGTGATTGCGACGGTAAAATCGGGCTTGCGCAGAACATGCGCGCCATGTTCGGGCCATTCGACAAGCATGATGGGCTCAACCTGCGCGCCCGCCGGGTCATTTGTGTGATGATCCGTCAGCCCCAGCTCATACACTTCGTCCGGTTGCGAAATGCGATAGAGATCGACATGCAAAAGCGCGCCCTTCACCGTGTCATAGGGTTGGACAAGGGTGAAACTGGGGCTGGGCACCACCCTATCGGCATCAGTGAGTGCCTGAATAAAGGCGCGCGCCAGCGTGGTTTTGCCCACGCCAAGCTCACCCGACAGAAAGAACAGCTCTCCGGGCCGGCATATCTCGGCAAGCCAGCACGCGCATCTTTGCAACGCAAACTCATTGTCTGCATCAATGACGAGATCGCTCTGATCGCCTGTATCCATGCAAATTGTTGTACTTTGCGCGAACCGGCGCGGCAAGCCGCCTTTAATAGCGATAATGTTCCGGCTTGAACGGGCCCTGCTTGCCGACGCCGATATAATCGGCCTGTTCGGTGCTCAATTCGGTCAATTTCGCACCGAGCTTGCCTAGGTGCAGACGGGCAACTTTTTCGTCCAGATGCTTTGGCAGCACATAAACCTGACGCTCATATTTATCGCTATTTTGCCAAAGTTCGATTTGCGCCAGAACCTGATTGGTGAAGGATGCACTCATCACAAAACTTGGATGCCCCGTGGCACAGCCCAGATTCAGCAGCCTGCCCTCGGCCAGCAAAATAATCCGCTTGCCGTCGGGAAACTCAATTTCGTCGACTTGCGGTTTGACATTGTGCCACTGATAATTTTTCAGCGCGGCGACCTGAATTTCGCTGTCAAAATGCCCGATATTGCCGACAATGGCGCGGTCTTTCATCTCGCGCATATGGTCAAGCGTGATGATGTCCATATTGCCGGTGGCGGTGATGAAAATATCGCCGACCGCGGCGGCATCTTCCATCGTGGTCACTTCATAACCTTCCATCGCCGCCTGCAGCGCACAAATCGGGTCGACCTCTGTCACCATCACGCGCGCGCCTTGCGAGCGCAGGCTTTCGGCGGAACCTTTGCCGACATCGCCAAACCCGCAAACAACGGCAATTTTACCCGCCATCATCACATCTGTGGCGCGTTTCACGCCATCGACCAGACTTTCGCGGCAACCATATAGATTGTCGAATTTCGACTTGGTTACGCTGTCATTCACATTGATGGCCGGAATTTTCAACGTGCCTTCTTTGGCCATTTCGTAAAGCCGCAAAACACCCGTCGTTGTCTCTTCCGACACGCCGACGCAATCAACGAGCATTTCGGGGTATTTTTCATGCGCCAGCTGGGTCAGGTCACCGCCATCATCCAGCAGAATATTCGGCCGCCAGCCGTCAGGGCCGGTCAGCGTCTGCTCGACGCACCACCAATATTCCTCTTCCGTTTCACCTTTCCAGGCAAATACCGGCACGCCGGTTTCGGCAATGGCGGCGGCGGCGTGGTCTTGTGTCGAGAAAATATTGCATGACGACCAGCGCACTTCGGCACCCAGCGCCGTCAGCGTTTCGATCAACACCGCCGTCTGGATTGTCATGTGCAGGCAACCGGTCACACGGGCACCGGCCAGCGGGCGTTCATTGGCATATTCATCGCGCAAGGCCATCAGGCCCGGCATTTCCGTTTCGGCAATGGCGATTTCCTTGCGGCCCCAATCGGCCAATGAAATATCGGCAACTTTATAGTCTGCGGTCATAGCTATCCTCTTTTCAATTGTGTTGGTTTTAACAGCCAAGCCCGCGCTGTGCAACAACATATAAAGAAATCTTTATATTGTGATAGGCTCCTGTTGCAAATCAGCCTTCCGGCCCTCAATGCTCGTCGAACTTGTCCTCGACAAGGCGGGTGAGGGCGGCCAGTGCATCTTCGGCATCGGGCCCGGTTGCTTGCAGGGTGATTTGCGAACCAAGGCTTGCGCCCAGCATCATCAGACCCATGATCGAGGTTGCGACGACCACATCATCATCTTTGCGCACATGAATTTCGGCCTGAAACCCCTCGGCGCATTTCACGAATTTCGCCGAGGCCCGCGCATGCAGGCCGCGCCGGTTGACGATCGTCAATTTTGTTTCAATCACGGGGTTTCTACTCTTGGCTGCCGGCAAGAACTTCGCTGGCGACGGAGATATATTTGCGCGCCGCGTCTCTGGCTTCCAGCACCGCCACATTGAGCGGTTCGCTGTCACGAATGCTGGCCAGCTTAATCAGCATCGGCAAATTGATGCCGGCCACGACTTCGACCTTGTCCTTTTCGAGCAGTGAAATGGCGAGGTTGGACGGTGTGCCGCCAAACATGTCGGTGAGCAGGGCAACGCCGTCGCCCGTATCGACCCTCACAATGGCATCAACAATATCTTCGCGGCGCTTTTCCATATCATCATCGGGCCCGATGCAGATGGTGGCGAGGTTTTCCTGCGCCCCGACAACATGTTCGAGCGCGGCGCGAAATTCTTCTGCCAGCGCCCCATGTGTGACCAAAACCATGCCTATCATTTATGTCATTCCCCGTTTAATGCCCAATAGGAACAAAATGCACCCTCAATGTTTCATTTTCAATGTGCCGTTTGCTTGGGCCCGTGACAAGCCTTATCGCGCACATGCCGCCTAGCCATATATGCCGTCTTCGCGAAACCCGCCGGCGGCGATATGGGTGAGCGCCAAATCGATTTTGGCGTGAATGTCGCTGTCAAACGCATGCAGGCGGATGAGTGGCAAATGGCGGCCCGTGCTTTCCAGATAATGCGGTTCGGCAATGCGCGGCACGGCGTCTGCCGCTACCAGATCGACGGCAAGGTCAAGCTGCGCGCGCGCCAGATAATCCATCCGCAAAATTCCGATGCCGCGCACTTCCATGAGACCTGCAAGGCGCGCGGGCGGCTCGGCATAAAGCGCGTTTTCATGCGCCACCAGACGCACGCGGTCATCTGCCACAAGGCGCGCGGCATGGCGCGCAATCAAACGATAGGCAAGGCTTGATTTGCCGGCCCCGGACGGGCCGGTGAGCAACACCCCGCCGGCCGGCAATGAAATGGCCGTGGCGTGAACGGTCGCCGATTTTTTCTCCGGTTTTTTTTCCGGTTTGGTTTCGGGTTGCCCGGCCTTGGTGTCTTGCGCGCGTGTCATGAGTTTGGGCTTTTGTCGCGCGGCAAAACAAGCGTGAAAAAGGCACCGACCCCATCCGGCCGGTTGTTGGCCACCAAATCGCCGCCATGCGCGCGGGCAATCTGGCGCGAAATGCTCAAGCCCAGCCCCGAATGCCCGCTGGCCGGCAGGTCTTGCGCGGTCGGCGTGGTCGGTGCGCGCGAACGGTCGCTGTAAAAGCGTTCGAAAATGCGTTCGGTCATTTCCGGGTCAATGCCGGGGCCTTCATCGGCCACAATCAGTCTGACGGCATCGTCCCCCACCAGCACGCGGAGATAAACCTTTCCGCCGCTTTGGGTGAAAGACACCGCATTGGAAACCAGATTGTCGATAATCTGGGCAATGCGCGGCTTTTGGGCAATGACGGGGGCGGGCCGGTCGGCGCTGGTGATCAGTGTGATATTGTTTGCCTCGCCAATGCCGGGTGCCAGTGCCGCACCAATTTCATTGGCAAGCGGAGCCAAGTCAAACGGGGCGGATTCGCCGCGGTTTAACTCGGCATCCAGCCGCGTGGCGTTGGATATGTCGGAAATCAGGCGATTGAGGCGTTGCACATCATTTTGGATAATGCGTTTCATCTCGCTTTGCTGTTCGGGGCTGGTCGCCGTTTCGAGCGATTGTACGGCGCTGTGCAACGAGGTCAGCGGATTTTTCAACTCATGGGCAACATCGGCCGCGAAACGGTCGATTGTGTTGATGCGCTCCAGCAATTGTTCGGTCATTTCGCGCAAAGCCACCGACAGATCGCCGATTTCATCGCCGCGCCGCGACAGGTCGGGAATGGTCTCAAGCCCCGGCAGGGTGGGCGAGGCGCGGTTGAACACGCGCATGGCACGGGCCAGCTTGCGCACCGGCTCGGTAATCGTGCTGGCCAGCAGGAGCGAGGTCATCAGGCTGACCAAAAGCGCAATGAGCGCCAGTTCAATGACCACGCGGCGTTCGGCCTGAATAATCGCATCGATCTCGCCCGGTCGTGTCGACACCATCAGCGCGCCGATAATCGCGCGATAGCCCTGCACCGGCACGGCCACCGTCAGAATATCCGCGCCATCCTGATTCTGTCTTTGCAGACTGGCCGCGCGCCCTTTTATGGCCGACACCACTTCGGGCAGATTATACCCTTCCGCCGCGCTCACCTCCGTCAGCACGGGTTTTTCACGCCGAAAAACACCGCGCACCGCAGACGCAATGCGCCGCGGCCAATCCTCGCGTACGGAGGTTCCGGGCAGCGGCGGCAGCGCGCGCGATATGACATTTATGGAGCGGTCCATATGGGCGCTGTCCAGCACCAGCGCTCCGTCGCGCCCGTAAAGGCGAATGCGCGCATTGGTAACGGATGCAACCTGGCGCATGATTTTCGTGGCCTCGCGAATCTCCCAATCGGGGCCGTCGCGCCCGCCAATCATCGGCCCGAACAGTGACGGGTCAAAAAACTGGAAATTGCGGTTGATAACGGTTTGGCTCAGCGCACCGGCAACAATGCGCGCCTGGGATTCCAGACTTTGCTTATAGGCATTGGTGAGAAATTGCCGCGATTCCGACAAGACCAGAAAACCGCCTGCGAGAATAATAAGCCCCAACATATTGAGACCGATGAGGCGCGCCAGCAATCGGCGGCGGCGCTGTGTGCCCTCACGCTTTCGTGGCGGTGTCATGACGCTTTATACCTGTAGCCGACACCATAAAGCGTTTCGATGGCGTCAAAAGAGCCATCGACGGCGCGGAATTTGCGGCGCAGACGTTTAATATGACTGTCAATCGTGCGGTCATCGACATAGACCTGATCATCATAGGCCGCATCCATCAGCGAGTCGCGGCTTTTTACCACACCCGGTCGCTGGGCCAGCGCGTCAATGATCAAAAACTCGGTGACGGTCAGATTGACCGGCCGGTTTTTCCACAGGCAATCATGGCGTTCATGGTCGAGATGCAAATGCCCCTGACTGATGGCGGATTTTGATGTCGCCGCCGGCGCTTCGGTGCGCGCCGCGCTGCGCCGAAGCACGGCACGGATGCGCTCGATCAAAAGCCGTTGCGAAAACGGCTTGGTGATATAGTCGTCGGCGCCCATTTTCAGACCGAACACTTCGTCGATCTCGTCATCCTTGGAGGTGAGAAAAACCACAGGCATTGTGCTGGTTTGGCGCAATTTTCGCAGCAGTTCCAGCCCGTCCATGCGTGGCATTTTAATGTCGAACACGCCAATATCGGCGGGCTGGGCTTCGAGCGCGGCCAATGCCGAGTGTCCGTCCGTATAGCTGCGCACACGGAAGCCATCAGCCTCCAGAGCGATACGCACCGAGGCCAGAATATTGGCGTCATCATCGACCAGAACAATCTCGGCCATTAAATTTCAATCCCGTTTTTCAAGCCCCACAGCGCGTTTCACACACCTGATCCACAGGCTGTTTCAAGCGCTCCACAACATTAACATGAAATGTGTTTATCGTGTGGCAGTCTGCTTGCACTGATGCGTCATTGTTAATATAGTCGCGCATCTGTAGCGAGGGATATTGACGGCAAAAGGAGCAATCCGTGATGGAACAGAGCGGCTTTCATATCAGTAAAAATGGAATCGACGGGCAAGGGCTTGGCAAAGCCAAAGCTGTCCACTGGAATTTGCGCCCTGCCGAAATTTACGAAATGGCACTGGCGCGCGGCGAAGGCGAAATAGCCGGCAACGGGCCGCTTCTGGTCAAAACCGGCCAGCATACGGGCCGCTCGGCGCAGGACAAATTTATCGTGCGCGACGCGTTTACCGAAGATTGCGTGTGGTGGGACAATAATAAATCCATGACACCGGCGCATTTTGACGCCCTATTGGAAGACATGCTGGCCCATGCCGAGGGCAAGGAATTGCTGGTGCAGGACCTGTTCGGCGGTGCCGACCCCACACACCGTTTGGCAACGCGTGTCGTCACCGAGCTGGCCTGGCATTCGCTGTTCATTCAAAATCTGTTGATTGAGCCGGTGCCGGAAGAACTGGACATGTTTGACCCGGAATTCGTGATTATGAATTTCCCCAGCTTCAAAGCCGATCCCGACCGCCATGGCAGCCGCACCGAGACGGTCATTGCGGTTAATTTCGAGCGCAAAATGGTGCTGATTGCCGGCACATCCTACGCCGGGGAAACGAAAAAATCGGTCTTCTCCATGTTGAACTTCACCTTGCCGGCCAAGCGCGTCATGCCGATGCACTGTTCCGTGAATGTGAGTAAAGACGGCGATGCGGCCGTCTTTTTTGGTTTGAGCGGCACGGGCAAAACAACCTTGTCAGCCGACCCGAACCGCATTCTGGTCGGCGATGACGAGCATGGCTGGTCGGAAAACGGCGTCTTCAATTTCGAAGGCGGATGCTATGCCAAAATGATCAATCTGTCGGCCGAGGCCGAGCCCGAAATTTATGCCACCACGCAACGCTTCGGCACGGTGCTTGAAAATGTGGTTATGGACCCGAAAACCCGCGAACTGGACTTTTTCGACAATTCGCTGGCGGAAAATTCGCGCGGTGCCTATCCGCTGTCATTTATCCCGAATGCCTCCGACACGGGCCGTGCCGGACATCCCAGCAATATCATCATGCTGACGGCGGATGCGTTTGGCGTGTTGCCGCCCATTTCGCGGCTGACGCCCAGCCAGGCCATGTATCATTTCCTTTCCGGCTATACGGCGAAAGTCGCGGGCACCGAAAAAGGTGTCACCGAGCCGGAAGCCACTTTCTCGACCTGCTTTGGCGCGCCGTTCATGCCGCGCCACCCGTCGGAATATGGCAATCTTCTGCGCGATCTCATTGCCGAACACAGCGCAAGCTGCTGGCTGGTCAATACCGGCTGGACGGGCGGGGCCTATGGCATTGGCAATCGCATGCCAATCCGCGAAACCCGCGCGCTTTTGTCTGCCGCACTGGATGGCAGCCTGAACGCGGTGGATTTCCGCACGGATGAGAATTTCGGCTTTGAAGTGCCCGTATCAGTGCCCGGCGTTGACGGGTCCATTTTGAACCCGCGCGACACGTGGGCCGATAAGGACGCTTATGACGCGCAAGCCGCCAAGCTTGTCGCCATGTTTGTCGAGAATTTCGCCAAATTCATCGATCATGTCGATGATAATGTTCGTGCCGCTGCTTTGGCCGCTGAATAGTATTATTTTTAATAATTCTTGAGAACATAATCGCCTAATTTATCCATATTGGATATTAATTAGTAATACTAATGGGCCTCATCCCAATTATCTGCGGCGCAGGCATCGACCACCAGCGGCACGGAGAGCGTCAGCCGTGGCTGGCAGGCGGTTTCCATTACTGAAACCACGCTGGAAATCAACGCATCGGCCTCTTTTTCGGCCACTTCGAAAATCAATTCATCATGCACCTGCAACAGCATGCGCGCGCTCGAAAGCCCGGTCAGTGCTTCCGGCAGGCGTATCATGGCGCGGCGGATAATATCGGCGGCCGTGCCTTGTATCGGCGCGTTGATGGCGGCACGCTCGGCAAAAGCGCGCCGTGCCGGAATTTTGGCGCTGATTTCGCGTAAATGCACTTTGCGGCCAAACAGGGTGGATACATAGCCTTGCGCGCGGGCCTCGGTTTTCGTGGCCTCCATATAGTCGCGAATGCCCGGAAATTTCTCAAAATACGCATCGATATAGGCCGCCGCCTCGCTGCGCGAAATGCTTAGCTGATTGGCCAGACCGAAAGCGGAAATGCCGTAAATAATGCCGAAATTAATCGCCTTTGCGCGGCGGCGCACATCCGGCGTCATATCATCAAGCGGCACGGCAAACATTTCCGAGGCGGTCATGGCATGAATGTCGAGCCCGTCGGCAAAGGCTTGGCGCAGGCTGTCAATCTGCGCCATATGCGCCAATATGCGCAGCTCGATCTGGCTGTAATCGGCACTCACCAGCTTATTGCCGGGCGCGGCGACAAACGCCGTGCGAATGCGCCGCCCGTCTTCGGTGCGCACCGGAATATTCTGCAAATTCGGGTCGGATGAAGACAGCCGGCCCGTCGTCGTTGAGGCCATTGAATATGAGGTGTGAATGCGGCCCGTATCCGGATTGATGAAATCCGGCAGCGCGTCGGTATAGGTCGATTTGAGTTTTGCCAGCCCGCGCCAGTCCAGCACAGTGGCGGCCAGCGTGTTGCCCCCCTCGGCCAGCCCTTCCAGCACATCGGCACCGGTGCCCCAGGCACCGGTTTTGGTTTTCTTGCCGCCCGACAGGCCCATTTTGTCAAAGAGAATATCGCCAAGCTGTTTGGGGCTGGCAATGTTGAATTTCTCGCCCGCCAGCTCGAATATCTCATCTTCCATGGCGGCCATTTTCTGCGCAAATTCACCCGACAGGCGCGACAGCACCGCCCGGTCAACCAGCACGCCCTCGCGCTCCATATCCGTGATGACCTGCGCCAGCGGGCGCTCGGTGCTTTCATAAACACCCGCCACGCCTTCTGCCGCCAGCCGCGGCTTCAAATGCAGCCACAGGCGCAGCGTGACATCGGCATCTTCGGCCGCATAGCGGGTCGCCTCATCGACCGGCACGCGGTCGAACGTAATCTGGTTTTTGCCCGTCCCCAGAAATTCCTTGATCGAAATGGGCGTGTGGTCCAAAAACCGTTGCGCCAATTCATCCATGCCATGACTGTGCGCACCCGCCCCCAGCGCATAGGAAATCAGCATGGTGTCATCAACCGGTGCGACCGACACACCACGGCGACCCAGCACTTGCAGGTCGAATTTGGCGTTTTGCAAAACTTTCAAAACCGACGCATCGGCCAGCATCGGGGCCAGCAGGGCAAGCGCGGTTTCCGCGTCCAGCTGTTCGGGCGTTTCGGCACCCAAATCCAGCCCGTCTCCGGCCCCATGCGCCAGCGGCACATAGCACGCCTCGCCCGGCGCCACGGCCAGCGAGATACCGACCAGCCGACACTGCATGGCGTCCAGCCCGTCGGTTTCAGTATCCACGGCGACAACACCGCTACGCAAGGCGCGCGCCACCCAGTCCTGCAACTCATCAGCCTTTGTCACGCATGTATAGGCCGATACATCGAGCGGCGGCAGCTCTGCGGGCGGGCGGGCGCGCATCCCGCCTTCTGCAACTCTTTCTGAACCGGCTTCCGCACCGATTTCCGCACCGGCCTTGGCAGCCAGCGCCTCGGAAGCCGCATAGGCATCGGCGTCGATATCATAGCGTTCGGCCAGACGCCGCGTCAGCGTGTTGAACTCCATGGCCTTTAAAAAACCCATCAGATTTTCCGCCACCGGCGCGGCGCGCGCCATGTCTTTGAGCGCAACCGGCATGGGCGCATCGCGGCGCAAGGTCACAAGCTCGCGGCTGATGCGCGCCTGTTCGGCAAAATTGACGAGATTTTCGCGACGCTTTGGTTGTTTGATCTCTTCGGCACGCGCCAAGAGCGCGTCCAGATCGCCATATTCGTCGATCAGCTGTGCCGCCGTTTTAATGCCAATGCCCGGCACGCCCGGCACATTGTCCACACTGTCGCCCGCCAGCGCCTGCACGTCGATGACGCGCTCCGGCCCGACGCCGAATTTTTCCACGACGCCGTCAACATCGATCTTTTTGTCTTTCATTGTGTCGACCATGTCGACCGTGCCGCCGACAAGCTGCATCAAATCCTTGTCCGACGATACAATCGTCACCCGCGCACCGGCTTTGGCCGCCACATCGGCATAGGTTGCGATCAAATCATCGGCTTCAAAGCCCTCTTCCTCAACCGCCGGAATGTTGAAGGCGCGCACCGCATCGCGCACGAGGGGAAATTGCGGCACCAGATCCTCCGGTGCCGGCGGGCGGTGGGCCTTATAATCGGCGTAAATATCATTTCTGAAACTGCGACCCGACGCATCGAAAATAACGCCCAAATGGGTCGGCGTTTCGGCCCCGTCCATTTCGTCGAGCAGCTTGACCAGCATATTGCAAAATCCCGACACCGCCCCGACCGGCAGCCCGTCGGATTTGCGCGTCAAAGGCGGCAGGGCGTGATAGGCGCGGAAAATATAGCCGGAGCCGTCCACCAGATAGAGATGATCGCCGGAACCGAGTTTTGCGCGCGCTGCCATGGGAAATCCTTCATCAACCGAGTCGGGATAAATTTTAGCAGAGTTAACGGGCGAAAAAACCCGCCGCCGCATTCCGTCCCCAACATCCGGTGTGGGTGTTTGCCCAACGCCGCGCGCAATGTTACATGTGAGGCAGGAGTTTTTCATGGACAACCCCCAGCAACCGCCCATCGCGCTGTCGGCGCGCAATCTGCAAAAGACCTATAAGGCCGGCGGCAACCAGCCCGCAAAACAGGCGCTGAAGGGCATTGATCTGGACATTCCGCGCGGTGCCATTTTCGGCCTGCTTGGGCCCAATGGAGCAGGCAAATCCACCTTTATCAATATTCTCGCCGGGCTGGTCATCAAATCAGGCGGCAGTGCGAATATTTGGGGTTTCGATATCGATGCCAATCCGCGTCAGGCGCGCGCCTCGATCGGCATTGTGCCGCAAGAGCTGAGCATTGATCCGTTTTTCACACCGGCCGAGATAATGGAGCTGCAGGCCGGGCTTTACGGCGTGCCGCGCAAACAGCGGCGCACCGGGGAAATTCTGTCGGCCATGGGGCTGGCCGACAAGGCCCAAGCCTATGCGCGCACGCTGTCGGGCGGCATGCGCCGCCGCCTGCTGGTCGCCAAAGCGATGGTGCACAATCCGCCGGTTCTGGTTCTGGACGAGCCGACGGCGGGCGTCGATATCGAGTTGCGCCGCCAGCTATGGGATTATGTCATCGACTTGAACCGGCAGGGCGTCACCATCATGCTGACCACGCATTATCTCGAAGAGGCCGAAGAATTATGCGACACCATCGCCATTATCGACAATGGCGCGGTTGTTGCCTGCGACAGGACCGACAATTTGTTGCGGCAGATCGACAATAAAACCCTCATCATCCGCCCCGGCGCGCAACTGGAAGCGGCACCGGTGATCGCCGGCCTGCGCTGCGCGCTGCGCGATGACGGGCAATTGGCCGTGCAATATAATCCGGGCCAGCAAGGAGCCGGCGAAGTGTTGGCGCTGGTGCAAAATAGCGGTATCGAAATTGCCGACCTCGCCAGCGAAGGGGCCGACCTCGAAACCGTTTTCATGAAGCTCACCGGCCCCTCCACGCTGTGAACGCCGCCGCCGGCAAGACAGAGATAGCCAAAAACCCCTGAACTGGCTATAACGCCCCTATAGCACCCGTAGCTCAGCTGGATAGAGCGCTGCCCTCCGAAGGCAGAGGTCAGAGGTTCGAATCCTCTCGGGTGCGCCAATCATTTCAATGGCTTAGGTTTGATTTTATCTTTTAATGATTTTGGTTAATTCAGCTATTTTTTGCCGAGCGTCGTCGGGGCTTGAAATAGCCTGTGCAACGCAATTTTCTATATGGGTTTCCAATATGTTTGCCTCTACAGAGGCTAATGCCTTTTGCACAGCCTTAAGTTGATTAAGGAT